>NZ_JAFCUO010000004.1:0-422462 GCF_049896545.1 Pseudomonas sp. TWR3-1-1
CTACGGGCCAAGTACGGGCTGCTAACAGATGACTGGCGCGATGACTTGGCCAAGGGCTTTGCGGAGTGCTTTCGCGTGTTGGCCACTGACGGAGTATTGATCTTCAAGTGGAACGAAACACAGGTAAAGGTCAGCGAAATACTGGCCCTAACTGATCAGCAGCCTCTGTTTGGCCATAAGTCCGGCAAGCGTGTGAACACGCACTGGATGACGTTTATGAAGCGCTAACCCTCAGTTCCAAGCCCAACCCTTACTCCAAAAACTATCCAGCCTTAACTGGCGTGGCGAGGTATCCCTATGCAAGCCGCAGAAGAGCTTCCCGAAATACATCCTTTCGACAAAGTGCCCGAAGCCAAAATGGCTGAAATCCTGGGCACCACGGCGCGAGCACTTGAAAGCAAACGCGCGCGGGGCGTTATCCCTAATGGCGTCTGGAACAAAATTAACAATCGGATCTTTTACAGTGTCAGGAGATATGAAGCATGGCTGGAAAGTCTATGGGACTGCCCGCAGGGGTTGAATTCGCTAACAGTTCAATCCGGGTCCGCTTCTATTGGAATGGGCGGCGATATTGCGAAACGACTCCCTATCCCCAGACGGCCAAAGGGATCAAGTCAGCCACAGCTTTACGTGCTCAAGTAGTCAGCTTGATTAAGCTCGGGATTATGGATGAACAACGCTATTGCGAGTTATTCCCTTCTTCCATACAAGTTTCACGGTCGACCAGCCCTACGCTGTTTGAGTACGCGCAAGACTGGCTGGACAGTCGCGAGATCGCCAAAGGAACGCGTAAAAACTATCTCAGCAGCCTTAACCTGTACTGGATGCCCCACTTGGCCAGGCGGCCAGTGGACCAAATAACATCGGCAGAGCTTCGCAAACTGATTGTGAAGATAAAGTGGTCCACGCCTTCGGTAAAACGCTCAGCCATGAACAGGCTCGGCGCCATTCTGAATACAGCGGTGCTTGATGGCATGATCGAACGCAATCCGCTGGCGTCGATTGAGCTGCCTAAGAGACTCAATAAGGACGTAGACCCTTTCGAACAATCAGAAGTGGAGCTGATCATTGCTCATCTCTACAAAGAGGCATCGCCTTTTACGCGCATTTACGCAGCTTATTTCGAGTTCGCCATGTTCACCGGGATGCGTCCGTGCGAAATCATGGCCTTACGCTGGGACGAGATAGACGAAGATAAGCGTACTGCCCGAATTTGCCGGATCGTCGCCGATCGTCAGATTCGCGAGCGTGTGAAAAACAAAAAAGTCCGGGTGGTGCTTCTAAACGAGCGAGCCATGAAGGCCCTGGCCGAAGCAAAAGCCAACGCTGAACACCGCGCCACGCGTGAAATGCAGCACGCTCACTCCCCATACGTTTTCCCTCCCAGCAAGGGAAATGAGTTCGTCAACGAGACCAGCGTTCTGCACAAGCACTTCAAGCAGGCGCTTATCGCCCTATCGTTACGCGAGCGACCCCAGTACAATTGCCGCCATACATACGCGACCCTATGCCTGATGACGGGAATGAATCCTGCTTTCATCGCAAATCAACTTGGGCATAGCGTGCAAATGCTGCTGTCCACCTATGCCAGATGGATCAGTTCTGCTTCAGACTGGAATGAAATTTCCAAGCTCGGAATGTCGGAAATGGGTACTAAATAGGTACTGGCGCACCTCTCGCAACTCTGTAACCCCCGCAGGATAACCCTTTGATTTCTACAGCTAACATCACGATGCAATTCGGCGCTAAGCCGCTTTTTGAGAACGTTTCAGTCAAGTTTGGCGCGGGCAACCGCTATGGCTTGATCGGTGCCAACGGGTGCGGCAAGTCCACTTTCATGAAGATCCTCGGCGATGATCTTGAGCCGTCTGGCGGCCAGGTCATGCTGGAGCCGAACGTGCGTCTGGGTAAGTTGCGCCAGGATCAGTTCGCCTACGAAGAATTCACCGTGCTCGACACCGTGATCATGGGTCACGAAGAGCTGTGGAAGGTCAAGGCCGAGCGCGATCGTATCTATTCACTGCCCGAAATGACGGAAGACGACGGTATGGCCGTCGCTGAACTCGAAACCGAGTTCGCCGAAATGGACGGTTACACCGCTGAATCGCGCGCCGGTGAGTTGCTGCTAGGTCTGGGTATCGGTATCGAACAGCACAATGGCCCGATGAGCGAAGTCTCGCCAGGCTGGAAGTTGCGTGTTCTGCTGGCTCAGGCGCTGTTCTCCGATCCTGAAGTATTGCTGCTCGACGAACCGACCAACCACTTGGATATCAACACTATCCGCTGGCTGGAAAACATTCTGACGCAGCGTAACAGCCTGATGATCATCATTTCTCACGATAGACACTTCCTGAACAGTGTCTGCACCCACATGGCTGACCTGGACTACGGCGAACTGCGTCTGTTCCCGGGCAACTATGACGAGTACATGACGGTCGCCACCCAATCGCGCGAGCAACTGCTGTCAGAAAACGCCAAGAAAAAGGCTCAGATCAACGAGCTGCAAGCGTTCGTCAGCCGCTTCTCGGCTAACGCCTCGAAATCCAAGCAGGCCAGCTCCCGCGCCAAGGCGATCGACAAGATCACTCTGGCCGAAGTCAAACCTTCGAGCCGTGTCAGCCCGTTCATTCGTTTCGAGCAAAACAAAAAGCTGCACCGTCAGGCTGTAATTGTCGAGCAGATGGCCAAAGGCTTTGATGGCAAGACGCTGTTCAAGGACTTCAGTTTCACCGTTGAAGCTGGCGAGCGCGTAGCGATCATTGGCCCGAACGGTATCGGCAAAACCACCTTGTTGCGCACCCTGGTCAACGAACTGACTCCGGATGCCGGTACTGTGAAGTGGACCGAAGCCGCTGAGCTGGGTTACTACGCCCAAGACCATGCACATGACTTCGAAGACGACATGACCCTGTTCGACTGGATGGGTCAGTGGACTCAAGGCGAGCAAATGGTACGCGGCACTTTGGGCCGCATGCTGTTCTCCAACGATGACATTCTCAAGTCGGTAAAAGTGATTTCCGGTGGTGAGCAAGGTCGCATGCTGTTCGGCAAGCTGATCCTGCAAAAAGCCAACGTGTTGATCATGGACGAACCGACCAACCACTTGGACATGGAATCCATCGAAGCGCTGAACCTGGCGCTGGAAAACTACCCGGGTACGCTGGTTTTCGTCAGCCACGACCGTGAATTTGTGTCCTCGTTGGCCACTCGCATCATTGAGTTGAGCCCAAGCGGCGTGATCGACTTCAGCGGCACGTACGATGACTACCTGCGTAGCCAAGGCGTCGTGTTCTGATTCAAGGCACCCTGCGACCTTAATAGCATCATCAAAAAAACCGTCCTCGTGACGGTTTTTTTGTGAGCTGACGTTCGTAGCAAATAGTTAGCCTGCTTTCTTTTATCGCCCGCGCACGCCATCATGCGCGCCATCGAAGATTGTTAGCCGGAACGCCCGCCATGCCTGTGCAACACCCCTCGCCCACACCTTGCGGGTCAGTCACTCTACAAATTTTGTCCATCGTTTTTTATACCTTCATCGCCTTCCTTTGCATTGGTTTGCCCATCGCGGTTCTGCCCGGCTATGTTCACGATCAGCTTGGTTTCAGCGCTGTAGTCGCAGGTTTAGCCATTGCCTCGCAATACCTCGCCACCTTGCTCAGCCGCCCCTTTGCTGGCCGTCTGGTGGACAGCCTGGGCACTAAACCCGCCATTGTTTATGGCTTGAGCGGCATCGCCATCAGCGGTGTGCTGACCGCCATTGGCGTGTTGCTGGAGCAATGGCCACTGCTTAGCCTGAGCATCTTGCTCATGGGGCGGGTTTTTCTGGGCGTGGCACAAGGCTTGATCGGCGTGGGGACAATAAGCTGGGGCATCGCCCAAGTCGGCTCTGAGCATACCGCTCGGGCCATCGCCTGGAATGGCATTGCGTCATACGGAGCAATTGCGGTTGGCGCCCCCGTGGGTGTGCTGATGGTTGACCAATGGGGTTTTTTCAGTGTGGGCATCGGCCTGTTGGCCTTGGCCTTAAGCGCTCTAGGGTTAATTCGAAAGCGGGTTGCCGCGCCTGTCATACCCGGCAAACGCCTGCCCTTTTGGTCAGTTTTCGGCTTGATCGCGCCCCACGGGCTGAGCCTGATGTTGGCCTCGATTGGCTACGGGACCCTGACCACGTTCATCACCCTGTATTACCTGGACCGTGGCTGGCCAGGCGCCGCGTATTGCCTGAGTATGTTTGGTCTGTGTTTTATCCTGGCGCGGCTGATATTTATCAACAGCATTAATCGCCTGGGTGGCTATACCGTGGCCATTGCATGCATGGCCATAGAAACCCTGGGACTCGGCCTGTTGTGGCAAGCCCCTTCCATCACATATGCCCTGGCGGGTGCCGGGCTGACCGGGTTTGGTTTGTCACTGGTGTATCCGGCCTTGGGGGTTGAGGCCGTCAAGCAAGTGCCCACCGCCAGCCGGGGCGCCGGGCTGGGTGCTTACGCTGTATTTTTCGATCTGGCATTAGCCATCGCGGGGCCGGTGATGGGGGCCATTGCCTTGAACATGGGTTACCCGTGGATCTTTTTCTGCGCTGCGGTTTTATGTGTGTTGGGACTCTTGTTGACCCTTGGATTATCAAAGCGCACGCGCTGTTGAGTCATTGATCTGCAGTGCGCAGGGCTGTTGGCGAAGGACTTTGCAAGGACTGGCGGAAAAATCGCCCCGCCTCCTCAATCAGGTCGCGGTGTATATCCTCGCGATCAACACCGTCTGCGTCGGTGCACAAACCGGGCATTATCGCCATTTGCTCGTCTGTACACGGCGCCATGAATACAAAGTGACCTGCGCCCGCAATCACTTTGAATTCGGGTGCCACCGGCAACTTGCGTGCGAGCGCATCGGCGTTTTTGTCCGGGAACACCAACGTATCGTCATCGCCACTGTAAAGCAGGACTGGCACATGGACATCTGCCAGCGTTTGGCGTCCGAACATCAGACTCAAGGGTGCCAGCAGCAGCAATGCATGCACCCGCGGGTCTGCGCTGGGGACAAGGTCGTCACGATCGGCGATCAACTCGCCCTGTGTGGTGCAAGCGTCACGGTCGTTCGGCCGCTCCTGGCAGTAACGGCGTAAACGCTCCAGATCAGGTTGCGCGCCCGCGAGGATCAGCGCGGTTTCTCCTCCGGCCGAGTAGCCCATGACGCCCACTTCATCACCCAGTACGTGGGGTGATAAATGGCGGTCATGCAAGGTCGCGCTGATCGCCGCGGATATCTGCATGGGCCGCCCATACAAGTTGCTCAAGGTGCCAAGCCGACTGTGATCTTTATAGTTATCGCCGGGGTGGAGCACGGCAACCACGACAAAACCTTTACGCGCCAGCGCTGTGGCCAAGTCATGCAGGGCCAGAGGTGTTCCGGTATTGCCATGGGACAGCATCAACAACGGGTAATGCCCGCTGGCAATTTTGGCGTTTTCAGTGGCATCCACTTGATAGCTGCCTATTCGGCTACTGCCCTCTTTCGCCGTAGAGGGGTAAAAGGCAAGCGCGTGCATCGGCTGATGATCCAGCGGGTCCTGAAAACTCAGGCGATGAAAACCCACACTCCACTGCAAGAGCGGTTCAGCTCGCACGATTAAAGGGCAGCTCGACAATAAAAAAACCATAACCGCACACAGACGCATCATGGAGGCTCACCTTGGTGAAGGCTTAGCGTGAGAGTTGATGCCAAAACGTAGTGTTTGGTCTGGGCATAACCCACGCCAGCATCTTTCAGGCCAGAAGCAAAAAACTCCGTACCTTGGCCATGTATAGATGGCCAGAATACAGAGTTTAGTGTGTACGGCGTGCCTGCAAAGCTTACGCGACGCTGAACAAGCCTTCGCTAATGTGCGCGTGTGCATCATTCATGGCTTTGCTGCGAACATCGTCGCCGTAAGCCAGACCGTGAGCGCGAACAAACTCGATATCAGTGATGCCCAGAAAGCCCAACATCACTTTCAAATAGTCGTCATGTGCCGAACCGGTAGGCTGGCCCACGTGCAGGCCGCCTGAGGTGGAGACCACGATGACCTTTTTGTTAGCGCAAAGCCCTTCAGGCCCGGCGTCGGCGTAACGGAAGGTCTGACCTGCCACGGCAATACGATCAATCCACGCTTTGAGCTGGGTCGGGATGGTGAAGTTGTACATCGGTGCGCCAATCACGACCGCATCGGCAGCCAAGAACTGCGCCAAGGTATCTGCGCTCAATTGTGCTTCATGCTTCTGTGCTGCATCGCGCAGTTCAGCCGGGGTGGCGGCGGCCACCAGCGTAGCGGACGAAAAGTGTTCAATCGCTTCAGCCGCCAGATCGCGGTAGCTGACTTCAATGCTCGGATCGGCGGCTTTCCAGGCGCCAACCACTTCACGGCTCAACTGACGCGACGCTGAGTTGTCGCCCAAAATGCTCGAATCGATATGCAACAGTTTCATGGTGATCTCCACAAATGAGGATCGCCGCCGGGCGATCAAGTGGCAGTGATACTACCGATGAAAGCAATCGACGATAAGTCGTCCATTGTGTGATAGTTCGTCCCACTTGTAGGACGATGAGAAAACTCATGCAGGATCTTAACGATCTCTATTACTTTGCCAAGGTGGTCGAAGCCGGCGGGTTTGCCGCTGCGGGCCGGCTACTGGGTATCCCCAAGTCACGCTTGTCGCGCCGGGTCGCCGAGCTTGAGGAACGCTTGGGCGCGCGTCTGTTACAGCGCACCACCCGCCAACTCAAACTTACAGCCGTGGGTGAACGTTACCTGCGCCACTGTCAGGCGATGCTGCTTGAAGCCGAGATGGCTGACGAGGCCGTCGCCAGCATGTCCAGCGAACCGCGCGGGCCGTTGCGGGTGTCATGCCCGGTGGGACTGGCGCATGAATTCATGCCCGAGGTCATTAGCGCGTTTTTGCGCGCCTACCCTCAGGTACAGCTGGAAATGATCCTGCTCAATCGTCGGGTTGACCTGATCACCGAGGGCATTGACGTAGCGATGCGTGTGCGCGAGCTGGGGGACGAAGACCCATTGTTGGTCACGCGGCGCCTGCGTCAGGCGCAGACCGTCATGGTGGCAAGCCCCGAGTTTGCCCGTGAATGGCCCATCAGTACCCCGAATGACCTGAAGCAGGTCCCGGTTTTAGGTGCCCTGGAGGCTGATCGCATGGTTCACCTGCGCATGCTGGATCAACAGGGCAAGCCTTGCGACCTGGTGCTGCAAGCGCGGTTAGGCATTGATGACTTTATTGTGCGCAAAGCCTGCACCCTGTCAGGGATGGGTTTCACCGTGCTGCCCATGATGTATTGCGAGCAGGAATTGCACACAGGCCAACTGGTGCAATTGCTGCCCAAATGGTCACTGCCGGGTGGCTGGCTGCACGCGGTTTACCCGCATCGGCGCGGTGTCATGCCCGCAGTACGCGCCTGGATCGAACATCTGGTCGAATCATTTGAACGCTGTGGAGACAAGCTTCTATGAGCGCTAACAAGATGAGTAAAGAAGAGGTCGCTGCGTATTGCCGCAGCCTGCCGGGCGTCAAAGAAGACATTAAGTGGGGAGGTGTTCATGTGTTCTTTGTTGACCAGAGCAAGATGTTTGCGCTGTTCAACCTGAATCAGGACGGGCTGTCATTTAAAGTCGAAAAAGACCTGTTTCTGGGCTATGTCGACCGACCCGGTATACATCCCTCGCCGTATCTGGCGCGGGCGCACTGGATCAACATGAAAACACCCTACCCGATGGCCACCGCAGAACTGCAAGACTTGCTGCGCCGTTCTCATCAGTTGGTGGTGGGTAAACTGCCGAAAAAACGTCAGATCGGCTTATTGCTCTGACGTTTTTGCGCAGTGCCCTACAGATCAATAAACGTCATTTTCAAGAACAGCACATCAATCCAGAGTGCTTGATGCGCCGCGACGATCAACCAGAACCACACTTGGTAGGAGACTTTGCGGGTTTTGTGGCGAAACACGTGTTGCGCCACACACGCTCCAGGCCATCCCCCCAACAACTCCACCCCATGCAGGACGTTCTCCGGCGTACGCCAGCGGCCTGCTCTGGCCTGTTGCTTGTCATACCCATAAAAGCCGAATGCCAGCGCGCTGGCGATGACGTACACCAATAACGGCACGCGGGTGACGCCGGTGACCAGCAGCATCACCGCGCCACCCACCGGCAACGCGCACAGCAGGGCAAAAATCACTAGCTTGAGCTTCACCCCACGAACCGGCCCGGAGTAATGCGCCGGCTCGCGCCCAGGGGGCTGACGCTGTTTGACGGGTGTTCTCACGCAGACGCTGCCGACCAGTCAATCCAGCCAAACTGCCAGGTGGCCAAAATCAGCAGACCAAAGACAATGCGATACCAGGCAAAGGCCGCATAACTGTGACTGGAAATAAACTTCAACAAGGCACGTACGGCAATCATCGCGAAGATAAACGAGGTCACAAAGCCAATGGCAAACACCGGCAAATCATCCGGTTGAAACAGGTGTCGGTACTTGTAACCGGAATACACCGCTGCACCGACCATGGTCGGCATCGCCAGAAAAAACGAAAATTCAGTCGCAGCCTTGCGCGACAAACCAAACAACAAACCGCCAATGATGGTCGAGCCCGAACGCGACGTGCCGGGGATCATTGCCAGGCATTGGGCGAAACCGATCTTGACGGCGTCCTTCCAGGTCATGTCATCCACGGTTTCTGCGTGGATCACATGCTGGCGACGTTCGGCCCATAGCATGATGACCCCGCCGATGACCAAGGCTGTGGCCACGGTGATCGGGTTGAACAGGTACTCATGAATGGTATCGGCGAAAATCACGCCCAGCACCACGGCGGGCAGTACAGCAATTATCAAGTTGACGGTAAAACGACGTGCCTGCGGCTGTGTGGGCAAGCCGGTGACGACGTCCAGAATCTTGCGCCGAAACTCCCAGACCACGGCCAGAATCGCGCCGAGCTGAATAATGATGTTGAACGCCATCGCCCGCTCACCGCCAAAGTTGAGCAAGTCGGCAACGATGATTTGGTGGCCCGTACTGGAAATCGGCAAAAATTCCGTCAGGCCTTCTACTACGCCGAGTATCAACGCCTGTGCGGCAGTCCAAAGATCCATTGTTCCCCCATAAAGCCCCGCATCATGCCGAGCTGATAAGTCATTAGTGAGTGTCTGCAACCGCTGCCGCGGGGTGGGTTACAGCCGTGGATTTTCGCCAGTGCGATGTGAAAAAAGTGTCAGAAATCAAGAAACATACAGGTTTTGCGATTTCGGCCGAGATCCTATCAGACACATCCGACTTTCGCTGCTATGACATTAGACCCAAGTCGCATGGGCCACACCCGCCAAGCGTGCTTGGATGCTAGTCAGTGTCGACTACAAGAAGAAAAACAAGGAGTGACCGTTTTATGAATACCTTACGCAGGTTGTCCATCAGCCGTCGTTTGTGGCTGATTTTGATCGTGGCCATGGCCATGCTGCTGGCGTTGGGTTTGTTGATGCTCAAACAGATCCATGACGATCTTTATCAGGGCAAAGTCCAGAAAACCCAGCATGTCGTACAGACTGCCAGCGGCATTCTCAATTACTACCATGGGCTGGAAACGGCAGGCTCCTTGAGCCGCGAAGCCGCACAACAGCAGGCGTTGAGCGTGATCAGCCAGTTGCGCTACGACCACGATGACTACTTCTGGATCAATGACCTGCGCCCCTACATGGTCATGCACCCCACCAACCCCAAACTGGATGGCAAAGACCTTTCGGCAATCAAAGACCCGGACGGTTTTGCGATATTCAGCGAAATGGCGTCGCTGGCCAAAGCCAAAGGCGCGGGCATGGTCGATTACCGCTGGCCAAAACCCGGCTCTGACGCCCCGGTGCAAAAAACCTCCTACGTCCAACTGTTCGAGCCGTGGGGGTGGGTCATGGGGTCGGGGGTGTACATCGATGACATGCAGGCCGAGTTTTGGGGGCAAGTCTGGAAAGCCTGCTGGGCCGGGCTTGGCATCGCGCTGATCATGGCCGCACTGGTGACGGTGATTGCGCGCAGTATCGTGCGTCCGCTGCAAGACGCCGTGCAGGCTATGGCCAACATCGCCAGTGGCGAAAGCGATCTGACCCGCAGCCTGGACACCCACGGGCAGGATGAAGTCACCGAACTGGCGCAGCATTTCAACGCGTTTGCCGCCAAGTTGCGCAATGTGGTCAGTCACCTGCAATCCACGGCCACGGCACTGGACCAGTCCTCCACTGAGCTAGGCAACGATGCCACTGATGCTCAACACCGTTGCCAGCAACAGGCGCTGCAAATGGATCAAGTGGCGACGGCGATCAACGAAGTCACCTACGCCGTGCAGGATGTGGCCAAAAACGCTGAGCACGCAGCCAGCGAAATGCGCGGTGCTCAGGAGCAGGCCGAACAAGGCCAGCACAACATTGACAGCAGCCTGCAACAGATCGGCGACTTGTCGGGCACGATCAACCAGGCCGTCGAGGTGATTCGCACCCTGGCCTCGCAAAGCAGTGAAATCAGTACGGTGCTGGAGGTGATCCGTTCGATCGCCGAGCAAACCAACCTGCTGGCACTCAATGCGGCCATTGAAGCGGCCCGTGCCGGTGAGCAAGGTCGCGGTTTTGCCGTGGTGGCAGACGAAGTCCGGTTGCTGGCCCAACGCACGCAAAAGTCCACTGCAGACATTCAGACCATGATCGAGGGGCTGCAAAAACACTCCGAAGCGGCGGTCAATGTCATCGCCAGCAGCAGCCGCGCATCACAGTCAACCATCGAGCAAGCGACGTTGGCCGGGCAAAGCCTGAGCAGTATTGGTCAGGCCTTGAACAATTTGAATGGTCTGAACGCCTCGATTGCCAGTGCCACCTTGCAACAGGCGCATGTGGTCGAAGACATCAACCAAAACGTGACCCAAGCCGCTGGCTTGTCGCAAAGCACGGCACAGGCGGCCGAGCAATCGAGCGCTGCCAGTGTTCATCTCAAGGAATTGAGTGTGCAGTTGAACAATCTGTTACGTCAGTTCAAGGTCTGACGTGCGCCGCGGCGCAGACCTACTCTGCGCCGCGGTAGTGATCGGTCAGGCGATCACAATGTCCGCGCCACCAAGATGGGCCAGGCCCACGCCCACCAACGTGACCGAGCTGTCACCAAAACTCAGTACGGTGTCGGCGCCCGATGCACGGGCATGTGCCCGGTAATCGGCGTTGTAACCGCCCTCCACGCCCAAAAACACCAATGTATCGTTGCCTTGATAGCCCTTGAGCGTGTCATGCCCGAAATCACCGGTGAACACAAAGGTGTTATGCCCCCCCGCCGCCTCTAGCAGGTCATCCCCCGCCCCACCAATGAACACATGCTGGCCCAGCGTGCCGATCAAATGATCATTGCCGCCCTGCCCGATCAGCCAGTCACCCTTGAGCTGGGCCTTGAGCGTACTGTCAGCGGTGCTGGCAGTGACTGAATGGGTGTAATCGCTGCGGGTGTTGCCTGTCCACAACCCGTCGTCTGCCACCCGGTGCGTGACCGACTGGCGGATGCCCAGCCAATTGGGTTCCTCGCTCACCAGCATGCTGATGTCGTGGGTCAATGTGATTGCGCCCTGAGCGTCGCGCACATACACCGTGCCCTGCCCGTCATTCACCACATCGACCTTGCTCAAAGACGTTTGCAACTCCAGCGTATTGATGCCTTTGCCCCCCACAATGATGTTGTAACCGCCACTGTCACGGAACGTGTCGTTGCCATCTCGCCCTTCAAGGAAATCATTGCCGCGCCCCCCTTGAATCAAGTCATTGCCATCGCTGCCAATAATCAACGTGGTGCCGGTGTGCGTTTGAGCATTGCGATTGAGGTCTTGCACCCAGGTGGTTGCCCGGGCCGGATCGGACAGGTTGGCGACGACGATGGTCGAGTCCTTGTACGTCAGGTCGTAGAACGCCGAATCGACGATACGGTTCATGCCGCTTTCGTAGCCACTGGGCAAATGCGTGACCCACGTCGACACATTGACGATAGAAAACGGCATCACATTCCACAGGGTTGAGGCGTAATGGTCGTTGAAGCTCACGATGTTGTTGGTCGCCGACGGCTGATGCGCGTCATGAACGCCCAATGACGACAGGCTGAAATCCGAACCGTCGAGCGCTCGAAACACCGGGTCGTTCTCGTAACCTATGTTCAACACGTTGTGCGTGTTTTCACTTTGGGTCGGTGACGCGAACGCCACGTAGCGCGCGTCCTGATAAAAGCCTGACCACCGGTCAGCACTCAGGTCGGCCAGGCTGTTGACCGCCAACCCGCCCAGACTATGGCCGCTGACTAAAATATCCTTACCACTTAAACCATGTGCCGAGGCAAAGGCTGCAACGTTGCCCAGCAACGCGTTAAATGCGTTGCCTGTGTAGTTTTTGGCGTAATCGGCAGGGCCGATCGCCGCCAGCAGGTCGCTGATGGCATCGCCAATAGAATCGCTAATCAACGATTCTCGTGGGCCACTGGTGCCACGAAAACCGATGCCGATTGAAGTTAAATGCCCATCTGCTGCGTATTTGCCCAGTATTTCTACCTGAGCGGTGTCGTAGCCTTTCTTTTCGCCGAAGAAGGTCCCGCGCTGGTCGACCTTTCCCGCGTAGCCCAATTGCTCAGCGCTGATAGGTGTCCACCCGGCTTTCTCGACCGCTTCACGCGCCAGCTTTTCGGAATCCGGGTTCCACGGGATACCAGGCACCACCCCTTGCGCGTCCACGCCACCCAACACCGCCTTGACCAGCGTGGCAGGCAAGCCGGTGCCCATACCGTTTTTCTGATAACCGACTGCAAAGCCGTTATCGAGGTTGTGATAGCTGTACAACGTGATTGCCAACGCATCGTTGAACAGCGCCGCCGAAGCCTCTGCTCCCACATCCTTGTAGTCAAAAACAGCCATGGTGTTGCACTCCTCTGGGTAAAAACTAATGAGCGTTCAGCGGCTGGACAAACGCCTCATCGACACGCGCAAGGTCTTGTTCGCGCAGGGTGCCCGCATAGAAATGCAGCTTGGTCCACGCCAATAAGTAGTCATAACGGGTTTGCGCCAGATCACGTCGCGTGCTGTAGAGCTGCTGCTCGGCATTCAGTGCATCCAGGTTGACCCGCTCACCGCCCAAAATGCTTTGCCGGGTGGAGACCACTAACGCCTCGGCCGAGACCAGGGCTTTTTGATAGGCGCGCAGCTTGCTGACCCCCGACTGACAGGCATTGAATTGACGGCGCAGTTCGATCAGCGTTTCGCGGGTTTTGCCTTCCAGCTCGTATTCGACTTGCGACAAATTGCTGCTGGCCTGGCGCACCGAGGCCGAGACCCCGCCGCCCGCATACAGCGGCAGGTTGATTTCAATACCAATGGTATTGGTGTCATAACGCTGGTTGTAGGTGTTGCCGCTTTCAGACTCCATCTTGCGCACACTGGCATAAGCGTTGAGCTTGGGCAGATGGCCGGCGCGGTTGCGCTCGACTTCATAACGCGCCACTTCCAGCGCTTCACGTTGCGAGGCTAATGCCGGGTTATTGGCCAGCGCCAGGTCGTGCCAGGTCGAGAAATTGGCAGGTTCAAGGGCGAAAGTGCCGAAGTTATGGGCCAGCGGCGTGAGTTGATCAATGTCGATCAGCGGCTGGCCAATCAGCGCACCCAGTTCGCGCAACGCCGCGTCTTGCTCATCGCGGGCCTGGATTTCCTCGGCGGTGGCCAATTCATAGCGCGATTCGGCTTCAAGAATGTCCGTGCGCGTGCCCTCGCCTTGGCGAAACAGGTGTTCGTTCTGCCGCAATTGTTGCTCGTAGGCTTTTTTCTTGGCTTGTGCGTTGTCGATCTGATCCTGTGCAAACAATGCCTGCGTGTAATGCGTCAGCACCCGCACCAGCAGTTCCTGACTTTTACTGCGAAAGTTCTCATCGGCAAACAACGATTGCGCCACCCCCTTGCGGTAATTGGCGTAAGCCTCGTAGTCAATCAAGGGCTGTTGCAGCATGAACGTCGAGCCGTAGCTGCTGTAGTTGCGGTCTTCGTGGCGGTTGCCGTTTTCATTCAGATAGGTGGCTTTGGAGTTGTTGCGCCCCTTGTTGTAGTTGTACGACAACTTGGGCAGCAGGCCAGCACGGCCGATGATGCGGTTTTCCTGGCCTGCCTCGCGCTCCTTGATGGCCCCCAGAAACTCAGGGTCATTGCGTAATGCCTGTTCGTACACCTGAAACGGTCCCATCGCCTGTGCGCTAACGGCGATCCCCGCCCATAGCACCCACCCCAGGCACATCTTTGAAGCTGCTTTCATACGTCGCAATTTCCTATCGCTCAGTCAACGCAGAACCTGCGCGATCCAACAGTGGTTTAAACAGGTAGTTGAGCAGCGAGCGCTCGCCCGTGCGCACAAACATCTCAGCTGGCATGCCGGGTTTGATCACCAGGCCATTGAGTTTCTCCAGCGCCTGGTCACTCACCGAACTGCGCAGCACGTAGTACGGCATGCCGGTTTTTTCATCGAGCAACTGGTCGGCAGACACCAGACTGACGTGTCCGGACACGCGCGGGGTGCTGCTTTGGTTGAAGGCGGTGAACAGAATGTCCACCGGCAACTGATTACCGACCTTGTCCACGAGGTTCACGGGCAAGCGGCCTTCCACTTCCAGTCGTGTGCCCTGCGGCACGATCTCTAGCAGGGTTTCACCGGCCCGAATCACCGCGCCTTCGGTGTGCACACCCAGATTGACGGCAATGCCGTCGGCCGGTGCATTAATCGCACTGTGCTGGAGGTCAAAGTCGGCGGAGGCCAGTTGCTGCTCAAGGGTCAGGCTTTTGAGTTGTGCATCAGCCAACTGACTGCGCACCTCTTTTTGGTATTCATCAACGTGCTGCGCCAATTTAAGGCGCGATTCGAGAATCCCTTGCTCAATGCGACCGCTTTCACCCGCGTTTTGCGCCACATCCTGCTGTACCTGCGACAGCTGGCGCTCGTACTCCATCAACCGGTTACGCGGGATGTAGCCGTTTTCGGCCAAAGGACGAAGATTGATCAACTGTTGGCGCAAGGAATCGGCCTGAGCGCCCAAATCGCCGCGCGCTCGGCGCATACCGGCCAATTGTTGGGTCGCGCCCTCGATACTGGCTTTAAGCCCTGATTGCTCGCGGGCAAACGCCTCGCGACGGCTGCTGAACAGTTGCTGCTGACCTTCCAGTACCAATGCCAGTCGCGGGTCAGGGTTAGCGCTCAACTCGGGCGGAAAACTCACACGCTGCAAGTTGTCGCGCTCACTCTGCCAACGCGCCGTGCTGGCCCACGCCATGCGGTACTGCGCGCGCAACGATTGAACATCAGCGTCGATCTGGGTTTGATCGAGTTGAAACAGCGGCTCGCCCTGGCGCACCACCTGCCCTTCACGCACCAGGATTTGGCTCACAACGCCAGCCCCCAGCGATTGCACCGCCTTACGCTTGCCTGACACCACCACGGTGCCTTGAACCGGAATACCTTCATCCAGCGGCGCAAGGCTGGCCCATGCGAAGAAACTGCCTGCGCCGACAATGGTCAGAATCCAGCCCATGCGCACGTAAAATCCGGCGCCTCGCTCACAAGCCTTGGGTAATTTTTGATCATTCATGATAGGAGCGTCCTTGCTCATGCGCCTGTGCCCTGGGTCTGTGCCTGATGCGGGCGATTGATACTGACTGCCGAGCCATGTTGTTGCTGGACACTGGCCAGTGCTTTGAGGACCTCCGCGCTGGGGCCGAACACCTGAGTTCGCCCCTCATTAAGCACCAGCAATTTGTCAGCCTGAGCCAACGATGAGGACCGATGGGTGACCAGCACCACGGTGCTGCCCTGCGCCTTGAGTTGCGCAATGGCATTGGTCAACGCCGCATCACCCACCGCGTCCAGATTGGAATTGGGCTCATCCAGCACCACCAGACGCGGGCTGCCATAAAGCGCCCGCGCCAAGGCTACGCGTTGTTTTTGCCCGCCCGACAAACCGCTGCCGTTGTCCCCCAGCACCGTGTCGTAACCGTGCGCCAGGCGCAGAATCATCTCGTGAACACCGGCTTGCTGAGCGGCGGCCACCACGCGCTGGGGGTCGGGATCGCGAAAGCGCGCAATGTTTTGCGCGATGGAGCCACTGAACAGTTCGATGTCCTGAGGCAAATAGCCAATGTAGGGGCCCAACTGGTCGCGGTTCCACTGATGAATGTCGGCACCGTCGAGCCGCACCGTGCCCGCCAGGGTTGGCCATACGCCCACCAACACCCGCGCCAGCGTAGACTTGCCCGAACCTGATGCGCCCAACACGCCCAACACTTCGCCCGCATTGAGGCTAAAACTCACCTGATGCAAGGTCGGCACGGGGATGCCCGGCGGCGCAGCACTGACTTGCTCAAAACTGAGCTGGCCCTTAGGCGCGGGTAAGGCCATGTTGTCTTCAACCGAGGGGTGCTCACGCAACAAACCGTCAAGACGCTGATACGCCAACTTGGCGGAACTCCACTGCTTCCACACGGCAATCAATTGATCGATAGGGCTAAGCACGCGCCCCATCAGAATGGAACCGGCAATCATCATGCCCGCGCTCATTTCGCCTTGAATCACCAGTAAGGCACCAAGCCCCAACACCAATGACTGCAAGCACAAGCGCAGCGTTTTGCTGACTGACCCGATCACCGCGCCGGTGTCGCTGGCTTTGTTTTGCTCGGTTAAAAAGCGCGAATGCACGTTAAACCAGCGTTTACGTAAGACCCCCAACATGCCCATTGCCTGAATCGTCTCGGCGTTCTGCAAATGGCTGGTGGCCAATTGGCTGGACTGTTGTGAATACACGCTGGCCTGGCTCAAGGACTTGCGGGTCATGACCTCATTGACGCACGCCAGCACAATCAGCAGGGCCGCACCTGCCGTGGCAAAGACCCCTAGCCAGGTATTGAACATGAAGATCACAAACAGGTAGACCGGAAACCACGGCGCATCAAAAAACGCGAACAAGGCCGGGCCGGTGACGAATTGACGAATCAGCGTCAGGTCGCCTAACGCCTGCCCGGCATGGGCCTGGCCGCTGAACAGGTTACGCTCGAAGGCTGCACGGTAGACCTGCTGGTTAAAGCGGCGCTCCAATTGGCTGCCGATGCGAATAACGATAAAACTGCGCACTGTTTCCAGGGTGCCAATGAAGATAAAGAACCCCACGACCATCAACGACAACATGGCCAGGGTGGTGGTGTTTTGCGACGACAGCACCCGGTCATACACCTGAAGCATATAAATGGAGGGCACTAACATCAGAATGTTAATCAGCGCGGTAAAACAGCCGACACTGATCAGGATTTTTTTATAGTCAGCCAGCGCATGTATCAGGGGCGCGACGGGACTGCTCTTAAGGCGCTTCATGAATCTTCCTTGATCAATAAACTACTTATCCAAGACACGGGGTGGAGCATCGCGCAGCCCTCTCGACCTGCCAACTTGTTGATCGGCTCATCACTGCTCCGCTGTTATTGAACGAAACTGATCCGCCCTCACTCATGCACCTTAAAGCCACGCCCCTTACTTCACACTTTGTAAATGCGCACGCTTCATGACCAAGGGCTTACCGTCCTGCTCAAGACGCTCATAACGACCGGCCTCTATTAACGCTAAAAACATCGTTTTCGAATCGTCCTTACCGATAATCATCAGACCATCCGGGGTGGGGAACCACGTTGCGGGGGAACTTCCCAACCAGGGTGTGAGGCACTTAGCCTGCGCACTGAACGTTCCGTCTTGCTTGAGTTTTACCGTGCAGGTCTCATTTCCATTCTGTTGCAGATAAAACGTCCAATTGCCTGCCACTTGCGCAGGGCTTAACAACATCAATGAACTGGCCATAACACTCTCTGTGGTCAACAACAGCAATGCAGCGACACAGCCCATTGCCCTCGAAATTCTGGATGCAGTGCTCATACGACCTCGGCCTTGTGCCAGAGAGCAGCGCTTGCGCGCTGCTCATGAACCGACAGCTTTACGCGACGATGTCGTAAGTTGCCACTTGACCCACAGTGGTCACCAGGAAGTCAGCGACACCATGGCCGCTGAAGTCCACTTGCAGCGAGCCAGCGTTGCTAGCCTGGCTGTAGCTGACAATGGCATCACCGGCATGACCGGTAAACGCGTCAACAAAGTTCAGGCCACCCAGCTTGGTGATCGCCGTGAGGTCGATTTTGTCGAAGCCGCTCTGGAAGTCCTTGATGATATCGGCCGCTTTTGGCGTGGAGTCAGAAACCGCCCCAAACACGAACGTGTCAGAACCGGTGCCCCCCCACAGCTCGTCGGCACCGCCGCCGCCGCCATAAATGATGTCGTTGCCGGCACCCCCCTTGAGTACGTTGGCAGCATCGTTACCGATCAGCAGGTCGTTGCCCGAGCCGCCAATGGCATTTTCGATGGTCACGCCTTGGGCGATCGACACGTTACCGGTCATGCCGCCAACATCAGAGAACGAACCTGCGGTGAGGTTGATTTTCTGGTTTTGGCTGAAGCCCGAGAAGTCCAGCGTGTCATTACCGCCGCCGTCCCACACCGAGAAAATCAGCTTGTCGGTCGATGAGGTGGCGCTGTAGAAGTCACGGTCAGCCGTGGAGTTGAAACCGTAAACGGTGTCATCCGCACGGGTTTCCAGGTTGGCGCCATACAGCTTTTGCACAGCGGCAATATCATCGAGCAACGGGGCAGATGCGTACGCACCTTCACCGGTCTTGGTGAAGACCTGGCCCGTGTTCTTCTCACTCCAGTAGCTCATGACACTGTAGGCGCGGGTATCTTCGGCATACACCGCGTCACGGTAGGTCGGGTTGCCATTGCCGGCGTTGTAGTCGCCGGGGTGAGACAGGCCCAGGGTGTGGCCGATTTCGTGAGTCAGGGTCTGGCGACCGTAGTTGCCTTCGCCCGGAGTTTTATTGACTTGGTAGTCCTTGTTGATCAAGTACCACGACTCACCTTTGCGCGAGCTGTTTGGCAAGTAGGCAAAGGCTGCGCCGCCATTGCTGGCACTGAAGTTGGCGAATGTCATGTGACCATCGTCACCCCGGGCTGCCGGGCCTTCGGTGAAGGTCACTTTGGCCACGTCTGCCCATGACTCCAGCGACAGTTTGGCTTGCTCTTTTTGCAGTGCCGAGAACTGACTGAACGTGCCCAGACCACGGGAGGCATAGCCGACCGGTGGGGCTGTGAGGAACGTGTAGGTCAGGTTGATAACACCGTCGTTGTTGAGGTCGTGCCAGCTCGCACCGCTGCGAGTCAGTTGGTCAGCCACCTGGTCAACCGTGAACGAAGGCTTGCCATTGACCAGATGATCACCTCGATCATAGAAATGGCTGAAATTATCAATTTGAGTGAAGGCAGAACTGGTGCCGTTGGCAGCAAAGGTCTGGTTTACGGACAGTGCTGCTTTCTCTTTAAGTTTCGACATGTAAACATTTCCTTGTTTAGCAGTAGAAAAGTTTTGACAGACAACGACGATCCCTTGGCGAGATCGTCCTATCACTCGCCGTTAAATGGCCGGGCGAAGTTGCCACATTTTTAAATATTTAGTCCAGCACTTTTTTGGCGTCAAAATGCGATCAATCGGTAAGTAACCGAAAACATTGGAAGTTTTGCTGAAAGGTTTTTCTGCGACCAACAAAGCGTCTCTTTATATTCGTTTCAGGAATAACGATACACGTTAAAACAGCGGCTTGCCGTTCACTGGCTGACTGCACGGTCTAGTGCACCCACCTAAACTTTCAGGCGTGTCGTTCGTACTGCCCACCGGGCCGGCTTTCAACTTTTAGCGCCTGAAAATATGAGTCTTTAATAGCGATTTATCTTTACCGCGCGCCCGATATGCGCCGCATACAACGCTCCAAATGAGTGCAAATTAACAACTTGTTTTCTTATAAAAAACGTCGCTTATTTGTAAGTTTCAGACGCATCAAGTTATTTAAAAATGAACACCCACGGTCGACCACGTTATTAGTCACTTACCCCCGCGCCCAGTGAATACCCCTCACCGTTTTAGTGCAGAGCACGCACTCAACCCTCAGGAGGACCTGACGGAGCCAAGACACTTCATACCGCTAGGCCTGGGAATCGTCCTACAAACGGCACTTGACGATAGTGGGTGATTTGGGTTTCCCTGAAACCGGTTTCAGCGTCATGAATGAGACCGCCTGCGATAACACCAATAAAAGGTTTCAGGCCGTGAACAGTTTTTCTGCCGCCCAACGCTCACGCGTCACCATGCTGGATGTTGCCCAACGTGCTGGCGTTTCCAAAGCCAGCGTGTCGCGCTTTATCGGCGAAGACCGCGCCTTGCTCTCTGACGCCACTGCGCAACGGATTGAGCGTGCCATCGACGAGCTGGGCTATCGCCCCAACCAAATGGCTCGTGGTCTCAAGCGTGGACGTACCCGGCTGATTGGCATGCTGGTGGCGGATATCCGTAACCCGTACTCCATTGCCGTGATGCACGGTGTCGAGACGGCCTGTCGCCTGCACGGTTACAACTTGGTGGTGTGTAACACCGACCGTAGCGATGAGCAGGAAAGCCAACACCTTGCAGCCCTGCGCGCTTACAACATCGAAGGGCTGATTCTGAACACCCTCGGCCATCATCCTGACGCGTTGCAAGCGCTGCATCAGGAGATGCCCATCGTGCTGATTGATCGCAAGGTGGAGCAGTTGCACACCGACCTGGTGGGTCTGGACAACGCCGGTGCTGTGCGCACGGCCTTGCAGCACCTGCATGAGCAGGGGTTTCGTGATGTGTTAATGGTCAGTGAACCCGTGGACGGCACCAGTTCTCGCCTTGAGCGCGTCGCCAGCTTTACCGCGCAACTGGCCCATTACCCGGCACTGCGTGGCGCCGTCATCGAAACCGGCCCTGCCCTTTTCAGCCGTGTTCAAACCTTTTTAAAGACCCCCGCCTGCGGCCCCAAAGCGCTGTTTTGCGCCAACGGGGTGGCCGCACTCGCCTGCACACAAGTGTTGCGGGCGCTCAACTGCAACCTGTTTGAGGAGGTGGGGGTCATCGCTCTGGATGACCTGGAGTGGTACCCGTTGGTCGGCAGCGGCATTACCGCCCTCGCCCAGCCGACCCAACAGATCGGCGCCAGCGCTTTTGAGTGCCTGTTTAAACGCTTGAGCGGAGACAAATCCGCGCCACGCGCGCTCGATTTTGCCGCACAGCTCATCGTTCGCGGTTCGACACAACCCCCTGCTGCCTGACGTTTTTACGGCTGACGCCCTTCATACGAACACGCGCCGGCCTTTATCTAACAAGAAATGAAACCGGTTTCAGAGGTAAGCACCATGAACACATTCCCTGTCTCAATCAGCCTGTCGAGCTATGGCGCCGATCTGGTACGTCAGCGTGGCCAACAGAGTTTTATTGCGCTACTGGCCAACGCGGGCGCTCAACGCATTGAAGTGCGTGAAGAACTGCTGACCGACGAAAACCCGGCATCATTCAGCCTGGCCATTGATGAATACGCACTGGAATGCGTGTACTCCTCGCCTATGCAATTGTGGGATGCCGGTCAAACTCGGCCCAACCCTCAGTTGCTTGCGACCTTGCATCGTGCCCACAGCTTTGGCGCCAAATGGCTAAAGGTGTCGTTGGGCTATTTCACCGAACATTGCGATGTGGCCAATCTTGCGGCGTGTCTTGGCCAGCAACCGGTGCAATTGCTGGTTGAAAACGACCAAACCTCCCAAGGCGGTCGCATTGAGCCGCTCCAGCGGTTTTTTGATGCCGTTGAGCAGCAAGACGCGCCTGTGCGCATGACCTTTGACATTGGTAACTGGGCCTGGCAAGACCAATCTGCCAGCACGGCCGCACGTTTACTCGGGCGCCATGTCACCTACCTGCATTGCAAAGGGGTCGCCCGCCGCCCGGATGGCAAACTGATTGCCACCCCGCCGACGGCCACTGACTTACAAATGTGGGAACACTTACTGCCTCACATGCTTCAGGGCCTGACCCGTGCGGTGGAATACCCGTTACAAGGCAACGACCTGGACTGGCTGACCAAAGAGCACGTCGCCATGCTGGCCGTACTTGGGCAACAGGAGCTGAGCCATGTCTAAGGTCGATGTTCTGTCGTTTGGTGAAACCATGGCCATGTTGGTGGCCGAACACACGGGCGATTTGGCGCAGGTCGAGTTGTTTCATAAACGCATTGCCGGGGCTGACAGCAACGTGGCCATAGGCCTGGCACGGCTGGGTTTTAACGTGTCCTGGCTGAGTCGCGTGGGCGCAGACTCGCTTGGCCGCTTCGTGCTCCAGACCCTCCAAGCTGAAGGCCTGAACTGTCAGCACGTTGACATCGATCCGTTGCATCCCACGGGCTTTCAATTCAAGTCCCGTGTTGAAGACGGCAGTGACCCGCAAGTGGAATATTTCCGCCGCGGCTCTGCCGCCAGTCACCTGAACCGCGACGCCATCACCCCACACCTGCTCAGTGCCGGGCACTTGCATGCCACCGGCATTGTGGCGGCGCTGTCTGCCAGCTGCCGCGAGCTGTCATTTGAATTGATGCAGGCAATGCGTGCTGCCGGGCGCACCGTGTCTTTCGATCCCAATCTGCGCCCCTCGCTGTGGGCCAGCGAGTCGCAGATGATTGGGGACATCAACGCCCTCGCCGCCCGAGCGGACTGGGTATTGCCGGGATTGAGCGAAGGCAGGTTACTGACCGGCTATGACGACCCGAGTGACATTGCCAGGTTCTATCTGGACCAAGGGGCCGAAGCCGTGATCATCAAACTGGGTCCAAAAGGCGCCTACTACCGCACCGCTGACGCGGAAGATTTTGTACCGGCAGTGCCCGTAGAAAACGTGATCGACACGGTCGGCGCGGGCGACGGTTTCGCCGTGGGGGTCATCAGTGCCCTGTTGGAAAACCAGGGTTTTGCCCAGGCGGTACAACGCGGCAACTGGATTGGCAGCCGTGCCGTGCAAAGCCGTGGCGACATGGAGGGGCTGCCCTCGCGCGCCGATTTAAAGCTGCACATGGCGCACTGTGCGCCTGGTGAAACTGCGTAATTTGCTGCACCCGTGACCTGCTGCGACAAAAACAACAAGCTCAGGAGCAACGCCATGCACACGCTAAAACTCGCTGCCCGCCGGTGGTGGTACATCATGCCGATCGTGTTTATCACCTACAGCCTGGCCTATCTGGACCGTGCCAATTATGGGTTTGCCGCCGCCTCGGGCATGGCCGAAGACCTGAACATTACGCCGGGGCTTTCGTCCTTGCTGGGGGCATTGTTCTTCCTTGGTTACTTCTTTTTTCAGGTGCCAGGGGCCATCTATGCGCAGAAGAACAGTGTCAAGAAGCTGATTTTTGTCAGTCTGATTCTCTGGGGCGGCCTCGCCACCCTGACCGGCGTGGTCTCCAATGCCTACACGCTGATTGCCATACGCTTCATGCTCGGCGTGGTCGAAGCGGCCGTGATGCCCGCGATGCTGGTGTACCTGTGCCATTGGTTCATCCGCGCCGAACGCTCACGGGCCAATACCTTTCTGATCCTGGGCAACCCGGTGACGATGCTCTGGATGTCGGTCGTGTCAGGTTATCTGGTGCAGCATTACAGCTGGCGCTGGATGTTTATCGTCGAAGGCCTGCCAGCGGTGCTCTGGGCATTTATTTGGTGGCGTCTGGCCGATGACCGCCCAAGCGAAGCCAAATGGCTCAGCCTGCAAGAGAAGCAAGACCTGCAAAGCGCGCTGGATGCCGAACAAGTCGGCATGACGCCCGTAAAGAACTACGCAGCGGCCTTTCGCTCACCCAAAGTCATCCTGCTGGCGTTGCAGTTCTTCTGCTGGAGCATTGGCGTGTATGGCTTTGTGCTGTGGCTGCCGTCGATCCTCAAGCAAGGCGCACACATGGACATGATCGAGGCTGGCTGGCTCTCGGCCTTGCCGTATCTGGCGGCGGTGATCGCCATGCTGGGGGTGTCCTGGGGATCAGACAAACTGCAAAAGCGTAAACGCTTCGTCTGGCCGCCGCTGCTGATTGCCTCCATTGCCTTCTA
Organism: Pseudomonas sp. TWR3-1-1; assembly: GCF_049896545.1. Taxonomy (NCBI): domain Bacteria; kingdom Pseudomonadati; phylum Pseudomonadota; class Gammaproteobacteria; order Pseudomonadales; family Pseudomonadaceae; genus Pseudomonas; species Pseudomonas sp. TWR3-1-1. The sequence continues at coordinate 24,092 of NZ_JAFCUO010000004.1, forward strand.
TGGCTCCTACGCCTTGGGCGCTGAGCATTTTTGGTTGTCCTACACGCTGCTGGTAATTGCGGGCGCTTGTATGTACGCGCCCTACGGCCCTTTCTTTGCCATCATTCCGGAAATTCTGCCCTCCAATGTGGCCGGCGGCGCGATGGCACTCATTAACAGCATGGGGGCGCTGGGGTCGTTTTCCGGCTCGTACCTGGTGGGTTACTTAAATAGCGAAACCGGCTCGCCCGGCGCTTCGTACCTGCTGATGAGCGGCGCACTGCTGATTTCGGTGCTGCTCACCCTGATGCTCAAACCCACCACGAAAGACCCTGTTGCGCCACAACTCAGCGCCGCCCAGCGTCTGGCCCACTCTTGAATTAAATGTTGGTGATCGCCTTGAAAAAACACGTCGTGCTCTACAAAAAACTGTCCGATGCGCTGATGCAGCGCTTGCACGCGCACGCGCATGTCACGCTGATTGAGCGCCTTGACGCACAGGGCCTGGAGCAACTGCGCGCCGCCCTGCCCCAGGCACACGGTTTACTGGGGGCAAGCCTGAAGCTGGATGCGCAATTGCTGGACCTTGCCCCCCAACTTGAGGCCATTGCCAGCGTGTCCGTGGGCATCGACAACTATGACCTCGAGTACCTCAATGCACGCAAGATCCTGCTCACCCACACACCCGACGTACTCACCGAAACCACGGCCGACACTGGCTTTGCCCTGATTTTGGCCAGCGCCCGGCGCGTGGTTGAACTGGCCATTCGTGTGCGTAATGGCCAATGGCAAAAAAATATCGGCCCCGAGCATTTCGGCACCGATGTGCATGGCAAAACCCTGGGCATCATCGGCATGGGTCGCATCGGCGAAGCCTTGGCCCAACGCGGCCATTTTGGCTTTGGCATGCCAGTCATCTATCACAGCCACTCGCCAAAACCGGCGGTTGAAGCGCGCTTTGATGCGCAATACCGCAGCCTTGAGCAGTTGCTGCAAGAGGCTGACTTTATTTGCCTGACGTTGCCGCTGACCGCCGAAACGGAAGGTTTGATAGGCCGCGAACAATTCGCCCTGATGCGCCCCGAAAGCATTTTTATCAATATTTCACGGGGCAAGGTGGTCGACGAGGCCGCGCTGATTCACGCCTTACAAAACGGACTGATTCGCGCAGCGGGTCTGGATGTGTTCGAACGCGAACCTCTCGATACGGCCTCGCCCTTGCTCACGCTGGATAACGTGGTCGCCACGCCGCATATCGGCTCGGCCACGATAGAAACCCGTGAAGCCATGGCCCGTTGTGCCGTGGACAACCTGTTGGCCGCGCTGGCCGGAGAGCGGCCACCGAATCTGGTGGGCGCGTTTCATCAGTCAAAAACTGAAATGCACGGCCTCAAGGAAATCTCCTAGGGGTCTTTGAGAAACATTTCGACTGACAGTCAGACCAGGCCAATCAAAAGTCACTGACGCCCATGTCACTCAGGCGGCATGGGTGAAAACGCTGTTTTAACCGCCACTTTTTTGATGTTGCTTTTGCTCACGGCATTAGCAGATCGCTCTTGTTCATCGAGCGCAACACCCTACAGGCACCGCCCCGCAGATTGCTCAAGCTAGCCAGCTACGACAATCGCAATGGGTTATTCAAGGATGCTGAACTTAAAAACACACCACGGCCTACGCGACCGTGGATATGGCCGCGCGTCAGGGACGCTCGCGATCAGTTTGCTGGCCAGCCTGTGCGCACTACCGCAGCAGGCGCTGGCTTATGACGAAAGAGGACGCCTGCACAATCCCGCGAGTTGGCGCAGCACGGAGTTCCAGTCAAATTGGGGGCTACACGCCATCGGGGCTGATTACGCCTACGCCAGAGGCCTGAGTGGCATTGGCGTAAACCTGGGCATGCTCGACACCGGCACTGACTTGCGTCACCCCCAGTTCCAGGGCGCTGATCATAAAGGGCTGATCCTGGCAGAGCCTGGATGCCACAGTGAACAAAACCTGTCGGTTACCGACGGGTGTTTTTTTACCCGAGGTGATCTCGAACAAGTGATCTGGAACGACGTGCCCGCCGAAGACATCCTGGATTTCGAAGAAAGCGTGGCCTATGGGCTGGTTGATGCCGAGGAATTGCAACACTTTCTGGAAAACGTTGGTGTACGTGCAGACAGTCACGGGACACATGTGGCAGGTACGCTACTGGCGAACAGAGACGGTCAAGGTGTCCACGGGGTGGCCTGGGGTAGCCAACTGCATGCAATGCGCCATTCCACCCACGCTTACTTCAGCCCCGCGCCCATTGAGCTTGAACCGCGATCGCTGACGCTAAGTGCTATATCCGACGCTCATGCGCAACTCCGGCAGCAACAGGTTCGAGTCGTAAACCATAGCTGGGGGCTGGATGAGCGGCTGTGGAGTGTTGCGCAGTTAGACCTGAGCCTGCAGGGAGCCCCCGGCCAGTTAGGCAACGCATTGGGAAACGCCTCCCGACAGTTTGGATTGCTGCAAGTCTGGGCCGCAGGAAACACGCCTGACTCTGCAAACCTGTCCCCAGAAAGCGCGCCCTTCGCCGACACACTCCCAACACTGCCCCGCCTGTACCCTGAGCTGGAGCCATACTGGCTCAGCGTGGTCAATGTTAATCAACACCTCACGCTCTCTGACCGTTCCATGCGGTGTGGTTATAGCCAAAACTGGTGCCTGGCAGCCCCCGGCACCGACATCAATTCCACAGTGGTCACGACACAGATAGAGGCCGAAACAACCGAAGACATGCACGGTGAAACAAGCGGATTCAAGATCATTGCCGACCGGCCAACGTTCACTTATCAGCAGCTCTCAGGCACTTCGATGGCGGCCCCACACGTTACCGGCGGCCTGGCCTTGCTTATGGAGCGCTTCCCTTATCTGGACAACGCGCAGATCCGCGACGTACTGCTGACCACTGCGCGCGATATTGGCGCGCCAGGCGTGGACGATATTTATGGTTGGGGCTTGATGGACCTGAAAAAAGCCATCGAGGGGCCGGGACAGTTACGCGTCGACACCCACGTGGCAATGAATGCTCACGCTGGCGGGGCCAAGGTTTGGCAGGGCCTCGCGTGGGACGATTGGCGTAACGATATCAGCGGGCCAGGCCATCTCAGCAAGAGCGGGCCTGGCTGGCTACGGCTCAGTGGTAACAACACTTTTGCGGGTGCCACGCTCTACGAGGGCACTCTGGAACTGCAGGGCGTTCAACGCTTAACCAACGCCATCCAGGTCAATGGTGGCCGACTACTTATTAACGGTACGTTGTTCGATACCGCCCTTAACGTAAACAGCGGCATGGCACACATTGCGGGTCAACAGCTGGGCGCTTATACCCGTGTTGGCCCAACCGGGTATCTAGGGGGCAATGGCGAACTCTCGCACACTCAGGTGCTGGGCACCCTGGCTCCCGGTAGTGCGGATACCGCCCTCACAGTCAATGGCGATTACGCGCAAGGCCGCGAGTCAATATTCATGTTCAAACCTGGCCTCCTGCCCGCCCAACCTGCACTCAAGGTGACCGGTACGGCGTTGCTACACGGTGGCACCTTGCACCTGATCCCGCAGGCTGAGGTGATTACACTGGGACAACGCTACGCGGTACTTGAAGCCGATGCCGGTGTTTACGGGCAATTTACTTCGGTGGATCACCGTGCGATTTCACCGTTTTTGCGCATTGATCAGACCCATGACTCACACGCGCTGGGGCTTGAAGTCAGTCGTGGCGTGCCACTGCTCTCTGCGGCCAAAACGTCTAACCAGCGCGCTACGGCCAACGCTGCCGACCGCCTGGCGGTATCGCATCCTCTGGCGCAACGCTTGACGGCGTTGTTTCCCGCAGATGCCCCGCACGCGCTCGACCAACTCAGCGGTCAGTTGCATGCCAGTACCACATCAGTGTTGATCGAGAGCAGTCGCGTCATGCGCAATGCAGCACTTGAGCATGCCAGCAACCTGCATCGCCCCGCACAGCATGAATCGCCACCCTCACGTCAGGCTGTATGGGTTCAGTCGCTGCACAACAATGGCCGCATTGACGGCAATGGCAATGCCCAAGGGGCGCAGTACACCCTGGCAGGTGTGCTGCTGGGTGCCGATCATGACTTCGAGCAAGGCACGCGCCTCGGTGTAATGATGGCCAGCGGTCAAGGCGACGTCAAAGCCGGTGCCAGTGGCAAAGCCACGCTCGATGCGTATCAGATCGGCCTATATGCCGGGCACACGTGGGACGCGTTCGGGCTGTATGGCGGGCTGGCTTATGCGCATCACACGGTCCAAAGCAAACGCCGGGTCACCTTCACAGGACTGAATGAAACGCTGTCCAGTGACGCCAAAAACCATACCCAACAGGCGTTTATCGAAGGTCGCTATCGTTGGCAATCGGGGATATGGGACATACAGCCCTACCTGCAACTGGCACATGTCCGGTTGCAGCGTGAAAGCTTTAACGAACAAGGGGGCATGGTGCATTAAAAGTCCGCAGCCCCCATAGCGCTGTGAATTTGGCCACGGGCGGCGTACGTTTCACGTTCGATATGGGCAAAACATCATCCGGGCCTGCCTGGTTAAGCCTCACCGCTGGCGCGGCATATACGCGTGCGAGTGGCGGCCTGCGACCTGTGTCCGACGTCGCCTGGCAAGATAGCACCACGATGCATATCAGCGGGGCACCGGTAAACCAAGCGAGCACGCAGCTGGACATCGGCGCCGTTGCGCGGCTCACCCGCGATAGCGCTTTCAAGGTGAGCATGAACCATCAGCGTGGTGATCGCGCCCGCGAGCATGGCATTACAGCGCACTACAGTTTTGCTTTCTGAATGAGCCAATGAACAGGCCAGGCTGATACTCAGCGCTGGCCTTTATCCACCACACTGCACGTGGGCGATACAGCCCAGGCTTTGTACCCACCGTGGCTGGACCTGATGTGTTTAACGCCGCAAACATCAGCTCTGCCACAGTGCGTTTGTCCCGATAACTGGACCCGCCCCCCTCCTCGTGGCCTCCCATCTTTGCATCAGTCGTAGCCAATACAGTGTGGGCGTAGATTGCTGCCTGTGTTTAAAACCCCAGTGTGTTGAGCGTACGAACTCCTTACACGTTGCGGACTGTGCCAAGGAACCCGCAAACGTGATTTGCGCACCCACAAGGACGCCTCAGGAAGCCGTCACGTCCTGTCGCCAGAGAATCATCTCGCCACATTTGACAGGAGTCCTTGAATGACAACTTCCACGCTTACGACGGTACAGCACAGGCCGCAGCAGCCCCCTCCCACCGCCAAAGACCTGGCACCTACGTCGCAAGAAAGGCCGCAAACCCCTTCAGAGCCACCCACCCGCACCCATCAGCCTGTGGCTGCGCAACCCACTGCGCAAAACCTCTCAAGCAGTGCATCCGTCAGCATTGGCCTGAAAAAGGCATTGGCCGGCAAACAAGACCTAATGGAGCTGGGCAAGAAGCTCAACGCAATCATGACGAAGCTGGGGGTACATCCCCCTCGTGGAGCCATTACAACCGAACTTAAAAACACGTTGATGGACATTCACCCCGACTCACCCTACACCCCCGAATCGGGCAGTACGGTCACGCTAGAAACGTACATCAAGGACAACAAATGGTTTTTACCCACACGCTCTTCACATATAAACACTCTGGCTGACGCCGTACTGGGCAGAGCCTTGCAGCACCCATTGGGCAACTTTGGCGGCAGCCTGTCATGGCCGCTGCCTCTCACTGCAAGTGAGCAACGCACCCTATTGAGCGGCGCCACAAACTTCGGTGCAAGTCGTCCAAATCCACCGAAAATGGGCATGAGCCTCGGAATACTGGAATACCTGAACAGCAACCAAAAACTCAGCGAACAAGCCATACAAAACCCCGCCAAGGCGCTAGAAATTATCATCAGTACGCCTCGCGCGCAGGCACTTGGGCAAAGCTTACAAACGTAGATGGGGGGCATCGCCACGGACTCCAGCGTGAATGATTACGCGTTGGCAGCCATTAATTTGATGCTCGATCCGGATGCCGTGCACACGCCGCAGCGTAACAAAGTCGCGGGTTTTGACTTGGCGCAGCAAAGTCACTGGGGAGAACCGGTATCCAAAATACACGCAGAACTGAGCAGCCACTTGAGCCGCACGGGCAAAACCACACCTGAGATGGCCAAGGTGGGCGCCTACCTGCTATTGGCAAGAAAAGCGCCACTATTACTGGCTAAAGATATTCCTGACAGCGTGACCTATGGGAGTGCCGCTTGGGTCAGCTTCGCCGTTGCAGCGGCTTCGGTAGAGGCTAATGCGCCGGGCACTGTTCCCAATTTGAGCTATGCGCAGATCATGACTGAGGCTCAGACTCTCGGCGCGCAAGATAAAGCCAGCACTCAACAAGCCAAAAAAGCCGCCCTGTTGGATTGGGCGGTGGTTCAAGGTGTTCTCCCGTCAAAAAAAACCGAAGACTACAGCGCGCAGGAGGTCGAGTTAGCACGGACCACGTTCAATGCGCAGTCTTCTGAACGCATCAAAGGTTCCAGACTGGCGAACACTGAAATTCCCAGTCGTAAAGAAATTGCATTGGCCAAACTTACAGAGCGGTTTGGTGCCGGTGTGCCTTTTGAAGAACCGCTGCTGGTACCCAAGAATCCCTCACCCCCTTCCCCTTACCTGTTTAGCGTGGCGGCGCGAGGTCCCGTGTACGGTCATTCATTGCTCGATATTGCGATGGGCGGGCAGGTAATGAGTAACATCGACTGGAAGACTTCCGATCCACGTATTGCTGCCGCGATCAAAGGCAAATCTCTCGCGTTCGACACCAACGAAGTGTTCAACACGAAATTCTCACAGGCCATGGATGCCTCTAAAGAATCGATTGCTATCCTCATCAAACACTTCATCTCCGAACTTCCGTTGTCGGACAGAAAGAACTTTGAATTCGGCGCGTTGGAATTTCGCCAAGAAAAAAAATATGAACGAGGCCTGAGTGATACTTACGTCGGCAAAAAGCCTTCGCTGTATGTAAAAACCACGTTGGGCTCCACACACTGCGCGTACGAAATCAATACTTGCGAGGGGAAAATAAAACCTATTTCGATGGGTATTTATACCAACTCGAGCATGATATCTGGCGCCAACACACTGCATATGGAAGCGTTTACACCCACGACCGCCAGCGCCGCCGACCTGACCTCCAGATCTCCCTCCAGCACAGGTCTACCGCCCAATAGTTTTTCAAGTCCCCGCACTCAAATCCTTGCCAATGTAATGGTTGAACATCTCGATATTGATAACGAGACGGTGGTGAGGCAAGCCACTGGAAGTACCCGTTACGAAGACACGCTAAACGCCGAAAAGAACGTGAATGAATTTTTCCTGGACCTGGTTCCCTTAAGATCCGCCATCGTTAACTTTAGTAAGGGTAATTTTGGTGCAGGGACTTTAGACCTCGCTTTTGATGTATTTGGTTTTGCGACAGCGGGCGCCGGTGTGAGTGCGAAAGTTTTAAACGCGACCAGCAAAGCCGCTTCAGCTGGAGCAAAAGCGTTGCAGGCAGGCAAAGTGATAGGTAAGGCTCTTCTCAGTGAATTCAATCCCTTCACTGTTGCCGGCAATGTGCTTGAAGGCGGCGTCAAACTTGTGAGCAAGGCGATCAATACGTTCAGTGCGGGCAGCGGTAGCTATGATCTCCTGAAGGCGGCCAGCCGACAGTATGACGTCGCGGCGAAGGGAAACTTGCAAGTTGCCGGCAACACTGTTGAGACCAGCGCAGTGCTCAAAGAAGGCAAATGGTACTCCTATGATGTTGCCCGATCGCGCCCCTACGGCTCGCCCCTGCACAATTTCACGCCCACGGTGGTGGCACACGGGGGGGATATTCAGAGCTCGGGCTGGTTCTCCAATTGGTTTGGCCAAACCCCCAACCCGAATTTTGAACGCGATTTTGATGCAGCGCTCTTGGAGGCATCACATACCGACAGTGCAAGTTTCAACCGCGGTTTTAGTAGTAAAACACCCCCGGACATAGCGGGTTACACCGCGTCAATGAGCATTGATGCCATAAAAAAACTGGCCGTGGCTTCTTCGTGCTCCCCTGAACAATTAGGCCGTCTGTCTCAGCGAATAGACTATCTAGAAAAATTACCTCAGGCGTACGGAACACAACTGACAAACGCCAAACTCGCGGATGCACAGCATTTCAATCAAGGCTATACATCAGGCAATCCCGCGGTGATTGATGGCTACTCTTCTTCGTTGACTATCACTCAGATCAAAGAACTGACACTGGTTCCCGGACGAACACCACACGCTATTGGCTGTTTGAAAAAACAGATTGAAAGAAAAGCAATAGCCATTAACTTGGAGAATTCGAGAAAGTTCAGTGAGGACGTCACTTCGGCAGGGGGGACAGTGACGCTCATGCCGCAAGGTTACTATCTGAATCAGGTCAATCCTATCTCGGGAGGCGAATGTGCAGCGCTGTCCAACGCGATGGCTTATGCCATTCAAGAAGGGAAACAACACACATTGATCGAAAACTTTTTCACCGTCATGGCGCATCCAGAACATGCCAACACACAAAAATTTCGGCAAAACCTGACACATTTCCAGGCCACCCTTAGAACAGAATTTCATGGGGGGCAAACCACCTACAAGGCGACGTACTCAGACATTATTTCTGATCTGGCCAGCGCGGAAAAATCGGAAAGCATACTAATCGGAAATAGTCGGCATGGCATAACAGCCGGTGTGGTAGTGAACGGGCCTGATAAAGAATGGTTTTACTACGACCCCAATTTTGGCCTGGCCTCGTTTAAAACTGAAGAGAGCATGCGCAATGGCCTTGAACGCGCCATGAACAGTGGCACGACCAGCCATCTGTTCAAGCCCAACCCAGGCACCCGTACCTATGATGTCGCTGCATTCAATGAGTTGTACTTGATAAATACCGTTAAAAGTCTAAATGTCTTCAGCCTCTTCGCCGCCCCTATCAACATTCCTAAAATGACACCGCCAATCACCCCGTAAGGCCTGTCAAGGGAGCCTGTTGGTGGCTCCCCATGCCTGCTCAAGCGTCAACCCATCGGTTGAGCTAAGCCGTTCACACCTGCAATGCGACGCTAAATCGCTTCACTGCATGATTTACATCAAAACCTGGCCATTCAATGGGCGCGCCGCTAACAAAAATCTCATCGTTGTGCAGCGTAAGTGCTAGCTTTGATCCCGTAAGGCTCTCGTGCACATGCAGGGCCTTACCCGTAACCGTTCAGACACAGAGCAAAAGGAAACGCTCGATGAATCCTATGGGCAACAGCACTAAAGTGACCTTTCCCAACGCCTGCCAACTGATGCGCTGGCATTTTAAACCGATGGGCTTTGAGGCAACCATGGACGCGCCTCGCAGCATGATCGTGCGACTGTTCGACCGCGCCAGTGGCGAGACGGTAATCGCCATCGCCGGCATTCCCTGCTCCACCGTCATGACCACCGGCGAAGTGGCGCACATCATTCAAGCCGTTGAAGACGAACTTGAGAGTTTCGTTCCACCGCAGGCATGGCGCGTACTGGCCTGAATCTCGCAGCGCATTGAAGCGTCACGCCTCTCCCTACCGACCTCCCCCACGAGGATCACGCCTGATCCTCTTTCTCGATCACTTCACGTTGTGCTCTGTTTCTTAAAGAGGAGGCAGATTTTTCTTTTTGTTACAACTGTGAATCTATATCATTTGCTTTTATATCTGCATGGAAGCTGATCACCTCATCTCTCTTCGCATGCGGAAATTTCGATGTTGCCCACACCTCCCCAGCCTTTTCGTCTAACCCCCATTGCTGCAACCCTCATCGGCTGCCTGAGCGCGTGTGCCGGTTTTACCGTCCATGCGGACCAAGCAGCGAGTGGCACGTTGACACTGGACCCTACCGCTGTATCGGCCGATGCCCCGCCCCAAAACGCCTTACCTTCTGTATACAGCGGCGGTCAGGTCGCGCGCGGCGGTGAATTGGGCGTGTTGGGTAGTCAGGACATCATGGATGTCCCTTTCACGATGTCGAGCTACACCTCGCAACTGATTGAAGACCAACAGGCTGAAAACCTGGGTGATGTGCTACTCAATGACGCCTCCGTGCGCCAGTCATTCGGCTACGGCAACGCCTCGCAAATTTTTGTAATCCGTGGCCTCCCCCTCAGCACAGACGATATCTCGTATAACGGTTTGTACGGTGTTCTGCCACGCCAGGTCATTTCAGCTGACAACCTTGAACGTGTAGAGGTGTTCAAAGGGCCGAATGCCTTCATCAATGGCGTTACACCTACCGGCTCGGGGGTGGGGGGCGGCATTAATCTTCAGCCAAAGCGCGCGCTGGACACCCCGACCCGACGCTTTACCACGGATATTTCCAGTGATGGACGGATCGGCGAGCACCTGGATCTGGGGCAACGTTTTGGCACCGACAACCAGTTCGGGGTACGCATGAACCTGGCGCAGCGCGAAGGTGACACCGCCATCGACGATGAAAACCAGCGCACCAAGCTGTTTGCCCTGGGCCTGGATTACCGTGGTGATCGCTTGCGTGTATCGACTGATTTTGGCTATCAAAAGCAACGCATCAATGGCAACCGTAACGTGGTGTACGCGGGCGCCAAGCTCACAGACATCCCCCATGCCCCCGATGCCGACCACAACTACAGCCAGAAGTGGACATCCACTGAACTGGAAGACACGTTTGGCATGGCGCGCGCCGAGTACGACCTCAACGACCACTGGACCGCGTACGCCGCAGCCGGGGCCAAACACACGCGCGAAGTCGGCAATTATTCGACGCCAACCTTGGTCAATTCGGCAGGCGCGACCACGGCCTCAAACATGTTTGTGGCCCACGATGAAGACAACCGCAGTGCAATGGCCGGGCTGCGCGGCAAATTTCAGACCGGGCCTGTGAGCCATCAGGTCAACCTGGGGTTAAGCGGCATCTGGACCCAGCAACGCTCGGCCTATGACTTGAGCGCCACCTTCAACAACAACCTGTATGACACCGTGGACGTGCCAAAACCTGCTCCCGGTAAATACGTGGGCGGCGACATTAATGATCCGGGGATTGTCGGCAAAACCATCAACCGCAGCGTGGCGCTCTCTGACACCGTGGGCTTTGTCGATGACCGCATTCTTGTGACCTACGGTCTGCGCAAACAGACACTGAAAGTGGATGGCTGGAACTACAAAGGCACTCGATCCGCTGCCTACGACGAATCCATCACCACCCCGGTCTACGGCATCGTGCTCAAACCCTGGGACAACGTTTCGTTGTATGCCAACCGCATCGAAGGGTTGGCACAAGGGCCGACCGCACCCGCTTCTGCGGGTGGCAGCCCGGTGGCCAATGCTGGCGAAGTATTTGCCCCCGCACGCTCCAAGCAGGTAGAAGCCGGGATCAAATATGACCACGGCACCTTTGGCGCGAGTCTGGGTGTTTACCGTATTGAAAAACCGTCAGATGGCTATACCAATGCGGACAACGTTTACGTGCGTCAGGGCACACAACGCAATCGTGGCGTAGAAATGAACATTTACGGTGAGCCCATCGATGGCCTGCGCCTGCTGGCAGGCGCAACGGTGATGGACACTGAGTTGAGAGACACCAAAAACGGCGCCAATGATGGCAATCGAGCAATCGGTGTGCCCAAATTCCAGTACAACCTGGGCGCTGACTGGGATGTACCGGGGCTGCAAGGCGTGGCGCTGAATGCGCGCATGCTGCGCACCGGCGGCCAATACGTGAATGAAGCCAATACCCTGAGCATTCCGGCCTGGAACCGTTTCGACCTGGGCGCTCGGTACAGCTTTGAGGTGGAGCAGCGTGCCATCACCTTGCGGGCGAATCTGGAAAACGTCGCCAACACAAACTACTGGGCGTCTGCCAACGGCGGCTACTTGAGCCAGGGAGAACCGCGCTCATTGAAAGTCTCGGCGACCGTCGACTTCTAACGACCCGAGAGAAGACAGGCCGGTGGTTAAAACCGGCCTGTCGTCCCTGCGTTCAAAGTATCCGGTACAGCAAGCGCTCGATCCGCACCCGGCTGACCCGACGCAAAAACTTGGCCACTGCGGGTGGGTAATCGGCCAGGGTGTCCAAGTGTTTGTATGAGTCGATGCGTCGGGTGTGAGCAAAAATCGCATCCAGCTCTTTGCGTCGCGGCTCTAGCAGTTCGCGCCGTGGATCATCGATCAGCAGGCCGTTTTCCAGATCCAGACGAAACGCCCTCGGGTTGAGGTTATTTCCCGTAATCAGGGTGTAGCGCTCATCCACCCACATCCCCTTGAGGTGATAGGTGTTATCGCCGTCGCGCCACAAGTGCAGGTTCAGCAGGCCGCTGTCGATCATACGCTGATGACTTTTAGCAAACCGGCGCAGGCTCAACTCATACAAATACGGCAACGCCGCGATCACTTTGAACGGCTCACTGGGCGGGATATAGAAATCATTCGCCGTCTTGTCACCGACCACGATATCAATGCGTACACCCCGCTCCAGCGCACGATTGATTTCGCGGGTCACGGGCAAAGGCAGATTGAAGTACGGGGTACAGAGGGTCAGTTGCTGTTGCGCACTGGCGATCAATTCACAGATCACGCGACTGAGCGGGTTGTTTTTACCCACCCCCAGCAAAGGGCTGACAGACAGGCCGAAATGGCCGACCGTACCGGCGCTGGTGTCGTAACTGGCTTTTTTCAGACGACTGCGCAGATCACCGATGGCAGAGCGCAGACTGCGCGTGCTCGGCAGTGAAGGCACATCAAGGCGATGCACCGCTGGGGTCTGGATCAAATCGTGCTGCACAAAATGCTGCATCGAGTCGGCCAACGGCTTGTTGTTAATCACGTGATAGCGATCGAAACGGTACTTGTCGAACTTGTGCAGGTACACGTTATTGAGGCTGGCACCGCTGTAGATCACGCAGTCGTCAACGATGAAGCCTTTAAGGTGCAACACCCCGAACAGTTCACGGGTTTGCACCGGCACGCCGTAAATCGGCACCTGCGTGTCATGTGCCAGCGTCTGCGCCTGATACCAGGCCGCATTGCCTGGCTGCTTGCCCGCGCCAATCAATCCGCGCTGAGCGCGCAGCCAATCGACCATGACCACGATTTCAAGCTCGGGCCGGGCGGCTTTGGCGGCATGCAGGGCATCGAGAATTTCCTGTCCGGCTTCATCCTGTTGCAGGTACAAGGCCACCAGCGTAATGCGCTGACGGGCACCTGCAATATGCTGCAACAGGCAACGACGAAACTCGGCCGCACTGGGCAAGATGTGCACCGCATCGGCGGCCAACGGGAAACTGCGCAACTTAGGCAGCAAAGAGCGTTTGAAGAACGACGGCATAGGGCTCGCTAAGGGTCGAATGCGAAGAACCGCGAAGCTTACACGATTCTGTGTTTTAAGCATTAGCCACGCCGCTGTCGGCGGCCCTCTTAACCCTGGCCCAGGCTCCACAACCGTGCGATGTCGCGCGCGCGATCAGTCAACAACTGCGACGCATGCGCACACGCGTGCTCCAGCGTCATCGGGCCGCTGGTTAAAGCAAACGCCGCATGAATGCCGTGCGCGTACAGCGCTTGATAGCCATCACCCAGCGTGCCCGCCACCACGACCACGGGTACGCCGTGTTGCTGAGCGATGCGGGCCACGCCAAAGGGCGTCTTGCCGCGCAAGGTTTGTGCATCGAAACGGCCTTCGCCGGTGATGACCAGTGCCGCGCCCTGCACCGCTTCTGCCAGAGCGACCAGTTCCGCAACGACCTCCACCCCGGCGCGAAACTGCGCGCCAAGAAACGCCTTGGCAGCAAAGCCCAACCCACCTGCCGCTCCTGAGCCTGGCTCATCACGCACATCCTTGGGCAGCACAGTGGCGCAACGGTCTGCAAAATGCCCCAGCGCCTGATCCAGCAGGTTGACTTGCTCGGGCGAGGCGCCTTTCTGCGGGCCGAAAATGGCCGAGGCACCGTGCTCGCCGCACAGCGGGTTATTCACGTCCGCTGCGATTTCAAAGCGCACCCCGGCCAGCCTGGCATCCAGCCCTTGCAGATCGATACGGGCCAGCGTGGCCAACGCTAAACCGCCACGAGGCAGCGGCTGACCTTGAGCATCAAACAATCCAAGCCCCAAGGCTTGCAGCGCCCCGGCACCTGCGTCGTTGGTCGCGCTGCCACCAATGGCCAGAATGATGCGCTGTGCGCCTGCGTCCAGCGCGGCCTTGATCAATTCACCGGTGCCATAGGTGCTGCTGATGCACGCATTGCGTTGACCGAGCGCCACCAATTGCAAGCCACTGGCTTCTGCCATTTCAATGATCGCGGTGTGGCTGTCCGGCAGCCAGCCCCAGTTCGCCTGAACCGGCTCACCCAAAGGCCCTTGCACCTGATGACGGCGTAACTGGCCATTGCCCGCTGCCACAATCGCATCAACGGTCCCCTCACCGCCGTCAGCCATCGGGCATTTGATCAACTGCGCGTGCGGCAAGACGTCAGCCAGGCCGATAGCAATGGCATCGGCGACTTTTGCAGCGCTCAGGCTGTCTTTGAACGAGTCAGGGGCTATGACGATTTTCATCAGGCGAATCTCCAGTTCTTATGCACTCCATGCTGCCAGCAACCGTGGGTAAACACGCCAGTCGGCTGCACAAGGTATCACGGGCTTTGTTGTACATTCCCACAAGCTCAGCGCGTGAGATCGGACAAGGGTTTGACTCATCAGGCTCACTGACCGAAGCTGAACACCCTTACGCACGCCTGCTTCTGGAATTTGCATGCTCAAGCCCCGCCGCTATCTGCTGATCAGCCTTGCCTCTGCCATCGTTGCCGCCTGCCTCTGGTGGTGGATGCGCCCTGGCGCGACCGTGAACTCTGCCAGCGTCCCCCACAGCTACACCAAGGCGCTTGAGCAGGCGCACAATGGTCAGCCTGGTGCTGCGCGCGTGCTTTATCAGCAATTGGCCCGTACTGATTTGTCCGACATACGCCGCGCCAGTCTGCATGCCGAACTGCCCAACTACCCCAGCCCGCAAGCCTTGAAACTTGCCGATGCCGATTTGCAACATCCTTCGCCTCTGGTTCGCGAAGCCGCGATCCAGAGTATCGTCGGCTTGGTGCCGAACGCTCAACGGACACTGCTGCTGGGGCCGATCCTGGATGACACGGAGCAAAGCGTGCGCTTTGCTGCCGCCAATGCGTTGCTGGGGTTATCACCGGATGAGCAAGGGCTGTATTTCGGTCCGCTGCAACACGTCATCGACGAATACGAACGGGCACTCAAAACCCAGCCGGACAGCGCACAAGCGCAAGGCCAACTGGCACGGCTGTACCTGCATGAAGGTCAATTGGACGATGCTCAAGCCGCGCTGGAAAAAGTCACCCACCTTGAACCGGACAATCTAAAAGCCGTGGTCGCGCGGGTAGAGTTGCTGGACAAGCGCGGCGAAACCGACAAGGCACGCGCATTATTGGCCCAGCAACTGCAAGCCAAACCCGATTCCGCCTACTTACAGCATGCACTGGGGATTTGGTTGCTTAACCATGGCCAAACCGAGTATGCCCTGCTGGGTTTGGCCAAAGCGGTAGAACTGGAACCCGACAAAAGCGACTACCGTTACAAGCTTGCGATCGCCTTGCACGACCTTGAGCAACTGGAGGCGGCACAACGCCAACTTGAAGAACTGCTGCAACGCCAGCCTTCCAATCGCAAAGCCCGGGTGTTGTTAATCCGTTACTGGAAGGAGTCCGGGCAATTGCAAAATGTGCAGGTGCTGCTGGCGCAGCTGGAGCAGCAAAACCCGGATGACCCGGCCTTACAGCAGGGACTTTGAGCACTGCCTGCCACTCAGGGCCTGAGCGAGCACGTCACGGTCATGGATGCGAAGATCGCGCTGTACTTACTCAAACGCACCGTGTGACGCCAACAAACCCTCCATATGAATAATAATTTCAAATCGTTGAACCGCCGCGATACCGCAGGGTCAAGACCTTATAGCCGCTTAACAGGCGGGGAATGGTTATAGGTCAGGTATCAAAAGGCGGGAAATTCTGTGATTGCATTGGGTCCACCCGAAGAGCGCGCACTGATTCTCACGTGCCCCGGACTGGTCAGGTCTGTTGATCAGCAACAATTGGCTTCGGGCGGTGTTAACAGCCTTCAGCTTTCGCGCATCGATCAGTTGCAACCGGCACTGACAGAAGGTGCGGGGCTGTTGATTGTCGAAGCCAGCTCACGGCAAGCCGAAGAACTGCGCGAACTGAGCAAGGTACTTGCGCACCAGCCAGACTGGTCCGATGTGGCGGTGATCGTACTGACATCAGGCCAATACTGGTCTGACCTGCAAATCACCGAACTCAGCGCTCAACTCGGTAACGCGATGTTGTTAGCGCCCTCCTGGACCTACACACAGTTGCTGTGCCTGTCGAAAAACGCGTTGCGAAGCCGCCGTCAACAATACGTTGCCCGTGACTGCGCAGCTCGCCTGACTGAACGTGAGAGTTTTATCAAGAGTGCACTGCAAGCTATTGATATTGAAATAAATCAGCGAGTGGAAGAGCAACTCAAGCACAACGAAGACCTGCGTCACGCGCAAAAAATGGAAGCTATTGGCCAGCTCACCGGCGGTATAGCCCATGACCTGAACAACATGCTGGCCGGGATCATCGGCAGTATGGAATTACTACGACGCAAAGTGGCTCGAGGCAAAACCGACGAACTGGATAGCCTGATTGACATGGGCGTGACGTCCGCCAATCGCGCTGCGGGCCTCACCCATCGGCTGTTGGCTTTTTCACGGCGCCAGTCACTGGACGCCAAGCCCCTGTCCATCAACCCGTGGCTGATGGCACAGCGCCAACTCATCGCACAAAACCTGAGCCCGGAAACACAGCTAACCCTTGAAGTTGACGATGCCCTGTGGGTGGCAGAAGTAGACCCCGTGCAATTGGAAAATGCGTTGCTACATCTGATCTCAAACGCCCGTGATGCCATGCCAGCCGCCGGGCATTTTACCGTTCAAACCTTTAACCAACAGGTGAACACAGCCTTCAGCGAAGCCAATGCCAAGCTCACGCCAGGCGATTACATTGTGCTGCGCGTGACGGACAATGGCTGCGGCATGGCCCAAAGCACGCTAAAACGTGCTTTCGATCCGTTTTTCACAACAAAGCCCATAGGCCAAGGCACAGGCTTGGGCCTGTCTATGATTTATGGATTTTGCAAACAGTCACGCGGTCATGTGCGCATCCAAAGCCAGGAGCAGCATGGCACCACGGTTGAGATTTTCCTGCCCCGGTGTAACGCAAGCAGTAGCAGTTTGAACGTCGACAGTCTGTCGTTGGCCCAAACCTGCGCCAACGCGAGCAAAACGCTGCTGGTCGTCGAAGACGACAGTGCCGTGCGCAATCTGGTGACCGATGTATTACGCGAGCAAGGTTATACGGTGATCAGTGCAGAAGACGCCAATGGCGCACTGCCGATCATCGAGTCTGCACAAACCATTGATTTGTTGATCAGCGACGTGGGCTTGCCGGGAATGAATGGGCGTCAGTTGGCCGAAATCAGTCGCCAGGTCCGGCCACAGTTGCAGGTGCTGTTTATTACCGGCTACGCACAACATGCTACGGCGCGCGGCGGGTTTCTGGATGAGGGTATGCAACTGATTACCAAGCCCTTCACCTTTGACCTGCTGACGGCCAAGGTGAATGAGATGGTGCAGGCAGGCAAGACGCAACGCCAACCCTGAACCTTGCGGAGAGTGTCAGGCCAACAAGGTCTTGATAATGCTCTGTAACTCGTCCAGGTCGAACGGTTTAGCCAAAATAGGGGCTTTGCGCGTGATGGGGCTGTCCGTATCACGGATTTCTTGTGGGTAGCCGCTGATGAAGACCACCTTCAGATCGGGCCGCAATTTAACCGCAGGCTCAGCGATTTGCACACCTGAAATCCCGCCGGGCAGCCGAAAGTCAGTGACCATCAGGTCCAGGTGCGGCTTGCTGGCCAAAATTTCGAATGCCTGCTCGCCATTCTCCGCCTGCAATACACGATAGCCCTCACCGGACAAATAGTCAGACAGGACCATCAGGATCGAAGGATCATCTTCGACAATCAACACGACATCCAGTGCATCTTCACTCATGGGTCAAACCTTTATTCCTCAAATGCTGCCAATACGACCATGACGGCGGCCATAGGTTGCGCAAATTTTAAGAGTTTTGCTCCAATGGCAAACTGACCCGGAACAAGGCGCCTTCACCCAACGCACTGTGCACGGTGATTTCCCCGTGATGCGCGGCAACAATTTGCTCAGAGATAAACAGGCCCAAACCCAGCCCGGCGACCGCATGTTTGGCGGTAACACGCTCGAATTGCAGAAATATTCGTTGCTGGTTCTCTTCGCTGATGCCAATGCCTTGATCCCGCACCTCAACCACTGCCCGTTTGCCTTCAGCGTACACCGACACATCAATCGGGCTTTTGGCCCCATAGCGCAACGCATTGGTCAACAGGTTGGACACCACTTGCTCGATCCTGAACTCATCCCACTGCCCCACCACCGGCTGCTCGGCACGCAAATTGATGCTCGATTGTGCGGCGCTGATTTGCGAGGCAAAGGTATGGACCAGGGTAGTCACCAGCCGCGACAAATCGAATTCATTGGGTCGAATCGACAACTTGCCCGTGCGAATGCGCGACACATCGAGCATGTCTTCAATCAGCCGGATCAGGCTCTGGATCTGACGCTCATCGCGCTCGACCATGGCCTGCATCTTGTCCATGGTAAAAGCTGCCGCGTTATCGCGCGCCAAATGCATTTTGCGCAGTTGGGTTTCGAGGATCAGCCCGTTGAGTGGCGTTCGCACCTCGTGGGACACAATCGACATGAAGTCGTCGCGCATGCGCACAGCATGCTCAAGTTCGCCCTGAGTTACTTGCAATTGCGCCAGTAGCACTTCCTGTTCGCGGCGGCTCTTTTCCAGCGCTTCAACCTGCTGCCTGACCGCCTTTCGTTGCCGATACAGATCGACAAACACATTAACCTTGCTCTTGACCGCGTGAATGTCCAAAGGCTTGTGCAAGAAGTCCACGGCACCGCTTTCGTAGCCCTTAAAGGCATAGTTCATCTCACGGCCTGCGGCACTGACGAACACGATCGGGATGTTTTTGGTTTTGTCAGTGCCACGCATCAGCTCAGCCAGTTCGAAGCCATTCATGCCCGGCATCTGGACATCAAGGATGGCAATGGCGAACTCGTGTTGCAGCAACAGCGACAAGGCCTCGTCGGCCGACAAGGCTTTATAGACAGTGCGATCCTCGCGCTTGATCAGCGCTTCGAGCGCCAATAAGTTCTCAGGCAGATCGTCCACGATCAGCAACTTGGCTTGAATATCACTCAGTAGCATTCGATTCGTTCCAGCTCAACAAGCAGACGGCCGATGCCGCGCAAAGGGAGGATGTAGTCTGGTTTTATCCGATCCAGTGCCGCTTGCGGCATGGTCGAAACCAAGGCTTCTTCAGGGTCCTGGATGATGGTCAAGCCGCCTTGCAGCTTGACCGTTGCCAGCCCCTGAGCACCGTCCTGATTGGCGCCAGTCAGTAATATCGCGGCCAGACGGTGTTGATACACATCGGCCGCGGACTCAAACAAATAATCAATCGAGGGCCGTGAGTAGTGCACGCGCTCCTCGCGACTCAACGAAAAACTGTGATCACGCTCAATCGACACGTGATACCCGGGGGCAGCGAAATACACCGTGCCGGGCACAATGGACTCTTTGTCATCCACCTCTTTGACCGGCACCTGCAAGCGACGACCAAACACATCCGCCAACTGGCTGCGGCGTTCATCGGGCAGATGCAGCACCACGATAATGGGCAAACCAAAGCCGGGCCTCAGATCGGCGAAAATCGCCAGTAACGCCTCAACCCCGCCCGCAGAAGCGCCCACTACAACCGCATCGACACGCCGCGAGCGGTCGCGCTTCACTTCTTGATCATTGCGGGTCATAGCTTGCGATAAATCCGTTCGGGCTTGAGCAACGCCGAGAACTGCTTGCTGTAGTCAGAAAAGTCCAACGTCTCCTTGCTGCCCAACATCAAAAAACCGCGGTGACATAACGATTCATGAAACAAACCAAAGGCGCGATTTTGCAAATTTTTATTGAAGTAAATCAGGACATTACGGCACGAAATTAAATGTGTTTCTGAGAACACGCTATCCGTCGCCAGGCTGTGATCGGCAAAGGTCACATTCTCACGCAGGCTCTTGTCGAAAATGGCGAAGTCATAGGCGGCCGTGTAGTAGTCAGAAAACGCCTTCTGACCGCCGGACTTTTGGTAGTTCTGGGTGTAGGCGCGGATATTTTCTAGTGAAAAAATCCCCTGCTTGGCCTTGTCCAGCGACCGCGGGTTAATGTCCGTGGCATAGATGATGGTGCGGTCCAGCAAACCTTCTTCACGCAGCAAGATGGCCATCGAATACACCTCCTCACCGGTGCTGCACCCTGCAATCCATATTTTCAGTGACGGGTAGGTTCTGAGGATCGGCACCACTTCCTGGCGAATGGCCAGGAAGTGTTCCGGGTCGCGAAACATCTCGCTGACCGGAATGGTCAAGTACTGCAATAACTGCATGAATGCCGTGGGGTCGTGTAGCACCCGCTCCTGCAAAGCCGAAATGGTACTGCAATCAAATTGACGCATGGCGTGATGCACCCGGCGCTTGATCGATGCGCCAGAGTAATCACGAAAGTCATAGCTGTACTTGAGATAGATCGCTTCAATCAGCAGCCGTATTTCGATATCGGTGTTTCGCGTCACTTATATACGTTCCATTTTGGGTAGCCACACACGAATCAGAGAGAACAGGCGATCCAGATCGATGGGTTTGGCCAGGTAATCATTGGACCCGGCTTGCAGGCAACGCTCCTGATCGTCCTTCATGGCCTTGGCCGTGACCGCGATGATCGGCAGCTTGCGCCAGCGCGGGTTCTTGCGAATCTCAACCGTGGCTTCGTAGCCGTCCATCTCGGGCATCATCACGTCCATCAGCACCAGGTCGATGTCGTCGACTTCATTCAAGCGTTCGATGGCTTCAAGACCATTGCGGCCAATGACCACAATCGCGCCCTTTTGCTCCAGCGCGCTGGTCAGCGCGAAGATATTTCGAACATCGTCGTCCACCAGCAAAATCTTGCGGCCCTCAAACACTTTGTCGCGACTGCGTGCAGTTTTGAGCATCGTTTGCCGTTCATGGGACAACTGAGATTCAACTTTGTGCAGAAATAAAGTCACTTCATCGAGCAAGCGTTCAGGGGAGCGCGCGCCCTTAATGATGATAGAGCGCGAATACTTGCGCAGTTCCGCCTCCTCATCCCGCGTCAGGTTACGCCCGGTGTACACGATGACCGGCGGGAATGAGCAAATGTCTTCGGTGGACATGCGCTTGAGCAAGTCGTTGCCCAGCATGTCCGGCAGTTTGAGGTCGATGATCATGCAGTCGTAGATATTTTCGCGCAGCAGATCCAGAGCCTCCTGCGCGAAGCCCACGGCCGTAATTTCAATGTCGTCATCACCGATCAGGCGCGCAATACTGTCGCGCTGCAGGTCATCGTCTTCAACCAGCAACACCCGCTTGACCTTTTGTGTCAGCTTCGCTTCAAGGCGGGCAAACACATCTTTGAGTTCCTCGCGAGTGGTCGGCTTGACCGCATAACCCACCGCGCCCATGTGCATGGCGGCTTCAACCCGGTCCTCGACCGAAATCACATGCACCGGGATGTGCCGGGTCGGAGCCAGCTCTTTAAGACGCTGCAATACGGTCAATCCGGAATGATCCGGCAGGCGCATATCGAGCAAAATTGCATCCGGAATAAACTCGGCCGCCAGGCTGAAGCCTTCATCCGCACCATGGGCGACGAGGCACTGATACCCCAACTCATGCGCCAGATCGAAGAGGATGCGCGCAAAGTTAGGTTCGTCTTCAATCACCAAAATACAACGCGTCGTGAACGGTGCTTTTTCACGGTCGTCCATGAAGCGGGGTATCTCGACCGGCGCCATCGCTGCAACGACCGGTGCGGCTTTGGCCGTCAACTGCGTAGCTCGGGCGAGCAGCTCTGGCGCGGGTTGCGCATAAGGCTCATCGTGCTCGATAAACTGCTGGGGCAAAATCAAAGTGAAAATGCTGCCCTGGCCCGGCTCACTGGTGATGCTGATCGAGCCGCCGAGCAATGTTGCCAGATCACGCGAAATCGACAGCCCCAAACCTGTACCACCGTAGCGCCGGTTGGTGGTGCCGTCTGCCTGACGGAAGGCTTCGAAGATGCTCTCCTGCTGGTCAGGTGCAATACCGATCCCCGAGTCGCGCACAGTGAAGGCAATGCCCTCCCCCGGTTGACGTGAAACGGTCAGGCTGACCTGGCCTTTTTCAGTGAATTTAACGGCGTTGGACAGCAGATTTTTCAGGATCTGCTCCAGGCGCTGACGGTCCGTGAAGATCATCGGCGGCGTGCCAGGCTGCACTTCAACGTGGAAATCCAGTGCCTTGTCTGCGGCCATTGGCTGGAACATGCCGCGCAAGCCTTCAATGAGCCTGGCAACCGTTGCATTCTCGGGGCGCACTTCAAGCTTGCCGGCTTCTACCTTGGAGATATCCAGAATGTCGTTGATCAGGTTCAGCAAGTCGTTACCCGCCGAGTAAATCGACTCGGCAAATTTGACCTGCTCGGCACTCAGGTTCTGTTGCGGGTTTTCGGACAGCAGTTTGGCCAGGATCAACGAACTGTTCAGCGGTGTGCGCAGTTCATGCGACATGTTGGCCAGGAACTCTGACTTGTATTTGCTGGAGCGCTGCAATTCTTCTGCACGCTCTTCGAGCTGCACCTGAGCCTGATTCAGCTCGGTGTTTTTGTGGTCCATCGCATCACGCTGCGACTCCAGCGCCAGGGCCTGATCGGCCAGCTGCTCGTTGGTTTGTTCGAGTTCCGCTTGCTGGGTTTCGAGGTGGGTTTGCGACTCTTTGAGAATGCGCGATTGTTCTTCCAGCTCTTCGTTGGCGGTTTTGAGCTCTTCTTGCTGCACCTGCAACTCTTCGTTGAGCTGCTGGGTTTCGGCCAGCACTTCTTGTAGGCGCTGACGATAACGTGCGGCTTCAATCGAGGTGCCGATGTTGTCGGCAATCAGCTCGAACAGCTCGGTATCACGCTCCGTCAAAGGCCGCAGAAAGCCCAACTCGATCACGCCATTGACCCGATCATCATCGCTGGTCGGTATCACTAGCACACTGCGAGGGCTGCCTTCGCCTAAGCCAGAGCTGACTTTGAAGTAATCCGCCGGCACGTCGTCCAGGCGAATCAACTTATCTTGTTGGGCGGCCTGGCCAATGATGCCTTCATCGTTATGAATCACTTGGTCTTGCATTTCTTGCTCGCGGGAAAACCCGTAGCTGGCCACGCGCTTAAGACCGCCATGGTCTTCGCGCACATACACAGCAGCGACCACAGAACCCAGGTATTGGGCACAGAACTGCAAGATATTGCGCCCTAACATGTTCAGCGTAAGGCGCCCTAGCACCTGCTCTGCCAGCTCGGTCTGACCGTTGCGCAGCCACGCCTGTTGCTCCAGGCGCTCGGCGCTCTTGAGCTGGGCGTCGAGGGTATAGCTGTAACTCTTTGAAAGATTTACCAAGTCACGACGACCGATATAGGCCAAAAAGCCACTTACGCCCAGGACAAAGACCAAATACAGGCCGATGACCAGGAAGGTGGTGCGGGTCACATCGTCGTTACGCGCCACGCGCAGTTGCTGCTCCATCGCAATAAAGGCGTCGAATTCCTTGCGGATCTGATCAGTGAGGCGCTTGCCGCGCCCAGCCTGGACCGCACCGCGGTAATCACCATTATTGCGACGCAAGTCGATCATGGATTTTGCGTAGTTGCTCCAGTCATTCTGCAACGCCTCAAGGCGCTTGAGCCGATCGACTTGCTGCGCGTTATCGCTGACCAACTCTTGCAAACCGTGCAGCTGCGCAATGATCTGCGGCCTGGCCACTTCATACGGGTCCAGAAAATGCTCATCACCGGTGATCAGGTAACCGCGCATGCCGGTTTCCAGGTCAACCGTCAGCTTCATCGCTTCATTGGCGTTGCTGATCACCCGGTCCGAATGCTGGAGCCACTGAATGACTGACAGCAAAAAGCTGATCATCACCACAAACAAAACGGCGCTGAGCACGCCCACGCCCAAGGGCAAACCAACGTTGCGACTCAGGAGCTTGCGAAAACTTCGCTCATCAACCGATGCAGGTGCATTCATTTTTCTGGCCCGTGAACAGTCATAAAAAACAGCAAGTTTGCCGGAATATCGAGTAAATAATCTATTTTCTTACAATGAACGGTACAAATTCGTGCAAAGCGCTGCCTTCTATCGTGGCTAGCAGCTATTCTTGCAGGCCTTGTATAGGCATTTTCTTAGTACAAGAGCGGGAACTTGTCCGGGGTGTCAGCTTACTGATACTGCATGCCACACCTGTTTACCCACCCGCGCTCACATTTTTTCGGGATACCCATTATGTCCGCAACACCCTCCACCATCCTCGTCGTCGAAGACGATGCCATTGTTCGCATGCTGATCGTGGATGTACTGGAAGAACTTGAGTTCAGCGTGCTGGAGGCTGACGGCGCTGAACAGGCACTGCTCTTTATCGAAGATGCTCAACAAACCATTGATTTGCTGATGACAGATGTCGGGTTGCCCAACATGGGCGGCATTGAACTGGCCAATCAAGCTCGCGAACTGCGCCCGGCATTGCCCATCTTGTTTGCCAGCGGGTATGCCGAAAGCCTGCAAAAGCCAAGCGACATGTCCGTGATCGCCAAACCCTTCTCCATCGACCAATTGCGCGACAAGGTTAAAAGCATTCTGTCCGCCTGCTGATAATTGACGGCTCCCCCGCGCTCGTGCTCTCCTACACATCTTGTATCAGGTGCCCTTCACAGGGTGAAACGGGAAACCGGTGCGTCAGGCGTTTATCGACCTGATCAGTCCGGTGCTGCCCCCGCAACGGTAAGCGAGAGACACATCAAAACCACTGTGCCGCTGGCATGGGAAGGTGATGTTTAACGGTTCAAGCCCCTTGAACCCCTCGCAAGCCCGGAGACCGGCCTGAACACATCGAATAACAAACCCGCGGTGGGCGGGCGCTGTTGAACCCTGCGCACGTCGTTCGCGGGGTTTTGTTGCGCTCTATCGCCCGCTGTCTGACCAGAGGGAAGCGCCATGTCCATCAGCACCAGCCGTACCCAATCCGCTGCCACCACGTCCACTCAAAGCCAACGCATCGTCGCTGCTGTCAGCGCGGCAGTGCTGGGCGCCTTTCTGGTGTATTTCGCAGGCTTTTCGCACATCGATGCAGTGCACAATGCCGCGCATGACACCCGTCACAGCTCTGCCTTTCCGTG
This sequence comes from Pseudomonas sp. TWR3-1-1, assembly GCF_049896545.1. Classification (NCBI taxonomy): domain Bacteria; kingdom Pseudomonadati; phylum Pseudomonadota; class Gammaproteobacteria; order Pseudomonadales; family Pseudomonadaceae; genus Pseudomonas; species Pseudomonas sp. TWR3-1-1. Next base: position 49,565 of record NZ_JAFCUO010000004.1, read on the forward strand.
CCATTGAGAAGCCCTGCCATGATTAAGCGTATTGCTCAAACCGCAGGCTTTACGGGCCTGCTGGCCGCACTTGTGCTCACATTGCTGCAAAGCTTTTGGGTCGCACCGCTGATTCTTGAAGCCGAAACCTTTGAAAAGCCTGCGCCCACTCAACCCCATGATCACGCTGACAGCGCCATGCCCGCTCACAGCCATGACGCCGAGGCGTGGGAGCCGGAAGACGGCTGGCAGCGCGTACTGTCGACCACCGGCGGCAACCTGGTGGTCGCGGTCGGTTTTGCGTTGATGCTTGCAGGCTTGTACACCTTGCGCAGCCCTACCCGCACATCACAAGGCTTGTTGTGGGGCGTGGCCGGTTACGCCACGTTCTGCCTGGCGCCCACCCTGGGTCTGCCACCTGAACTGCCAGGCACCGCTGCGGCTGATTTGCTGCAACGCCAGATCTGGTGGGTCGGCACCGCCGCCTCAACGGCCGTAGCCATTGCGCTGGTAGTGTTTGGCAAACATTGGGCGCTGAAGGTGTTAGGCATCGTGATTGTGGTCATTCCGCACATCATGGGCGCCCCTCAACCCCTGGTGCATTCGAGCCTGGCACCCGAAGCCCTGGAGTCACAGTTCAAAATTGCGTCGCAATTGACCAACTTCGCATTCTGGCTGGCGTTGGGCGTTATCAGCGCCTGGTTATTCCGGCGCAAACCTGAAAGCCAGTACGGCGCATGACCCAAACCCGCACAGTGCCAACCCTGGTGGTTGGCCTGGGCTGTCGGCGCGGCTGTCAGGTTGAAGAAATTCAGGCGCTCCTCGAACGTTCGCTGAAACAGGCCGGGATCGCGTTGAACACGATCCGGGCCTTGGCCAGTATCGAACTGAAACAGCACGAACCCGGACTGCTTCAACTGGCTCAACAGTTGCAATTACCGTTCAGGGTGTTCAGCGCGCAACAACTGAGTGTGCATGCCGCGCAACTGAGCCACCGTTCGAACCTGTCGTTGGCGCACACGGGGTGTTACGGCGTAGCTGAAAGCGCCGCGCTGGCCCTGGCTGAACACCTCACAGGCCAGCCTGCCCGCTTGCTGATCACTCGCCAAACATCGGCCGGGGCAACGTTTGCAGTGGCTTGCTGCGGGTAAAAAACGCGATAATCCCCCGCCTCACTATGAGCGCTGCTCAAGAGCCGCTCTATTTCGCCCTTTTCAAGAGACTGCCATGACTGTTTACTTCATCGGTGCCGGCCCCGGCGATCCAGAGCTGATTACGGTCAAAGGTCAGCGCCTGATTCGCCACTGCCCGGTGATCATTTATGCCGGTTCTCTCGTGCCCGCTGCCGTATTGGAAGGGCATCAGGCACATCAGGTGATTAACAGCGCCGAGTTGCACCTTGAACAAATTATTGAAGTGATCAAAGCCGCCGACGACAAAGGCCAGGATGTTGCCCGCGTGCACTCCGGCGACCCCAGCCTCTACGGGGCCATCGGCGAACAGATTCGCTGCCTGCGGGCACTGAATATTGCCTTTGAAATCATCCCCGGTGTCACCGCAACAGCGGCCTGCGCGGCACTGCTGGAGACAGAACTGACCCTGCCGGACATCTCGCAAACGGTGATTCTGACCCGCTACGCTGACAAAACCGTCATGCCTGCTGGCGAAGAACTCGCAAGCCTGGCGCAGCACAAGGCAACCATGGCGATTCACCTGGGCGTCAAACACCTGGAAAAGATCATTGCCGAGTTGACCCCGCACTATGGCCCTGACTGCCCGATTGCCGTGATCCATCGCGCCAGTTGGCCGGACCAGGACTCGGTGAGCGGAACCCTGGCGGACATTGCGCACAAGGTGCAGGCAAACGGTTTCAAACGCACGGCGTTGATCCTGGTTGGCCGGGTACTGGCCAACGACAGCTTCAGCGATTCTTCGCTGTACCGCGCGGGGCATGCGCACCTGTATCGGCCTTGAAAAACAGGCGTAAAAAAACGGTGCTCACGGGGCACCGTTTTTTTATGCAGCTCGCAGCGAACACCCTGTGACTGATGACTCAGTAGTAGGCGTTTTCTTTCTGCGAGTGGTCGGTCACGTCACGTACGCCTTTCAACTCAGGAATACGCTCCAGCAACGTGCGCTCGATGCCTTCGCGCAAGGTCACGTCCGCCTGACCGCAACCCTGGCAACCACCACCGAACTTGAGTACGGCGATGCCGTCTTCAACCACTTCAATCAGGCTGACCTGACCACCATGACTGGCCAATCCGGGATTGATCTCGGTTTGCAGGTAGTAGTTGATGCGCTCGTTGATCGGGCTGTCGGCATTGACCATAGGCACTTTGGCGTTGGGCGCTTTGATGGTCAGTTGACCCCCCATGCGGTCGGTCGCGTAGTCCACCACGGCATCGTCAAGAAACGGCTCGCTGACCGAATCGATCCAGGCAGTGAACGTCTTCAGGCCCAGCGCGGTATCTTCAGGCTTTACTTCGTTAGGCTTGCAGTACGCAATGCAGGTTTCAGCGTACTGGGTGCCGGGTTGCGTAATGAAGACGCGGATGCCGATGCCCGGGGTGTTCTGCTTGGACAGCAGATCAGCCAGGTAATCGTGGGCGGCGTCGGTAATCGTTATGGCGCTCATGGAATCTCCTCGCAGACATGGGGCGCAGTTTACGCCAATCGGCGCGCCTGACAAAGTCCTAGTATTTTTGTCAGGAAAGCCGCACCCCATGTGGGTAATACAAATGACCCTTACAGGTTCTCGTAGCGGTTCATGTCCAGCACGCCCGCCTCCACCGGATCGGTTTCGTTGATGTACTCGCCGATATCGTGAAAATACTGCCAGAACTGTGGATGGCTACGGCGAATGCCCCAGCGCTGCACAATCGCGTCAAAACTCGCCTGATCCTGGCTCTTCTCCATCGCCTCGACGAATGCCTCTACTTCCCCCGCCGGGATATTGAACATGAAGTTAGGGTAACTGCTCAGTACCCCCGGATAGATCGTCAAGGTGTCCAGCCCTGGCTGCAAACGGTATTCCTCACCCAACATAAACGCCACGTTGGTGTGCGCCCGGTTGCGCAACATGCTGTACATCTCACGTTTGCCGTCAGCGGCTTCGATACGCAGCATGGTGGCTTCAGGCAATTGATTGATCACTGCCAAACCGGCAGCTGGGCGCGACACCAGGCGGCTCAACGATTGCTCGGCATACTGGAACGCCTGGGCAATCCCCGTACGCGAACAATACGCACCGGTGCACCGGTTGATCGGGTCAGGCCGCGCATTCAGGGTGCCGGTACGCTCAATCAGCTTGAGTGCAAAGTCGCGTTTGGGGTCCACCGGGTTAAGCTTGATCCCGGTCGGGGTGTCAGTGTCGATCTTTTGGTAATCCATCCACATCTTCAGCTTGCCACTGTTCTGATACCAGTCGCCGAGGATGTCAGCGCGCGCATCGGCGGGCATCAGCCGCAGAAAGTTCACCTCTGCACCATTGCGAATCAGGTCAAAGTACAAACGTGTCTGCGCCTGATGCGAGACATTGCCGAACACATCAAAGTTGACCGCCAACTGATAGTAAGTCCGTTCAAGCAGCGGATAGTCGAACAACCACATAGTTTGCGGCACTTCACCGATCAACCCTTTGCTGACGCTGGCACTGTCAAAGTGGCGGAAGATCGTCAGCAGCGCGTTATCGTTACCCGCCCACAGGGTCGACCAACTGGGTGGCGGCATTTCGGCATAAGCGCTCTGGCGCAGCTCTTCATACTCGTTACGCTTGTCGCGGTAGTTGTGCCACAACGAAATGACACTGCCAACGTCATCGATTTGCCCCGGCATGGCCAGCAATGGCGTGGCCTTGCCGCGATAAGCTGCATCCGTCACATAACGGTCACGGGCAGGTTCCTGGAACACGGTCCAGAAATTATCGCGAATCACGTCGGTGGCAATTTGCCCGCGGCACACCGGCCCGCGAATGAAGGTGCGAACGAAATACTCCGCGTTGTCGAGCATGAACTGATAACGGGCCACCGCCGGGATCGCTTCAAAGGTCTCAAACGGGTTGGCGCGACCACGCGGGCCGTAACCCGGCAGTTTGGCCGCATGCCAGTCACCGCTGTAAAACAGCTGTTTGACCCGTGCCAGCTTGCTCGCCCCCATTGGATAAGTAATGTGGGTTTTGTGAACGATCACGCCTTGTACCGGCATCAACCGGTAATAAAAGGTGGTGCCCGGGTCGTCATTCGGGCGACGGGTGGCGATCAGATCAATGGGCTGTCCACTGGGCGTGCGCGAGCGTACCCACTGGAAATAATGCCCGGGCAGGCCATTGTCGAAATAGGCATGCGCGAGGAACAAATGCTCGTATAGCCAGCGGGCTACCAGCGCTTCAGTTGATCCGGGGCGATTAAGTAACTCTTCCCACTCCCCTATTTGCGTGGCTTCGATGGCTGTCGGCTTGATGGCGTTCTGATCGACCGGTGCGCCCTGAGCCAACCACGTCTGGACCGTCATGTACTGCTGATCGGTCAAGCCGGTTACGGCCAGCGGCATGCCTTCCTTGGGATGCTTTTGTGCGTAGTCATTGAATTCGCCCGGCGCCGGGCAACTGTTTTCACGGTTAAGCCCCAGCACGATTTCTTCAGGCAGCTTGGCATTGGGCGTCAGCGGCGTGCGGTGACCCAATTCGAGCATGCGCGCCATCAATGCGGCCTGCGCGCCCTGTGCGTCGAGCACGGAGTAAAAGCCCTTGTTACGCCACTCCTGCGGGCCGCTGGCATCGTAAAAAATACGCGTCGGTGGTACGGCCGAGGTGCGATCACCCTGATAGACCGGCACTTTGCTCGCACCGCGGGTGGCGCCCTCCGCGCTCCCGAGATTGAGCTGGCACGCCGCATCGTTACACGCGTGGCAAGCCACGCATTTTTCAGTGAGGATCGGCTGGATATCCCGGGTATACGAGATAGCCGGACTTACCAGCGGGGTTTGGCCCAACGCTGTACTGCACACCACCAGCGTCACGGCGCCGGTGAGTAGGCGAAAAAACATGTGCCATTGTCCTGATATTAAAAATGTCGCGATTCTACCCGTCGAAGGCCCACATCAACATGAATGAAATTCATGTAAATTAGCGAACGATCAAATCCCACGCAGGTTTGTTATGATTTGCCATCTTTTGCATGGCTCTAACAGGTAGTCCTATGTCTGACCGCAGCGCTCGTCTCCAAGCACTTCAGCAAGCCCTCAAAGAGCGCATTCTGATTCTCGATGGCGGCATGGGCACTATGATCCAAAGCTACCGTCTAGAGGAACACGACTATCGTGGCACACGTTTTGCCGACTGGCCGAGCGACATCAAGGGCAACAATGACCTTTTGGTCATTACCCGCCCGGACGTCATTGGCTCCATTGAGAAAGCGTATCTGGATGCCGGTGCCGACATCCTTGAAACCAACACCTTCAACGCCACCCAAGTGTCTCAGGCCGACTACGGCATGCAGGCGCTCGCCTACGAGCTAAACGTAGAAGGCGCAAGGCTGGCGCGCAAGGTAGCTGACGCCAAGACCCTCGAAACCCCGGACAAGCCACGTTTTGTCGCCGGGGTACTCGGCCCGACCAGCCGTACCTGCTCGCTGTCGCCAGACGTCAACAACCCTGGCTATCGCAACGTGACCTTCGATGAACTGGTCGAGAACTACACAGAGGCCACCCAAGGACTGATCGAGGGCGGTGCCGACCTGATCCTGATCGAAACCATTTTCGACACCCTCAACGCCAAAGCTGCAATCTTCGCCGTACAAGGCGTGTTCGAAGAATTGGGTGTCGAGTTGCCGATCATGATTTCCGGCACCATCACTGACGCCTCGGGCCGCACCCTTTCCGGCCAGACCACCGAAGCGTTCTGGAACTCGGTCAGCCATGCCAAACCGATTTCGGTTGGCTTGAACTGCGCCTTGGGCGCCAGCGAACTGCGCCCTTACCTGGAAGAGCTGTCGAACAAAGCCGACACCTATGTTTCGGCTCACCCGAACGCGGGCCTGCCCAATGAGTTTGGCGAGTACGACGAACTGCCGTCCGAAACCGCCAAGGTGATTGAAGAGTTTGCCCAAAGCGGCTTCCTGAACATTGTCGGCGGTTGCTGCGGCACCACGCCGGGGCATATCCAGGCCATCGCCAACGCAGTGGCTGGCTACGCACCGCGTCAGATTCCGGACATCCCCAAAGCCTGTCGCCTCTCGGGCCTTGAACCGTTCACCATTGATCGCAGCTCATTGTTCGTGAACGTCGGCGAGCGTACCAACATCACCGGTTCGGCACGCTTCGCCCGCCTGATCCGGGAGGACAACTACACCGAAGCCCTGGAAGTGGCGCTGCAACAAGTCGAGGCCGGTGCGCAGATCATCGACATCAACATGGACGAGGGCATGCTCGACTCCAAAAAGGCGATGGTCACCTTCCTCAACCTGATCGCTGGCGAACCGGACATCTCGCGCGTACCGATCATGATCGACTCCTCAAAGTGGGAGGTGATCGAGGCCGGTCTCAAGTGCATTCAGGGCAAGGGCATCGTCAACTCGATCAGCATGAAAGAAGGCGTCGAGCAGTTCATCCATCACGCCAAACTGTGTAAGCGCTATGGCGCGGCCGTGGTGGTAATGGCGTTCGATGAAGCCGGCCAGGCGGACACTGAAGCGCGCAAAAAAGAAATCTGCAAACGCTCCTACGACATTCTGGTCAACGAAGTCGGCTTCCCGCCGCAAGACATCATCTTCGACCCGAACATCTTTGCCGTCGCCACCGGCATTGAAGAGCACAACAACTACGCCGTGGACTTCATCAACGCCTGCGCCTATATCCGCGAGGAGCTGCCGTATGCCTTGACGTCGGGCGGCGTGTCCAACGTGTCGTTCTCGTTCCGTGGCAACAACCCGGTACGTGAAGCCATTCACTCGGTGTTCTTGCTGTACGCGATCCGTAACGGACTGACCATGGGCATCGTCAACGCCGGGCAACTGGAAATCTACGACCAGATCCCGACCGAGCTGCGCGATGCCGTCGAAGACGTGGTGCTCAACCGCACGCCGGACGCCACCGACAACCTGCTGGCGATTGCTGACAAGTACAAGGGCGATGGCAGCGTCAAAGAAGCAGAAACCGAAGAGTGGCGCAGCTGGGAGGTCAACAAACGCCTTGAGCATGCGCTGGTCAAAGGCATTACCACGCACATCGTGGAAGACACCGAAGAGTCGCGCCTGTCGTTCAAACGCCCTATCGAGGTGATTGAAGGCCCGCTGATGTCGGGCATGAACATCGTCGGCGACCTGTTTGGCGCGGGCAAAATGTTCCTGCCACAAGTGGTGAAGTCCGCGCGCGTAATGAAACAGGCCGTGGCGCACTTGATCCCGTTCATCGAACTGGAAAAAGGCGATAAGCCAGAGGCCAAAGGCAAGATTCTGATGGCCACGGTGAAGGGCGACGTGCACGACATCGGCAAGAACATCGTCGGTGTGGTACTGGGTTGTAACGGCTATGACATCGTTGACCTGGGCGTGATGGTGCCCGCAGAAAAAATCCTGCAAGTGGCCAAAGAGCAGAAATGCGACATCATCGGCCTCTCGGGCCTGATTACCCCGTCACTGGACGAAATGGTTCACGTTGCGCGTGAAATGCAGCGCCAAAACTTCCATTTGCCCCTGATGATCGGTGGCGCGACCACTTCCAAGGCGCACACTGCGGTCAAAATCGAACCCAAGTATCAGAACGATGCCGTGATCTACGTCACTGACGCTTCACGCGCCGTGGGTGTGGCCACACAATTGCTGTCCAAAGAACTCAAACCTGCCTTCGTGACTAAAACCCGCGAAGAATACGTCGAGGTGCGCGAGCGTACCGCTAACCGCAGCGCCCGTACCGAGCGCCTGAGCTATGCCGCCTCGATTGCCAAAAAACCACAGTTCGACTGGGCCAGCTACCAACCAGTAAAGCCGACGTTCACCGGCGCCAAGGTGCTGGACAACATCGACCTCAAGGTACTTGCCGAATACATCGACTGGACACCGTTCTTTATCTCCTGGGACCTGGCAGGCAAGTTCCCGCGCATCCTCACCGACGAAGTAGTCGGCGAAGCGGCTACCGCGCTGTATGCCGATGCGCAGGAAATGCTTAAAAAACTGATCGACGAGAAACTCATCAGCGCCCGCGCCGTGTTTGGTTTCTGGCCAGCCAATCAAGTCAACGATGACGACCTGGAGTTGTACGGTGACGACGGGCAACCGATAGCCACGCTTCATCACTTGCGCCAGCAAATCATCAAGACCGATGGCAAGCCCAACTTCTCGCTGGCTGACTTTGTCGCACCAAAAGACAGCGGCGTGACCGACTATGTAGGCGGCTTCATCACCACCGCCGGTATCGGTGCCGAAGAGGTAGCCAAGGCCTATCAGGACGCAGGCGACGACTACAACTCGATCATGGTCAAGGCCTTGGCCGACCGTCTGGCCGAGGCGTGTGCTGAATGGCTGCACCAACAAGTTCGAACGAACTACTGGGGTTACGCCAAAGACGAGCAACTGGCCAATGACCAATTGATCAAGGAGCAATACAGCGGCATCCGCCCTGCTCCCGGTTACCCGGCGTGCCCGGATCACACCGAAAAAGCCACGCTGTTCACGCTGCTGGACCCTGAAGCCGAGGAAATGCGTGCAGGCCAAAGCGGGGTATTTCTCACCGAGCACTACGCGATGTTCCCGGCCGCCGCGGTCAGCGGCTGGTACTTTGCTCACCCGCAAGCGCAGTACTTTGCGGTGGGTAAAATCGACAAGGATCAGGTCGATAGCTACACCGCCCGTAAAGGCCAAGACCTCAGCGTGACTGAACGCTGGTTGGCGCCTAACTTGGGCTATGACAATTGATTGTGTAGCAACCGCTACATTGTGCGCGCGCTGCTACCGCTCAACAGGTGACAGCGCGCACACGACTCAGTTATCTGCGACCTGCGAGCGCTCACGCTCTGTGAGCTGCGTGAGCAATTGCTTAAGTTCGGCAGCATTTTTCTTGCCTAAGGCATCGACGGCTTTACTGTAGGCCTCATCGATGGCGGTAAAACGCGCCTCCAATGCTTCAATCTCGCTCTGTTGACGTTGTTCCAACGCCAAAAAATCACCCGGGTATTGAGACGTTAAGAAGTCAACCCAGTACTCACGCCCCAATAATTGCTCCATAAACGCGGGTGTATTTTCAGCAGCAATGACCTCCAGGTAAGCGCTCTCGATTGCTTCTGGCGGGACTTTCGCTATGTTTCTGTACAGCATGTCTTTAGGTTGCCTCGGCAATCCAAGACGCTGGGCCAAACTGACGCGATAGACCAAGCGGATTTCTGCGGGATCGCTTCGCGGCCGCAACTTGATCACATCTTGAGCAATTTCCTCCAGCTTGCCCAAGCGAAAAAGACTTCTGGACAAGTTCAATAACACCCGGCTTTTGGCTCCTGGCGCTATGTCTTTGAGTGCATTGAATTCATACACCTTCACTTCAAGGTCACTGAACAACAAGATGCGCCCGTCACCACACGTATAATGCGATCGCGCGCGGATGAACAAATCAGCGCATAACTCCCGGTTTTCGTACGCCGCCCGCAGAACATCCCAGACCCGCGCAGTAAGTTGCTCTTTTTCTTCTATAAAGTCCCTAGTGACTTTCAATTCAGACAACAAATGAAAGAGCCCTTCACTTCCCTCCCGACTATAAAGCTCTTCCCAGATCGCATGTTTGTCGGCGTCATCGGGCACATCCTTGAACCATCTATCTTTCTGCACTTGCCCGGACTCATTGTCGCCAGTTTCAAGATCTTCATCGCGTTCGGTTTCAGAGGAATCGTCTATATCGTCAAACTCACTCAGTTGGGACTCAATCTCTGTGCGCGTATAACCAAGGCCAATCCCGGTCTCTGCCTCATAATCGCGCAACACCTCAAGTGCATTGCGGTCCAGATAATTATCAGTGATGTCTGTGCCCGCCATTAAGCGGTTGTGATTTAACTCAAGAATCGAAATGGAAACATCCTCGATTTGATTGTTACTGAGGTCCAACGCACTGAGTTCCGGCAGATCCAGCACAGCCGCAGGCCAGCGGATCAGTCGGTTACCGCTCACGTTCAAGGTGCGTAACTGGTTAAGGCCGGTTACATCGAGGCTGTCCAGAGTGTTCATACTCAAATCGAGCCACTCCAAATGCTGCAACGGCCGCAACTGGCGCTGCAACTCAGCGCTGTTCCTCAGCCTGTTGTGCGATACCTCCAGTCGTGTCAGGGCATCAAGAGAATCAACGGCTTCAGGTAAACGACTCAGCGCATTGTTATTGAGTTGCAGGTCACGCAATCGGGGAAATGACCGCAGGAAATCATTGGCGCCGTCTTCCGTCAGCCTTACGCCGCTCAAATTCAATTGCGTTACATGCTCAAGTGACAAGGGCAGCGCTGGCAGATCGCCCAGACACAGGTCTGAAAAGTTAAGCGCATCAAGGTCCTCAGCTCCTGATGTAGCGACTGCGCCCAATGAGCGACGCCAGGCCAACACCAACCTGTCCGCCGCTCGCCTGCGATCCATTGAACTGATCCAGCGGCCCTCGTCTCGGTAACTTTGTATGTCGATCCAGCGATTAAGTTGCTGGATTGTGGCGCTGTGCTGACGCTGCCACCCCTCGAGCCGTGCATCAATTTCCAATGCACTGTGGCCTTGGGTCAGCCATTGATCAACGCGATCAATGGCTTCTTGTAAGCCTAAACCTGGATCAATCCTTTGCAATCGGGCAGCCGGTGTCAGCAAAGCATCGCTCGGCGCCAGGTCTAAGGGCGCAGGCAGCAACAAGTCTGGTTGATCAGACACCTCGGCCGGAAAAAATTCCGGTATGCCGCCCGTCTTGCCTTCAATCAGTAAGCCTCTTGGGATCCATCCAGCACTGATGCTGCGAGTGCGTTCGGCGTAGTTCAACAGCGACGAACAACTGGCGGGAGTCAACGCACATCCATTCAGGCGGGTATTGGCCATAAGTGCGTCATGCCCGCTCAGTGCAGCTTCGGGCACGACCGTAATTGCGCTGCGCGATAGATCAAGCTCACGTAAATGTGCAAGCTCCAGCACCCCCCTCGGCCACTCGGTGATACCCGTGTTAGCCAAGTCGAGCTCTACCAGTTGCTTCATCGAACTGACATCCAGTGCCCCGACGCGATTCCCCCTCAAGTTGAGCTTTTGTAGTTGACTCAAACGATTCAAACGTTCTAAAGCCGAGGGCGTAAATCTCAAGTCGTTATAGGAGAGATTAAGTTCCCTGAGCTGAGTGAAATTACCCAGCTCGGGCAAATAATGCGTGATGTTGTTAGCGCTCAAGTTCAACTCGCGTACTTGCGTAAATGAACCTAAAAACCGGTTCAACGATTCACTCGACACACGCAAGCCATACATATTCAAATGCTGCACATGTTCAAATCCAGTGCGCGGAAGGTTTGGCAGGTCAATCAATGTACTTCCCGACAGATTTAGCGTCTGACCGGCAGGTTCGCTTCGCCAGGAAGGACCCGCGATCTCTTGATCCACCCCTAATCGCCGTAACAAACCCGTATGCCAGGCACTTTTGAGCTTACCGACAAGCTGCACGCGAAATGAATAAGTATCGGGGACCTCCGCGGCCTCTAACCAAGTGGATATACCCTCATTCAAAATGCGTTGTTCCTGTTTCAAGCCGGCGATTCGCACTAACAGATCTCGAGGCGCCTCGCCCTGAAGGCGCACCTGTGCCATCAGTTCTTCAGCAGAGCCAAAGTGTTGCGGCAGTAAATTGCGTAAACTCTTGTCGCAATAATTAGAAACCCACCGTTCCATGTCGGCTAAGTGAGCCGAACTCTCACTCAAGTAGTCATAGGCTTTAATTACCGTTTGTGAATCCATGTGCGACCAATCAAGGCGCAGCCCCCGCCATAAACGCTCATGCCCGGAAAACATGGCATCTGGTAGCTCTCGTAACACGCAACCCTGCAAGTCCAGCCCTTGTAGATGTTCAAGCGCCAGAACACCCGTCGGCCATTCCATCACACTCATCGAGACCTTTAGCTCAATCAACCTGAGCAGGTTACTCACATCCAGCGTGCCCATTGGGCCAACGAGTGTGAGTCGCTCAAGCTGCGTCATTGCAGTGAGCCGATGCAGAAAGTTCGGCGAATACGGCTCTCCCGCAGTCACAAATGACAGCTCCTTGACCCCCGGCAGAGTATTAAGCCGCTCAACCACCTGCATCATGTCCCGCGGTTCAAGGTTCAGCTCAAAGCGCTCAACGCCGGGAAAGCGCGTTATCAGCGCGGCACCTGACTCGCCAAGTAGCATCGATGCTTCCATTCTTATTGATCTGACGTGGGAAAAATCTGCCTCCATTGGCGGTAGATCCTTGATATCCGCCAGATCAAGGTCCGCGTGTGGCTGTTCATTGTCCAACACCCCTTCACGCCAGCACCTCATCAGCCTGTCGCGGACCAACCCGCGGTTTCGCAAATCAAAGTCCCTGCCCGCTGCATTCACCCACGGTTCCAGCGCTGCACGCAAGGCCTGAAACTCCCGTTGCTGATTGGCCAAAAAATGAAAGACCTGCTGCTCGGTGTCGCCCTCTCTCAAGCGCCTGCTCACGTAGAGGATGGCTTCCTCGTCGGTGATATTTGGATAGACATCTCGTAACCTGGACACCAGCGATTCATCGAAAGCAAAGGTGCTTCCCCCGCCAGACAATGCATAGCCCAGCCGGCCATTTTCGCGGCGCAGGTACGGCCTGGACCTGGGCTCTCGCATGTTTAATGCACGCGCCATCTCAGTGCGATGCGACGTTGCGTATGCACCCAGTGCTTTGGCTTGCTGCGCAGCTTCACCCTTTGTGCTACCGGGCACATGCTCTGTGAGATAGGCCAATAATCGCTGACTGTCAGCAGACACCAAGTCGGGCACGAACAAACCGGCCAGCGCTCGGTTCAAGCGCCCCTGCTGCGCGTAACTGCGTGCCATATCGTCCAGGCGTCTGGGTACTCGTCCCGTGCGCAGGCTTGCCACTTGCCGTGCACTGGCCAGCCCCAGGACTTCCTGAGCCTCCCGCTCAGACAACGGCGTAAATCTGCGCCGCAGCAGTGCCAGATCAGGGTCACTGGATTTCACCTGAAAAATATCTACTTTGGGGTTCTCTGCGAACCAATCAAGCATATCCGCCAAGCGGGCCGGTACTGGTAAATCATCCACATGCATCTTGCGCAGAACTGCGTCGCTGACGTCACTCACATCGCCTATGTGCGTCAGCATCTGATCATCGAACATCCGGGTAACAGGCCCCAGCCGCCGCAAGAGTACTGGCCGCTCCCACTCCAGTGGTCGCTCATGAGCAAAACGCCATGCACCTTCATGGTTGTGCTCAAGCACAGGTTCATAGGCTTCACTGTCATTCGGATGCTTGACCCGCCAGGTGTTGGTTTTCGCGCACAGGGTCTGCTCGTAAAAGTGCTGGTCTATTTGCACCCAGGTTTTACCATCGACCACGTACTGCCCCAAAACATTGGGCTGAACCTGCGGATCGAACGTAGCGTCGGCCTGATAGGGCACCATATCCGGCTTCCATAAACGGATTTCTCCCCCTGGCAGAACAATCGACTTCACCTTGGCAATCCATTCGGCCGGGATCTTGCTGATGCCATAACCCGCGCCCGCAATTCCCGCCCCCATAGCGACATTGATTGCTACCGACTCCAAATGTGACCAAGCACCGTCCATGTCGCCCACGCTGAAAGATTCCAGTCCGTGATAGATCTCCATTGCGATTTGCAAAGCCATGACCGCCATCATGATTTCGCCCACGCCCGGAATAAAGAATGCGGCCACATTCACCACGTCCATCCCCAGCCCCAGGTAATAATCCAGTCGCTCCTGCAACAATTTGCTGTCTGCATCTGCCGTAGGTACCGCCAACACTCGCGCATTGGCTTTGAGTCGCTCGATATGAAGGTCGGTCAATACGTGAAACAACTCAGCGGGCGATGTCTGGATATACGTTTGGCTGATTCTCAGGCTTACGTCATCGGTGTTTATCCGCGCGTGAGCGTCATCAGGACCAGACCCCTTCAGATACAGCTGATTATTAAGTCGCTGAAGAAAAACTTGCGCGTCGCCTTGATGCACCCACGTTGAAAACAGTTGCTGGTCGTGGGGCTTCAACAGGTCGTTTGCCAACTCATGTTCAAAGTCTTCCAGCGACTTGTATTCCTTAAGCGGGTGTAACGCAGCGCCAGGGAGATACACCAGCAGCGGTTCGGGATCCGGTTTTTTAAACACGGGCAGCTCAAACCCCAGCCCGGTTTGAGCTAACTCGGTGACGGGCAGCGTCGAGCGATACGGGCCGATTAGCAGGACATCGGCGAGAACAAAACCAAACAGGCTCAGTTGGCTAAACACCACTGGCTTGTTATAGAACCGAGGATGGGGCTGGCCATCGAGTATCGCGCTCAGCATTTGATGTGCATGCGCACTGATGTCGCGCTTCATCAAGGCCGTATGCATGCGTACCGTCAATAACTCCTTTTGCGCCTGCGCCATTTGGCGGCGCACCCGCGGCGCTTTGGTCGGCGCATCGAAGTGTGCGCTCAAATGCTCCTGATACTGGCGACCCAGATCCAGCGTTCGGCACACATTTGAGAAGGTCCAGGGCTGCATCTCCAGTGTTTCGCTATAACTAAAGCCGCTGGGCGATGTGGAGTTTTTAACCTCGTCTTCAACCTTGTCCACAAAATAACCCGACCCATGAACCAGGGGATCGGTAATGAGTGCATAGCTGAACCATGAATGCGGTTTACGGGGAGCAACAGGTAAAGCCCCTGCCGGTGCCAATGCACTGAATTGCCCATTGACCCGCACAGAAAATGTCTCGTTACCTTCAAAGTTGAGTAAAGCTGCCTGTAACAGGCTCTGTACTTGTACGGGTTGATCACGCCGTAAATAAAACAAACAGTCTTTGTTGACATCCATCTCTCGCCCGGTGCCCCGGTGACTCAGCAATGCGGCCTTCAGGCGCGGCTCGGCAAATGCGCTAATGCCTTCGAGACCTTTGAGTGTTCTTGCCAACGCGACATTGGCCGCACGGCTGCGTGCCATGCTGCGGTTCAACGCCTCGCGTAACCCTAAAGGGGCATTGTCATAAGTGGCCTGATCTTGCGTTTGATGCTCGGGGCAGCCCCCGGCGCGCAAGCGCTTTATGTCATCGGGAAGGCTGTGCTTGATCCACGCAGGCATTTTATCCCTGATAAATTCTGCGTGAGGGCCTAGCCCTGGGAGCATGGTGGAAGCTGGCATTGAGTCTCTCCTGATAACTCAGTGGGGAGCACCAGTAAAACGAAAGAAGCAATGCTTAATGCGGTACATATTTAGAGGCTGCGCACCGACTGTCTTCTAATGCACCGGGGCAATGGCCTTTGACTATCCTCAAACCAGTGCATATTCAATGGACAGGTGAGGATGGTATGGACGATCCCGACAACAATCCGCCCACTTTTTGGCAGGTTCTGCACAGCGTGATGGCCGCCGCTTTCGGGGTGCAAAGCGCAAAAAACAGAACGCGAGACTTTACCCACGGCAAACCCAGCCAGTTTTTGATTCTGGGTTTGCTGTTTACCGGGGTATTTGCGCTGACGTTGTACGCCATTGTCAGGTTGGTCCTGCACCTGTCGGGCGTTTAAGGGGCTTGAAGCACCGATTTAAGGCTAAAGGGATACACATAGCTGTCAGGTTTTCCCTGGGCTGAAAACCGCTTGAAGGGCAACTGATAATGCTGCTCGCGTGTGATGCTCAGCAAGTGCCTGGCTTGATCGACATCAATCAGTTGCAACAAGGGTACTAGGCGATCTCGCCCGCCAAAACGGGTGAAGTCGATACCCTTGGCATCATCGTTGAGCAGGACCATCGCCCAACCTCCCAAGGTGAAGTGCCCGGCCACCAGCGCACTCAATCGCCCGTCGATTCGTGCTTGCAATGCAGGGATGGAGCTGTTGACCGCGCTGAACAACATGTCGCGGCCAGCAACGCGACCTGCTTCTTGTGCGGCGTGCATGGCCCCAAACGCCATTTCGTCATTGGCCGACCACACCAACGCAGTGTCGGGGTAGCGTTTAAACAGTTGCTTTGCCTGTTCGTAAGCGCGCTGCTGACTCCACTCGCCGTAAACCATTTGGCGCAAGCGCACCTGAGGGTGCTCGCGTAGCGCGCGCAGCATGCCTTTTTCCCGCCAGCGCGATGCCGGGGTATTTTTCACGCCCGAAAAGGCCACGAGATCCAACGTCTTGGTCGGTCCCAACGCCGCATGCTGACGCACCAACTCATTGAGCATCAGGTAGCCGCCCTCCTCGTCGTTGGTCACCATGCTGCCCACCCAGCCTGAATAGTTACCCGCATCTGTGCCGACCATTTGTATCTGTTCACGGGTCAGCCCGTTATGAACCATGAACAGCTTTACGCCGCTGCCTTGTGAGAGACGCAGGATTTGCGGGGCAATGTATTGCTCGTTGACGAAGATCAAGTAATCGGGGCGGCGCGCTCCTTGCAGCGCTGCTCGCGCCTGAGCGATTGATTTATCAGGCGAGCGCCCGGCGTATTGCACCTCCAGGTGCATGCCTAAATCCTGGGCCGCCGCCTGCATGAACTGCGAATAGCTCACCCAAAAAGTTTCATCAGCGTTGCCGGGATTAAGAAACAATACCGTCGCGCTGTGAGCCACCATCGAAAATGGCAGGCACAGCACGACTACGCATTGGCGCAAAAACTTGAGCATTGTCACCTGTCCCTGAACATTGACCCGTCTGGTAGCTGGCACAATACCACTAGACAGCTGGCCCGCTGTCGCTTGCCCGGTAATCAATCGCTCTGGAATGGAGCAGGTGTTGCCCCTTCACGTTCAGGTCACTGGCGGCTGACCCAAAAAACAGCCGCCGCCACGACCAAAACAATCATAAAAAAAATGGCCCACGCATCGACCTTGCTGTCGCTTTTACGCACTTTGACTGGAGTACTCATCGCATCGCCTTTTTTCGGTTTTATGGGTGAATGCTTGAAGACTTTAATCAGTTAAGTTGAGCAATGCCCACAACACAAGTAAGTGATTGAGAATCAGCCTCTTATAGTCGTTTTGGTTCTTTACATATGCTTAAACATCACTTTTGCGCATAACTGCAAACTGGTATCGTGCCTCGCTCCGTGGGGAGTGCGCGGCCGTGCGCGCAGATAAGCTGTTAGCAGCCTGAGAACAGGACCTATATGTACGTATATGACGAGTACGATCAGCGGATCATCGAGGACCGCGTAAAGCAGTTCCGGGATCAGACCCGACGCTATCTGGCAGGTGAGCTGAGCGAAGAAGAGTTCCGCCCCCTGCGCCTGCAAAATGGCCTTTATGTTCAACGCTTTGCCCCGATGCTGCGGGTTGCCGTGCCTTATGGCCAACTCACCTCGCGTCAAGCGCGGATGATGGCCAAGATCGCCCGCGACTACGACAAGGGCTATGCCCACATCAGTACCCGCCAGAACGTGCAGTTCAACTGGCCGGCGCTCGAAGACGTGCCGGACATTCTGCAAGAGCTGGCCACTGTGCAAATGCACGCCATTCAGACCAGCGGCAACTGCTTGCGTAACGTCACCACTGACCAGTTCGCCGGTGTTGCCGCCGATGAATTGATCGACTCACGCCCCTGGTGTGAGATCGTCCGTCAATGGACGACCTTCCACCCCGAATTCGCTTACTTGCCGCGCAAATTCAAAATCGCAATCAACGGTTCTGCTTCAGACCGTGCGGCCATTGAAGTGCACGACATCGGTCTTGAACCGGTGTTCAACGAAGCCGGCGAGCTGGGCTTTCGTGTACTGGTTGGCGGCGGCTTGGGCCGTACGCCGGTGATTGGTTCGTTTATTAACGAATTTTTGCCGTGGCAACACCTGCTCAGCTACCTGGAGTCCATCCTGCGGGTGTACAACCGCTATGGCCGTCGGGACAACAAGTACAAGGCGCGGATCAAGATTCTGGTCAAGGCCCTGACGCCTGAAGTGTTCGCAGAGCGGGTTGAAGCCGAAATGGTTCACCTGCGCGGCGGGTCCACCACCCTGACCGAGGCCGAAGTGCAGCGAATTGCCAAGCACTTTGTCGACCCCGACTACAAGGACTTGCCTGATTTCGGCGCCGAACTGGCAGCGCTCGACGCCCAGCACCCAGGCTTTGCTCGCTGGCGCATCCGCAACACCCTGGCCCACAAAAAGCCGGGCTATGTCGCTGTTACCCTGTCGCTCAAACCGACGGGCGTTGCTCCAGGCGATGTGACAGACAAGCAGTGGGACGGCATTGCCGACATGGCCGATCGCTACAGCTTTGGCCAACTGCGGACCTCTCACGAGCAGAACATCATTCTGGCCGACGTTGAAGAAAGCCAGTTGTTCACCATGTGGGGTGAACTGCGTGAGCAAGGTTTTGCCACGCCAAACATTGGCTTGCTGACCGACATGATCTGCTGCCCGGGCGGGGATTTTTGCTCGCTGGCCAACGCCAAGTCGATCCCGATTGCCGAATCGATCCAGCGCCGCTTTGACGACCTGGATTACCTGTTCGACATTGGTGAGCTTGACCTGAACATTTCCGGTTGCATGAATGCCTGTGGCCACCACCACGTTGGGCACATCGGCATTCTGGGCGTGGATAAAAAAGGTGCCGAGTTCTATCAGGTGTCGCTGGGTGGCAGCGCCAGCCGTGACGCGAGCCTGGGCAAGATCCTGGGTCCTTCGTTCGCTCAGGACGACATGCCGGATGTGATTGAAAAACTGATCGACGTTTACGTTGAAAAACGCAACGAAGACGAGCGCTTTATCGACACCTATCAACGTATTGGCATCGATCCCTTCAAGGAGCGCGTCTATGCAACGAATCATTAAAAACAACGAAGTGATCGATGAAACTTGGCATTTACTGCCAAAAGACACGAACTTCGACGATATCTCTAACTGTGATGACCTGATCGTTCCACTGGCGTTGTGGCGCGAGCACGGCCCGGCGCTCAAGGCCCGCGATGGCGGCCTGGGCGTGTGGCTGGACAGTGACGAAGAGGCCGAAGAACTTGGCAGGGACGTCGCGAACTTTCAGGTCATCGCCCTGAACTTCCCGGCCTTTACTGACGGGCGTAGTTACTCCAACGCCCGTCTGCTGCGAGATCGCTACCACTACAAAGGTGAACTGCGTGCCATTGGTGATGTATTGCGCGATCAGTTGTTCTACCTGTATCGCTGCGGGTTTGATGCCTTTGCTATTCGGGCCGACAAAGACCCGTACGAAGCGCTTGAAGGTTTGAAAGATTTCAGCGTGACGTATCAAGCATCGACCGACGAGCCGCAACCGCTTTTCCGTCGCCGCTGAGCCCTGTGATGGCCCTGGCTGATTCAACCAATGAGTCAGGGCTGCAACACCAGGGCTTGTACGAAATGTTATCAACGCACATAACCGGGCATTGATGCATTGGGTACTGAGCCTAGCCACCACTGGACGTTGAAGGCAGGGCCGGGAACATAAGCTGCGGATACCGCTCAATCTCCTGGCGGGTCAGGCGCGTGACCAACGCCAGTCTGGACTGGTCGTGTACGCCCGCAATCAACTGCGCTTGCGACGCATACTCGTCACTCGACACGCTCTCACGCCCTGTGAAGAGCGTATCCATGTGTTCCTGATGGGGGGTGTCTGAAGCCTTAAAGATATCCGGGTATTTTTTCTCCAAAAAAACCTTCCAAAAATCCCTGGCAATAATATTCGCCGTGAGCGCTTCAGGTGTTTCCTGAGCCATTACATACGCTCGCGCAATCTCTAGCTGCTCTGGCGTCACGTTGGCAGCATTCACAAAGCGCATACTCTTGGGCCTGCTGGGTAAGTTCAGCGTCTCTGCCAAATGAATGTGGTAGTACATCTGCACTTCCAACGGATCGATTTGCGCCAAACGGTTTTCCAGCCACACAGGGCTAAGCCTTTCTGCCAGCGCAAGCGCTTGCGGCGAGCCGAGTCGGTACGCAACCCCCTGGCGTTCTTGTGGCGTCATTTGAGTCACCGGCTTGGCTGAAAAGTCAGGGCTTATCGCATCGCTCAGTTGTTGCAGTTGCTCTACAGCCTCCAAGGACTGGGCGCGTACCTGTGCCATAAGCAGCGCAATAACGGATTCAACATGCTGGTTGAGCAAGTCGATCCTGAATAACCCCCGGGCCAGTTTCAGCAGTTGCTCCTCGGTCTGTGGCCGGTGCTCAGCCATGTAGATTTGTTGTTGCAGCTCAAGATCGGCAAACACCATTGCAATGCCGTCTGAACACGTGCGCGGGTGGGTGCTGACCTCAAACACTCGACCGCGCAAACCGCTGTTTTCATGCATGGCGCTCAGCAGCGTCCAGACGCGCAGGCGTAAATCTTCACGCGCCTGGACAAATTGCGATGACTCACTCAAGTCTTCCAGTACCCGAAAAAAATCCGATGAATACTCGGCCCCGTTCAAGTCCTCCCAGACGACGCGCTGCGCAGCGTTTGGCGCAACCGCCCAATGCTCAATGCCGCGTCGAGGAATGACATGATGACGCGGGATCGAAATCCCAAAACTAATGCCCTGCTCGCGTTGGTAAAGATAGAGACGGCGTAACGAGTCATTGCTCAACGGGTTGTCGTGCAAAAACGTCACACGGTTAATGGCACTGCGTTGGGCGGTTAGCACGTGCGCCGGAACATGAGTGATCGCGTTGTCACGCAAGTCCACTGTTTTAAGCTGCTCAAGCAGCTCAATACCCTCGGGCCACTGCGTAAGGCCCGTATAGCGCACATACAAATACTCAAGCGCTCTCATTTGGCTGACCCGCAACCTGCTACCTAACGGATTGCCCGTGAGGTTGAGTGACTTGAGCTTGGTCAGTGCTGCCAGCTTACTGGCGGCCTGAGGGGTTAATACAAGCTGATTCCCTCTGAGATCCAGATCCAGCAACTCGCTCATTGCGCCAATCGATCCGGGCAGCTCCACCAGTTTGTTTTGCTTGAGCGACAGAACCCGCAACTGGTGGAACTTATCAAGAAAGTGGGGAGGAAACGCCCCGCCCGGTGATTGGCTCAAACTCAACACATTGATATGCGCATAGTCAGCCGACAACGCGGGCAGACAGTCGACGGGCCAGGCATTCAGGTCCAGTTCATAACCGGTATGCCCGCCTATGTGGGCGCTGGGCGTTTGCCGCCGCCAGGCACGTATCAACGCTTGGCTGATGGACCTTTTTACCTGTGCCGACACCTTAAACCGCGGGGCATTGAGCGGCTGACTCCAGACCGTGGAGGTTTCCCACACATGAAGATCATGACGCAGCGTTTCAAGTTCAGCCTTAAGCGCACTTAATGCACGGGCAATCTGCTCAACCGGCAGTCTTAAGCGATGCAGAAACTGCCCGGCCTGCTCATCACTCATTAGGGGGTATAACTCCACAACCTGATGTTTGAGCAACACAGGCTGAACATCAGGCAAAATGCGCCCGGAACGGCCGCCAAGGGTATAACCCACCCGGCCGTCAGCTAAACGCATCGGTGATTTAAACCAGGGTTTAAGGCTATGCATGCCCAATACCTGTGCGCTTCGGTGACGTTCTTCAGCCGCCACACTCGCAATTTTTGCTTTGAGTGAGGCATACGGCTCGTGGATTGTAAGCCCCATCGCTGAACGCTCATTGGCTGACAGCAGCGTCAGAACGCAATTGAACAGTGACGGGGAGCTGTAGATATTGCCCGAAGATGTTCCGAAGTATTCGTAACCCTGCGCACTCTTGAACAGTTCACGCACACGGCGCGCCGTTGCACTGCCTGCACTGTCGAGTTCAAGGCCATTGGCCTTGTCGCGAATGACCAAGCGCAAGTCTGCGGGCCAGCCGGGCAGCCAAGGCAAGGCTTTCCACCCAAGCGCCAGGCTGTCTTCAGTGCTCAAGGCATCGTAAAACAAGCCCTCCAAGGCGCGGTTCAAACGCAGGTTTTGCACGAAATGACGGGCCTCCTCCAGCACCGTCATGGGCAAGCGCTCTTCGCGCTCAAGCAGGCTGACTTGTTCGGCAGTCAAGTGCTCCAGCAACTCCGTGATCACCGCTGCCGACAAACCTGGAAATTGCCGTTTAACGATGCTCCCGGCAGTGCCAAGCGTTTCACCTTGAAGGTAGAGAGATGAAAACACCTCGTTTTTTTGTGCTTGCGTAAAATCTCCCAGGTGTTGAGCCAGCCCTCGAACTTGCAGTTCAAGTGATGACAGCTTTTGACCTAGCAAGCCTTCTATCTGACCCGCCGACAGGCATTCCAGCGTCACCCTCAACAAGTCCCCCTTGGCCACCTGCGATTCAGACACTTGCAGCCGTGGCAGCCTGGAGACCAGATCTTTCCCGTATTCTTTAAACGCCTGGCCATCGTCGCTGACCACGCGCAATACCCGGTCGGCTGGCCAGCCAGGGAGCTGAGGCAATACGTTCAACTGTATGTCCGCATCAGACATGTGCCCGGTCTGGGCACGCTGCATTCGGGCAATGAACGCCTCAATTCTTTCGATCAGTGCCATACGCTTAAGACCATCGGCCAATAAGGCCGGCGTACTCAGGTTATCTATCAGTAACCTGCACAGCACAGCGTCCGAGGTGTTGGTCGCAGCCAAAAGATGATCGGCGGCACGGGCGGATAAAGCCTGCGCGTCTGGCCCCAGGCGGCGAAATAATTGCAGACGAGTCCACTCAAGGGGACGGTCCAGTTCATGGGTCCAGGCACCCATGCCGTTATGTTGCAACTTGGGCCGGTACGCCGTCGGGTCGGTGGGATGGCGCACGGAAAATACCTGCGTTGAAGCCTCTGTGTGCAGGCTATACACCTTGTCATCCAGCTTGATATATGACTGGCCATTACGTGTATAAATGCCCTGCGCGTCCGGCTTGATTCCAGCAAGACCAACACCTTCTACCGCATAAGGCGCCATCTGCGGCTTCCATAGTTTACGTGCGCCGTTTTCAAGTCTGACTGGGACCAGCGCATCCACCCCCGCTGGCGCCTTCAAGGTTTTGCTGGCCGCTGCGGGACCTGCGAGCAACGCCACATTCTGTGCGATATCAAATAAGTAATTAATGGCGGCCACTTTGTCATCGGCCCTCCACGCCTTGATACCCGCGTAGACCTCTTCACCCAGCTGGATAACACTCGCCGCCAATAACACTTCCCCCAACACCGGGACAAAACCCAATGCCAGCCCCAACACACTGATGCCCAGGTTTAAATACGTGGCCTGACGCTCCAGGCGCTCGCGGGTGTCTTGATCTTCCGTGGGCACAATCAATAATCGCGCATCATCTTTGATCCGCTTTAATTGCTGTAGCCACATCACTTCGAAAGGGTCATCGGTTCTGGGGGTGGCGCGTGACTCTGTGAACAACGCAGGTTCATAAATAATCGGCGGGCGCCGCAAGAGCAGTGAGTCCCACGACGCATGTTTATGATGAGTCCGGCGTACAAACTCTGCGCGCTGACTCAGTGGTACGCGTTGTGCAAAATAGTCGGCAAACTCGGGGCGCTTCAACCATTCACGTAAATGCACCTGAAACTCACTGAACGTCTCAAACTCATAGAATGTTTTATCAGGGCATTGGGGAAGATAGACCAAGCAGGGTTGCGTCTGCGACGCGGGCTTTCGCTGCGGCCATAGCACCATGATCCCTGTGACTTCCACTTCCATTAATTCGAATACGCCATAGGCTGGGTTGCCCATGGAAAACACCGATGAAGGGCCCAATAACAGATGAAAACCAAAACTATACGACTCAACACTGATGTCGTTTTTCATGTAGGCCATGTGCAAGGCGCATGAAAATTCATGGCGTAAATTGGCACTGAAGACGCTCTTTATTTTATAGGCCTGTGCCCGAGGGTCCGTGGCGGGCCATGCGTCTTCGACCGGTGTAAAAACACGGTCCAGATGCAACTGATATTGCACGCCCGCATTCAAGTCCCGGCACACGCGCGCAAACTGTTCAGGCGCCAGTTCGCTGTGCACGGTGGGCTGATTATTATTCACCGAATAGATGCACGTTCCCGGATCGAAACCCTCGGCCTGCGTTTCTGAAGGCTCAAAGTTCTGCATGGCTGCCTGCACCAAGCTCTGATACGTCGAGGTCGCGCCCACGTTGATTTCAAGCGACTCAGGCACCCACGACGTGGGGAATAACAGGCGAATAAAGGAGTCAACAACGTTAATGTTTTGCCGCGCAATAAACCCCAACACATTACTCGCCAGATGGACGTGTTTGAGTCCATAGCGCTTGACGTCAATGCTATGCCAACCCTGAGCTGTTAATGCGGTTTTTAGACGCGTTTCTACAAATTGCACCATTGGCGTTACTGTGGCCAGGATACGAGAGACTTCTTTATAGGAGTCGTGTCGTCGCTGCATACTTTCACGCAGTGAATCACGCACATACCCCGGTGCGTTAACAAACCAGGGAGGCAGTAGAGTGGGTATCAACGTTTGATGCTTATTGTCGGCGCGCGTAGTGGCCAGAGTTCTTGACTGATCAGCGACCAACTTTATAGCGGCGCTAGGTGTTATTTCATTCCCGTTAGCCATGACAAAAGCCTGTTTCACATTAGAAACGTCAGCTTAAATACTGGCCTTGCGGCACAGGCGTTACCTATTTAATACCTCGCAGGGGTGATCACGAATAAACCTTAAAGCGTGCGCGACTTATCACCCACTCATGCCAGCGCTCTTTGCCACGCTCTGTCCAAAATGTATCTACGCTCGGTGATGCGGCGTTGAAAACATTGTGGACAGACTGCCGGATGAACCCATCGCGACAGGACCGCAGGCTTACCAGAAACGCTGTTGCGACACACGCTTCCAGACCGAGTCGACCAAGTGTTCCGCCGAGGTGCTGGCTGCCAGCCCAACACGCTCCTGCAAACTTTTACGCTGGGCGTAATGCAGGTGGTAGAGCTGCGCAGTCTGTGCACGCTCGCACAAATACTCATCGCTGGTTTTCAACTCATCCACCAGTTGTTTTTCAACCGCCGCTACGCCTAACCAGACTTCACCTGTGGCCACTTCATCAATCGCCAACTGCGGGCGGTATTGAGACACAAAGTTTTTGAATAACTGGTGGGTGATATCCAAGTCCTGTTGGAATTTTTCCCGACCCTTTTCAGTGTTTTCGCCAAACACTGTGAGTGTTCTCTTGTATTCGCCGGCCGTGAGCACTTCGTAATCAATGTCATGTTTTTTCAACAGACGATTGACGTTGGGCAGTTGAGCGACCACACCGATCGAACCCAGGATGGCAAAAGGTGCGCTGATAATTTTGGCGCCAATGCAGGCCATCATATAGCCGCCACTGGCCGCCACTTTGTCGATACACACCGTGAGAGGGATACCCGCTTGACGAATACGGGCCAGTTGCGAAGACGCCAACCCATAGCTGTGCACCATGCCGCCGCCGCTTTCCAGGCGCAGCACAACTTCGTCGGCCGGGGTGGCCAGGGTCAGCAATGCCGTAATTTCGTGACGCAGGCTTTCAGTGGCAGAAGCTTTGATATCACCGTCGAAATCCAGCACAAAGACACGAGGCTTGTCGTCGGGTTGTTTTTTAAGTTTTTTATCGGCTTTACCTGTCTGCTTGCGTAACGACTTGAGCTGGCCTTTGGACAACAGCGACTGTTCCAGGCGCTCACGCAGGCCTTTGTAGAAGTCATTCATCTTGATGACCTGCAATTGCCCTGTCGAACGACGGCCTTTGCCCCGCAACGCGGCGAGTGCAACCAGGACCACGATGATAGCGACCACCAGGGTCACGGTTTTGGCCAAAAAACTGGCGTACTCGGCTAGAAATTCCACAGACTCTCCTTTAAACGTTACACCCCGTGAATCGCGGGGTGCGTGATGACGCTCAGCATACCGGCGCCAACCTGAGGCTGCCAGCCGCGAAACACCTTGTACGCAGGCGCATCGGGCAATTCAAACGAGCGTATGTTTTTTCATTGACAGCTTCCCGGCTTACTCCTAACCTCGCCAGACTTTCAACGTACCGGGGCATAGCGGACGTGGGCAGCATCTACTTGATAAGACATGGCCAAGCCTCCTTCGGCGCAGACGACTACGACGTGCTGTCGCCGCTGGGCGAGCGACAGGCACAAATAGTCGGCCAGCACCTGGTTGACCTGGGCGTGAGCTTTGACCGCTGTGTATCCGGAGATCTGACGCGCCAGCAAGACACGGCCCGCCATGCGCTGGAGCAGTTCAGCGCCGCCGGGTTAGCCAGGCCCACACTGGAAGTTGACGCAGCCTTCAATGAATTCGATGCATTCGGCGTGCTTAAAGCCTTGCTTCCCGGCTTGTTGCCGGATGAACCCCACGCAGTGGCCGCAATGACCAACGCCGCCCATGACCCGGTCGAATTCCAGCGCATTTTCGATCTGATTGTTGCGCGTTGGCTCAGCGGCACTTGGGACACCCCCGAGCTGGAAAGCTGGCTGGCCTTTGTCGAGCGTGTGCAGGGCGGCCTCAATCGACTGCTCGATCACGCCCATGACACGCAGCACACTATCGCTGTGTTCACCTCCGGCGGCACCATCACCGCCCTGCTTCACCTGTTGACCCGCATTCCCGCCAACGACGCGTTCAAGCTGAC
Source organism: Pseudomonas sp. TWR3-1-1 (assembly GCF_049896545.1). Classification (NCBI taxonomy): domain Bacteria; kingdom Pseudomonadati; phylum Pseudomonadota; class Gammaproteobacteria; order Pseudomonadales; family Pseudomonadaceae; genus Pseudomonas; species Pseudomonas sp. TWR3-1-1. The sequence goes on from NZ_JAFCUO010000004.1 coordinate 76,285, forward strand.
CTGGCAAATAGCAAACACCTCGCTCAGTCGCCTCAAGTTTCAAGGCCGCGAGGTGACACTGGCTTCCTTCAACAGTCATGTGCATTTGCAACTGTTGAAGACGCCGTCACTCATCACCTATCGTTGAGCGTCGGCAACCGCGACCCTCGGGTCGCCGTAACCCACCATAAAAGGATCGAACCATGACTTCTGTAGCTGATGCCGTGCAAGCAATGAAAGCCAAATTCAACCCAGCCGCTGCTGCTGGCCTGGACCTGGTGTTTGGCTTTCGCATTGATGACACCAAGAACTTCTCGCTGATCGTTAAAGACAGCACCTGCGAACTGCAAGAAGGCGAAAACCCGGACGCTCAAGTGACTCTGGTGATGGACGGCGAAACCCTGGAAGGCATCGTCAGCGGCGAAACAGACGGCATGCAGGCCTTTATGGGCGGCAAGCTGCGCGCTGAAGGCGACATGATGCTGGCCATGAAACTGAGCGAACTCTTCCCGAGCTAAGCCCAGCGCACCACGAAAAACCGGAGCCCACGCAGCTTCGGTTTTTTTTGCGCTGCGTTTTGTGCAACTGCCATCAGAGACACTGATTACCCCTTAACACCCACGCCTATTAAGGCCGGCATCGACTTGTCGCGAACGGGGTGGCCCATTAGATTAGCGAATGTTGTCTGGCCTTAAAAATAAGCAGAAGAGATAGATATGGCGCTCACCGACTCGTCCACCCGTATCCGCCCTGGCGAAGAACTCGACGTCAGCCAGGTTGATCCGTATCTCAAGGCCCATATTGCAGGGCTCTCTGGCCTGCCGACCATCAGCCAGTTTCCGGGCGGGGCTTCGAATCTGACGTACCTGATCGAGTATCCGGGTGTCGAACTGGTGCTGCGGCGTCCGCCCTTTGGCCACAAAGCCAAATCCGCTCACGACATGGGCCGTGAGTTTCGCCTGCTCAATCATCTCAAGGACGCCTTCCCCTACTGCCCCAAAGCCTACGCCCACTGCACCGATGAGACGCTGATCGGCAGTGAGTTCTATGTGATGGAGCGGGTCAAGGGCATCATTCTGCGTTCCGACCTGCCCCCTGAACTGAACCTCTCCCCTGCGCACACCGGCCAACTGTGCCACCGTTTTATCGACACACTGGTCGAGTTGCACAGCGTCGACTACACGGCCTGTGGGCTGGCCGATCTGGGCAAGCCAGAAGGTTATGTATACCGCCAGATCAGCGGTTGGTGTGATCGTTACGAAAAGGCCCTGACCCCGGATGCCCCGCAGTGGGAAGCGGTCAAGGCCTGGCTCAAGGAAAAAATGCCTGCCGATCATCCGACGCCTGCCATCGTTCACAACGACTACCGCTTTGACAACGTGATCCTCGACCCGCATAACCCGATGCAGATCGTGGGCGTGCTGGATTGGGAACTCACCACACTGGGTGACCCGCTGATGGACCTGGGCAACAGCCTCGCCTATTGGATAGAAGCCGATGATCCACCCGTCGTGCAACGCATGCGACGCCAACCGAGCAATGCTCCCGGCATGTTGACCCGCCGTGAATTCGTTGATTACTACGCACAACGTTCCGGCATTCAGATCGACAACTACGATTTCTATTACATCTACGGTTTGTTCCGCCTGGCAGGCATCGTTCAACAGATCTACTACCGCTACTACCACGGCCAGACTCAAGACAAACGTTTCGCCCCGTTTGTACAGATGAATGCACTGCTGGAGCAGATGAGCCTTAAGGTCATCCGCCAGTCCAGCCTTTAAACCTGCGCTCACCCGGGAATCAGCATGTCCAAAACTCAACTGTTCGACCTTGATGGCAAAATTGCCTTTGTTTCAGGCGCCAGCCGTGGCATCGGCGAAACCATCGCCAAGCTGCTGGCCCAACAAGGCGCCCATGTGATCGTTTCCAGCCGCAAGCTTGAGGGCTGCCAACGGGTAGCGGATGCAATCATCGCGCAAGGTGGTAACGCCACCGCGATTGCTTGCCATATCGGCGACATGGAACAGATCCACCACACCTTCGCGCGCATTCGTGCCGAGTTCGGGCGCCTCGATATTCTGGTCAACAACGCGGCCACCAACCCGCAGTTCTGCAACGTGCTGGACACCGACCTCGGCGCGTTCCAAAAAACCGTCGACGTGAACATTCGCGGCTACTTCTTCATGTCGGTTGAAGGCGGCAAGTTGATGCGTGAACACGGGGGCGGCAGCATCATCAACGTTGCCTCTATCAATGGCGTCTCGCCGGGAGCGTTCCAGGGCGTTTACTCGATGACCAAGGCGGCGGTGATCAACATGACCAAAGTGTTTGCCAAGGAGTGCGCCTCGTTTGGCATTCGCTGCAACGCCTTGCTACCGGGCCTGACCGACACTCAATTCGCCTCGGCGCTGGTCAAAAACGAAGCCATCCTCAAGGGCGTGTTGCAACAGGTGCCACTCAAACGTGTCGCCGAGCCGGATGAAATGGCCGGCGCGGTGCTGTATCTGGCCAGCGCTGCTTCCACCTACACCACCGGCATTTCATTGAATGTGGATGGCGGGTTTTTATCCTGAGACCAAATCAATAATTTAGTTCTACTTATTGCAAATTCGAAATATTTATTCCATTAATGGCCTTCCCTGAACATAAGAATTCAAAGGAAGTGGCTATGCGTTCACTTGGAATAGGCTTGATCGGCACCGGATTTATGGGACGCGCGCATGCGCTGGCGTTTCGCAACGTCAGTGCAGCCTTCGAGTTACCGGTGAAACTGCACCTGGCGGCGCTGGCGGATGCCGACGCTGAACGGGCCCGACACTGTGCTGGCGCATGGGGCTTTGCTCAGGCCCACAGCGACTGGCAGCAATTGATCGCCAACCCCGACGTGGACCTGGTGGCCATCACCACCCCCAACCACTTGCACTTCCCGATGGCGATGGCAGCGATTGCGGCAGGCAAAGCCGTGTACTGCGAAAAGCCCTTGGCCGTGAGCCTGCAACAGGCCGATGAAATGCGCCAGGCAGCCAAGGCCGCCGGTGTCGTAACACGCGTGGGTTATAACTATCAGCACAACCCGATGCTGGTGCTGGCCCGCGACATGATTGCGCGTGGCGATCTGGGTCGCATCGTCAGCTTTGAGGGTGAATTCAGTGAAGACTTCATGGCCGATCCGGCCGCGCCCTGGTCATGGCGCTGCGAGCCGGGGCATGCTGGCGGGGCACTGGCCGATTTGGGCAGCCACCTGTTGGCCCTGGCGCGCTATCTGCTGGGCGACATTGAAGCGGTGTGCGCCGACAGCCTGACCGTGCACCCGCAGCGTCCCGCACACACGGGCAGTCATGAGCAAAAAAGCATCCGCGTCGACGACCAGACCCATGCCTTGCTGCGCTTCAGTCAGGGCGCGCGCGGCACCTTGAGCAGCAGTTGGCTCAAACACGGCTACAAAAATCACCTCAGTTTTGAAATCAGTGGCACGCGCGGCACGCTCAAATTCGATCAGGAGCGCTTGAACGAACTTCAACTGTGCTTAGAGGGACAATCGGGCTTCGAACGTTTGCTGTCAGGGCCAACACTGCCGGGATACGCGGCTTTCAGTCCGGCGGCAGGCCACCAATTGGGCTACAACGAGTTAAAAACCCTGGAAGTGCACGCGGTGATTCAAGCCTGCGCCGGGCTGCCCGCGCCCGGCCCCGACTTCGAAGAAGCCTGGCACGTAGAACGCCTGGCCGATGCCATTCGCGTGGCGGCGCTGGAGCAGCGCTGGGTCCCGCTCTGAGAACTCGCCAAATGATCGCAAAACCGATGACCGTAGTGTCTTTCAGGCACCCCGTTGAATGGATTTACGGCCGCTTCGCGGCCGGACGCAGCCTCGCATTACTCGTCAGCGACTACACCGAGTTTGGCGTAGCCGTTGCCGCAGGCGACGTCCGATTGCGAAGCGGTCGGTAAATCCACTGACTGTGACGTTGAATGGATTTACGGTCGCTTCGCGCCCGGACGCAGCCTCGCATTACTCGTCAGCGACTACACCGAGTTGGGCGTAGCAGTTGCCGCAGGCGACGTCCGATTGCGAAGCGATCGTTAACCCGCTGACTGTGACGTTGAATGGTTCTACGACTGCTTCGCGCCCGGACGCAGCCTCGCATTACTCGTCAGCGACTACACGTTCAGAGTGTCAATGGTTTTGCGACCGCTTCGCAGCCTCGCACCACTCGTCAGCGACTACAGGTTATACGGCGCGCTGACGGCCATCAGGCACCGCTCGGCTTCCCGTACGATGTCATCGATGACCTGCTGGCAACTCTTCAACTCGCCAATCGCTGCCGCCACTTGCCCGCTGGGCAAAATCCCTTCATCCGGCAGGCCGTCCACCATTGAGCGCTGTAGCAACACCGGTTGATTGGCCGCCATGACGGTTTGCGACAACGCGCCTGGGTCTTCTTTGAGCGACTGGGCAAACACACTGAGCATATGCCGCACACTCATGCCCGTCTGTTGCTTCCAGTGCCAGGCGCTGCCCAGGGCAATGCGCAAGCGACCCAACGCACTGGCCCGCTCCAGGCGATTGATGAATGCGTTTTCAATCAGGCGGTGACGCATGCCGTCCACCGCGGTGGTTACCCGGATCTGCTGCGGGTCTGTGACCTTGACGTAGCGCTCCAGCGTGGCAAGCGGGGTGGGCGATTCGCGGGTCATCAAAAAACGCGTGCCCATTGCAACCCCGGCAGCCCCACTGGCCAATACCCCGGCCAGCCCACGCCCTGTGGAATAACCGCCCGCGGCAATCACGGGCACCTGCACCGCATCCAGCACTTGAGGCAATAAAATCGTACTTGGCACGCCGCCGGTATGACCACCGCCTTCGCCCCCTTGCACGGTGATCAGGTCAGCCCCCAGCTCAACCGCTTTGATTGCATGCTTGAGTGCGCCCACCGTGGGAATGCACAACACCCCGGCTTTTTTAAAGCGCTCGATGGTTCGGGCATCAGGCCCGCGACCATAGCTGACGGCGCGCAGCCGATAAGCAATGGCCAGGTCAATACACTGCGCGGCGTTTTCTTGAAACATATGAAAATTGAGCCCGAAGTTGCTCCCGCCCGTGGCTTCAATCACCCGCTTGATCTCGGCTTCCAGTTGCCGGGGTGCAAGGGTCGCACCGGCCAAAAATCCGAAGGCGCCCGCCTGGCTGCTGGCAATCACCAAATTGGCATCGGCGACCCACCCCATAGCGGTCTGCACGATGGGATAGCGGCAGCCCAATGCCACGGTCAACGCCGTGTTCAAGTACGCACTCATCCCCGTTCCCCCGCCGCTGCCTTGTTAGCCTGGGCCATAGCTTTGGCATCAAAACCGCCGAGTTTGTCGCCCGAGAGCAATTCATTGTGGCTGTGGGCAAAGTGATGCCAGGCAAACGCCGCGTCCATTGCCGAGCGTTTGCCTTGCAAGTCTTCAACGTGGTTGATCGCCTGCTTGGTCAACGCCAGCCCCATGCGCGGTTGCCTGGCGATGGCAGCCGCGAGGGCGTACGTCCCGGCTTGCAGCTCTTGGCGGCTGAACAGGCGATTGACCATGCCCATTTGGTAAGCGCGCCCGGCATCCATGCGATCACCGGTAAACAGAAACTCCTTGGCAATGCGCGGATTCAACTCATAAGGGTGCGCAAAGTACTCAACCCCCGGTATCCCCATGCGCACCACCGGGTCCTGGAAAAACGCATCGTCACTGGCCACGATCAAATCGCAGACCCAGGCCAGCATCAGGCCACCCGCAATGCACGCACCCTGCACCATCGCGATGGTCGGTTTGGGCAGTTCGCGCCAGCGTCGGCACATGCCCAGGTACACCTCCTGCTCACGCGCATACAGGTATTCACCCCCGGGCTTGTTGGTGTGGTCCCACCACAAGTGCGCACGTTCAAAGGGTTTGTTGATGTCGCGCCCCGGTGTACCAATGTCATGGCCCGCCGAGAAATGCTTGCCATTGGCGCGTAACACAATGACTTTGACCTCGTCGTCATTCACCGCCCGCCTGAAAGCCTCGTCCAGTGCGTAGGTCATTTGCGAATTTTGCGCGTTGTTTACCGTCGGCCGGTTCAGCGTCACGCTCGCGATGCCGTCGGCGACGCTATACAGCACCGGTTCTTCGGTTTCATACACAGCGCCATCCACGCGCTGCACAAATTCAGGGTCGCGGCTCATAGAGTGTCCTTGCCTTCAAGGCTGACGAATGCCGGGCGGGTTGCCCTTGAGCGCGGCGGCGCGGTAGTCATGCGGGTCGAGCCTGCGGATCAACGCCAACTGTTCTGCGCTCGGGGCCACGGTCTGCTTAAAGTCGCAGGCTTTGAGCAAGGGGAAGCCGGTGTTCTCTTGCACCCGCTCAAAACTCACACCGGGGTGCACAGAGCGCACTTGCACTGCGCGATCCGGCCCACCGAAGTCCATGACGCACAGGTCGGTCACGATCAGGCCGATGTCCATCAGGTCGCGCCGCATGCCTTCTTCCCAGCGCTCATCCTTAAACCCTGCACCCGAGACCATGTCCACTTCACCCGCAACAAAGGCCCGGGTGTTGTGCGCAGGAATGAAAAACGAATTGAGATGATTGATGCTGTTGCCGGGCAAACCACGCACGCCGAGCATCGCCACTTTTGGGGTGCGGTAATCGCCAATGCACGACAGGTTGGTCTGGCCCCAGCGGTCGACCTGGGTGGGGCCGATCATCGCGTGACGGCGCCCACCCCACACGCACTCAAACACCCGCTCAAACGACAGATAACCTGAGTAACGCGGCTCAACATCGTCGCGCGGCCCCAAGGGCACCGGCTCTTCGACCAAAAACGCCTCACTGTCGGTCATCAGCAATTGCGGGCTGTGACTCATTTTGGCCACGCTCGCGGCCAGGCGCGGGATCACACCCAAGCCCGAAGCGATCACTTCGCCATTGCCGCGCCAGGCTTCGCTCGCGGCCACGATCAGCAGCTCGGCCAAGGTAAATTCGCACGTCGCAGTCATGGTCATCCTCCTCAAAACACGGGCAGCGGCAGTGTGTGCAACCGATCAATACCGCCATTGCTGGCCTGATACGCACTTTCACCCGCGGTCACAAACTGGGCCATGTAGCCCTGCCAGCCACCTTCTTCGGCGGCACTGGCGCTGTAGCGCTTCAAGTGCTCCATGTCCCAACCGTAATCCGACGGGCAAGAGGTGGGATGCGCACCGCACGGGGCATGCACCACGCCACTGACCAGATAACGCTCGAAGGTGTTAAAGCGTGCTTGTCGGGCATCCAGGCTCAAGCGCTCCTCAATGCGTTCACACGAGACAAAACACTGCCGGGCGGCCCTGGCATACAGGTGGTCGAAGTACGGGTCTGGCCCGGTGATCAACGTGTTGCCCAGGCGGTCCGCGACATTGACATGCAAAAAGGCGATATCGAGGTTTAACGCTGGCATGGCCAACAGCACCTCGCCCTCCTCATACGGCGACTGCACGTGCTTGATCTGCGGATTGAGGCGTGTGACGTCGGTGCCAAGCCCACAGCGCGTGGGCAGAAACGGCAAGCGCATGCCTGCCGCCCGCAGACCCCATTGCAACATGCCTTCGTCCAGCTCCATCAGCTCCAGTTCACCGGCCTCGCGGGCCTTGCGAAAGTAAGCCTCCAGCGGGATCGCATCGAGGGTAACAAAGCCAAATATGAGTTTTTTGACTTTACCGGCGGCGCACAGCATGCCCACTTCCGGGCCACCATAGGCCACCACGGTCAGGTCCTTGACGTGCGAACGCAGGATCTCGCGCACGATTGCCATGGGCTTGCGCCGAGGGCCCCAACCACCGAAGCCGATGGTCATGCCGTCGCGCAATTGGCCGACCACGTCAGCCGCTGTCATTTGCTTGTTCATCGCTTGCTCCTTACTGCTGGCCGACCGAAAAGTCGTGCCCCCAGAGACTGACCCGGGTGAATTCAAATGCGCTATGGGCTTGCCAATCCACCAACAAGCCGCCGTAGCCGTACTCCAGATCAAATCCTGAAGGGGTTTTCATATAAAAAGAGGTCATGTGGTCATTCAGGTGTTGGCCCAGCGTGGCCGACAGCGGCACGTCATGCGCAATGCGCCGGTCGTGAGCGCGGCCAACTTGCGTCATCGAACCGACCTCGACCATCACATGCACGCACCCCGACGGCACCGGGTATTCAGCCAGCGCCAAACTGTGATGGCGGCTGTTCCTGCAATGCAAAAAGTGGATGCGAATGGGCGGTGCAGACGGGTCGGGCCGGAAGTTGAAAATGTCCGACAGCTCAAACCCCAACACATCCTTGGCGAAGGCCAGCGTGGCATCAAAATTGGGGGCTGGCAGCACGGTGTGCCCCAACCCCATGTCGCCGGTAATAAAACCCGGTACGCCTTGAGGCGAGACAAAGGGCTGACAATCGGAACGATGCCCCCAGCTCAACTCATGGCGATTACCCGAAGGGTCCGTGACATGCAGCAGTGCTTGTACGCCGCGCTGAGCGCATTGCTCGGCGGTGCCCGGGCGCCAGCTCACATCGGCCTGATTCAGCGTGTCGATGGCGTCGTTGAAAGCCGCTTCATTGGGCAACTCCCACCCCGAAGCTAAATAGCGCGACTCGCCACCGGCCACAATCAACATGCGAAACGGGCGCTCGTCCATCTTCACGTACAGCCCGCCCGAGGGTGCCGGGGCCACCATCATCCCCAGCACATCGTGGGCATAACGCTGCCACTGGGCCGGGTCGGCGGACTCTGCAACGAAGTAGCTCAAACCACGAATGTCGATCATGCCTGCTCCTCAACGCCTGTTTGTATGGGCTGAGGGCAGTATGGGAAGGAAGGTGTCACAGATCATCGTCCGTTGAGACTAACGCCGATGAGCCCGCTTAAACTCTGACCCTGTAGCCGCTGACGAGTAACGCGAAGCGGCCTTAGAACCGTTCAGCGTGATGGCGCAGGCAGACCGCGCTCAACGGGTTTACGACCGCTTCGCAATCGGACGTCGCCTGCGGCAACTGCTACGCCAGCTCGGTGTAGTCGCTGACGAGTAATGCGAGGCTGCGTCCGGGCGCGAAGCGGCCGTAGAACCATTCAACGTCACAGTCAGTGGATTTACGATCACTTCACAATCGGACGTACCCTGCGGCAACTGCTACGCCCAACTCGGTGTAGTCGCTGACGAGTAATGCGAGGCTGCGTCCGGGCGCGAAGCGGCCGTGAAACCTTTCAACGTGGTGTCTCAGGCAGTCCGCGCTCTTCGCAGTCGGACGTCGCCTTGCAGATCGCTGCTACAAATACACGATTACCAGTTCATTGATGACCGAAGGACGGTCGTTGCCCAGCACATGGGTGTTGATTTCGAGGGTCAGTTGAGTACCGCTTTTGATTTGTTCAACCTGTTTGACCCTGGCTCGCGCGTGAATGGTTGACCCCGCAGGCACAGGTGCCGGGAAGCGCAAGCGATTCGAGCCGTAGTTGACCATGTTGCTGAAACCGGTGATTTCATACCCCAGGTTCAGTTGCAGGCGTGACTGCAAAATCTGCACCAGCGCTCCGTGTGCGATGGTGCCGCCAAACGGGCTGTGTTTGCGCGCCCGCTCGGGGTCGGTGTGAATCCAGTAGTCATCGCCGGACAATTGCGCGAACGCATCGATCAGGGCCTGGTCAACCACCACCTGATTGCTCCACGGGCTGAACGTTTCGCTGATCAGTGACTGCAACGCGTCGACGTCATCCAACGCTATCTGGCGCCGTGCAACGCCCGGTTCACTCACAGGTACAGGCTGCTCGGCCGCGCCCCAGGTTTTAAGGCCGGCTGCGTCTTTGTCGACCCCGGTAAAGCGCAACAACCGATTGCCTTTGGCATCCACCTCGGCAAATACCGGTTGCAGACGCATGCCAATGTTCACCTCGCACTCATCCAGTCCAACCAGATTGCTGTTGATACGCACCCCTTGGTCCAACTCGATCACCGCCAGTATCTGCGGCATTTCGTCGGCAAAATCAGGCAAGGTCGGGATGCGCGTCACGGTAAAACTGTAGAGCGTTGCGCCGCCGCTGACTTCACGCCAGCTCAGGTCGTGGGCCAAGCAGGCCGGACAATGCCGCCGTGGGTAAAACACCCAGTGGCTGCACGCGTTGCACTGCTGAATCAGCACGCGTTCGGCCTTTAAGCCTTCCCAGAACGGTGCGGAAATCTCGGTCGCAACAGGCATTGGTTTGTTATTGGACATTGGATTCATGCTCCCTGAAGTATCAGCGCGCCCTGCTCACTCATCACCCCACCGGTGCCTGAGACGTACACGCTGTCGCACCGTTTGAGTTGGCGCGCGCCCGCCCCTCCGGCAATTTGCGTCACGGCTTCTATCACTTGGCTCATCCCGCCCGCCGACCCGGCCTGGCCAAAACTGAGTTGCCCGCCATGGGTGTTCATCGGGAAATCCCCGCGCCAGGTCAAGTCGTGTTCGCGCACAAAACTCATGCCCTCGCCCTTGGCGCAAAAGCCCGCATCCTCAAGGGTCAGTAGTGCCGTGATGGTGTAGCAATCGTAGATTTGGGCGGCGTCCACGTCCTTGGGCTTAAGCCCCGCCATGTCAAAGGCGCGGCGCGAAGCAGGGCCGATGGGGGTGTGCAGCATGTCGCGGGCATAAGAGGGCGATTTGTACGCCAGGTGTTCGCCAAACCCTGTGATGTAAGACGGACGTTTGCGCGCGCGTGCGGCCACCTCTTTGGACGCAATGATCAATGCGGCGCCTCCGGCCACGGGCATGACGATCTCCAGCACATGCAGCGGATCAGCGACTTTTTTGCTCGCCAACACCTGCTCGATGGTCAGCGGCTGGCCATAGAACATCGCCTGCGGGTTGTACTGCGCGTTGGTGCGCTGATCGACGGCTATTTTGGCCAGCGCCCGGGGGTCATAGCCGTATTGCGCGCCATATCGTTGGGCAATCATGGCGTAGCCGGTGTTTTGCCCCATGTGCCCGTACGGCAAATCAAATTCGGCTTCCGGCGCCCCGAAGGCGGTGCTGTGGCCGCCAAAACGCATGGCCCGCGCCATCCAGCTCGGGTCTTCATCGGGGCCCATCGGCGCCATGCGCGCAGGCAGCACGCAGAGCACTGCCTGACACAACCCCAGCTCAATGGCGGCGGCTGCCCGCCACACCATCCCCACCGAAGTGCAGCCGCCCAGGTCCACCACCTCGGCAAAGTTAAGCTGCAACCCAAGGTACTCGGCCGCCATCGCGGGGACGAACACCGAGGCTTCGTGAAATTGCGGGCCGTTAATCACCAGACCGTCGAGGTCGGATGCCTGTAACCCGGCATCACGCAGCGCCTGCGCGGCCAGATCCGCCACTTGCTCCAGATGAAACATACGCGGCGCCGTGGCGTATTTTTCGGGTGTGTACTGCGCGCTGCCAACAATGGCCGCATGACCTTTAAGCCCCATGGGTTTCTCTCTTTCGTCAATTCAACACACGCCTGTCGGCCCAAGCTTGCTCGCCCCGACAGGCAGCCGGGGTTCAGAACGTGTATTTCATCGAAAACGTGGCGTAATCACGGTCAGCCAATGGACGCTTGACCGGGTCCGGTTCGCCCAGGTACGCGATGTACTTGAGCGACACTTCCAGGTTGCTCAGGTATTTGAAGGTGGTGCCTGCGCTCAGACGCCGGTCCCCCGCCACCCCGGCGATGGTGCCGGACATCGGTGCCGCTCCGCTGAAGACATCGGAATAGGTCAGCGGTACTTCCAGGTCCCACCCCGTGAAAACCCCCGGATAGCTGAAGGACGCACCCACGGTATAGGCACTGGAGGAGCGCGTGCGCCAGGCTGAGCCGGTTTTATAGGTGTAATCGTTGGACGACTGCACGGCGCCTGCATAGCGCGGGTCCAGGGGCAGGCCCTGCAAGTTCGGCGCGCCCGAGGCATCTTCCACGTCGTCCACGCGCACGGTGACGATTTCACCGGTCAAGGTGGTCTGACTGGCCCACGGCCGGTCCCCCAGAATGCGCATTGCCGAAACTTGCAATTGCTGACCTTTGCCCCGGGTCGGCACTGGCCCAAGCCCGGTATTGACCATCACCGGCGCACCGTCGCGGTACGACCACTCGGCGCCGATCTGGGTGTCACCGACCTTGGTGGTGGCACTGATCCCTGTGAGTTTGATGTCTTCGAAGTATTTGATGCGATAACCGTTACTGGTGTACGCGTACTGGCCATTGTTGATTGGCAGCGGGTCATAGCCCATCAAGGCGGTGGCCGGGTTTTTGTCGTGGTACACCACATGGAACAGCGACATTTCCAGTTCAGGCAACGGGCGAAAGCGGATCTGTGCGCCCCACTGCCCGCTGTCCCTTGGCTCATCCGTGCCGTTGTAAGGCACCTTGGCGCCCCCGGCACCGTACAAAAATTCACGGCCCGGGCCGATCACGTCCGAGGTCGATAAGTAGCTGCCCACGGGGGGCAGTTCGGTGCCCTTCCATTCGTATTGCACGTAGCCGCCCAAGGTGATTTGCGGGTTGATGCGGTACGACGCCGAGACCTGCCCGACCGGCAGCAGCACTTCCTTGACCTCGACCCCCGGTTGCGCGGCCTTGACCGCATCGGACGGGTTCTGCACACCGTTAACGCCGGGGTAGTACAGGCTTTCACCCCACGACTCGATATGCCGGCCAGCCTTGACGTCGAGCATGGTGTCGTTCGCAAAGCGCCAGCCGCCGAAGACATATGCATCGAGCAAGCGCGTGCGCCCGCCACTGAACGTGCGCGTGTCGCGGGTGAAGGTGTCATTGCTCCCGTATTTGTTGACCGTGGCGGGGGAATCGTTGTCGTTGCCGCGATGATACACATCGTCATAAAAGGTACTGGCGCGCACCACGGCGCCGTAGTTGTCCTTGCGCAAGATCATCTCGCCCAGTGCACCCACGCGGTTGGTGGTGAGGCTGTGCTGGTCAAAGTTGCGGTTGGGGTCGTCGGCATTGATGCCCATTAGCCGGTTGCTCGGATCACCCAGCCGCATACCGATGCCATAACTGGTGGTCACCGACCAATCCAGGGTCGCGCCGTTATCGAACTCAAGGGTTTCACCGGCCCACAGCGGGCCGGACACCAACGCAACGGCGGCGGCCAAACCGGTGACCTGGACCTTGTGCGGGCGAAGCTCCGGCCATTTATTGTTGTTTTTATTGATCACACTGACTCTCCTGATTCGCGACACGCAGGCCGCATCGATGGGTTCAAGCGTCATTGCACACGCCCACTCAACACAGCTCGAGCGGGTTGAACGGGGTGAGGCCGGTGCGGGTGCGCTGATAACGCAGCAGCCCGCCTTGCGCCTCACGCACCAGGGTTCCCCGGGCCATGAGGTAGTTGGCGTGCGCCAGCGTCTCGCCCACGGCCATCAAGTCGTCAAAACGCCCCGTGCGTTTTTTAAACAGCACCGCCATCATCTCCAGCGCCGTGCGCGGCGTTGCACAGGCGTCGAGCAACTGCTGCAAATGGCCCGCGTGGTGATCACGCAATTGATCAAGGCGCGCATGCAGATTAAAAAACGGTCGCTCATGCGCAGGCAGGACCAGCACGCTGTCCGGGATCACCCGCAAGCGCTCGATGGAGTCGAGCCAGTCGCGCAATGGGTTGGCTTGGGGTTCAGTGACATGCACCGCGACCGTTGAGGTAATACGCGGCAATACTTGATCGCCTGAAATCAGCAGCCGATCGTGCGCGGCATACAGGCACGCGTGCTCGGGTGAATGGCCGCTGCCCACCACCACCTGCCAGCGGCGGTGGCCGATGATCAACTCACTGCCCTGATTCAGGCGGATAAAACCGGCCACCGTCTGGGGACGAAAATGCTCGACCTGAATCAAGGGCAGCAGCGCGGCGGCGTCTGTCTCGCTGAAACCGGCTTGTTGATAGAAGTCCAGAAACGCCCAGTCCGGCGTCGCACTTTGCGGTGGCCCGTGATGCAGTGCGTCGAACTCGCCCAAGGTCATCAACACCGGGCAACGAAAGCGCTCTGCCAGCCATCCCACCACGCCGGTGTGATCGCTGTGAAAGTGGGTGCAGATCACCGCTTTGAGCGGCAGGCCGCCCATGACCTCGACAAACACCTGCTCCCACACCGTGCGGCATTGCGCGGTGTTGAGGCCGGTGTCGACTGCCACCCAGCCATCGCCGTGGCGCAGCAAATACAGGTTGATGTGGTCCAGACCAAAGGGCAGCGGCATGCGTAACCACACAACGCCCTCGGCCACGACCTGCACCTGCCCATTGGCCGGGGCGTGCGGCCACGGATAACGCAGGCCATCACGCCATTCATGGCCCTGGGCGTCGATTTCACGCATGGCCGTTGCCCACGAATGGCGGCAAACCGGCACGCGCCAGAGCGTCCAATGAATACGGCTGATAAGTGCCTGCGCTGTCGTCACGCACAAACAGCGGGTCGGCAAACAGTTCGGGCGCATAGCCTTGGCGTTGCAAATCGACTTTGCGCAATTTGAAGGTGCTGGTCAGGTCGGCAGCGGCCGATACCCGCACAAACAGTGGCGCGGCATAGCGCGGCAAGCGCGCCTCGGTCAGGTCATAAAAAGTGTGCGGGTCAAAGCACTGACCGGCCTGCATCAGAATCGCAGCCATTCCGGCGCGCCCCTCGTGCTGCGGCACCTGAACCCCGTACACGTTGATCAGCTCAAGGCCTGGCAAGTCACTCAGCGTGTCGGCCACTTCGAGGGTCGACACGTTTTCACTTTTCCAGCGGAAGGTGTCGCCTATGCGGTCCACAAAGTAGAAATACCCATCGTCGTCGTAGCGCAGTAAATCGCCCGAACTCCAATAGGCGTCGCCTGCCTCAAACACGTCGCGGCGGATCTTGCTTTCAGTGGCGTGCGGGTTGGTGTAACCCTCAAAGCGGCCACCACCACTGTGCGGATGGTTGACGATTAACCCCATCGCTTCCCCCACTTCGCCAGGCAGGCAACGCTGATAAAACCCCTGTTCGTCGCGTGGATGACTGTCGCTTTCGACGTCATAGCGCACCAGCCGCAAGTTGGTGCGGCTCCAGTCCGGCACGCGCCCGCAAGAACCCACGTAGTTGTCGACATTGATCAGGTTGGCATTGGCTTCTGTCGCGCCCCAGCCTTCAAACACCTGGATGGGGCCAAAACGCTCAAGCCAACGCTGCCACGCCTCGGCCGTCAGCCCGGCACCCAACATGTACCGCAAGCTGTGCTGACGTTCACCGGCAACGCCAGGTTGATTGAGCAGGTAACGGCAGATCTCGCCGATGTATTGAAAGGTCGTGATGCGGTGCTTGCGCACATCGGGCCAGAACTCGCGCACGCTGAATTTGCGCCGCACCACAATGCTCGCCCCTGCGCTCAGGGCCGTGGACGTGACCGAGGTGGCCGCTGCCCCGTGGTACAGCGGCAGGCAGCAATAAAACACATCCTCGCAGGTAGCGCCTAGGGTGACGTGCATCACATCACCGGACGCCATCCAGCGCATATGGCTGTAACACGCCGCCTTGGGCAGACCGGTGGTGCCCGAGGTAAAAATCAGCAGCGTGGTGCTCTGGGCAGGGATATTGGCCCGGTATTCACGGGGGAACGGGGTGCGCGGCGCACGCTCTATTTGCTGCTCAATGCTTGTGTCCACCCTGGCAGGCAGCGCCACCTCACACGGGTTTTGCGCATCGGCAATCAACCACCACGGCACATCCGGTAAACCCTCAGTGCACAACATATTGCTCAGGCATTCTTCACCCAGCACCACCGCCTTGGCACCCGTGGACGCCAGCGCATGCACCAGCGGCTTGCCGCTGACTTGGGTGTTGATAAAGGCCACCACGGCGCCGAGTTTGACCAGCGCGAACCAACTGAAAAAAAACGCCGGGCGATTTTCCATCGCCAGCGCACACACATCGCCGGGGCGCAGCCCGTTGTCGTAAAACACATGGGCCATGCGGTGGGCATGGGCATCGACCTGAGCGTAACTGAACGTCTCGGGGCCATCGATCAAAAAGGGCCGGTCAGCACAGTGCAGCGCTTGCGCTTCAAGGCGGTCAGCCAAGGTGTACAGGTCGGCGGGTTTGATCCGTGCGCTGGCGGCTGCACGCACGTCAAGCAGCGCCTGGGTGTGCTCGCGCGGTACGGGCTGTTGGCGTGTTACCCGGCTGGCGCTGATAGGGGTCATGTCATTCATGGCGCCAGCGCTCCGGCCCGTGGGTAATCGCTGTAACCCTCAGGGCCTGGGGAATACAGGGTTTTGCGCTCCAAACGTGCCAGTGGCAGGCCGTGGCGCAGGCGCTCGACAAGGTCCGGGTTGGCGATAAAGTGGCGGGCAAACGACACCGCCTCGCCCTGGCCTGCTTGCAACGCCGCCTCAGCACTGGCGCCGTCAAAACCGTCATTCAAAATCAACCCGCTGCTGCAATGCCGTTGCGCCAGGGCGAAGGCGTCCAGTTCAGCCAATGGCGAACGCATGATGTGCACATAGGCCAAATCCAGCGGTTCAGCGGCTTTGCACAACGCTTCGGCCGTGGCCTGCGGGTCGTCATCGCTGATGTCGTTGAACGGATTACCGGGGCACAGCCGCAGCCCGACCCGCCCTGCGCCAATGGCCGAAGCCATCGCGGTCAGCACTTGCGTGGGGAAACGCATGCGGTTTGCCACGCTGCCACCGTAAGCATCGTCACGCCGGTTGCTGCCCGAGGCCATGAACTGCATCGGCAAGTAGCCGCTGGTGGCGTGCAATTCAACCCCATCAAACCCGGCTTCGCGGGCGTTCAACGCTGCCTGGCGGTATTGCTCCACCACCTGCGCGATGCCTGATACGGACAGCGCCTGAGGTTCGTCGGCATCCATCAGCCCATGTGCATCGGTGAACAACTGGGTGCGCGCGCGCAAGGCCGATGGCGCAACAGTCGCCGCCCCTGCGGGTTTGTTGTGCGCACTCGCGGCTCGCCCGACATGCATCAGTTGCAACACGATCAAGCCGCCTTCGGCATGCACCGCATCGGTCACCGCTTTCCAGGCGGCGATGTGCGCTGCGTTATAAATCGCCGGTGTGCGGCAATAGCCCAGTCCGCTGGCCGAAGGCGCAGTGCCTTCGGCCACAATCAGTCCGGCGCACGCCCGCTGGCGGTAATACTCAACCATCTCGGCCGTTGGCACGCCGTGTTGATCGGCGCGGCTGCGGGTCATGGGCGCCATGACGATGCGATTGGCCAAATGCAGATCACCCAGACGCACAGGTTCAAACAAAATGCTCATGGCAGCTCCTCAGCGCACGCGGATTTTCGGTGCGCCAGCCCCACGGCGCAGGGTGGCAAGAAAGTGTTCCAGGGGCGCAGGTGTGGCCACTTCAGGCAGTTGCGCCTTGTCCGGGCGGGTGGCCCAAAACTCGCTCCATGACGGGAACAAATCGTGAAACGTGCCGGCATAGGGTTCCCGCCCCGGCCAGCGCATTTTTTGCGTGCCTATCGGCGGTTTGTTCAAGTCACTGGCGTACCAGTAGCAGGGCAAGCGGCGACGAAAATACCAACGGCCCTGCCTGCGCTCGTAGTCATCCCAATACAGCATCTGCATGGTCACCCACTCGGGGCCGGTCTCGTGCTCGTTCTTGGAATACACCACGCCCACGGCATGATCGGCGTCGGTGAACTCGATCACGTGCTGACCCAGGTGATGGGAGGTGCCATGAAACTGCTCGCGCAGCGTGTCATCGACCCAAGCCTTGAGGTGCGCGCGCCCGGTTTTTTCACGACCGACCCGGATGTCTTCGGCGAACAGGTTGACGTGTGCGTCGAGGTCACGCATGTCCAGCGACAATGCGTATTTACCGGCCAACTGACGAATTTCTTCAATCGACTCCAACCGGTCGATACGAACGAGCAAGGCGTTCTGTTCCATAAACGGTGTCCTTAAAGCGATCTTTAAAAGCCGTGCCCCTGAGGGCTATTCCAATACCGTGTACAGCTCGCTGCTGCGCCCGCCATCGACCGGCACACTGGCGCCGGTGATGTACGAGGCTTCGTCGCTGGCTAAAAACAAAATGGCGTTGGCCACTTCACGGGGTTGCCCCACACGCTTGAGCGGGATCAGTTTTTCGGTATTGGCGCGCGTCGTGTTGTCAGCCAGCATGCCGCCGGTGGCCGGGGTTTCGATGACCCCCGGAATCACCACGTTGCAGCGAATGTTGTGGCTGGCACCTTCACTGGCCGCCGCGCGGCTGAAGTTGATCACCGCAGCTTTTGCCGCCGAATACCCGGCCATCCACGGTGTGCCGAACAGCCCGCAGATAGACGCGATATTGATGATCGAGCCGCTGCCCTGGGCGCGCATCACACTCAGGGCGGTGCGCGTGCCCCAGAACGTGCCGTCCACCGTGGTGGCGAAGTTGGAATGCCAGTCAGCCGTTGAGGTGCTGTCAATCGCCCCCCAGCTATAAGCCATCGCGTTATTGACCAAAATATCCAGCCGCCCGTTACGCTCGGCGGCCGCGCCGATGGCGGCGACGTACGCGGCTTCATCGCTGACATCGGCCACCGCGCATTCGGCACGCCCACCGCCGTCGCGGATCTGCGCCGCCACTGCTTCAAGCGGCTCGATACGCCGGCCACACAGCACCACCAGGGCGCCTTCTTGTGCAAACCGCAACGCGGTTGCCGCGCCGATGCCGGAACCGGCGCCGGTGATAAAGGCCACTTTGTCTTGCAAACAATTACCCATGCCTGACACTCCCGTCACCCGATTAGATAAAGGCCATACCGCCGTTCACGGCGAGGTTTTGCCCGGTGATGAAACTCGCGTCATCGCTGGCCAAAAATGCCGCCGCGCGCGCGATTTCATCGGTTTCGCCCATTCGGCCCAGCGGGATGGCCTTGAGCATGCTGTGCATCCAGTCTTCGGGAATGTCGGCCATCATCGGGGTGTTGGTCGGGCCGGGAACCAGGGTGTTCACCCGAATGCCGTGTCCGGCCAATTCGCGGGCCATGCTGCGTGTCAGCCCCATCACCCCGGCCTTGGCTGCGCAGTAATGGCCAGGGCCTTCGCCCGTCAGCGCGGCAGTGCTGGAGATGTTGATCACCACACCGCGCGTGCCGTCCTTGAGCATCAGCTTCACGGCTTCGCGGCTACAGAAAAACGGCCCGGTGAGGTTGACCCCGATCACACGCTGCCAGTGTTCATCCGGCGTGTCTGCGAAAGCATCTATGGAGCCGATACCGGCGTTGTTCACCAGAATGTCGAAGCGGGCAAACTGTGCGTACACGGCCGCCATCGCGCTGGCGACGCTATCGCTGTCCGCCACGTTGCAACTGACTGCCAAGGCTTTATCGCCCAACCCTTCGATGGTTTGGCGTGCGGCCTCCAGATTGATGTCGGCAGCGACCACGATGGCGCCCTGCCCGGCAAAATAGCGAACAATGGCTCGGCCCATGCCTTGGCCTGCGCCCGTTATAAAAGCCACTTTATTGAGTAATTTCATGCAACCCTCCCGCTTGCCAAACAGCTGCCCGACTACAGCGTGTTAAGGCTGATGGCGGGATACGGGAGCAATGATTGACTGAGCACCCACGCGTAACATCGTCCGATGGGACTAAACCGCGAAGCGATGATTTATCGCGTGAAATCGTTGCCGCACGCTGCGAGCGAGTCATTTGGTCTGAATGGACGATGCCCCCCGCGCAGCCCTTGTGAAATAACACCCCCACTAGAACAAAAAACCGGGAGAACCCGTCGTGACCACACCTTTGCGTCCCACTTGGCGAACTCACTATGCGTTAGGCGTGCTCGCCGCCATCTACGTGTTCAATTACATCGACCGCCTGTTGATGGCGATTTTGATTGAACCCGTTAAAGCCGAATTCGGTATTTCCGATACGGGCATCGGTTTGCTATCGGGCGTGACCTTTGCCGTGTTTTACACCGTGTTCGGCTTTCCACTCGGGCGCTTGTCCGATCGCATCGGCCGTAAATCCGTGATCGCGTTCAGTTGTATCGCCTGGAGCGTGATGACCATGTTCTGCGGCCTGGCCGCCAGTTTCAGCATGCTGGTGGTGGCGCGTATCGGCGTGGCCATCGGTGAGGCCGGGGGCACCGCACCGTCGATGGCGATGGTCTCCGATTTGTACCCCCCGCATCGCCGCTCAACGGCCCTGTCAGTGTTGATGCTCGGTTCCAGCCTCGGCGCGATCTTTGGCTTGGGTCTGGGTGGCTGGATCGCTCAACACTACGGTTGGCGGCATGCGTTTGTGATCATCGGGGCACCGGGTATTTTCCTCGGCCTGCTGCTGTTGCTCACGGTGCGTGCGCCTAAACCGGCGCAACTGGTCAAAGCGGCAGATGTGCTGCAAGACCACTGGGCGGTGACGGTGCGGCAACTGTTTCAAACCCCGTCATTTTTGTGGATTGTGCTCACCGGCGGCTCCGCCGCCATCGCAGGCTATGCCATTGGCACCTGGAGCCCGAGCTTTTTGATTCGCTCCCACGGCCTGAGCCTGCAAGACGCCGGGCTGCTGGCCGGGGTGGCAGGCGGTGCGGGCGCAACGTTTGGCACCCTCACCTGCGGCATTTTGTGCGACCGATTGGCGCGGCGCGACAAAGGCTGGCAAATCGGTGTGCCGTTGCTGGGCACACTGATCAGCATTCCGTTCGCGCTGGCGTATTTTCTGTGGCCAACCGGTACTGCGTTTTATGTCGGCACTACACCCGTGCCTACCGCCTTCCTGTTTTATTCGGTGTTCAGCTTCTTCGGCACATGGTGGGCAACCCCGTGTCTGGGCGCTATTTCACACCTGTTCCCGGCCACGCGTCTGGCCCAGGCCACGGCTATTTTCGTGATGTCCATGACCTTGCTCGGCGTGGGGGTCGGACCGCTATTGATTGGCATGCTCAGCGACGGTTTCGCCCACACGCTGGGTCACGAAGGCCTGCGCTATGCCCTGGCCTCTTGCGTGTCGCTGCTGGTGTTGGCGTCGATCTTTTTGGCCCTGGCCTTGCCGCGCTATCGCAACCACCTGCTCAACCCCACCTCTGCCGCCGCGCCCTTGGGCAAAGCGGTCACTGCCTGATGCCTGGAGATAGCCTGATGACTGAACAAGACCTGCCCCTGCCAATCGGGCATTTCGTCACGCTGGATAACGGCCTGCGCCTGCATTTTCTGGATGAGGGCTGCGGCCCCGTGGTGGTGTGGCTGCATGGCAGCGGCCCCGGCGCCAGCGGGTTCAGTAACTTCAAAGGCAATTACCCGGCGTTTGCTGCGGCAGGCTTTCGTAACCTGGTGCTGGACTTGCCCGGGTTTGGGCGCTCGGACAAACCCGAAGACGTGCACTACGACCTGGATTTTTTCGTCAACGCGCTCTCGGGGTTTCTCAAGGCGGTCGGGGTCCGGCGGGCCACGTTGCTTGGTAATTCGCTGGGCGGTGCCATTGCGCTGGGGCTGGCACTGGCCGAGCCACAACGGGTGGAAAAACTGATCCTGATGGCCCCCGGCGGCGTCGAAGACCGCGACACCTACTTCAACATGATCGGTATCCAGCGCATGGTCGAGTTGTACAACGCAGGGCCGCTGGGCATTGAACAGATGCGCCAGGTCATGAGCCTGCAACTGTTCGACAGCTCGCAGCTGGACGACACCTTGCTGGCCGAGCGCGTGGCCGTGGCGGTGCATCAACCGCGCCATTTGTTCTCGACGATGAAGGTGGCGAACATGACCGAACGCCTTGAGGAGCTGCAAGCGCCGATTTTGGGGTTCTGGGGCACAGACGACCATTTCAACCCGGCCAGTGGTGCCTTGAAAGTGCTCAAACACGCACCGAATGCGCGCTTCATCCTGCTCAACCGCTGCGGTCATTGGGTGCAAGTTGAACACCGTGAGCTGTTCAACACCTCGTGCCTGGCATTTTTGAAAGCGTAAACACCCGCGCCTACCCCCTTCAAAACATCTGCTTGGGCTGACATCACAATGACAACATTCCCTCAGTTGCTGGCTCCCGGTCGCATCGGCTCACTCACAGTACGTAACCGCATCATCATGGCGCCCATGGGGTCCAACTACGCCGAGGCCGACGGCCAGTGCGGCGAGCGCATTCAAGCCTATTACGAAGCCCGTGCCCGTGGCGGCGCGGGCTTGCTGATCATGGGTGTGTGTTCGGTGGCCTTCCCGGCTGGCACCGCCGAACCGTTTCAGGTGGGAGTGTCCAGCGACGACTTCATCCCCGGCCTCAGCCGCCTCGCGGACCGGGTTCACCAGCACGGCGCCAAAATTGCCATGCAACTGCAACATGCAGGCAAGACCTCGGTACGCGACATGGCTGAAGGTCGCCAATTGTGGGTGCCTTCCGTCCCGCCGGTGCTGCAAAGCGACATGATGGCGGCGCTGACGCCCCAAGAACTGGCCAACTTTGTCAGTTCCATGAAACGCCGCGCCGAAGGGTCTCCAATCCGGGTCATGGACGACGCCGACATTGCCCAAATGATCGACTGGTTCGCCAGCGCCGCCGAGCGCGCCCAACGTGCAGGCTTTGATGGCGTAGAACTGCACGCAGCCCACGGTTACATCATCGCGGGCTTTCTTTCTGCGTATTACAACCAGCGCGAGGATCAATACGGCGGGTCACTGCAAAACCGCGCGCGTTTGCTGCTGCAAATCATCGCCGCAGTGCGGGCCAAAGTCGGTGCCCAATTCGGCCTGTGGCTACGCCTGGATGCCCAAGAGCTGCATACCCCCGGCGGTATCACGCTGGAAGACGCCAAGGCCGTTGCGTGCATGGCTCAAGCCGCAGGCGTCGACGCGATCAGCGTGTCTGCCAGTGCACGCATCATCAGCGGCGAAGTGTTTACCGAGGCGCCGCTGGTGCATCAACCGGCGGGCTTTATGCAATGGACGGCTGCGCTCAAGCGCAGCGTGCAGGTGCCAGTGATTGCTGTCGGACGCATCGAGCCTGAGGTCGCAGAAGCTGCCTTGAAGCGTGGCGACTGCGACTTCATCGCCATGGGCCGCAAGCTGCTGGCCGACCCTGACTTGCCCAACAAGCTGCTCAATGAACAACCCGCCAGCATTCGCCCGTGCATTTACTGTTACGTGTGCGTGAGCCAGATTTTTGTCAACGAGCGGGTCAAATGTGCGGTCAACCCCATGACCGGGCACGAGTTCGAATACCTCATCAGCCCTGCCCTCACGCCCCGCCACGTAGTGGTCGTGGGCGCTGGCCCGGCGGGCATGGAAGCCGCGCGCGTGGCCAGCCTGCGCGGGCACCGCGTGACCTTGCTCGAGCGCAGTGACCGCTTGGGCGGCACGCTGTTTTTTGCCGGTTTGGCCTATGCCGAAAACGCACGGCTGCTGGACAACCTGCGCGCCCAGGTGCAGCACTCGAGCATTGATATTCGCCTCAACACCCTCGCCAACCCCGCTTTGCTGCGCGACCTTGGCGCCGATCAGGTGCTGGTGGCCGTGGGCGCCGAGCGCGCCGCCCCCTCCATCCCCGGTGCACACCTGGATCACGTCTGGAGCGGCGACGAGTTGCGCCGCTTAATGACCGGCGACCGGGCCGATGAAATCGCCAAACGTAAATTGTCGCTCACCCAACGCGCAATGATGAAAGCCGGCAGCCTGGCGGGGATCACCGACAGCAGCGAAGCCCTGCAAAAACTGTCACGGGTATGGATGCCGCTGGGCAAACGCGTGACCATTATCGGCGGCGGACTGGTAGGGCTGGAACTGGCAGAGTTCCTGATCGCACGCGGGCGTGAGGTGTGCGTGCTGGAAAGTTCCGGCCATCTGGGGCGCGAGCTGGCCATCGTGCGGCGCTGGCGGGTGCTGCATGAAATTGGCGCGCTGGGTGGCCAGCTCATCACCCACGCCAGCGTCACGCTGATTGATGCCCGTGCAGTGCATTATCAATTGGCAGACGGCCAACACGGCACCAGTGCGGCCGATTCGGTGGTGCTGGCGATTGGCGCGCAACCCGATACCCGTCTGCTGGATGAACTGACCCGTGCCGGGCTTGAGGCGCGCAGTATTGGCGATTGTCAGCACATCGGTTACATCGAAGGCGCCATCAGCGCGGGCCATAAGGCTGGACGGGAAGCCTGAGCGCTGCAAAGACGGCAGGCTTACGTCATCTGTTCAGCCACCGTTCAGCGAATGCAATCAATTCTTGTTTAGCAATACGTATCACTATGTTACAAATTAGCACCCTATCTAATTCGTAACGCGGTGCGCTTCCCATGCTGGTTCCATTTCTGATCATGCTGCGCGAAGGGATTGAGGCCGCGCTTATCGTCGGCATCATTGCCAGTTACCTCAAGCAAACCGGACGCGGGCAGTGGATGCCCGCCGTGTGGATCGGCGTGTTTCTGGCCGCCGCCTTGTCGCTGTTGGTCGGCGGTGGCCTGGAATTGATGAGTGCCGAATTCCCGCAAAAACAACAGGAACTGTTCGAAGGCATTGTCGGCCTGATCGCCGTGGGCATTCTCAGTTCCATGGTGTTTTGGATGCGTAAGGTCGCGCGCTCGATCAAGCACACATTGCACACCTCGCTGGATCACGCCCTCGCTGGCTCCAAACACCACGTCACGGCGCTGATTGCGATGGTGTTTTTTGCCGTGGCCCGTGAAGGCCTCGAAACCGTCTTTTTCCTCCTTGCCGTGTTCCAGCAAAGCGAAGGCCCCGCAGCCCCGGTGGGCGCACTGCTGGGTCTGATGCTGGCGATTGGCGTGGGCTTTGCCATTTACAGCGGCAGCATGCGCCTCAATCTCGGCCTGTTCTTCCGTTGGACCGGCCTGTTCATTCTGGTAGTGGCCGCCGGTATTTTGGCCAATTCAGTGCAGGCACTGCACGAGGCCGGGTTGTGGAATCACCTGCAAGGCGTGGTCTTTGATTTGAGCGCCACCCTGCCGATGGACGGGCCAACAGGCTCAGTGCTGGCGGGCATGTTCGGGTACCAGGATGCGCCCACCGTGAGCGTGCTCGGTGCGTATGTGATGTACCTGGCGGTGGCGCTGGTGATGTTTTTTCAGGCTCCCGGCGCCCCTCAAGCGCCTCAATCTTCTCGCGTGACAAACCCATAAGGTCCTGCATGTCTACCCCTGCAAGCGGTACACCCCCTCGCGCCCTGCGCTGGGCAGTGGCTGGCTCGGTGATCGTGATGATCGCGGCCGGCGGGCTGTTCTATTACGCCTCGCAACTGGCTGCGGCCAAACGCAAGGTTCACAGCAATGAAATCACCGTCACGATTCACCCCCACAGTTGCGAGCCAAACGCACTGAGCGTGCCTGCCGGGTTCAATAGCTTTCGCATCGTCAATGCCTCTGAACGCGCCGTGGAATGGGAAATTCTCGACGGCGTGCTGGTGGTCGAAGAGCGCGAAAACATTGCCCCCGGTCTCAGCCAGGTGATCAACGCAACCTTGGCGCCGGGCGATTACGTCATCACCTGCGGCTTGCTCAGTAACCCGCGTGGCACCTTGCACGTCACCCCGACGGCTGAATCAGAAGCCAGCGCCAAGGCCCCGCCTTCAATGGTCGCTTTTATCGGCCCGCTGTCCGAATTTCGGGTCTACCTCAGCAGCCAAAGCAATGCGTTGATCAACGCCGTTGACGGGTTGTCGCACGCCATTGCAGCGGGCGAGCTTGAGCACGCGCAAAGCCTGTATGTGCCCGCTCGCGAGGCGTATCAGCGCCTAGCGCCAGCGGCGCAACGACTGGCAGAGTTGGACAACGCAATCAATGCCCGTGCCGATTACTTTGAGCAGCGCGAGCAAGACCCAGGCTTCAGCGGTTTTCACCGGCTTGAATACGGTCTGTTCGACCAACACAGCACCCAGGGCCTGGCCCCGGTTGCCGAACAATTGCAGGCCAATGTGGTGCAGCTCAAGCAACAGCTGTTGGCGCAATCACTGCCCCCTGCGCAATTGGTCAACATTGTGGCCCGCACCCTGCACAACCTGGCCGACACCCGCGCCAACAGCGGTGAAGAAGAGCGCTACAGCCATATCGACATCAATGGCTTCGCCGCCAACCTCCAAGCCACACGCAAAGTGGTGGAACTGCTGCGCCCGTTACTGGCCAAGAACAACGCCGACATCCTGCTCAACATTGATAACGCCAGCGCAGCGCTGGAGGCCGAATTCAATGCGCTCAAATCACCCGACGGCTACCTCCCGTACGACACGGTCACGAGCACGCAACGCCAACACATCAGCACCCAGGCCAAGGCTCTGGCCGACGCACTCGATGGAATCGACCCCGCCCTCGGCCTTTAAGGCCTGTAATTGCAGACGAGATGCACATGAGCGATTCACCACACAGCCCCAACGACTTCAACCTGCAACGCCGCCGCCTACTGATGGGCATGGGAGTGGCCGGTGCTGCTTTGGCGGGCGGCGCCCTGAGCTGCCCAGCCATGGCGGCCAGCGCCCCGGCGAACGCGCAAGTCACCCAGGCGCCCAGCAGCGACAAGACCCGTGACCATCACGACATTCACGGCCAACACCAGAGCGGCATCGTCACCCCGCGCCCGGCTGCGGGCATGCTGGTGGCATTTGATGTGCTGGCCAGCGACCGCGAAGACCTCGAACGCCTGTTCCGTACTTTGGATGAGCGCATCGCCTTCCTGATGACCGGCGGGCCGGTCGTCCAGGTGGACCCCAAGCTGCCGCCCACGGATTCAGGCATCCTCGGCCCGGTGGTCACCCCCGACAACCTGACCATCACCGTCTCGGTGGGCGCGTCATTGTTCGATGAGCGCTTTGGTTTGTCCGGCGTCAAACCCAAACGCCTGAGCCGCATGCAAGGCTTCCCGAACGATGCCCTCGACCCCGCACAGTGTCATGGCGACTTGAGTGTGCAGTTCTGCTCCAACACCGCCGACACCAACATCCATGCCCTGCGCGACATTGTTAAGAACCTGCCGGATTTGCTGCTGGTGCGCTGGAAACAAGAAGGCACCGTGCCGCCGCAGGCACCGGCCAAACCCGGCGAGCCAGCGCAAAGTGCGCGTAATTTTTTGGGCTTTCGTGACGGTTCGGCCAACCCCGACTCCAATGACCGCACCGCCATGAATCAGATCGTGTGGGTACAACCGGGTAGCGACGAGCCGCGCTGGGCGGTCGATGGCAGTTATCAAGCGGTGCGCATCATCCGCAATTTCGTCGAGCGCTGGGATCGCACCCCCCTGCAAGAGCAGGAAAGTATTTTTGGGCGCAGCAAGGCCAGCGGCGCGCCGATGGATGGCAGCCGCGAAACTGACGTGCCGGACTACAGCAAAGACCCCCACGGCAAAATCACCCAGCTCGACGCCCACATTCGCCTGGCGAACCCGCGCACCCCACAGACCCGCAACAGCCTGATTTTGCGCAGACCGTTCAACTACTCCAATGGCGTCAACAAAAACGGCCAACTGGACATGGGCTTGCTGTTCATCTGCTACCAGCGCGACCTGGAGCAAGGCTTTATCGCAGTGCAAACACGGCTTAACGGCGAACCGCTGGAGGAATACCTCAAGCCTATAGGCGGTGGCTATTTCTTCACCTTGCCGGGTGTGCACGACGACCAGGATTTCATTGGGCGTTCATTGCTCGATGCCGCATCACCCCACCCCCGCGCCTAACCTCAACCTCCCGGAAAAGCCCCATGAAGAAGACGCCGCTTGCCCTGTTTCTCGCTTTAGGTTTGCTCCACACCCCACTGTCGGCTTTCGCGGCAACGGCGCCCCTGGATTTGGTGGCGCCGATTTCCGACTACAAGATCTACGTCACCGAACAGTTGGATGAGTTGGCTACCCACACCCAGCAGTTCACCGATGCGGTGAAAAAAGGCGACCTGGCCACCGCTAAACAACTCTACGCCCCCACTCGCGTGTACTACGAGTCGATTGAGCCGATTGCAGAGCTGTTCAGCGACCTGGATGCGTCTATCGATTCACGGGTCGACGACCACGAACAAGGGGTCAAGGCAGCCGACTTCACCGGTTTTCACCGCATCGAATACAGCCTGTTTTCCGAAAACAGCACCCAGGGCCTCGATCAGTTGGCTGACGGCCTGAACAAAGACGTCAAAGACCTGCAAAACCGCGTGGCTGGCCTGACATTCCCGCCGGAAAAAGTGGTGGGCGGCGCGGCGGCCCTGATGGAAGAAGTGGCAGCGACCAAAGTCACCGGCGAAGAGGATCGTTACAGCCACACCGACTTGTACGACTTCCAGGGCAACGTCGATGGCGCGAAGAAGATTGTTGATCTGTTGCGACCTTACCTCGAACAAAACGACAGCGCCTTTGCCGCCAAGGTGGATAAAAACTTCACCACGGTGAACACCATCCTGGCCAAGTACAAAACCGCAGACGGTGGTTTTGAGACCTACGACAAGGTCAAGGAAAACGACCGCAAAGCCTTGATTGGCCCGGTCAATACCCTGGCCGAAGACCTTTCTACCTTGCGCGGCAAGCTGGGTTTGAACTAAACGCTCAACCACAGCGTCAATCGATGTGACCTGCGTCACATACCCGCAGATTGACGCTGTTTTTTCCACCCGTTTAATAACGCTGCCGACTGTTTAATTGCAAAGCTTGCTCAGGGTTTAAACCAACTAAGTGTTCGCCAGTATTTACTGTCAGTTAAAAAACACGCCTGGCATTCGGATTAAGTTTTGACGCCGTAAATACTTTCCTGAATAGCAGCTGTCTGGTTTCTGGAAACACGATGTGTTGATCTGACTTTCATAGGTTTTTCACAAAAGTGCGTTTAACGTATGCACTGTCCTTGCACAGCAGGGTCAAGAGTTCGCAACGAAATCATGTAGATAACGCAGCCCGATGACTTTACCTTTTTGCGCAATGAGCTTTAATCCTCTGGGCGCGTGAACCTGCTGTGTCCTGTGACTGTTTCACGTAAAGCCCCGTTGTCTTGTGCCATTGAAACTGACTGGAACGAATACTTTGAAACCCTACCCTATCCAGTGTGTGTCGATCGTCATTCCGGTCTACAACGAAGAACAAAGTTTGCCTGAGTTGTTGCGTCGCACCGAAGCGGCCTGCGCGCAACTGACCCAACCGTATGAAATTGTTCTGGTGGATGACGGCAGCCGCGATGAGTCGGCGCAAATCCTCCAGGACGCCGCCGAGCGCGAAGGCAGCCCGGTGGTGGCCGTCATTCTGAACCGTAACTACGGGCAGCACGCCGCAATCATGGCCGGTTTTGAACACTCCAAAGGTGATGTCGTCATCACGCTGGACGCCGATTTGCAAAACCCGCCGGAAGAAATCCCGCGCCTGGTGGCTCAGGCTGCCTTGGGCTATGACGTGGTTGGCACGGTGCGCAACAACCGCCAGGACTCGGCCTGGCGCCGCTGGCCGTCACGCTTGATCAACCTTGCGGTGCAGCGCTCAACCGGGGTTGCCATGAGCGACTACGGCTGCATGCTGCGCGCTTACCGACGCACCATCGTCGACGCCATGCTCGCCTGCCGTGAGCGCAGTACGTTTATCCCGATTCTGGCCAACAGCTTTGCCCGCCACACCACCGAGGTGCTGGTCGAGCACGCTGAGCGCGAACATGGCGACTCTAAATACAGCCCCATGCGCCTGATCAACCTGATGTTCGATCTGGTGACCTGCATGACCACCACGCCTTTGCGTCTGCTGAGCATTATCGGCTTTAGCATGGCGCTGCTGGGTGGACTGTTCGCGATCATGTTGATCGTGCTGCGCTTGATCTTTGGCGCGACCTGGGCAGGCGACGGCACTTTCGTGCTGTTTGCGGTGCTGTTTGTGTTTACCGGTGGCCAATTTATTGGCATGGGGCTTCTGGGGGAATACCTGGGCCGCATGTACAGCGATGTGCGAGCACGGCCACGATTCTTTATCGAAAAAATCGTACGCGCCGAACCCGCCACCGCTTCAATTTCAACTAACCCAACTTCCCTCTCTTCTTCGACGCAGGTCCCATCATGAGTTTGAAAGCTGTTGTTTTCGCCTATCACGATATTGGTTGCACAGGCATCGAAGCCTTGCTCAATGCAGGCTATGACATCGCCGCGGTGTTTACCCATGCTGACGACCCCAAGGAAAACAATTTTTACGCATCGGTCGCCCAACTGTGCGCGCGCAAAGGCATCCCGGTGCACGCCCCCGAAGACGCCAACCACCCCCTGTGGATCGAGCGCATTCGCAAGCTCAATGCGCAGTACATTTTCTCGTTCTACTACCGCCATCTGCTGGGTGAAGAGTTGCTGGCGAGTGTCAGCCACGGCGCCTTCAACCTGCATGGCTCATTGCTGCCGCGCTACCGGGGCCGCGCACCGGCCAACTGGGTGCTGGTCAATGGCGAAACGCAAACCGGCGTCACCTTGCACCGCATGGTCAAACGCGCCGATGCAGGCGACATTCTGGCCCAGCAACGCGTAAGCATCGAGCGTTCGGACACGGCGCTGAGCCTGCACGCCAAACTGCGTGATTGTGCCGCTAAATTGCTGGCCGAAGCACTGCCATTGCTGCCCGAAGGCAAGCTTAAAGAAACCCCGCAAGACGAATCCAAAGCCACTTACTTTGGTCGCCGTACTGCCGCTGACGGCCTGCTGCAATGGTCGCGCCCGGCTGAAGAACTGTTCAACCTGGTGCGCGCAGTCACCCAACCGTACCCCGGCGCCTTCTGCGCGGTGGGCGAACACCAATTGATTGTGTGGGCAAGTGAAGTGATGCCGGGCAACAACGGCATGGCACCGGGTCACGTGATCAGCTGCGATCCGTTGCGCATTGCCTGCGGTAAAGACTCGCTGATCATTAACGCCGGGCAACGCAACGCCGATGGCTTGTATTTAAGCGGCCCGCAATTGGCCCGTGAACTGGGTCTGGTCGATGGCTCGCGACTGCGAGGCAGCGAGTCCGGGCGCCCGGCGCGTCGTACCCGCGTACTGATCCTGGGGGTGAACGGGTTCATCGGTAACCATTTGTCTGAGCGTCTGCTGCAAGACGACCGCTACGAAGTGTATGGCCTGGACATCGGCTCTGATGCCATCGAGCGTCTGCGCAGCCACCCTAATTTCCACTTTGTGGAAGGCGATATCAGCATCCACACCGAGTGGATCGAGTACCACATTAAAAAATGCGACGTGGTGCTGCCACTGGTGGCCATCGCCACCCCGATCGAATACACCCGCAACCCATTGCGGGTGTTCGAACTCGACTTTGAAGAAAACCTCAAGCTGGTGCGTTACTGCGTCAAGTACAACAAGCGCGTGATCTTCCCGTCCACGTCCGAAGTGTATGGCATGTGCCAGGACAAGAATTTCGACGAAGACACCTCCAATCTGGTGGTCGGCCCGATCAACAAGCAGCGCTGGATCTATTCGGTGTCCAAGCAATTGCTCGACCGCGTGATCTGGGCCTATGGCCAAAAAGGCTTCAAGTTCACGCTGTTCCGCCCGTTCAACTGGATGGGCCCGCGCCTTGACCGTCTGGACTCGGCACGGGTGGGCAGCTCGCGCGCCATTACCCAATTGATCTTGCACCTGGTGGAGGGCACGCCGATTCGTCTGGTGGATGGCGGTGAGCAAAAACGCTGCTTCACTGACGTGGCCGATGGCATCGAGGCGCTGGCGCGCATCATCGAAAACCGTGATGGCAAGTGTGACGGTCAGATCATCAACATCGGCAACCCGGAAAACGAAGCCAGCATTCGTCAATTGGGTGAAGAGTTGCTGCGTCAGTTTGAAGCGCACCCGTTGCGTGATAACTTCCCGCCCTTTGCCGGTTTCCGTGACGTGGAAAGCCAGTCGTTTTACGGCACCGGTTACCAAGACGTCAGCCATCGCAAGCCGAGTATTGAAAACGCCCGTCGCTTGATTGACTGGACGCCCACCATCGAACTGAGCGAAACCATTGGTAAAACGCTGGACTTCTTCTTGCGTGAGGCCATGGTAGAAATCGCGGAAAAACGCTAATGCAGGCAGGCCTACGCATCGACGTCGACACGTATCGCGGAACCCGTGAGGGGGTTCCGCAACTGCTCGAACTGCTGGATGAAGCACAGATCAAAGCCACGTTTTTTTTCAGCGTGGGGCCGGACAACATGGGCCGCCATTTATGGCGGCTGATCAAGCCTCGGTTCTTCTGGAAAATGATGCGTTCCAAGGCCGCCAGTTTGTATGGCTGGGATATTTTGCTGGCCGGCACCGCCTGGCCCGGCAAACCGATCGGCAAGGATCTGGGGCACTTGATGCGCCAGACTCTGGCCGCAGGCCATGAGGTGGGCTTGCACGCGTGGGATCACCACGGCTGGCAAGCCAACACCGGGCGCTGGAGCGAGGCACAGTTGATCGAGCACATCCGCCTGGGTGTCGACACGTTGAGCGACATCACCGGGCAGGCTGTCGAGTGCTCGGCTGCCGCCGGGTGGCGTGCCGATGAACGTGTGGTTGAGGCCAAGCAACGGTTTGGTTTTCGTTACAACAGTGATTGCCGCGGGCACAGTCTGTTTCGGCCAAGGTTGGCCGATGGCAGCCTGGGCGCGCCGCAAATCCCTGTCGATTTACCCACATTCGATGAAGTGGTCGGGCCGCACGTGAGCGCCGCCGACTTCAATTCATACATTCTTGATCGCTTCAGCCCGCAACGGCTGAACGCGTACACCATCCATGCAGAAGTAGAAGGGATTCTTATGGCAAACGACTTCCGGCAACTGCTGGTGCAAGCCCGCGCCCGCGATATCCAGTTTCAGCCGCTGCGCAACTTGCTGCCTGCTGATCTCGATAGCGTGCCCGCCGGGCAATTGAGCCGTGGCGTACTGCAAGGCCGTGAAGGTTGGTTGGGAGTGCAGCAGCCATGACCCTCAATCGTTGGGCAATACCCCTGCTAATTCTGGGTTTCGTGCTGTTTTACCTGGTGCCGCTCGGCACGCACGGATTATGGATTCCAGATGAATCGCGTTACGCCCAAATCGGCCAGCAAATACTGGTCGATGGTAATTGGGTCACGCCGCATTTCATGGATTTGCGCTACTTCGAGAAGCCGATTGCCGGTTACTGGATGATCGCCATTGGCCAGGCGATTTTTGGCGAAAACCTGTTTGGTGTGCGCATTGCGTCTGCCGTCGCCACCGGCCTGAGTGTGTGGCTGGCGTACGCCGTGGCGCGCCGCTTGTGGAACGACCCGCGCAAGAGCTTCGCCTGCGCGTTGGTGTACATGACCTTTGGTTTGATTGCCGGGCAAGCCGGCTACTCCAACCTCGATCCGCAGTTCACCTGGTGGGTCAACCTGAGCCTGGCAGCCTTGTGGTTTGCCATTGACAGCAGCACCCGGCGTGAGCGGGCGATCAGTTGGGCGGTGCTGGGGTTTGCCTGCGGCATGGGCTTTATGACCAAAGGCTTTCTGGCTTTTCTGTTACCGGTGTTGATCGCCCTGCCCTACATGATCTGGCAGAAACGCTTTGTAGAAATGGTCAAATACGGCCTGCTCGCAATGTTGGTCGCTGCATTGGTGTCGCTGCCCTGGGTGTTGGCGGTGCATGCGCAGGAACCCGATTACTGGCGCTTCTTCTTCTGGCATGAACACATTCGCCGCTTCGCCGGTGAAGACGCTCAGCATGGGCGCCCGTGGTGGTTTTACCTGCCGTTGATGGTGGTTGCCAGCCTTCCGTGGGCTGCGTTGCTGCCCGTCACGTTCAAAGATGCCTGGCGCAACAAGCATCAGGCCAAGGTGGTGTTTGTACTGCTGTGGATGCTGTTGCCGCTGGCCTTGTTCAGCCTGAGCAAAGGCAAGCTGCCGACCTACATCATGCCGTGCCTGCTGCCGCTGGCCCTGTTGCTGGGCCATGCATTGATCCAGCGTGTTGAGCAGGCCAAAACCGGTGCGCTGCGGTTCAATGCGCTGGTCAACCTGTTGCTGGCCAGTGTCGCCTTGCTGGCCCTGATCTACTTCCAGATCAAAAAACCGTTTTACGACAACGAACCGCAGCATGTGGCGTTGCTGGTCATTGTGTTACTGACCTGGATCGGTGCAGGGGCCTTGCAACTGTGGCGACCGCTTAAGCTATGGGCCGCCCCGGCCCTGAGCATGGGTGTACTGGTGCTGTTGCTGCCGGCCAGCATGCCCAGCAGCGTGGTGCACAACAAAATGCCCGACCAGTTCGTGCTGGAGCACCTTGCAGAGCTGTCACAGGCCAAAACCCTGCTCAGCAATGATTTGGGCGCGGCATCAGCGTTGGCCTGGCGCCTGCGTCGCCCGGATGTGACGTTGTACAACACCCAGGGTGAAGTGAAATACGGCCTGACTTACGACGACGCCAAAGGTAAAAGCATCGGTTTGGCCGAAGTCGGCCCCTGGCTGAGTGCCGCACGTCAAAAAGGTCCGGTGGGCGTCGTGATGCGGGTCAAAAACAGCGACGAGAGCCATGAAATGGACATGTTGCCCAAGGATGCGCAGCGGTATGACGAAGGCAACATGGTGATTCTGATTTTCCCGCAGAGCACTCCATGACTTTGGCGCTCTTGCTCATGGCGTGTGTGCTGACGTGTGCGGGGCAAGTCGCGCAAAAGTACGCGGTCGAAAGCTGGCGCGACGTTGACCTTGGGGTGGCGCACAAGCTGCGCTCCCCCTGGTTGTGGCTGGCCTTGCTGTGCCTGGGGTTGGGGCTGCTGGTGTGGTTGCTGGTGTTGCAGCGGCTGGAAGTCGGCATTGCCTACCCGATGCTCAGCCTCAATTTTGTGCTGATCACACTGGTCGCCCGTTACCTGTTTAAAGAAACCATCGACCTGCGGCACTGGTGTGGCGTGGGGCTGGTAATTGCCGGCGTGGTTTTGCTGGGGCAACACGCATGAGCCTGCGCCGTGGCTTGACCTTTGCGAGTGCCAGCGTATTGCTGGTGAGCGGGGCGCAACTGGGTATGCGCTGGAGCATGACGCGCTTGCCCGAACCTGCCCAATGGCTGAGCGCAATCAAACAGGGTGATGTTTCGTTCAGCGCACTGGCCGTGGTGACGGGCGCGATCATGGCCTACGCCCTGTCGATGCTTTGCTGGTTGCTGGCCCTGAGGGATTTGCCCTTGGGCCGCGCCTATTCGTTGCTCAGTGTCAGTTATGCATTGGTGTACCTGTTGGCAGCCAGCTTGCCGGTATTCCATGAAAGCTTCACGTTGTCCAAAACCCTGGGCGTGGCGCTGGTGATCGGTGGCGTACTGACCATCAATTCGCGCCGCCCCCCCCACCGCGCAAGGTGAGCATGGCCGCGTGCTGCGGCTCAGGCTTAAGACACTGACGGCGCCGCCACTGATGACCAGGGCGGCGTTTTTTTATGCTTTTTATTGAGTCAAGGAACGGTGCATGCCTGCTTACTCGTCCAACATCGCCTTACAGGTCCAACACCGTCACTCCTTGATCCTGGGCGCCCTGGCGTTGTTGCTGTTCATCCTGGGTGAGCACAACCAGGCGGCGATCGGCTTCGACTCACGCTTTGTATTATTCGCCAACGAGATGCTGCGTCACGGCCCCGGTTTCTTCCCCACCACTTATGGCCAGCCCTACCCGGACTACAGCGCCACCTCGACGCTGTTCATCTGGTTGCTGTCCAAACCTTTTGGCGAAGTCACCAGCCTCAGCGCGTGGCTGCCGACAGCCATTGCCAGCGCAACCACCGTGACCCTCACCTATCGACTGGTGGCGCCCCATTCCCGTCAATGGGCGCTCATGAGTGTTGCCCTGCTCCTGCTGAGCATGACGTTCATCACCCAAACGCGTGCCGTGTCGCTGGACCAAATGCTTGCGGCGGTGAGCCTGGGGGCCTTCTACCTGGCCTACGCCCACGACCATTTGGCGGCCCCACGGCGTCATGTCGGGTTACTGGCCTTGTTGGTAGTGGGCTTTGCCATTCGCGGCCCTATCGGTTTAGTCATCCCTGCGGGCGTGCTCTGCAGCTATTACCTGGTCAGCGGCCAAGGGCGCCGGATGTTCAGCCTCGGGTTGCAGGCTCTGGCGCTGCTGCTGGCGTGCATCGGCCTGCTGCTGACACTGGCCTGGATCAGCGGCGGGCAAACCTTCGTCCACGAAGTGATCCGCATGCAAGTCACCGGGCGTATGGACGGCACAGAAGGCGCCAGCAGCGTGTTGTATTACTTCACCAGCTCCATGGGTAACTATGCGTTGGCCTATCCACTGGCGGCCTTGGTCCTGGCGGCGCTGCTGGTGACTGGCCGCCATCAATCGGGCGCAGCGCTGCAACTGGTCAAATACTGCGTCGCGGCGGGTTTGGTGGTGATGATCGGTCTGTCGATTCCCCAAGCCAAAAAAGCACGCTACGTGCTGGCGATGTTGCCCTTTGCAGCAATCATTGCGGCCTATCCTTTCCAGGCCATGCACGGCCGGGTGTTTGCGCTGTTGCGCGGGTTGATACAGGGGCTTTTTTTACTGTTGCCGGGGCTATTGATCGTCGGTCTGGTGATTGCGCGCAAACGTTTCGACGAGCAAGTGCCTTCACTGGAGGGGGTGTTCTTTGTGTTGGGCGGGTTGCAACTGCTGGCCGTCGGGGCGCTGTTCAGGACGCAATGGCGCGCAACAGGCCTGGCGGGCTGTGCCGTTTTCGCAGTGTGGGGGACTTACATCATGGTGTATGAACCGCTTGAGCGCAGCGTGTACGACACCCGCGAATTCACGCATCAGGCGCTGCGCCTGATCGAGCGCACACCCGCACCGCTGGTGCTGCATGGCATGGGCAAAGATGCCAAAGCCATCAAGTTCATGGTCAATGTGAACCGGGACATGTCGGCGCTGTTCACGCAAACGGCCGCCGAGCTGGGCACGATCAACGGACCCGCGTGGGTGGTCATGGACCGTAAGGATTACCAGCGCCTGCAAGGAACCGTTTTGGGTAATACCGCGCCGGTATTAAGCGCTCGTTTTGACAAAAACGATTACGTGCTGCTGAAGAAACCATGAGCGCAGGGGCTGCGCACAGCCTGTCGAGTTTCATGTTGCATGAGCGGATTATTCTCCAGCGTGCTGGTAAGGTG
Source organism: Pseudomonas sp. TWR3-1-1 (assembly GCF_049896545.1). Classification (NCBI taxonomy): domain Bacteria; kingdom Pseudomonadati; phylum Pseudomonadota; class Gammaproteobacteria; order Pseudomonadales; family Pseudomonadaceae; genus Pseudomonas; species Pseudomonas sp. TWR3-1-1. The sequence goes on from NZ_JAFCUO010000004.1 coordinate 113,269, forward strand.
TGCGCCGACTTTTCGTGGCCCACCCTCTCATCGGCAGGCTGCGGTATTTGCGTTTTTTGATGTGAGACACCTGAACCATGCCCGAGCCGATCCCGCTTAAAGATCACGACACCGAGAAACGGCTGGTCAATAAAAGACTGATCGCCTGCGCGGCGCTGGTGCTGGCGATCAGTTGCGCGCTGGTGGCCAGGATGTACTTCTTGCAAGTCACCGAATTTGACTACAACTCCACCGTGTCCGAAAACAACCGCGTGCACGTGTTGCCGATCCCGCCCGAACGCGGTTTTATCTATGACCGCAATGGCGTGCTGCTGGCCGATAACCAGCCCAGCTTCAACATGACCCTGACCCGCGAACGCGCGGGCGACAGCGCCAAAGTGCTGGATTCGGTCATCAGCATCCTGCATTTGCCCGAAGAAGACCGCGCCGTGTTTACCAAGGCGATGAAACAGGCCCGCCACCCGTTCGACCCCTCGACCCTGCTCTACGAACTGACGGAGGAACAGATCGCGCTGTTGGCCGTCAATCAGTACCGCCTGCCGGGCATTGAGGTTGAGGCGCAGTTCGTTCGCCACTACCCCCAGGGTGATCACTTCGCGCATTCGGTCGGTTATGTGGGCCGCATCAACGAGAAAGAAGCCAAACAGCTGAACCCCACCGAGTACCGGGGCACGCAATCGATAGGTAAAACCGGGATCGAGCGTTTTTACGAGCACGCGTTGCACGGCACTGTCGGCTTTGAAGAAGTTGAAACCAACGCCCAGGGCCGCGTCATGCGGGTGCTGCGCCACACCGATGCGGTGCCGGGCAAAAACATCGTGCTCAGCCTCGACATCAAATTGCAGGAAGCGGCCGAAGACGCGTTGGGCGACCGGCGCGGCTCGATCATCGCCCTGGACCCGAAAACCGGCGAAGTGCTGGCTATGGTCAGCAAACCCAGCTTCGACCCCAACCTGTTCGTGACCGGCATCAGCTCCAAGGATTACTCGGGGCTGCGCGACTCCATCGACAAACCGCTGTTCAACCGCGCGTTGCGTGGCCTGTATGCGCCCGGCTCGACAATCAAGCCCGAAGTGGCGATTGCCGGACTCGACAGCGGCGTGATTTCAGCCTCGACCCGGGTGTTCGACCCCGGTTACTTCCAGTTGCCGAACGTGGAGCACAAATACCGTAACTGGAACCACAGCGGGGATGGCTGGGTCGATTTGAATGCGGCGATCATGCGTTCAAACGACACCTACTTCTACGACCTTGCCTCCAAGCTGGGGATTGATCGCATGCACGATTACCTGTCGATGTTTGGCGTGGGGCAAAAAGTCTCGCTGGACATGTTCGAGGAATCTTCGGGGTTGATGCCCTCGCGTGAATGGAAGCGCAGCACACGACGCCAAGCCTGGTTCCCTGGCGAAACGGTGATTTTGGGCATTGGCCAGGGTTACATGCAGGTCACGCCATTGCAGTTGGCGCAGGCCACGGCGCTGATTGCCAACAAAGGCGTGTGGAACCGCCCGCACCTGGCGCGCACCATCGATGGCGCGCCGCCGGTGGACGAACACCCGATGGCCAATATCGTGCTGCACGATCCCAAGGAGTGGGAGCAGGTCAACCATGCCATGCAATTGGTGATGCACGATGCGCGAGGCATTGCACGGGCGTCAGCCACCGGCGCGCAATACCGCATTGCGGGCAAGAGTGGTACGGCGCAAGTGGTGGCGATCAAACAGGGCGAGCGTTACAACCGGTTGAAGACGGCCGAGCGTAATCGCGACAACGCGCTGTTTGTCGGCTTTGCACCGGCTGAAGACCCGCAGATCGTGATCTCGGTGATGATTGAAAACGGTGAAGCCGGTGGGCGTGTGGCAGGACCGGTGGTGCGCAAAGTGATGGATGCCTGGTTGCTCGACAATCAGGGCGCTCTGAAACCGCAATACGCCAGCCCGCAGCTCAAGCATGGCAATGCGCATGTGTGAATGAAGACCGCCACCCTCCCCCCAACCCTCTCGCGCAGGGTGTGGGTTGGGGGGAGGGGCTGTTGATCTCAGTACCGCGCATCCACCGGTTTACCGCCATTCGGCCAATCCTTGACCTTGTCCGGGAAGTCCGGCCGTGGCTGGTGCGAGAAATACGCCGCCACGTCCACCGCCTCCTGATCCGACAAGCCCCCCTGCCCCAGCGGGAACTGTTCATGGAACCCGATCGGCATGTTGCGTTTGACGAACGCCGCAGCGGTGTAGGTACGCGCCATCCCGGCACCGATGTTGAACGACTCGTCACCCCACAACGGCGGAAAAATAAAACCGCCGTCCGCGTGTTTCAAACCTTGCCCGTTGTCACCGTGGCACACCGCGCATTGCTTGACGTACACCGCTTTGCCGTTGCCCATGTCCGGCTTGATGCCCGGATCCACCTTGCCCACTCCCCGGCCCGCCACTTTGTCGCCGGGCGCTGTGTTCATTTTCATCCAGTCGAAATACGCAACCATGGCCTGCATATCAGGCGATGTCACCGCCAACGGCTTGCCATCCATAGATCGACGAAAACAGCCATTAATGCGTTCTTGGAGCGTGATCTGTTTGCCCGCACGCGGCGCATAGCCAGGGAAAAACGCTGACACGCCAACGAAGGGTGAGCCATCGGCCACCGTGCCGGCGTTCAAATGGCAACTGGTGCAATTGAGCGCATTGCCTACGTTATCGGGCAGCAAGGCTTTGGTTTGCAGGTGCAGGCGCATGCCGCGCACCACTTGATCAGCATTGGACGCTGTTAGCAGGTTGGCCAGCCGCGGGGTGACAAATGCACGGGGGTCGTGGGTGTCCGGGTTCAATTGCTTGCGCATGTGGGCCACTTGCGCGGGCTTGATGGCGGGCGCGTCATTGCCCCAACTGCTGCGCACAAAGCTCAGAATCTCGGCGATTTCATCGTCTGCCAGCCGCGCAAACCCGGGCATGGTCCAGACCCGTGGATGGGCCGCCGTCTCAGCCGTTTTCCAACCGGTGAGGGTGATGTGCAGGAGCGTCGCGGGGTTGGACGCCAGAATGCCGGGGTTGCCATTGAGCGGTGGGAACATGCCTTTTACCCCGCCACCGTCCGGGCGATGGCAGTCGGCACAAAACTGCGTATAACCCAGCCCGCCACGGGTGGTGAACAGCGTGTCCGGTGCTGTGGCGGGCGCGATGGCCACTGACGGCATGGGCAGATCGTCCTTGCCCGGCGGCAGCGATTTCAAGTAGCTGGCAATTGCCGTCAGGTCCGCGTCGGTGAAGTGCTGCGTGCTGTGGTGGATCACGTCCGCCATGTTGCCCGAGACCGTGGCAAAACGGTTTTGCCCGGTCTTGAGCAGTTGCACGGTGTCTTCGACGGTCCACAGGTTGCGCAGGCTCAAGGCGCGCCAGTCTTCGACGGTTTCCCCCGCGAGGTAATGTTTGCCGCGGCTGCCAGCGTCGCTCAGGGCTTTTTCCTGGAAAGCGAGGCCGCGTGGCGTATGGCACGAACCACAGTGCCCCAGCCCTTGCACCAGATAGGCACCGCGGTTAATCACCTCGCTTTTGGACGGGTCCGGGGTGAACGGCTGCGCATCCACAAACATCCAGTTCCACAGCGACAGGCCCCAGCGCTGATTGAACGGGAAGCTCATGTCGGCGTGCAGGTTGGCCTGTTTGACCGCGGTTACGTCTTGCAAGAGATACGCGTACAACGCACGCATGTCGTCTTCGCTCATTTTCGCGTACGACGGATAAGGCATGGCCGGGTACAGGTTTTCACCCGCAGGCGTTTTGCCTTCGCGCATCACCGTGTCGAACTGTTCAAAACTGTAGCGGCCAATCCCGGTCTCGGGATCCGGGGTGATGTTGCTGGAGTAGATCGTGCCCATGGGCGTTTTCAGCTCCAGGCCACCGGCCATCACCGCCCCACCTTTGGCGGTGTGGCAGGCAATGCAGTCGCCGAGCTGGGCCACGTATTGGCCGCGTTGTATCAGGTCGGTGTCTGCGTTGTTGACGCTGGGCGCTGCCGCTGTCGGCTCGCTGGCAGGGGTTTGACAGGCGTAAAGAAGCGTCAGGCCGACCGTGGCCAGACGCGCAAACTTGAAAATCATGGCGATATTCCTTTAAGGCACCGGCCTGGGGTAGTCCCCTCGGCACGGGCCGTGCTCGTTTTTTGTTATGTACTCCTCACCCAGCATTTGTAACCGGTTCTGCTCCGGCTACGGTTGACCCGGATCATGCAGGCGGCGATCGATGGGCACACGGCACGCTCTAAGCTAGTTCCAAAACGGTATTTTCCCCTTTGATTTAAAGCACTTAGATTCAGCCCACCGGACCGCCGGACTCACCTTATAAACACCTCAGTTCAAGGTTGCGCCCATGTCCCTGCGTCCACTTTTGCTTGCCCTCGCCCTTGCCGGTGCCACGTTTCAGGCACACGCGGCTGACCTGACCATTGGCTACATCACCGGTATCGACCCCACCAAACTGGCTCAGGCCGAAGGCCGTTATGAGCAGGCCATCGGCGAAAAAATTGACTGGCGCCGCTTTGATGCAGGCCCGGCCGTGGTCGCGGCCCTGGCCTCGGGCGATCTGCAAATCGGCAATTTGGGTTCAAGCCCGCTGGCCGCTGCGGCATCGCGCAATGTGCCGCTGGTGACGTTTATCGTCACCGCGCAAATCAAAGGCTCCGAAGCGCTGGTGGTGCGTGACGGCAGCGGCATCAACGGCCCGCAAGACTTGATTGGCAAGACCCTGGCCACGCCTTTCGTCTCGACCTCGCATTACAGCCTGCTCGGCGCACTGAAACATTGGGGCCTGACCCCGCAACAGGTGAAAGTGGTCAACCTGAGCCCGGCGCAAATTACCGCCGCCTGGAAGCGCGGCGATATTGACGGCGCGTTCACCTGGTCGCCTGCGCTGGGCGAGATCCGCAAAACCGGCAAAGTGCTGACCGACGCGGGCCAGGTCAGCGAATGGGGCGCGCCAACCTTTGAGGTGTGGGTCGCGCGCAAGGACTACGCCGAGAAACACCCCGAAGTCATCGCCCAATTTGCCAAGGTCAGCCTTGATGCCATTGCCGACTACAACGCCCATCAGGCGGACTGGACCGCCGATTCGCCCAACGTGCAGAAGATCGCCGCCCTGACCGGTGCCAATGCACAAGACATCCCCGAGTTGTTGCAAGGTGCACATTTCCCTTCCACCCAAGAGCAAAAATCCGCCCGATTGCTGGGCGGTGGCACGGCCAAAGACCTTGCGCAAACTGCCGCTTTCCTCAAGGACCAAGGCAAAATCGAGAGCGTGTCAGCGGATTACTCGGGCTTTGTCAGCGACCAGTATTTGCCGGACTAAAAAGCCTCGCGTCATTGATAGCAATTGCACAGCATCGCCAATGGTGGGATATTCGCGAATGTTAAACGTTCTCAATCAGTGCCTTATGCGAACCTCCCCTCATCTGCTACTTGTCGAAGACGATTTTCGGTTGCGCCATGACCTTGAACGTCACTTATTGCAACGCGGCTTTGCCGTGACCGCCTGTGTCGATGGCACCCAGGGCTTGAATGCCCTGCAAAGCCAACCCTTTGACCTGGTGCTGCTGGACATTATGTTGCCCGGCCTTGACGGCCTGAGCCTGCTCGAAACCTTGCGCACGCATCAAAACGTGCCCGTGATGCTGATGTCGGCGCTGGGCAACGAGCAGGACCGCATCAGCGGCTTTACCCGCGGCGCAGATGATTACTTGCCCAAACCTTTCAGCCTCGCCGAACTGGATGCGCGCACCGATGCCCTGCTGCGGCGCATGGCCATGCAGGCCCAACGCCCTGTGCAAACACTCGACAGTGCGCTGACCTACGATGACGAGGCGCAGGACGTGCTCCACGCGGGCCATTTCGCCGGGCTCACCGGTTCGGAATTTCGCCTGCTGATGACCTTGCGCGAACATGGCGGCCAGGCCTTGAGCAAAGCTTTTTTGTATCAGCAGGTACTGCACCGTATTTACACGCGGCTAGATCGGGGGCTGGATGTGCATGTGTGTAACCTGCGGCGCAAGCTCGCCGCTGTCGGCGTGCAACATCTGCAAATTCAATCGGTGCGCAGTCAGGGCTACATCTTGATCGAGTCGCAGCCCGCCTGATGCGCCGTCATCCGTTGTTGTGGAAACTGGCGCTGCTGCAAATCAGCTTTTGCCTGCTACTGACCTGGTTCATCTGGATCTGGGGGCTGTCGGCCGAGCGCAGCACCTATTTTCTGTCTGCCCAAGAGCGCGACTATCTGCGCGATTACGCGCAACAGGCCCAGGACATCTGGCGCGAGCAAGGCACCGACGGGCTGGAGCGCTTCACCGAGCGATTGTCTGCCCGCGAACAAACCTGGGTCGCGGTGCTTGGCCCACGACTTGAAAGCCTGAGCAACACGCCTGTTACCCCCGCGCATTACCAACAGTTGACGTTCATGCGCAAGCTCGACTGGCCCATGAGCCGCCGCCTGATGGATGAACTGCCCTACGTCAGCATTCCGTTCCCGGACCACCCGCAACAGGGCCAATTGGTGATTCAACTACCCGAGCGCTTGCTGCCCAACGGCCTGACCGCCTGGACCCATGTTTTCAGCCACGGCGTGATGCCGACCCTGCTGGCGGCGTTACTCGGCGTGTTGCTCTACCGCCAACTGGTGGTGCCGCTCAACCGCCTGCGTGATCGCGCCGACGCGTTGCGCGCTGACGACCTCGACAGCCAGGCGCCACTGGCCCTGATGCGTCGTCGCGACGAACTGGGCGAATTGGCACACGCCTTCGAGCACATGGCCAGCCGCTTGCGCAACAGCCTCAATCAGCAACGTTTGCTGTTGCGCACCCTGTCTCACGAACTGCGAACGCCGTTGGCGCGCCTGCGCATCGCCCACGACAGTCAGTTACCAAACGCGCAACTGCGCCAACGCCTGGACCGTGAAATCGATGACATGCAGCATTTGCTCGAAGACACCCTCAACCTCGCGTGGATGGACACTGAACGCCCACAACTGACCCGCGAGCCGGTGCTGGTGCTGTCGGTCTGGGAAGCGCTGCGTGAAGACGCCTGCTTCGAAAGCCAGTGGCCCGTTGACCGCATGCCTTGCCTGTTGAGCACCGACTGTTGCGTCAACGTCAACCTCGACAGCTTGGCCCAGGCACTGGAAAACCTGCTGCGCAATGCCATCCGCTATTCGCCGCTGCAAGGCCAAGTGACCTTGAGCGGGTGGCGCGAAGGCGATGCGTGGCATCTGTGCCTGAAGGACGAGGGACCCGGTGTGCCCCCTGATGAGCTGGACACGCTGTTTGTGCCCTATCAGCGGCTGTCCGGATGCGTGGGCGAAGGCTTCGGCCTGGGGCTGGCGATTGCCCAGCGGGCCATTGAACTGCAACAAGGCCGGTTGTGGGCCACCAATGAGCGGCCGGGGCTGTGCATGCACCTGCTATTACCGGCAGCGCAGGCTGAGGGTGGCTGAGGACGCGGCACAAGTGTTTAGAAAGTTAATGCGCTTTACTCTCAATTAGCAGTCATTATCATTCGTGATCTTCTTGTATCAGGCCGTCCCGGAGATCACCGATGTCGTTACGTGTGTTGCGCCCAATCGCCCCTTTTGTGTTGTCCGGTTGCTGGTTGTTGAGTAGTGCTGTTCATGCTGCCCTTGCAGACGAAGACACTGCGCCACCCGCGCTGCAACTGGGTAACACCAACGTGATCGCCACGGCGCAGGAAGAAACCAAACAGGCACCCGGCGTGTCGATCATTACCGCCCAAGACATCAAAAAGCGCCCTGCGGCCAATGATCTTTCGCAGATCATTCGCACCATGCCCGGCGTCAATCTCACCGGCAACTCCACCAGTGGGCAACGCGGCAATAACCGCCAGATCGACATCCGTGGCATGGGCCCGGAAAACACCCTGATTCTGGTGGACGGCAAACCGGTCAACAGCCGCAACTCGGTGCGTTACGGCTGGCGCGGTGAACGCGACAGCCGTGGCGATACCAACTGGGTGCCGGCCGATCAGGTTGAGCAGATCCAAGTGTTGCGCGGCCCCGCCGCCGCCCGTTATGGCAACGGTGCCGCCGGTGGTGTGGTCAATATCATCACCAAGCAGGCAGGCGCCGAGACCCACGGCGACGTGACCGTGTACACCTCGTTCCCACAGCACAAGGACGAAGGCGCAACGCAGCGCATGAACTTCGGCCTCAATGGCCCCCTGACCGAGAACCTCAGCTACCGCGTGTACGGCAACATCGCCAAGACCGATCCCGATGACTGGGACATCAACGCCGGGCACCAATCGGCGCGCAGCGCCAATCAGGCCGGCACCCTGCCCGCAGGCCGCGAAGGGGTACGCAACAAAGACGTCAATGGCTTACTGAGCTGGCGCATGACCCCGGACCAGACTCTGGACTTCGAAGCGGGTTTCAGCCGCCAAGGCAACCTCTACACTGGCGATACGCAAAACACCAACAGCAACGCCAACGTGAAAAAAATGCTCGGCCACGAAACCAATCGCACCTACCGCGAGACCTATGCCCTGACCCATCGCGGCGAATGGGAGGTGGGCAATAGCATGGCCTTTATCCAGTATGAAAAGACCCGCAACTCTCGTCTCAACGAAGGGCTGGCCGGCGGCACCGAAGGGATTTTCAGCGACACCAACTTCTACACCGCCGTGCTGCGTGACCTGACGGCCCACGGCGAAATCAACTTGCCGCTGCACGCCGGGCTGGATCAAACCCTGACCCTGGGCACCGAGTGGACTGAGCAAAAACTCGATGACCCGAGTGCCAACACCCAAACCACCAGCGAAGGTGGCACCGTCGGTGGCCTGAGCAGCAGCAACCGCAGCACCGCATCGTCGGCGCGGATCTTCTCGCTGTTTGCCGAAGACAACATCGAGCTGTTACCCGGCACCATGCTCACACCGGGGCTGCGCCTGGATCACCACAACGTGGTCGGGGACAACTGGAGCCCCTCGCTGAACCTGTCCCACGCGCTGACCGACACCTTGACCCTCAAAGCCGGTATCGCCCGTGCCTACAAAGCACCGAACCTGTACCAGCTCAACCCCGACTACTTGCTGTACAGCCGTGGCCAGGGTTGCTATGGCCAGAGCACCAGTTGCTACCTGCAAGGCAATGCCGACCTCAAGGCCGAAACCAGCGTCAACAAGGAACTGGGCATCGAATACAAGGACAACGGTGTGGTCGCGGGCCTGACGTATTTTCGCAACGACTACAAAAACAAGATCGAATCGGGCCTGAGTCCGATTGGTCAGGCCAGTGGCGGTAAAGGTGAATATGCCAATGCGGCGATCTACCAGTGGGAAAACGTCCCCAAAGCGCTGGTCGAAGGGTTGGAAGGCACGCTGACCCTGCCGCTGGCCGAGCAACTGAACTGGACCAACAACTTCACCTACATGCTGCAATCTAAAAACAAACAGACCGGCGACTACCTGTCCGTGACCCCGCGCTACACGGTGAACTCGATGCTGGACTGGCAAGCCACGCCAGACCTGTCGCTGCAAATGAGCGCGACCTGGTACGGCAAGCAAACACCGAAAAAATACGACTACCACGGCGATCGCGTCACGGGCACCGCCAACAACCAGCTCGCGCCCTACGCCATTGCCGGTGTGAGTGGCACTTATGCGATCACCCGCCACCTGAGCGTGACCGCAGGCGTGGATAACCTGTTCGACAAGCGCCTGTACCGCGAAGGCAACGCCCAAGGCGTAAACAACATCGCAGGTGCCGGTGCCGCTACGTACAACGAACCGGGGCGCACGCTCTACACCAGCCTGACTGCATCGTTCTAAACCTGACGAGATCGCCTGATGAGACACCTCTCGCTCCCTCTGGCGTTGCTGCTTGCCCTGGCACTGCCAGGGTTCGCGGCGCAGGCCCGGCCTGCGCTGGACGCCCCAATGGACACCCGGTTGCTGCAACGCCAGGACCTGGATTACCGCTTCAGCCGGTTACTGATCGACTCGGCGGATGGCCAACGCCATTACCAACTGTGGATCGGGCGCCCGGCCACTGCCGCCCCCAAAACCGGCTTCCCGGTGCTGTGGATGCTCGATGGCAACGCGGCCGTCGGTGCACTGGATGCCGAGTTGCTCAGTCGCCTGGCCCACGGTCAGGCTCCGCTGCTGGTAGCGGTGGGGTATGACACGCCGCTGCGCATTGAGCGCACGGCCCGCACGTACGACTACACGCCTGCGCGCGCCGGTTTGAAGGCGCAGAGCGATCCCCTCACCGGTCTTCCCAGCGGCGGCGCCGATACGTTCCTTGACTTGCTGCGTGATCGCTTGCGCCCCGCCGTAGCGGCCAAAGCGCCCATCAACCTCGAACAACAAACCCTGTGGGGCCACTCGTACGGCGGTTTGCTGGTGCTGCACGCACTGCTGACCCGCCCCGGCGAGTTCGCTCACTATGCCGCCGCCAGCCCGTCACTGTGGTGGGGCGACGGTATCGCAGCCCAACAGGTTGCAGACTTGAAAAAGCGCATGGAGGACCACACAACCGGGGTGTTGTTGATGCGCGGCACCGATGAACCCGGCAACCCGCGAGCGCCAACCAGCGGCCCACCCGATCAACGGATGCAGCAACTGGTCACGGATTTACAAGGTATCGAGGGGCTGAACGTGCAGTTCCACCCGTTCAAAGGCATGAGTCACGGCCAAACCCTGCCCGCCTCGCTGCGCTACGTGCTGCACACGCTGTACATCGACTAATCGGGCCTGGCCTGACCGAGATCACAGGCCTCTTCGCGCATCCCGTTAGACTCCGGCTTCCCTGAAACCCCAAGGAGGGCCGGTTTTCAGTCTTAGGCACAACGGATTGATGATGGGAGTACACCCGTGAAGAACTGGCACTGGCTGGTTGGTATTTTGCTGATAACGGCACTGACCCTGCTGCTGGAAATCCCCGCTGACACGTGGCTGACCAGCGCCACACTGAGTCTGATCCTGGGCGCCACTGCGTTGGCGTATATGGCCGTGTCTTGCCTGCTCGCCAGCCGTTGGCGCGTGGTGGAAAATCTGTTCGGCGGCCTCGACCGTGTCTACGACACCCACAAATGGCTGGGCATCTGGGCGCTGGTGTTTGCCTCGTACCATTTGGTGTTCAAAGCCAACCTGGAGGTGTGGAACAGCGTGCCCATTGTGGAGCTGTCCAAATACTGGACGCGCATGGTGCGTCAGTTGAGCTACGTCGCGCTGGGCATGATTGTGCTGCTCGCCTTGAACCGCAACATCCCCTACAGCGTATGGCGCTGGTGGCACAAACTGTCCGGCCCGCTGTTTTTGATCGTGATCCTGCACGGTCTGAGCTTCAAATCCCCCATCACCCTGCTCAGCCCTGCGGGCATTTGGCTGGGCGTGCTCTGCGTACTGGGCATATTGGCGGCGCTGTACAAACTGCTGCTGTACCCGTTCGTGGCGCGTGCCGGTGAATACCGCGTGATCAACGTGCGCAGCGACAAAGGCGCGGTGCACTTGACCCTGGCCCCCATCGGTAAAGGCTTTGCCTTCAAGGCCGGTCAGTTCGCGTTTCTGTCGTTCAAAGACAAAGGCCTGCGCGAGCCTCACCCCTTCACCATCGCCTGCGCCCACCGTGAAAACGGCCACCTTGAGTTCGTGATCCGGGCCTTGGGGGACTACACCCAAGCCTTACGCGAGCAGGTCAAAATCGGCATGATTGCCGACCTCTACGCGCCTTACGGGCACTTCAAACGTCCGGCCAATGCGGCCAAGGAAATCTGGATTGGCGCAGGCGTCGGCATCTCGCCCTTTATCGCCTGGTTGCAAGACCCGCACGGCGAGCGTTTCGACGCCGCCACCCTGATCTATTGCTTCAACCCTGCCCGCGCCTTCCCGCCTGCAGAACAACTGCAACAGGTGGCCGAACAACGGGGCGTGGCATTCGTGGCCAATAGCGGGGGCACCGAGCAACTGGCCGAGCACCTGCGCCAAGCCCTCAACCACACTTCACCGGCAGCGGTGCATGTCAGTTTCTGCGGTCCAAAAGGCTTGTTGCTGCGGGTTCGCGAACTGATGCGCGAGTGCGGCGTGCCCGAGAAGAATCTGCATGTGGAGTTGTTTGAATTTCGCTGAGGGCAAAGGCGTACAGGCGCGGCTCAGGCAGCGCCTTTTTTATGGGCAGCGGATGCCATTTGATGCTAAAAGGCTGCGCTGCATAGCCGCCAGAGCGATTTTGAGTGTTCGAGTTCACCAGTTACATCGGGCTGTTCCTCGCCGCATTTGGCGCGGCGTCCCTGTTGCCGATGCAGTCCGAAGCGGTGCTGGTGGGCATGCTGGTGTCGACCCGCTACAGCGTGGTGCTGCTGTTGATCGTCGCCACACTCGGCAATGTGCTGGGGTCGGTGCTCAACTGGCTACTGGGGCGCTCGGTCGAGCGCTTTCGCCACAAGCGCTGGTTTCCCGTGAGCCAAACAAAGCTTGAAAAAGCGCAGCAGTTTTATCTGCGCTATGGCCGCTGGTCGTTGCTGCTCAGTTGGGTGCCGATCATTGGCGATCCTCTGACCCTGATCGCCGGAGTGATGCGCGAGCCGCTTTGGCGGTTTGTGCTGATTGTGACGCTGGCCAAAGCAGCTCGGTATGCGGTGTTGACCGCCCTTACGCTGGGCTGGATCAATGCTTAGGGTGCTGGCGCGCGCAGGGTGATGTGAGTGATTTCTGCCGCACGACCCAGCCGAACAGGAAAGCCGTTCCACAACCCGGTGCCGTTGCTCACGTAAAGCTGCATGCCTTGCACATCGTAAAGTCCCGAGACAAACCCCTGATTGGCCCATTGCGCCAATAGATGCGGCCCCAGGATTTGGCCACCGTGGGTGTGCCCCGACAGTTGCAGACCGACGCCTTGTCTGGCATTGGCCAGGGCGCCAATGGGGCGGTGACTGAGCAGGATGACCGGGGCATCCTGCGGAGCATCGCGCAGGGATGCGGCTACGTCCGGCAACGGTAACCTCGATGTCGACGCCGCTTTGTCGGTGATACCCGCCAGTACCAATTGCCGACCGTTATGGGTCACCAGCACGTGTTCATTGAGCAGCATGTGCAGGCCCAACTGTTCGAACGCGGGCAACCAGTGCACGTAGTCAACGTAGTATTCGTGGTTACCGGGGATGGCAAACACGCCATACCGTGCGCTGAGCTGCTGCAAGGGTTGCACATCGGCTGCACGGGCTTGCGGGGTGCCATCGACCAGGTCGCCGGTGATCACAATCAGATCCGGTTGCAGGGCATTGGTTTTTTCGACCACCGCCTGCATCCACGGCGCTTGCAGCAGTCGGCTGGCGTGCAGGTCGCTCAGTTGCACCAGCCGCAAGCCGTCCATTTGCGCCGGCAAATGCGGCACCGTGACTTCAATGTTTTTCACATCCGGCACGCGTATCGCTTGCCACACGCCCAATAACGACAAGCCGACGCTGATGATGCCCAGAGCGGCATTCAGGCGCCGATTGCGCAGCAGTTCTCGACCTTTTCGAGGTGAGACAAAATACGTCAGCAAGCCGATTACATCACGCATTAACAGCAGCAGTGCCAGCACGATCAGACTGCCAAACGCCCAGCCCAGCGCAATCAACACCTCACCGGGTATTTCGGGCGACGCCATGCTGCCAAACACATTGCGGGGGATCAGGTGATGCTCGGCCACCAGCAACAGCAACGCGCTGAGCACCCACTTGCCGGGCAGGCTGACACGCAATGGCCAGATGAAGCGCCCCATTACATACAGCGCGATGAATGCAGTAACCACATGAAACATGCTTATTTCCTGTCCAGACCTGAGGTGTGCGGCGCAAAGAGTGACAAGCCGGGGATGTCATTGCAACCGTTCGCCCGTCTCATAGCCGATGCAGCACTTGGCGCTGGCGCGTCAGGCTTGCGGCGTGTCTTGTGCGGCAGAACGGCTGATCCGGTACATGCTCACGCAATAAATCGCCAAGGCCACACCCGCCAGTCCGCCGCCGGTTACGCCAATGTAGGAGTAACCCGCGTTTGCGCCGACCCAACTGCCCAGCAGCGCCCCACCCCCGATACCTATGTTGTAGATGCCGGAGAACATGGCCATCGCCACGTCAGTGGCATCAGGTGCAAGCATCAGCACCCGCGATTGCAACGCCAACCCGAAGCACATGATGGCCATGCCCCAGAACAGGCTTAACGTGGCCAGATACGACTCTTTACCACTGAGCGGCAACAGCAACGTCAGGCACACGGCCAGCACCGACACGGCAACCACCAGAAAGCGTTGCGGGCTATGGCGATGCAACACGCTGAACAACAGCGAACCAATGATCCCGGCGCCGCCAAACAGCAGCAAAATGATCGTCACCACATTGCCACTCATGCCCGCCACGGTCTGAATGAACGGTTCGATGTAGCTGTAAGCGGTGAACTGCGCGGTGACCACCATCGCGGTCAGCACGTAAACGGCCACCAGCGCCGGACGCTTGAACAGCACCGGCAAGCTTCTGAGCGAGCCCGAGTTTTGGCTCGGCAACAGCGGCAACGTTCGCGCCAGCCAAAACACCAACGCCACGGCAAAACCGGCAATTACCAAAAATGTGGTGCGCCAGCCCATCGCCTCGCCCAGCAGTCGGCCCAGCGGAATCCCCAAGACCATTGCCAGTGAGGTGCCGGTCGCCAATAAGCCCAGTGCTTGCACCTGTTTGCCTTCTGGCGCCAGACGCACCGCCAACGACGCGGTGATGGACCAGAACAGTGCATGGGACAACGCGACACCAATTCGGCTGAGCATCAGGATGCCGAAGTTGGACGCCACACTGGACAGCACATGGCTGGCGATAAACATGCCAAAGAGGATCAACAGCAACTTGCGCCGCTCCACGTTGCGCGTCAGCAACATGATCGGCAGCGAGGTCAGCGACACGACCCACGCATAAATCGTGAGCATCAGCCCGACACTGGCGGTGGTCATATCAAAACTGGCACCTATCGCACTCAGCAGGCCCACGGGCACAAATTCGGTGGTATTGAACACAAACGCGGCCAGCGCCAGCGCGATGACCGGTTGCCAATTGGCATTGGATGAAACGTTGGGAGTGCTCATTTAAAGGGTGTACTACTCGCTATCGATGATCTAACAGGCCCATGACTCGACCTCCCCGGCACATGCTTTTTGCATTCACAACACGTGCCATGCGCAGCGGGTCAGCCGCCTGAGCCACACAGTGCGGCATTCTATAGGCATCTGCCCCAAACGTTAGTGCACATCGTTTGAGCGCGCGAGACATTTTGTCGCACTGGTGCCTGTGCCCCGCTTCAACCGTGCACTACCCCAAACAGGTTAGTGCGCAGCCCAGAGATGCTACCCTGCGCGCCTCAAAGATCTGGCAACCAGCCAGGCAACATCTCCCCGTGCCGGCGCCAGCGTGCCCAGGCCAGCAGGCGCGGGGCTGTTCAGGAGTTTTCATGGTCAAGCCTTCGCCGCGTCTTGCATTCAATGCCTTGAGTTTCAGCCTGCTGGTCACCAGCGCCGTGCAAACGGCTCACGCCAGTGAAACCGAGCTGCCCGCCATTTCGGTCACCGGCCAGGACAGCATTGGCTATCAGGCAGACACGGCATCGGTCGGCGGGTTTGACGCGGCACCGTTGCTCGACACCCCGGCTTCGATTTCGGTGTTCAATGAAGCGCTGATCAACGACCAACAGGCGCGCCTGCTCAGCGACGTGTTAAAAAATGACGCGTCGGTCGGCGAAAGCTATGCCCCCATCGGTTATTACCAGAACTTTGTAGTGCGCGGTTTCTCGCTGAACGCGGCCAGCAGCTACAAAATCAATGGGCGCACCATCGCTGGCGAGCAAAACGTCGGGCTTGAGAACAAGCAGCAAGTGGAACTGCTCAAAGGCCTTTCTGGCTTGCAAACCGGCATGTCGGAACCCGGCGGTTTGATCAACTATGTGACCAAACGCGCAGCCGATGTGCGCTCGGTAACGGTGTCCACCGACGAGCGTGGCAGCGGTTACATCGCCACCGACGTCGGCGGCTGGTTTGGCAGTGAGCAACAATTTGGCCTGCGCGCCAACGTGGCCCATGAAGACATCCACTCATACGTTGAGCACGCCAATGGCCAGCGCGATTTCGTGTCGCTGGCCTTCGACTGGAACATCAGCCCCGATGCGCTGCTGCAACTGGATGTCGAATACCAGACCAAAGAACAACGTTCAGTGCCCGGTTACCAACTGCTGGGCGGCACCGAACTGCCCCATGACGCCTCGCCAAAAAAGCTGCTGGGCCATCAAAGCGGCTCAAAACCCGTCACCATCGATTCGCTGAACATGAACGGCAACTTTGAGTACCGCTTCAGCGACAACTGGAAAGGCACCCTCAGCGCCTCACGCAGCAAAGTGGTGATCGATGACTACAGCGCCTTTGCCTGGGGTGGATGCGCGACAGGCGACGCGTGCTCCCAAGGCAACTATTTCACCCCTGAAGGCGGCTACGATATTTACGACTTCCGCAGCCCCGATGACACTCGGCGCAACGACGAGGCCCAAGCCACCCTCAGCGGCAGTTTCAATACGGGCGGCCTGCGCCATGAATTGACGGTGGGCAGCAGCGCCTTGCGCCGCGTGGTGAATAACCGCACCTCGATCATGGAGTGGATCGGCAGCGCTAACATCCACGCCGAACCCGCAGACTACCCGCGCTACAACGGTGCCTTGAACGACAGCCACCGACGCCTCGACAGCCGCCAATACGGGGTGTTCTTCAACGATCGCATCAGCTTCAACGAGCAATGGCAAACCGTACTGGGCGGGCGCGAAGTACGCCTGGACGAAAAAACCTTCGACGACAGCGGTGACACCACGCGCCACACCCAACGCTACGAATTCCTGCCGCAGGCAGCGCTGATCTACAAACCGCTGCACAACCTGACGCTCTACACCCGCTACAGCAAAGGCTTGTCGCTGGGTGGCACAGCGCCGTGGTTCGCCAGCAATGCCTTTGAGATCCTGACGCCCAGCGTTGCGCGGCAAATCGAAGCCGGGGTCAAGTACGACTGGCAGCGCTTGAGCCTCAGCGCCACGCTGTTCCAGATGCGCCAGGCGTACCAGTACTCGCAACCCGATGGCGCTGGCCACTTCACCTACGTGCAGCAAGGCGAGCAGAAAAACACCGGGCTGGAACTGGCGGCTAACGGCTGGGTGACTCAGCGCTTGCAGGTGTCTGCAAGTGTGGCGGCCATCCGCTCACGGGTATCGGGTAGCGGCACGCCCGAGTACGAGGGCCATCAAACCATCAACGTCCCGACCCTGCGCGCCAGCCTCTATGGCGATTACGCCCTGCCGTGGGTCGATGGCCTGGCGCTGCTCGGCGGCGTGCAATACAGCGGCAAAAAATACGCCAACCAACAGGGCAACGTCCAGGCGGCCAGTTATGCGGTGTTCAACATGGGTAGCCGCTACAGCACCCGCATCGAAGGGTACGACACGGTATTTCGCCTGACCGTCGACAACCTGTTCGACAAGCGTTACTGGCGCGATGTCGGCGACTACATGGGCGACAACTACGTGTTCCAGGGCGCACCGCTGACAGCCCGGTTGAGTGCTTCAATCGATTTTTGATGCAATTTCATTTGTGCGTCGCTTTTACATTTCTGTGCGACAGATCGCATTTGAGGGGCTGCCTGCGCGACGATGGGGTGTTAGTTTGGAAAAGTTTTGTAGCAACTTAACCACCTACTCACTCATTACCTGCAAAGGAATGCCCATCGCAATGGATTTCTCCCTGAAAAAACTGGCTGCGGCCACCTTGGTACTGGCGGCCTTGTCCTCGTTCACCAGCGTCGCCAACGCCAACATCACCCCGCAACAAAGCGCGGCGATTTTGAAAAGCTTCAATGACGCTTCGATCAACGACTTCAGGCAGTTCGTGACTGTCCTGAGCAAAAGCGAGCTGGCGAAAACCGATAACCTCGGCGCGACCCTCGACGCTTTTCTCGCCAACAAGCCGCTTAACGCTGAACAGCAAAACGAGATTCATCGCCTGCTGGGCTTGTATACGCGCGTGAAGTACGGCAAGGCCGCAACCGAAACGCTGCGTGAATTGGTGGCCATCCCCACCGTGACGGTCGAGGGCGTGGCGCAACATGAAAACCCTGAGTTCATCAAAATCGCCGACAAGATCAAAAGCCTGGCCGAGAGTTTTGGCCTGAAGTTTCGCAACGTCGATAACCGCGTCTATGAGATCTCCCTCGACGGCAGCGGCGATGAAGTGGTGGGCATTCACGCCCATGCCGATGTGGTACCCGTCACCCCTGAAAACTGGGTGCTCAAAGACGGCACACGCCTTGATCCGTTCAAGGTCACGCTGATCGGTGACCGCATGTACGGCCGCGGCACAGAAGATGACAAGAACGGTATCGTGGTCACCCTTTACGCCATGAAGGTGATCAAAGAAGAAAAACTGCCGCTGGCGCGCAACTTCAAGCTGTTGGTCGATACCACCGAAGAAACTTCGGGCGACGCCATGCCGTACTACTTCGAGCATAACCCGACGCCCCAGTACAACTTGGCGCTGGACGGTGGCTACCCGGTGGTGATTGCAGAAAAGGGCTACGGCACCGTCATGGCCAACTTCGCTCGCCGCGACGGTTTGGGCCAGGGTGCTGAAATCATCTCGTTGACGGGCGGCATGGCCACCAACCAGATTCCATCGACTTCGGTGGCCACCTTGGTGACGGACAAACCGGCCGAATTGGCTGGCGAGTTGAACAAAGCCGGGGCCGAGTATGTCAAGCGCAATGGCGGTGACTTCGAGGTAAACGCCAAGGTCGTCGGCAAGGACGTGCTCCTGACCGTCACAGGCGTATCCGCCCACTCGTCCGAGCCTGAATCGGGGATCAACCCTGTCGCGCGCATGCTCGACTTCATTCACGGTCTGAACGGCAAAGTCGCGCTCAAGTCCAACCACATTACCGACGCTGCGCGTTATGCGTCCGAAAATTGGGGGCTGGATTACACCGGCGAAAAACTCGGCGTCGGGTTCAAGGATGCCTTCATGGGGCCGTTGACCACCTCGCTGACGTATGTCGGCCTGGATGACAAAGGCTTGAAACTGGCGGTTAACCTGCGCGTGCCAAAAGGCAAGTCACCCGAGGTGCTGAAGAAAGAGATCGCCGACAAACTCGGCGCCTGGAGCGCCAGCACGAAAACCCCGGTGACCTTCGATTACACCATCGCTGAGCCGATGTATCGCAACCCTGAAGGTGAGTGGGTCAAGGCGCTGCTGGCCGTCGCCACCGAAAACCTGGGCCTGGAGCATAAGTTCGAGTCGTCGGCAGGCGCGACCTCGGTGCACGACCTGCCCAACGGCGTGCAATTTGGCCTGGCCATGCCTAACGTCAAATACACCGGGCACACTGACAACGAGTTCAAGACTGTTGAGCAGTTCATGCTGGACCTGCAAATCGTCACCGAAATGATGGGCCGTATCGGGCAGTTGCCTAACCTGTAAACGCAAAGAAGGCCCGCCACGGCATGAGGATCAACCCATTGCCCTGGCGGGCCCTGTCATCAGCAACCGCTCAACGCCACCTGTGGACGCTCGCCGGCAAAGAAAAACGGACGCAGGCGCACACCCACGCTGTTGCCGATAAATGCCGCCACTAGCCACGCCCAGCCATGCAGGCTGCCCGAGGCGATGCCACTGAAATACGCGCCAATGTTGCAACCGTAGGCCATACGCGACCCATACCCCAGCAACAGCCCCCCGATGACAGCCGCCAACAGCGAACGCGCCGGGATTTTCAGGCTGGGTGCGAATCGCCCTGCCAGTCCAGCCGCCATTAAAGCGCCCAGAATGATGCCGACGTTCATCACGCTGGTGACGTCTTGCCACACGGGGGCGGCCAGCGCCTTGGCATTGCCGGGGATCTGCCAGAACCCCCAACTGCTGACATCGACACCCAGCGCAGTGACCGCTTTGGCCCCCCACAATGCGAACGCCGAGGTGATGCCCCACGGCCGCCCGGCCAGCGCCAGCGTGGCGTAATTGAGCAGCGCTAACCCAATCGCCCCCCAGACCAAGGGCCACGGCCCGCGCAAGAAGCGGCGTAGCCCCGGCTGCTGGCTGGCCACCGGGGCTTCAAGTGCACCATGACGACGCTTTTCCAGGTGTACCGTGACCGCCGCAATCAAGGCAAAGACGGCCAGGCTCACGAGCAATGCGGGCACGACCCCAAAGCTTTTGACGATGGAGGTGGCCGGGAACGACGGCAGTGAAAACCACCAGTCAACGTGATGCGTGGCGATCAATGAGCCGCAGATAAAAAACAACAATGTCACCAGCATGCGCGCATTACCGCCACCGACCGTGAACAGC
Organism: Pseudomonas sp. TWR3-1-1; assembly: GCF_049896545.1. Lineage (NCBI taxonomy): Bacteria > Pseudomonadati > Pseudomonadota > Gammaproteobacteria > Pseudomonadales > Pseudomonadaceae > Pseudomonas > Pseudomonas sp. TWR3-1-1. The sequence goes on from NZ_JAFCUO010000004.1 coordinate 133,644, forward strand.
GTACCCGATGCGCAGCCCCCGCCCAGTTGCATGCCGATACCGAAAATAAACGCCCCCACCACCACCGACACCCCGATGGGCGCGACCAATCCGACCACCGGCTGACCGAACAACGTCCCCGCAGCCAGTGCCGGGAAAAACAACACCACCGCCACCGCCAGCATCACCATTTGCGCACGCAAACCGGCGCCACGCCGATCATTGATAAACACCCGCCAGGCCGAGGTAAAACCGAAAGCCGCGTGATAAAGCGTCAGCCCTAGCGCCGCCCCGACCATCAGCAATAACACTTGACGTGAGCCGACGCTGTTTTGCAAAAACACGGCCCCCAGCAAAAGCAAAATAAAAGCCACCAGCGGCGCAACCGCCGTGCGCGCCGGGGTCATAGAGAGGGAACGGCTCATGAGGTATCTCGGTTCGTTTGAATAAGGTTAATTGCGTTGGCGGCCAGTATAAGCCTGAGGGCGGGCTCATTGCCGTGCAAATGCATCGCCTGGGCAAAACGCATGTGCGTCCAGTACCTGCACGCCGATTAGTGACTAAACTGATACAAATCATGTAGGAAGCGCGCTCTGAACTTGTAGTCACTGGCGCAGACTGCGATAAGGTGCGCCGGAAATCCGGGTTAAACCCTCAGCAAGACCTTCGCCACCGAACGCAGCGTTCAGTGGCGGCTAAAAAGACGAATCAGGCAACGTTGTCGTCGCCATCGGTTCAATTAACACCCTCAGGAATTATCAATATGTGCGTGGTTATTGCATGAAGTGGCTCAAGGGCATATTGCTGGGCACCGCCCTGCTTGCAGTGGGCGCGGTTGGGCTAGGGTTGTTTTACTTTCTGCCCCAACACGATGTGGTGATGGTCACGGGCGTGGAAGTCAAACGGGTCGATCACAACGGCGTGATCAACGCAGAAAACCCCGCTGACGGCCCGACCCGGGATGTTTACTTCATCAACACTGAAGACCCGGTCACCAAAGAGGTGATGGTGTATCGCAATGAGGACACGGGCTGGTCCTTTCCGTGGTATTTCAAGTTCGACTCAGCTGACATCCAGGCCAAGGCTCAAGGGTATTCGCGCGATGCCAACCAACTGGCGTTGATTCGTTACTACGGCTGGCGCATCAAGATTTTCTCGGTGTTCCCCAACATCACTGCAATCGAAGCCACCAACAGCCGCGCTGAACCCTTCCCCTGGTTCAATACAGTGTTCTTCAGCGTGCTGGCGCTGGTCCTGATTTGCCTGGCGGTCTTTATCAAGCGCCGCCTGAAGCGTCGTCCGCAAATGCTGGCCAATTGATCCATGCGCCCCTGACCGGGGCGCCCCTCCCCGCTGTGAGGCGACCTTTGAGTGGCCAGGCACTACTCAAGCGCCCACAGTGGATTACCAGCCATCAAGGCCGTGGCCCAGTCTGAAAAAGCCCGCACCCTCACCGATAAATCACGGGTCGGGGGGTACACCAGGGAGACGGGCAGGCTTTCCATGTGCCAGTCGGGTAACACTTCTACCAAGCTGCCACCTTGCAGGTGCATCGCGGCTTCGGCCCGCGGCACAAATGCCACGCCCAGTCCGGCCACCGTTGCCGCGGTCGCAGTCCCGCCATTGTTGAAATACATCGTCGGCAGTTGATCGAGAATGAATTGCTCGTTACCGCGCGTGAGTGTTGGCAGATGACGCCTGTTGGTGGCCGGAAACTTGAATCCCAGGTGTGTGTGCCCAGCAAGATCAGCGGGCCTTGCAATCACGGTGGTCGCCGCCAGGTACGCGGGTGAAGCACATAAGCAGTAGCGCATCAGCCCAACAGGTCGGCAAATCAGATTCTGGTCCGACACCTGACCGACCCGGATGGCGCAATCCACGCCCTCTTCGACCAGGTCCACAATGCGTTCGTCGCAACTGATTTCCAGGTGTATCTGCGGGAAGCAGGACGCGAAATCCGGCAGCGAGGGACCGATCAATAAACTGCCCACCGGTGACGGCATTTCGATTTTTACGTGCCCGCGTATGGCGTTGCGGCTTCTCGAAACAGACGCTTCAAGCTCGTTCACATCTTCCAGCACTGCGCGGGCGCGCCGGTAGTAAGCCGTGCCTTCAGCGGTGGCTGACACCTTGCGCGTGGTGCGATGCAGCAGCTTGACGCCCAATAAATGTTCGAGCGCCTGAACCTGACCCGAGACCGTGGTCTTGGCTAAATTCAGCGACTGCGCTGCACGGCTAAAGCTGCCTACCTCGACGATTCGACAGAACGCTCGCATTGCTTCCAATCGATCAAATGCCATTGTCCGAATTTCCGTAAAAACAAAACGTATGGACCCGGTTTATCCGCAGAGGATTTTTTTCTATAGTCCCTCCACCGCTCGATACAGCACTCTCTAAAACCGGGTAATTGCAACCGTGTCTTCGGTACGCGAACCCACTTATATAGAGCGCCCCGCCCTCTGGGTCAATGCAGATTTCGTTCACGCGCACGCATAACTCCACGCCTGACATTCAACCCATGTTTATTGAACACGAGGACAATGTTACCCGCCTATTGAATTGTTAACTGAGTATTAACTTACCTTTCAAACACTGAATTTAATTTAGCGCATCGTCGTGCGCGCCCGTTGAGAGTTCATCATGAAAACTTCATTTAAATTAGTAGCACTCCTTATGTTCACCCTGCCTCTTTTTGCCCACGCCTCCGACGGTGCAGAAGCACTCCAACGTTTTAACGAGCGAAACAGAGCCATGTTTGCTCAACAAGCAAACGCTATTGAAGCGCGTAAACAAAAAGAACTTCAGCGTGCTGAGCGCGAGAAAGAGTCGGTGGCTGCCAGCGCCGTACAGAAGGATCAAAAACCTGCTAATTGAACATTCGCTTTGCCCATTAATGCCCTTCATAAGGATGATCCTGTGCGCGTTCGATTAGTCGCCGTTACTGGAATGATCACCACTGCACTGCTGATCAGTGGTTGCAACAAAAAGCCCGACCCGGCATCGACCAGCCCCGCACCGTCGGTCGAGGTGGCTCGCGTCACCCAACAGGCGGTTAAAACGTGGGACAGCTTCAATGGCCGGGTCAGCGCCACAGACACGGTGTCGATACTCCCCCGTGTAGGCGGCTATATCACCCGGGTGGCTTACCGCGAAGGGAGCGAAGTGAAGAAGGGAGACCTGCTCTTCGTCATTGACCAGCGGCCCTATCGCACCGCATTGGACAGTGCACGGGCACAGCTGGAGCGTGCCCGCGCATCGCTTGCACTCGCCAGCCAGCAAGACCTGCGCGCGCAACAACTGCTCAAGAGCAGTGCTGTTTCCAAAGAGGAGGCGGAGCAGAAACGGGCGGCCCGTGACCAGAGCCTGGCCGATGTGCACACCGCCGAATCGGCTGTCGCCGCTGCCACGCTTAACCTTGAGTTCACCGAAGTGCGTTCCCCTATCAATGGGCGCACCGGCCGCGCGCAGTTGACGCTGGGTAACCTGGCGGTTGCCGATCAATCGGAACTGACCTCTGTGGTCTCGCAAAATCCGGTCTATGTGTATTTCGACCCGGACGAGCACAGTTACCTTAATTATCTGAAGACACTTAAAACCGTTTCAGGCACCTCTGTGCGCATTGGCCTGGCCAATGATGAAACGCTTCCTTATGTGGGCGAACTGAACTTCCTCGACAATCAAGTCAATGCCACCACCGGTACTGTCCGCGCGCGCGCGACGGTCGACAACAGCGAACGCCTGCTCACGCCCGGCCTGTATGCAAAAGTTCAATTATCCGTGGGCGATCCGGCACCGGCGATACTTGTACCAGACCGGGCCATCTTGACCGATCAGGACAAACATTATGTGTATGTTTTAAGTGCCGATAACACGGCGCAAAAACGTTATATCGAAACCGGCCAACTCATCGATAAACAACGCGTCATTACGTCGGGCCTGGAACGCAACAACACGATCATCGTGTCGGGCTTGCACGCACTTCATGCCGATGGAACTGCGGTAACGCCGCAGGTTGCTGCGCCGGGTAACACTGACGTTCAAGTGCCCCGCCTTGTGCAAAACGAACACTAATCGCCAAAGGCTCCTGTTATGGACTTTTCCAAGTTTTTTATCGACAGACCCATCTTTGCGATTGTGTTGTCGATCATTATTTTCGCTGCGGGCTTAGTGGCAATACCCCTGCTGCCGGTGGGTGAATACCCCGAAGTGGTGCCCGCCACTGTCGTGGTGAAAGCGACGTATCCGGGTGCCAACCCCAAGGAAATCGCTGAATCGGTCGCGGTCCCTCTTGAAGAGGCGATCAATGGCGTCGAAGACATGATCTACATGAAGTCCGTCGCCAGCTCCAACGGCTCGCTTCAAGTGGTCGTGACCTTCAACGCCAAGGTCGACCCCGACACCGCAGCCGTGCGCGTGCAGAACCGGGTCAGCCAGGCCCTGTCGCGCTTGCCTGAATCGGTGCGTCAGTACGGGGTGACCACGCAAAAGCAGTCGCCGACACCCTTGATGTTTGTAGACATGTTCTCCAGCAATGATCAGTTCGATGCGCTCTACCTGCGCAATTATCTGCGTTTGCATGTGAAAGACGAGCTGTCGCGCATTCCCGGGATCGGTGATGTCATTTTGTATGGCGCGGGCGACTACGCGATGCGCGTCTGGCTCGACCCCAACAAGCTGGCTTCACGCGGGATCAGCGCTGAAGACGCGATTAGCGCGATTCGTCAGCAGAACGTGCAGGTCTCGGCCGGTCAATTGGGTGCAGAACCAGCCCCACAGAACAATGAGTTTCTGATCTCGATCAACGTACAGGGACGACTCAAAACCGAGCAAGAATTTGGCGACATCATCCTCAAGACCGGCAGCGACGGGCAAGTCACGCGCCTCTCGCACGTGGCGCGGGTGCAACTGGACGCCGACGATTACACGCTGCGGGTGTTCCGTGGCAAAAACCCGGAAGTTGCGGTGGGTATTTTCCTCACCCCCGGCGCCAATGCCATCGAGGTGGCCAACGCGGTCTATGCCAAGCTCGATCACCTGTCCAAGGACTTCCCCGAAGGCGTGAGCTACGTCAGCGTCTGGGACCCGACCGTGTTTGTGCGTGAGTCCATCAACTCAGTGCAGCACACCTTGCTCGAAGCGATGGTGCTGATTGTGTTGGTGGTGGTGCTGTTCCTGCAGACCTGGCGGGCCTCGATCATTCCGTTGCTTGCGGTGCCGGTGTCTATCGTCGGGACCTTCGCCTTTCTCTACCTGCTGGGTTATTCAATCAATACCTTGACCCTGTTTGGCCTGGTGCTGGCGATTGGCATCGTGGTGGACGACGCCATCGTGGTGGTGGAAAACGTCGAACGCAATATCGAGCTGGGTTTCACCCCGTTGCACGCAGCGCATCAGGCGATGCGCGAGGTTTCGGGGCCGATCATGGCCATCGGTCTGGTGCTGTGCGCCGTGTTTATCCCGATGGCGTTCATGAGTGGCGTTACGGGGCAGTTCTACAAGCAGTTCGCCGTTACCATCGCGATTTCGACAGTGATTTCGACGATTAACTCACTGACCCTGTCGCCAGCACTGGCAGCCAAACTGCTACGTGCGCACTCCTCGGCGCCTGACCGCCTGACCCGCTGGATGAACCATGCGCTGGGTTGGCTACTGCGCCCGTTCAACCGGTTTTTCAACCGCAGCGCTGAGCGCTATGAGGGCAGCATCGCCCGCCTCCTGCCACGGCGCGGCATGGTGTTCGTGGTCTATGCCGTGTTGCTGGGCGCGACCGGCCTGTTGTTTAACACCCTGCCCAGCGGCTTTATTCCTAATCAGGACAAACTTTACCTGTTCGCAGGCGCCACGCTGCCACCCGGCGCGTCGCTGGCCCGGTCCGAGGCTGTCGCCCGTGAAATGTCGGCGATTGCCTCGACCGTCGAGGGCGTGGACTTTGCCAACTCTTATGTCGGCCTGAATGCGTTGCAGAGCACCACAACGCCCAATCTGGTGACCTCCTACATCCTGCTCAAGCCGTTCTCCGAGCGTTCACGCAGTGCCGAGCAGATCAACGCCGAGCTCAACCGCAAGTTCGCCGCCATCAAGGACGGTGCCGCCTACGCGCTGATGCCCCCGCCGATTCAGGGGTTGGGTAACGGCTCAGGCTACTCGCTGTATTTGACTGACCGCGGCGGGCTGGGTTACGCCGCCTTGCAGCAAGCGCTGACAGCGTTTCAGGCGCAAGTGGCGAGCACGCCGGGCATGACATTTCCGGTCAGCTCTTATCAGTCCGACATTCCGCAACTGGAGGTCAAGCTGGACCGCACCAAGGCTCAAGCTCAAGGGGTTGAGCTGACGGCGGTGTTCGATACCTTGCAGACGTATCTGGGTTCGGTTTATGTCAATGACTTCAACCTGCTGGGGCGTGTGTACCGGGTTATTGCACAGGCCGACACGGGCTTCAGGCAGAGCGCTGCGGATATCGGCAACCTGCGGGTGCGCAACGCGCACGGTGAAATGGTGCCGCTCAGCGCGATGGTCGACATTGTTTCAAGCTTCGGCCCCGACCCGGTCATGCGCTACAACGGTTACCCGGCGGCCGACCTGATTGGCGATGCCGATCCACGTGTGCTGTCTTCGGGCCAAGTGCTCAAAATACTTGAAGACATCGCCGCGCGTACGCTGCCCCGCGGGATCGAACTGGAGTGGACAGACCTGAGCTACCAACAGGTTACCCAGAGCAATAGCGCAATCATTGTGTTCCCGATTGCCGTGATTCTGGCGTTCCTGGTGCTGGCGGCCCTGTATGAAAGCTGGACGTTGCCATTGGCGGTGATTCTGATCGTGCCCGTGTGCATGTTTGCGGCCTTGAGCGGCGTGTGGCTGGCCGGGGGCGACAACAATGTGTTCGTACAGGTAGGACTGGTGGTGCTCATGGGCCTGGCGTGCAAAAACGCCATTTTGATCGTTGAGTTCGCACGCGAGCTGGAGATGCAAGGCCGCAGCACGCTGCAAGCCGCACTGGAAGCCTGTCGTCTACGCCTGCGCCCAATCGTGATGACCTCGGTCGCCTTTATCGCCGGTGTAGTGCCGCTGCTGATCGGCTCGGGGGCAGGCAGTGAAGTGCGACATGCCACAGGCGTAACCGTGTTTTTCGGGATGCTTGGGGTCACCCTCTTCGGCCTGTTCCTGACGCCGGTGTTCTACGTGGTGTTGAGAAAGCTGGGCGCCACCGTCCCTGACCATCCTTCGAGCCTGTCACCTCATGCCGCGGAGGCCCTGCACCATGATTAAGCTAAAACACTGGCCCCTGCCGCTGCTGGCGGCCATTTTGCAAGGCTGCACCGTCGGGCCGGATTTTCATCGCCCACAAACGCCCGACCTGCCCGCCAGTTTCACCCACGCCGGGAGTCGCAAGGTGGCGCCATTGCATGTGAGCGCTGCTGACGATGAGTTCTGGAAGCGCTTTGCTGATCCACAGCTCAGTTCGCTGGTGAAGGCTGCGCTGACCACCAACCATGACCTGCAAACGGCGCTGGCCAACTACGACGCGGCGAACGCGCTGCTGCGCCTCGCCAGGTTCGATCAGATCCCGACCGTGACAATGTCCGCACAGGCGGGACGCCAGCGCTCAAGCACTGATCAGGCAAATGGCGCTGCCCGCAGCCATGCGGTGTATGGCAACAGCGCTTCGTTGAATTGGGAGCTGGACCTGGTCGGACGGGTACGCCGTTCGGTGGAGTCGCACCGTGCCGAAACACAGGCCAGGGCCAGTGATCTGCACGCCATGCAGGTGGCCGTGGTCAGTCAGGTGGCGTCCACCTACATCGACCTGCGCGCCGCGCAGAAAATGCTCGGCCTGTCCAACGCCAATGCCGACAGCCAACGGCAAACGCTTGAGGTAGTGCAAGGTCGACTGAACGCTGGGCGCGGGTCGAGTTACGAGCTGTCCAGAGCACAGGCGCAGCTCGACATCACTGTGTCGCGCATCCCGCAACTTGAAGCACGCGTGGCGGTAGACAGGCACCGGCTGGCGGTACTTGCAGGGCTGACGCCGACAGCACTGGATGCACGCCTGCAAAAGGACACCGGCATGCCCGCAGTGCCCGATAATCTGGACCCCGGTACGCCCGCCGACCTCCTGCGGCGGCGGCCGGATGTCGCCTCGGCCGAGTATCAGTTGCATGCAGCCACTGCGCGAGTTGGCGTGGCCACGGCCGATCTGTTTCCACGGGTCAGCCTGGGCGCAGCAATCGGCACCTTCGCGTTCAGCGGTGGCGGCCTTTACGCCGCCAGCGGGGAGTCGAATCTGGCGTTGCTGGGCGTTGACTGGTCGTTTCTGGACGTTGGCCGGGTCAAGAGCCGCATTGCGGCCTCCGATGCCGAAGCATCAGCCGGGCTGGCAAGGTATCAACAAACCGTGCTGAAGGCCCTGGAGGACGTCGAGAACGCGCTGGTCCGTTTTGCCAGAAGCAAGGATGAAAATGCTCGAGTGGCGAGTGCGGCGAACGAACTGGAAAATGCCGCAACCATTGCCCGCACCAGGTATCAGGCCGGTGCCATTGAGTTATTCGAACTGCTGGATGTTCAGCGTGCGTTATACAGCGCGCAAATCGCGCAAGCCGATAGCCAGGCCAGGAGCACAGCAAGTGCGGTGGATCTGTATGCGTCACTCGCCGGAGGCTGGCCACAGTACGCTGTGCAGCCATCAGGACAGGTGCAATAACCGTGTCATGACCAAAAAGACTTTCCCGGGGGGGCATGCCGCCACCCCGGGACAGGCCCAAACGCAGGTCAACTTCAACATTCGAGGACATCTAAATGAACATTCTCCCGCTCGCGGCCACGCTGTTAGGCAGCGTATTTTTGGCAGCTGCCGCACCTGCCAGTGCTCACAGCCAGACCGAAGTCGTAAAGCCCAACTTTGAACGCCAGATTCCAAACATTCCTGGCAAGTCATTGGTTGCTGTCGAGGTCGAGTACGCCCCGGGGGCTGCTTCGCCCGTGCACACCCATGCGGATTCGGCCTTCATCTACGCCTATGTCGTGTCCGGCGCCATTGAGTCCCAAGTCGATGACGGGGCCAAGCACGTCTTCAAGGCCGGTGAAAGCTGGTTTGAAAACCCCGGCGCGCGCCATACGGTAAGCCGTAATGCCAGCAGCACCGAGCCTGCAAAACTGCTGGCGGTGTTTATCGTCGATTCACACGATAAAGCACTCACCACGCCAGAAGCGTCCACAAAAAACCACGTCAAGCCGTGATACCGGATGGCCCTGTCGCGCTATCTGCGCGTCAGGGCCGCCCGATCAATGCGCAAGCTGACGCGCTGCCGCGCTCACTTGGGCAGCATTTTTCCCGCCTCCAATCGCCCTGAGCCTAATCATCAAGCGCCCACAGCGGATCATTGGCCATCAGCGCCGTGACCCAGTCGGTAAAGGCACGCACCCTGGCGGACAGGTGCCGTGTGTAGGGGTACACAATGGAAATCGGCATACTCGCCATCTGCCATTGCGTCAGGACTTCAACCAGCGCGCCACGTTTGAAATGCGGTACGGCTTCTGCCCTGGGAATAAAAGCCACACCCAGGCCTGCCACCGCCGCAGCGACGGTCGCACTGCCATTGTTGAAAAACATCGACGGTGGATGGTCCAGCACGAAGCTTTCATCGCCACGACACAGCGTCGGCACATAGCGCCGGTCGGTGCCGGGGAACTTGAAGCCCAGATGCTTGTGTTGCACCAGGTCTTCGGGCGCGTTGAGCGCAGGTGCGCCAGCCAGGTAAGCGGGAGAGGCGCAGAAGCAAAAACGCATTTGCCCGACAGGACGACATACGTGGTCCTGGTCCACCACCACACCGCCGCGGATCGCACAGTCGACGCCCTCCTGCGTCAGGTCCGACACGCGCTCACTGCAACCGATGTCCAGATGAATATCCGGGAACCTGGCCGCGAAATCGGGCAGTGCAGGCACCACGAGCAGGGTGCCCACCGGGGAAGGCATTTCGATTCGCACCCGGCCGCGCACGATGTTGCGGCTCTGGGAGACGGAGGCTTCCAGCTCGTCAACATCCTCGATCACTGCCCGGGCCCGGCTGTAGTAGGCCGCGCCCTCCGTGGTGGGCGAAACCCTGCGTGTTGTGCGGTGCAGCAGCTTGATGCCGAGCAGACTTTCCAGCGCTTGCACCTGGCCTGAAAGGGTGGTTTTGGCCAGCCCCAAAGACTCAGCAGCGCCACTGAAACTGCCCACTTCAACAATGCGGCAGAACGCTCGCATCGCCTCTAATCGGTCGAGTGCCATTGTACGAAATTCCGTAAGAACAAAACGATTTCAGCCAGTTTATCCGAGAGCATTCAATTCCTACAATGCGCCCATGCCATACACCTGTGGCGATACCTGAAGGAGCATTTCCCATGAGCCAGAAGCGCATTAACTATTACGAAGCAGCCCCTAACGCCATGAAAGCCATGATGGGCCTGGAAAAGGCAGCGTCGCAATCCGTCTTGCCAGCTGCGCTGCGTGAACTGGTGCGCATACGTGCCTCACAAATCAACGGCTGCGCCTACTGCATCGATATGCACACCGCTGATGCGCTGAAGGCGGGTGAAACACCTCGCCGCCTGATGGCCATCAGCGCGTGGAAAGAGACACCCTTCTTCGACGCTCGCGAGCGTGCTGCCTTGCTCTGGACTGAAACACTGACGCTGGTCGCCGACAAACACGCACCAGACGATATTTACCAAGAAGTCGCTGCGCAATTTGACGCCCAGGCGCTTAGCGAGCTGACGTTTGTGATTGCCGCGATCAACGCCTGGAACCGCTTCGGCGTCGGCTTCGCCATGCAGCCGCGATAAGGCCCGCCAGCCAGGTTGCAACTCGTGGGCGCAAGGCTGGTGGTTGATAGCCGTGCGCCTGCCCTGTGATGTTTACCACACCTCGATTTACACCCCATTCAGCACGCGTGGAGCGCCATCATGACACTGCGGTTTATCACGCCATTGGCGATAGTCGCCCTGCTCGCCGGGTGCTCGATACCCACTGCGCCTGTGGCGGTCTCAATGGGCGATCATTCTGCTGGTTCGAGCACAGCGGCAATTATTCCCACTGGCAAACAGGTTTCTGTCGGCGTGCTGTATAGCGCAACCACCGACACCAATCGCGCTTATCTGCGGCATTACCAAGCCAATGCAGGCACCGGCTTTGGCCAGAGCCTGCTGGTCCAGTCAATCCACGATGCTTACGTCGCCACGTCAAACCCCGACCTTGCGGTGGACCGGGTAACCACCTCCTTGCAGCGCTACTTTGGCGCTGTGACGGTCTACCCGGATATGCCTAGCCTAAAAGCGGCGAAACCCGATGTGATGGTGGTCGTCGATGCCCGCAGTCAGTTGATGACCTCGCGCAGCTCAGACATTGAGTCAACCGTGAGCACGCTGTTTTACGACCACCACTTCAATTACATCGCCACGGCAACAGGTCACGCTGCAAAGACGCTGCCCCCGATCTGGGCGGGCAACAAGCGCAGTGAAGAGATGGTTACCGAGATTACCGAGCAACAGCAGGTACAGCTCATGGCGTTGCATCGATTTGAGCAGTCTTTGCACGAGGTATTGGCACCTTCGAAAGCGACATCTGAGCCGCTGTCGCTTCGGTTGCCTTAACCCCCCGGCGGGGCAAACACTGAGCGGGCATTGCTGGCCGGGCTGAACACAGCCGTCACCACCAACATCGACACAACAGCCACCACCAGTACCCACCAGGCACTGACAAAGCTGCCTGTCAGTTCACGAAGCCAGCCCGTCAGCCAGGGTGATAGCGCATTAACCAGAAACCCCGCCCCTTGCACGAAGCTGGCTAGCTGCCCCGCCTCGCGCGGCTGGCGGCAATGATCGAGGATCAAAATCAGGCTCAAGGCAAAACAGGCACCCAGACCGAAACCGATCAAGGCCACCCACAGGTGCGGCGAATCAAGCGGCCACATCACCAGCCCGACATAACCCAGCGCCTGTGCGCACAGACTGATTGCCAGCAGTGGGCGCCGGTCAATGCTGCGGTGCGCCAGGGCTGGCATCACCAGGGCGGCGATCACCTGAAACACGGTCATGAACGCCAGCAGCGAGCCGCTGCGTGCCGCGCTCCAGCCCATTTGCACAAAATACGCAGGCAGCCAGGCAACCATGCTCATGTAGCCGCAGTTCACCAGGCCGAAGTACAACGCCAACAGCCACGCCCGGCGTGTGTACCAAGGCCGTGTACCGGCCCCGGCGGCCTCAGGCAGTACGCTGGCACCAAGGGGCAGGCGCCACCACATCACCAGTGCCACCAGCGCCGGAATCAGCCAGATTCCCAACCCGCTTTGCCAATGATTGAAATGAAGCGCCACCCGCGGGCTGACCAGTGCCGCCAATCCCCCGCCTGCCATCAGCGAGGCGCTGTACACGCCCAAAGCCAGGGCAATGCGATGCGGGAACTGGCGCTTGATCAGTACCGGAACCAGAACCTGAATCAACGCCACCCCCGCACCTCCCAACAAGGCCGTGGCCAGCAGGCTTGGGGCGTGCGCCCCATAGAAGCGCCACAGGCATGCGCCCAGAATCAGCGTCAGCCCCAAAGCCACACCATAGCGTTCACCCACACGGGCTTGCACGCGCACCCCGAGCAGCGCCACCAGGCCCATGCAAATCACGGGCAGGCTGGTCAACCAGGCGCTGCTTTGAAAGCTCATGCCGGTGTCGGCACGAATGTCCATCAGCAGCGGGCTGACAGAGCTGAGGATCGGGCGCAGATTCAGGCCCAGCACGACCAGCAACGCCCAATGAGCGAACTCGCGAAAAGCGGCTTTATCCGCCTGCATGACGAGCCTGCCAATCGCGATAAATCTGCTCAATGCCCGGTTGCGCCAGATGCCGTACAGGCAACGTTTGCTCGCACACAGGGTGCGCCAATTGCTGATAGATCGCCTCCGTAGACAGCCCGAACGGTGCGCCCTGCTGGTTAGTGGCGCCAAACACCACCCTGGCGACACCACTCAGGTACATCGCGCTCAAGCACATGGGGCAAGGCTGCCCGCTGGCGTAGATCACGCAATCATGCAGACGCGCACCGAGTTGCTGGCTGGCTGCCCGTATGACCAGCAGCTCTGCGTGGGCGGTAGGGTCCTGAGTGACATGAATTGTGTTCGCTGCTTCAGCCAGTATCTGGTCGTGTTTAACCAGCACGGCGCCAAAAGGCCGGCCACCGCCAGACACGTTTTCGGCGGCCAGTTGCACGGCACGTTGCAGGTAATGCTCATCGTTATGCATAACAACTCCAGGTCGCGTATCAGTTTGCGCCAGCCTCGCGCAGCAACTGTGCGGTAACGTGTTGGCCGCGTTTTTGCGCCTGTTGCAACGGGGTCATGCCCTCGTTGTCAGGCAGGTTCAAATCGGCGCCCGCCTCGATCAGTTGGGTGACGATATGCTGGTGCGCGGGGCCGCCATCGGACAGTACGATGGCTTCCATCAGGCAGGTCCACCCCAGGCGGTTGACATGGTTGAGGTCCACGCCCGCTGCAATCAGCAAGCGCACGGTTTCTACATGACCGCGTTCACAGGCCGGGATCAACGCGGTGCCGCCGTAACGGTTGGTACTCTTCAGATCGGCGCCGTGGGCCAGCGCAAACGCTAGGATTTCATTGTGACCCCTTGCGCCAGCCAGCAAGTAGGGGCTGTCACGGATCAAGTTTTTCTGGTTAACGTTGGCCCCTGCCTCGATTAAGGCCTGAGCAATCGCGATGTGGTTATCGCGTGTTGCAAGCAACAGCGCACTGCTGCCATCCAGTGACGAAACGTTGACATCTGTACCGTCTTCAATCAGTTGCTGCACTGTGTCCAGCTCACCGTTTTTCACCGCGCCAAGCAGTGTGGTGTCATTTGCCATCACGGCTCCCGTCATCAACCACCCCACCACCCACACTGCGTATTTGCCTGTTAGGGAACCCATGCTCACTCCCTCTTATCAATTTCATGAAAAGCCAGTATGGTCACCGCTCCAGGCATTCTGAAATTAAATATAAACATGCCTTTCAGTGGCTTTGTGAATGGCGGTAACGATGTTTGATCCCTTGCTCTTGCGCAGTTTTGTCGCTGTCGTGGATTGCGCTAATTTCACCCGGGCGGCTCAACGCCTGCATCTCACCCAATCCACGGTCAGCCAGCAAATACGACGCTTGGAAGACAGCCTTGGCTGCAAGCTGCTCGACCGCGAACAACGCCGGGTGATGGCCACCCCCGAAGGCGAGCGCCTGCTGGTCTACGCGCGCCGCATTCTGGCCCTGCACGAGGAAGCCCGAGAGGTGCTTGTGGATGTAAAAAGTGAGGGGGTGCTACGCCTGGGTGTACCTGAAGACTTTGCGGCCGAACGCCTGATGCCGATCCTTTCGCGCTTCGGCCGCGAGCACCCCGGTGTCCGCCTGGAAGTCACCAGCGGCTTGGGGCCGGAGCTGATGCGGCTCTACCGTCAGGGCGAGTTTGATTTGCTACTGGTCAAGCAGATGGGGCAAGACGCGGACTGCCTGGCCTCCTGGCCGGAACGCATGTGCTGGGTAGACAGCCGCTCAACCCCTGCCTTGGCGCGTGATCCCTTGCCACTGGTTGTGTTTCCGGTCGGTGGTTTGTATCGCAATGAAATGCTGCATCACTTGGAGATGGGCGGATGGCGCTGGCGCATCAACTACTCAAGTGCCAGTCTGGCCAGTGTCTGTGCAGCGGTGGCTGCGGGGCTGGGCATCAGTTTGCTGCCCGAGCGGGTCATCCGGGCAGACCATCAGGTACTCGAAGCGAGCTGTGGCCTGCCTGATATTCAAGGGGTATTTCTGGCGCTCTACGGCCTTAACGGACTCAGCCACGCGGGCAATCTGTTGAAGCACCAACTGATAGACCTGTGCCAAGCACTCGCTCAACCCCAATCCGCCTGAACGCTTTTTGGCCGCTGGCGATATCGCGCCTGAGGGTGAGGCTCCAAAAAACAGGCCGTGCGATGTAAACCCACCGCACGGCCTTGTTTATAACGCCCGCACGCCGTGACAAAACTGCCGGATCGCGATACAGGCAGTTTTTAACGATGCATCATCCACCGCGTAAGCAATGCGTATGTAACCCGCCAGACCGAAGGCGCTGCCCGGTACAACGGCCACGCGCGCCTCATCGAGCAGTGCCTGCACGACATCCTCGTCACTGTTGAGCACTCGCCCGCCAGCCGAGCGCTTGCCCAGTAGCGCGGCGCAATCGGCAAAGGCATAGAACGCCCCTTGCGGCACGGCGCAGCGCAGGCCCGGCGTGTCGTTGAGCAGGCCCACCATCAAGTCGCGGCGCCGTTCAAACACCTGACGACTCTCATCGAGAAAGTCCTTCGGCCCACGCAGAGCGGCCACCGCTGCATGCTGAGAAATCGAGCAGGCCCCCGAGGTCTGCTGGCCCTGGAGTTTTTCCATCGCCTGCAGCAACCAGCGCGGCCCGGTGGCAAAGCCAATGCGCCAGCCGGTCATGGCGTAGGCTTTGGACACCCCGTTCATGGTCAGGGTGCGTTCAGCCAAACGGGGTTCGACCTGAGCCAGGGTGTAAAAACGCCGACCGTCGAAGATCAGGTGCTCGTAGATGTCGTCCGCGAGAATCAGCACCTGGGGGTGCTCCAGCAGCACTTGGGCCAGAGCGTGCAACTCCTCACGGCTATAAACCGCGCCAGTCGGATTTGACGGCGAGTTGAGGATCAGCCAGCGCGTATGCGGGCCGATGGCTTCGCGTAATGCATCTGCGGTCAGCTTAAAACTGTGCTCCGCGCCGCAGGGGACGATGCGCGAGCGGGCGCCGCAAAGCTGCACGATCTCTGGATAGCTGACCCAGTAAGGCGCGGGAATGATCACCTCATCGGCTTCATTGAGGGTGGCGGCCAGCGCATTGAAAATCACTTGCTTACCCCCGCTGCTGACGTGAGTGTCTTGCCAGTTCACTGACAGGCCATTCTCGTCGCGAAACTTTTCAGCCACCGCCTCGCGCAGGCTGCGCAGCCCCGCGACTTGGGTATAGCGGGTGTGCCCGGACTCTATTGCTGCGATAGCGGCCTCGCGGATATGCCGCGGGGTGTCAAAGTCGGGCTCTCCGGCGCACAGCGAGAGGATGCTGACACCTTGCTTACGGCGTTCGGCGACACGATCCATGACGCGATAAGTGGCTGAGGGCTGAGCCGCCGCAAGGTGGCGATTAAGCGTTTGAACGTCGCGTTTCACTGAGCCTCCTCCTGGCGCTTGAGGCCCATTAATTCGACCGTGGTATGGCCTTCGCGCAGGGCCGCCATGAGCCTTGCCTCTTTGTCGAAACGCGCAAGGCCGGCCGTGAGGGTGCGCGCGACTTCGCCCTGGGGAATGATCACGATGCCGTCGTCGTCGGCGACCACCCAATCACCTTCCGCCACGTGTGCCCCGTTGAAGCCCATAGGCTGGCCCACCGAAGGCGCAGTGGCCTTGATCGTGCCCTTCACCGACACACCGCGTGCAAACACCGGAAAACCCAGCGTTTCGATGGCCTGGATATCGCGTACTCCGCCATCAATGACCAGGCCGACGAGACCTGCAGCCTGCGCGGCTACCGTGAGCACCTCGCCCCAATAACCGGCGATGAAGTTGCCGGTACTGACCACCAGCACGCTGCCTTTTGGTGCCCGCTCCAATGCCAGATGCAGCGCCAGGTTGTCGCCCGGCGAACACTCCAGCGGGTAGGCCGGGGCCGCAATAAAGGCGCCACGCCAGATCGGGCGGATGGCCGGGTCCACAGCTGTCGGCAAGCCACAGGCTTCATACAGGGTAGAGCTGCCAAGCACTTTGGCGCGTGCGGCGACTGTCTGACTGTCATAAACGCTCATTGCAGCTTCCTCTGCAGGCCGTGATAACCGAGCAAAGCCCGGGCTTCTTTCAGGGTTTTACCGTTGGCGATGTGATCGCGGATCTGCGTTTCTATGCGCTCAATTTGATGGGCATACTCAGCCACCTCGCGGGCACGCTGACGCGGGACCACCACCACACCGTTGGCATCGGCAACCACGATGTCGCGCGCACAGCAACGGGCACCGCCCATGCTGACAGGCTGGTTCACCGCCACCACTTCAACGCGGTCTTTGCCGGTGCGCATAAAACGCCCCCGGGTGAACAGCGGATACTCTTCGACAAGGGCCATGTTCACATCACGGCACACGCCGTCGATCACGGTGCCCGCAATGCCGCGCGCCAGGGCGTATTGAGTCATGATGTCGCCCCATACGGTGCAGTCCGTGCGCCCGTTGTTAGCGATCAGCACCACGTCGCCGGGTGCCACTTCATCAAGAAAGTCACCCACGGTGCCGGGCGGGGTGCTCGCGCTGACGTACTGCACGGTGAAGGCCGGACCCACGATGACCGTCGGGTAATTGGCCAGAGGTGCGATCGCCAGGCACTGCCCGGCCACTCCCAGTTTGTCCAGCGCATCGGAAACAGCCGGCGTGTCCAGCCCCTCAAACAGGGCGACCAGTGTGTTGTCTTCCAGATTCATCAGGCAGGCTCCTCTTCCAGGCGTTGAAACTGACTGTCGTGCATCACGCTCTCAACCGAGCCTCCAGCGCGCACAGCTTCGACCATCCGCGCCTGACGGCGGTCGAGGCGCTCGGCCAAATCAAGAACGTTGGCGATGGCTGCGGCGGCAACGAAAACTGTGCCGCACTCATCCGCGATGACGTAATCGCCCTCTTCGACCCTGACCCCGGCCATGCTCACCGCACCGCCAGCCGCCACTTGGACCAAGCGATTACGCGCGCTGATCATGGTCACGCCCCGTCCGTACACCGGGTAACCGATGGCCTCACTCCCTTGGATGTCGCGACTGAAACCGTCAAGCACCGAGCCGCGGATACCCTTCTGTTGCGCGGCATTGGCGAGGATATCGCCCCAGCATGAGATGCCTTCCACGCCCCCGGCAATAACCAGCACTCGGTCGTCGCTATCGACACCCGCCACCACTGGCGTGATCAGATGCACAGTGGGTGCCGTGTCCCGTTTAGGTGCCAATTGCACAGTGCTGGCACGGCCGATGATTTTCGGACAGTTCCACAAAGGCCGCAGACCGAGGGTAGCCCCCTCCATGCCGAGAAAATCCAGGGCGTCGGACACTGTGTTGGTGTCCAGCGCGGACAAGCGAAGAAGCAAGGAGCAAGCATTCATGGGAAGCGGACCTTGTGAAGTGAAGGCCCGAGTATCGACAGGCAACTTCCATAGGTATATTCCTATTCAACTACAGCTTTCATACGCCCAACCTATGGAATAAACATGATCAATTTTCGCCTGATCCGGCACCTGTGGCTGTTCCTTGCCGTGGCCGAAGAACAGAGTTTTAGCCGGGCGGCCAAGCGCCTGGGGATGTCGCAACCGCCTTTGAGCGAGCAGATCCAGATCCTTGAGCATGCGCTGAAGGTCAAGCTGTTCGAGCGCTCGCGTCAGGGCGCCCAGTTGACACCCGCCGGGGCGGCCATCCTGCCCGCAGTGCGCAAATTCGCTGAGCAACTGGAACGGCTCGAACTGGCGGTACTGGAAGCGGTGTCCGGCCAGGCCGGTGTACTGACCATCGGAGCTATTACCCACGCCATGACCGATGTACTGCCACCGCTGATCGAGCGCTTCAAGGCCGAGCATCCGCATATCACCGTGGCTGTGCGTGAGATCGACAGTGCCCACGCCATTCCTGCACTGGAGTGCGGCGACATTGATCTGGCCTTCGCCCGCCTTGAGGGCAACCTGGGTAAAAATTTGCGTTGCCTGCCCCTCACTGAAGACCGCCTCGCCGTTGCCATGCCCCGCGACCATCCGCTCGCGGCGCGCTCACGCCTGACTCTGGCCAGTCTGGTGGACGAGCCACTGGTGATGTCGTCGCGTCAAGTCAGCCCAAACTACTTCGATTACCTGATCGGCGTGTGCAAATCCAATGGCCTGTCGCCCAGGGTGCTGCACGAAGTACGCTCCGTGACGTCGCAAATCGCTTTTGTCAGTTGCGGCCAAGGGGTGGCGCTGGTGCCTGCATCCATGAAGAAGCTGGCGCCGGACAACGTGATACTCAAGGCCCTGACGCCCAACATCAGCGTGGTCACAGCGGCAGCGGTCTGGAATGGCGCTCGGGCCAACCCCTGGGTGGATGCGCTGGTGGCGTTGTTGGCGGCGGATGCGAAGTAGCGGGAGGGAGTGCGTCATCAATCCATAGGCCCAGCCTATGGATTGATGACGGGATTAGGAATTTACACAGGCAGGCGCCTCTCCCAGAGTAGGCCACTCGCCCACCTCAGGAGTCACACTCGTGTCCACGCAAACCGCATTCAGCCACACCCGCGTGCCGCTCAACATCGACGGTATCAGCCTTGACGTGGCGGCGTTGTATCGAGACGGCGACAAGCTGCCCATCGTCTTCCTGCACGGCTTCGGCTCGACCAAGGAGGACTATGCCGACATCGTGCGCTATGCCGCATTCAACGGGCATCCGTTCCTCGCCTACGATGCGCCGGGGTGTGGGGAAACCAGCTGCTCAGACCTTTCTCGCATCGATATTGCCTTGCTGGTGAAGACGGCACGGGCGCTTCTGGAGCACTTCGCCATCCAGCGCTTTCACCTGGTTGGGCATTCCATGGGGGGCCTGACATCGCTGATGCTTGCCCATCAGCACCCCGAGCGGGTGCTCAGCTTTGCCAATATCGAAGGCAATATTGATCCGCAAGACTGCTTTCTCAGCCGCCAGATCCACGATTACGCCGATGAAGACGCCGAGCACTTCTTCGATGACTTTATTGAGCGTGCCCGACAGGCTCCGGCCTACGCCAGCGCGCTGTATGCCGCCAGCCTGCGGCACAAAGTACGTGCAGGTGCCGTGCGCAGCATTTTTGAGTCGATGGTGGCGCTGTCGGATCATGGCGAGCTGATGAGCAAGTTTCTCGCCCTGCCATGTCCGCGCCTGTACATGTACGGCGAGCAGAACGCTTCGCTGACCTATCTGGCCGCTCTCCAGAGCCAGGGTGTGCATCTGGCCCAGATCCAAAACTGTGGGCACTTCCCCATGTACTCCAACCCGAGCGCGATGTGGGAACACATTGGCCACCTGCAACGTCGTCAACCTTGCGAGTGAAAGAGGGTGTCGCCAGAGCGTTTGCGTAAAAGGACTCGCCCTGTTGAAGGCAAAACCTGTAACACAGTTAACCGGCGCCTGCG
Source organism: Pseudomonas sp. TWR3-1-1 (assembly GCF_049896545.1). Taxonomy (NCBI): domain Bacteria; kingdom Pseudomonadati; phylum Pseudomonadota; class Gammaproteobacteria; order Pseudomonadales; family Pseudomonadaceae; genus Pseudomonas; species Pseudomonas sp. TWR3-1-1. The sequence continues at coordinate 153,842 of NZ_JAFCUO010000004.1, forward strand.
TGCATTAGCTGTTACAACAGCGCAAAAAACACTGCACCGGTAACCCTGCTCATGGCCCAGAAGTCCCCCTCCCATTCATCGAACGCGTGGTACTGGATCGGCAAGCTGACGCCGCCACAGGTCTTGCCCTCGTCGGTTTCCCGCGAAGCCTTGTTGGCGTCGATGAAAGAGAAAGCGTGTGTGCCACTGACACTGTTAACGGCGCCGGCGGGCTACGGTAAAACCACGCTGCTGATGCAATGGCACGAGGTTTTGCGCCAACAGACTCCCGAGACGGCAGTGGCCTGGCTCTCACTGGATGAGGCCGATGGCGAACCGAACCGCTTTCTTGCCTACCTGATTCTGGCCCTTGACCATGCGGGTATTGAACTGGCGCACTTGCCTCATCTGGCCGCTTCGCAGGCACTGGATGTTCAGCCGCAACGCACCCTGCATGCGTTGCGCCAGGCACTTGCCCGCGAGAACCGCGCAATCACCCTGTTTCTGGATGACTATCACCTCGCTGCCAGCCCTGAGGTGGCCGATATTCTGGGCCAGTTGCTAGAGCAAGCAGCTCCGTGGCTGCGCTGGGTGGTCGCCAGCCGCACACGCCCGCACTGGCCGCTGTCACGCTGGAAAGCCAAGGGCTGGGTACACGAAGTCAGTGCCCGGCAATTGATCCTGTCCCTTGAGGAGGCACGTTGCATACTCGGCAACGCGCTAGACGCCAATGCCCTGCTTCAAGTCCACGCGGCCACCGAAGGCTGGGCTGTGGCGGTGCAACTGGCTCGCCTGTGGCGCACCAGCAACGAAGGGGGCGTTTATGGCCTGGCTGCCTTTTCCGGTGGCGTGGCTGATGTCGCCCACTACCTCACGACGCACATTTTCAACAGCCTGAGCGAGGACTGCCAAACACTGCTGCTACAGACCTCACTGTTGATGCTGGCGACCATCCGGAACCACCGGGTACTCGTGCTGAGTGTGAGTCAACTTGATCGGCTCCGCCTGTTGGCGGAACAGATTGACCACCGGCGCACAGTTGAGCTTGAAATGAGCGGCATTGACGTTCTGTGCCAGCCGGGTCAGCCGCTCCGGCACATCGTATTCGGCGAAGTACAGGTTGACCTCCACCGCATGCACGGCCTTCCCGACCAACACACTCCCCAGCCCTTCAAGGTCAAAGAACATGAACTTGTCGGGAAAGGTGAAATACTCGTGCAGCAGCCGGTAGCCCAGAAAGGAGCGTTCAGAATAGTCAATCAAGCCTTCGTCAGCGGCATACCCGACCGTCTTCACCGTACTCAGTGGCAGTACAACCTCGCGCCGCTGCCCTGCTTCGGTAAACAGCAGCGTCAGCCGGGCCACGTTGTTGAACAACAGCTCATAGAGGTGAAGCGTCAGGGTGCTTTCACCATCAATAAAAAACCTCAGCGGCTGCAACGCGAGATCACCGAAAGACGTATCCGTAGTGGTGCTCAGGCTGATACGCAAACGCGCCTGGTGCTCGGTCGTGCGACTACTGAAAGCCGAACGCTCAAGTTCCAGAAATGTCGCGTCGGTTACCCTGACAGGCCAAATCGTCACGGGATAGCACGTGCGGAACAGACACGAAATGCCATCAACTTCTTGGGATTTCAGTTGGCTATGGCGCTCGATGCAGTAGCCGTCAGTGACAGCACTGCTATCGCTGGCAGAGAACTCAACAATCGACAATGAGGGGGTCGGTCGCAGGTAGTGCGGGTACATCACCTCCAGGAAGGCCTCGACGATTTCCGGAAAATCGTCATCGAGCTTCTTGTGCACGCGCGCTGCGAGAAACGAAAACGCTTCAATCAGGCGCTCCGCATGCGGATCCTCGCATTGGTCACCGTCCATCAACAACCGTGAGGCAATCTTCGGATACTGGCGCGCAAATTCCTGCCCGAGGGTACGCAGGTGCGACAGTTCCTTTTCGTAGTAAGGCAACAGATCGCTATGCATCAGTTCAAATTCTGCACGGTGTAAGCCTGAGTATTGACCTGCAACACGGCATCAAAGGACACCTGACGCGTGGTCTCGGGCAAACGCAGCAAAGCGTCTACACGAAAGGTCAGTTGGCGTTGTTGCGCCAGCGAGTCCAGGAGCTGAACGCGAACCTGACGAAAGCGACGATCTCCGGTCTCGATGGCCTGCTTGAGTTGCAGCCGAATCTGCGTGCGATCCTGCGGGTTGAGCAACCCTTTGCTGGTGAAGTCGGGCAAACCGTACTCCAGCAACGAGCCGCGCAACTGAGGGAACGCATCCAATGAGCGTGACCGCATGTTCTGCCGCGTATTCACAAGAGTTTCCAGGTCGCGAACCAGGCTGGCGGTGTAATCCGCCAGCGAATAGAGCCGCTGTGTACGGCCCTCCACCGGCTGATGTGGAGCTTCGTCACTCAACCGATCAAACAAGGTTGGCAAGAATCTAGCAGGCGTATTCATGAGGCCATCCTGGCACCGGCGCAGATCAACTGCGGGTGGATTTCGGCAATTCGGCGACCAGACGCAATGACGCCGTCAGCTCATCCAGTTGGTAATGGGGGCGCAGGAAGCTCACCGACTTATAGACGCCGGGTTTACCCGGCACTTCAAACACCTCGACACGGGCTTCGCGTAGCGGGTTCTTGGCTTTGGCTTCCTGGCTGGCGGTGTCATCCAGCAACACATAGTTGGAAAGCCAGGTGTTGAGGAACGACTCCACGTCTTGGCGAGAGGCAAAACTTCCAACCTTGTCGCGCATGATTGCCTTCATGTAATGAGCGATCCGCGAGGTGGCGAAGATGTACTGCAACTGCGCCGAAAGCCTGGCGTTGGCGTTGGCGACATCGGTGTTGTACTGCTTCTGTTTTTGCATCGACTGTGTGGCGAAGAACGCTGCGTGGTCGGTGTCTTTGCGGTGTACCAACGGCACGAACCCGAGATCCGACAGTTCTTTTTCACGTCGGTCGGTGATGGCGATTTCCGTTGGGCATTTGAGCGCCACCTCGCCGTCATCGGTCATGAAGGTATGACTGGGCAATCCTTCAACCAGGCCACCGCCTTCCACGCCACGAATGGCGACACACCAGCCATAACGCGAAAACGCCTGGGTAACCTGGGTCGTCAACGCATAGGCTGCGTTGACCCACAAGTATTTGCTGTGGTCACGACCGTCGACGTCTTCCTTGAAGAGGAACGACTCAACCGGCACGGTATCCGGCCCATAAGGCAAGCGTCCCAAGACATGCGGGAGAACTAACGCGGTGTAACGTGAATCTTCACTGGCCCGAAAGGACTTCAGCTTGGTGTACTCGACCGTGTCGAAGATCTTGGCCAGGTCCCTAGGGCCCGCCATATCCGTGAACGAGTCCCAACCGAACATTTCAGGAGAGGCTGCCGAGATGAACGGGGCATGCGCGGCGGCCGCCACATGCGATATCTCTTCCAGCAGATACATGTCTTCTGGACTACGGCTGAACTTGTAATCGCCCATCAACATGCCAAACGGAGCACCGCCAAAGGTCCCGTACTCTTCCTCGTACACCTTCTTGAACAAGGCACTCTGGTCAAACTCAGAGGCGGCTTTCAAGTCGCGCACCAGATCCCGCTTCGAGGCATTGAGCAGCTTGATCTTCAGCGTGGTGCTGGTTTCGGTGTTGTCGACCAGGTATTTAAGCCCGCGCCACGACGCCTCCAATTGCTGAAACTCATCGGCATGCATGATTTCGTTGAGCTGCTCGGACAACAGCGCATCAATATCGGCGATGCGCGCATCAAGCACGGCCATCAAATCCTTGCTGGGTGTAACCGCACCCTCAAGCACTTGCCCGACCAACTCACCAATGAGGTCACGGGTACGCGTACGCTCGGTTTCGGAACGGGCTACACGGCTTTCGGAGATGATGCTGTCCAGCAAGGATGTCTGTGGCGCAGTTGTTTCCAACTGCTGCTGGGTGGCCTGCGCATTGAGTGACGGATCAGCAGTCATGATCGGCTCCCTGCGCAGCGACGGAACTAGCCTGCCCCTGACGCCCAAACTCTTGACCCAACGCCTGGAGCTTTGCAGGGTCCTGAATAACCGCTTGCAACATCTCCTCCAGCTTGTCGTTACCCCCCATCTTGTTGCGCAAATCGGCTAGTTTGTTACGCAATTCCAGGAGCTTGCGCAACGGTTCTACCTGCTTGACGACATTCTGCGGTTCGAAGTCATCCATCGCATTGAAGTTCAGCTCGACACCCAGCTGTGTACCGTTTTTGGCCAGGCTGTTGTCGACCCGATAACTCAACCGAGGCTTGATGCCCTTGAGCACGCCGTTGAAATTATCGCGATCGATGAGTACAAACTTACGGTCCTTCAGACGCGGCAGCGGCTCCAACGGATGCCCTGAGAAGTCCCCCATCGCGCCCACTACAAACGGCAGCTCCTTTTGCTCGATGGCATCTCCGACTTCAACGTCATAAGTAATCTGCACACGCGGCGCACGGATGCGGTCGAGCTTGTGCTGGGTCCTTTCCATCTTTGCCATTTGGCGAACTCCTTAATCGTTTTTCATCCGTTCTAGTCCTACATCGCAGCGGAACTTGCTTCTGCGAAATTGCGATGTTGACCAAGCTGGCACAAGCGCAAACACACAACTTTTGCAAACTATCGGATGCTGAACTAACGCAACCGAAGCGACTCAAAGCGCCTCATCAAACGTCGCACACCGTAACTGGCTGAATTAGCACGCACAATCAGACCTGTTACTTTCTCAAGTAGCCTATTTCCATTTGAATTGAAGGAATACCCCCACGATCAACAGCGTTTTAATTTTTATGTAAAGGCAATTTTCTGAAAAAGTTTGATCGCCCCCATACTGCCCACGCGAGCCGCCTTACACACCAGCCGCTCTAGTTTGTGGGATTAGGCAGAAACCTCAAAAAAATATTCTTTTTTACAAGGTGGATTTTTCACAAAAAGCAGTACAGATAGTTCACCTCGTTACAATTTCCCAGCTTGACAAGCGTTTTTCAAGAAGGTCTCCTTTGCGACTTCAACTGCAAGTAAATCCCTTCAAGAGCATCACTAATGCACATGGCCGAAACATTCGCGCAAAGGCGTTTACAGGGACTTAAGGATGAGCAATAGACTGTATCCCTGCTCGGTGAATGACCCGCTGGGTGAGAGCACGCATAGTGGGTTACTGGGGCATGGCACACTGCCTTGGCCAAGCGTAATCGCTGAGCGCCAGTTACCTACAAGCATATCTATTAGTGGCTTTTACGCGACTGACGAACTGAGCGCGGCGCACTTCATGGTGGCAACGCTTAGCGATCCGGATAACGGACTGGACGCTCAAGAGCACGAACAGATGGCGTTGCACCTGAGTTATCTACTTTCAAAGGTAAAAGTTGCAGGATATGTCACGGTGCGTGAAGTTAAGGAGCTACATCAGAAGGCTCAGTCGATTCCGGTGATCGGCCCTTTACTTTTTTCGCTTTCCAGCATCCCCGGTGAAGCAGCAGCACTTGTAGGAATGCTGCACGCCTTTAATAAAGGCACGCGATTAGCCGAATTGCTCGATCTACCATCTGAAGTTAGAAAGAAATTAACAAACTGGGCTATCACTCGGGGAACCCCTGGCAGCATTTCAGCAAAAAGAGCCTTCAAGCAGCGAATTAAATTGGTAAGGTTGGGAGGTCAACTATACTTTGAGGTCCCTGCTAATTTACGAGCAAAACTTTATAAAATCAGTGAAAGAATGCGTGCAAATCACATTCTTCTGCCCGTTCACCAAGCAGCTCAATCACTTCGGAGAAGAGTTCCAATCACCAGCAACGCTTATAGCGCCCGGAGTGTAGGGAGAGTCGTTGCTGGGACCACCGCCGGTGCAATACTGGCAGTGGGCCCCCAAGCAATCATTGACGCTACAGAGTCTGGGGATATGGATGAGTTTCTCCATAGATCGGCGTACAGCCAGCCTACCAACTTGGCATCATTTGCTATCGGCGCGATTGTCGCTACTGCTGTCTCGTCCGCAGTAGTCGCCATAGCCGTGGCTTTAGGTGTTGGTTATATAGTCCAACTTTTTTTAAGCTACGAAGAGTGGGAGTTAAATCGAAAATTCGGAAATTTACTTACCGGAACAACACCATGATACATACGACCGAATACAGATTCTTCTCCAAAATGCACGGCGCATTTGGAGCACACTTCGTATTTGGGGGAATTCTGGCATTGTTAACCCCCTCACTTCTAACTATTCCATACTGCTTTTTGATGGCTTGGGCAGCATTCAGATATATACGCTGCACCTACTTAACTGAAAGCTTTGTCGAATATGCATCATTTTCGCTGCTCAGCACTTTGCACATAGCTTTATATACGTACTACTTCGCAACATTAGCCATACTTCTTATGCACTATAAAATCCCTCTAGAACAATCCATGATACTTGCATGTATATCTTCCGTCCCGCCTGCGACCATGTACACCTGGGCCTACAAACGGAAGAACTACATAACACCATTCACCAAAAACAACAAGCGAGTTGAGACATCCACTCCCGAAACATCAATATCTCCATTTAAACGCAACATCTTTGTCGGAGCAACCGTCGGGGCAAGTTCATTACTCTACCCATATCTTGCCCCCTACAACGCATCACTTTTTTTCGTTTCAATTTCTTTATATATAATTTTTCTTTGGTTAATTTTTCAATGCCGAAATGCGATTTCCGGGTTAAGACAGTTAACTCAAGAGCAGAACGAAGCTGGGATAGTTTTGACTTTTCACAACCTCGAAACCATTCAAGCCTTAAGAAAAGCCTCTTGGATAGGTCGTAGTGTGCAATGGATTTTCAAGTAAAAAGCCATGGTACCCTCCCCACATTTGAAATACCAACGTCACACAGCCCAAACACCTAGGCGAGCAAATGATTGAGACAAACACATACCGCTTTGTGGTTCGTATCTTTATTGGCCTTGGATTAAGTATATCGCTTACTGGTGTGATTATGGTGATGGCGCCTATAGCCTTAGGTGCTCCTTATCTTGTCTTTATCGCGTGGTCAATTGTGAAATTTTTTCGCTGCGCTTACGTTACTGAAAGGTACAGTGAATACGTGAGCTTTTCGCTACAAAACATGCTAACACTCATATATTCATCATCTTACGTAATGACAACCTATTCGCTGCACCTTGAGCACAACTACACATTACCAAAGGCAATGATCGAGTCACCTTTGTTACTTTTACCTTTATGCGCAATTCATGATCACGCCTACTTTAGACGTGAATTCATAAATCCATTCTGGATTAGAAAGATGCATGTAGAAACCATTTGCAACCCAATGCTTAGCAGTCATCAAGCGCCTTTAATAGCCCTTGGCGTGATTGCTGCAATTTTTAGAATTATCCAACCTCAAATATTGCAATACGAATACGGATTTTCCGTCACAGCAGTGCTCATGTATGCATTCCTCTTTTTATTTCTGTTAAATCTACGGCCAGCCATTTCCGGATTAAAACATTTAAAGAAACAAGAAGCCCGCGAAAAATCTGAATTCACCTTCTTCAATATTGATGAAATACGTGCCTTCCGGCAAAAATCCATAACTGCACGATGCACGGCATGGGTTAATAGCCAGCTATTGCACCTAAAGAATATAAATAGTAAATGATCATATGTGAAATTTACGCACCAACGGCAATCAACCAATTCCCACAGCAACCCATTACAACAATGGATTAAATCAAACGCCAGGAGCGCTTATAGCTATGGACTTAGCCTCATTACTCAACACTCAAAATCGTCGTTTAATCAAACTGACAACACCGACTTTGGAGTTTCAAGAGTTACTGCTGGAAAATTTCAATGGCACTGAGGGTCTCTCACTGTTGTTTAACTTTACCCTATCAATGCTCTCCCAAGACCCAGCACTTGAACTCAAGACACTGATCGGCAAACCTGCCTGCTTAGAGATCGAACTTGCAGATGGCGGAGCTCGCCACGTGCATGGCTATATCACCCAATTCGGCAATTCCGGCAGCCAGGGCAACCTGACCCATTATTCGGCAACACTGACCCCTTGGCTGTGGATGCTCGGCAAACGCTTCAACTCGCGCATATTCCAAAATCAATCCATTGAGCAAGTCATCAGTTCGGTTTTTGCTGACTACGCACCGCTTGCCCAATACGAGTTCCGCTTGCTGGCTGATCTGCCGTCACGGAGTTACATCACCCAGTACCGAGAGTCTGATTTGAACTTCGTGCTGCGCTTGCTGGAGAGTGAAGGCCTGTTCTTTTATTTTGAGCACAGTGCCGACCAGCACACCCTGATCATCACCGACGCTTCCAACCTGCTCAAGCCATTGCCGCAGCAGCCCACCATCCGTTATCACAGCACGTCAATCAACGAGACCGCTGACTCGATCTTCCGATGGAGTGGCCATCGCCAGTTGCAATCTGGAAAGATTGCCGTACAGACATTCGACTACAAACAACCGGATCACCTTTTACCGGTAAACCTGCAAAGCCTGAATCAGCAGGGCGACGTTACGGCGTACGAGATTTATGACTTCCCAGGGCAATACACCCACGCAAGCAGCGCCGACGGGGAGCGTCTGGTACGCCACCGCATCGAAGCCTTGGAAGTACAGGGAAAAATATTCAGTGGCGCCAGCAACTGCCGGGCAATGTGCCCTGGCTTCACCTTTGAACTAACCCAGCACCATGAGCATGACCGCGACACGATAGAAGACCGGCAGTTTCAGTTACTCACAGTGAACCATCACGGCAGCAACAACTACCTGACCGGCAGCGAGGCCGGTTACGAGAATAACTTCACCTGCATCCGCAAGAAGATCCCTTTTCGTGCACAACCACTGACCCATCGCCCCACCGTCCACGGCCCGCAAACGGCCATCGTGGTCGGCCCGCCCGGTGAGGAGATCTTCACGGATGACCTGGGCCGGGTGAAGGTCCATTTCCACTGGGACCGTGAGTCACGCGGCGCCAACAGTCAGCGCAAGAAAGAAGAGAGTTCCTGCTGGGTTCGCGTCTCGCAAACCTCAGCCAGCGGTGGCTTCGGCAGCATCCACATCCCCAGGGTTGGCGATGAAGTGGTGGTGTCGTTCCTGGACGGCCAGCCCGACCGCCCACTGATCACCGGCAGCGTTTACAACAGCAAGAACACACCGCCCTGGAGCTTGCCGGCCAACAAGACGCAGAGCGGCTTTCTCACTCGCTCGACCAAGGGCTCTGGGGCCAACGCCAACTCGCTATTGTTTGAAGATAAGCAGGGCAGTGAGCGCATTTCGGTGCACGCCGAGCGAAATATGGACACCGAGGTTGAATATGACGAAAGCCTCAGCGTAGGCAACAACCGTGTCACAAACGTAGGCGGCAGCCACACCGAAACGGTTAAGAAAGATGCTGCGATTACAGTGTTGGAAGGTGACTTTACCCTTACTACAACCCAGCAAGGCATTCACCTGTATGGCAAGACAACGGTGATCTTGCAGGTGGGAAACAGCAGCATTGTCATGACCCCTGAAAGCATTGCGCTCAAGGCAGATGCAATTCTCATTGACGGTAGCCAAGGCACCACAGTGCAAGGCAAAACCGTTCACATCAATCAGGATTCCTAAGGCGCCATGATGAGACAACGCAGCCTGTACGACCGGCTCAGCGAGAGGCGTTTGGCCGAACACAATGTTCCGACGGTTGAGCCAGATGAGCCTCCTGCGCCCGAGATCGCTGCATCAGCGCAAGACATAACAAGCGAGCTGCAGCCCGAGCACTGCCACCTCATTCTGGCGGGGTTGCAACTGACGTTTCCGGAGCATCTCGCCCCTACTCGCGCTGAAATCACACTGTACAAACAAGGTCACCCAGTCTCGATCAACCTGCAACGGCTCCCAGTTCCGGACAACCATACCCTGGAGCGCGCCATGGACACCGAATGTGCAGAGCTTCAACACCACTGTAAACAACTCCACATCTTGAGACGCAGCGAACGCACGTTGGCAGGCGCCCGCGCCTTGGTGCTCGACTACCGCTTCACACGCGAGAACGAAGAAAAGCACGGTCGCAGTGTCGGCGCCTTGCTCCCCGTAAACGGGCACACCCACCGGCAATGGTTCTGCATCAGCTGCGTATTCGGATGCCGCCATGAGGCGCTGTCCGATTGGCTTCCCGAATTCGATGCCTTACTCGACACATTGGCCAGTGCTTAACCCCTCCCCATCTTGATTTGCGCAGGATTGTTTTGTCATGGACTACCCACTACCGGAAGGTCGTATCACCCTGCCTCAGGGCTTTGAAGATCGCAGCGTCAACATGTTTATCCTGGGGAGCAGCATCCCTGCTCCACTGAGCATCACCCTCTCACGCGACAACACGCTGCCCGGCGAAGAACTGAGTACCTACTTCGAACGGCAGATCAAACTGATCCGCGCCAAGTACAAGGGTTACACGGTGCTGGGCCGCTCGGCGGCAGTACTGTCCCAAGCCCATCCGCTCCCTGGCTTGCAGGTTGACGCCTATTACTTCAATGACCGTCAGGCCTTCTTCCAGCGCCAGGCTGCGTTCGAAGTGCAGCCAGGGCGAGTACTGGTGTTTTCCACAACACGCCCAGGCGAGTTCAGCGCACAACAAAATACGGATTGGCTCACGCTGTTGAACAGTTTTGTACCCAAACCCGGGCTTACTACCACCACTTCCGAGCAGGAGTAGCCCGGCATGTTTGAGGCTGCTCGTTGGGACGATGAGATTGTTCACACCAGTGCATTGACCGGTTTTTTGATTGGGGCCGCTATCGGGTTGGCGATGGTAGCGTTCGCCGCTATCGCCATCGGTACGGGTGGCCTGGGTGCCTGTTTGCTGATAGGCCTGCTTGGCGCGCTCGGCCCCATGATGCCTTCCCTAGGGGAGTCGATTGGTAAACACTTCAGCTCAGTGGCAGGGCACATCACTACGACCTCCCGCAACGTATTTATCAATGGCAAGCGTGCAGCCATCGCCAAATACAGCGAACTGACATGCGACCAGCATACCGATCCGTTGGTTGCCGAAGGATCCTCCAACGTATTCATCAACAGCTTCCCCGCTGCGCGCAAGGGTGACAAAACCACCTGCGGAGCGACCATCGACGGCGGCTCGCCTAATGTATTCATTGGCGGCGGACGCGAACGATACCTGCCGGTGAACGATGAAGTGCCTGGTTGGCTGCGGGTTGTAGTGGACGTGTTGATGGTACTGGCGTCGCTGGGGCGGGCAAAGATTCCAGCCATGTCGCCGCGAAGCCTGCTGGCCGCCATGAAAGCAGCAAAACCATGCATCAAACGCTACGTGGCTGGATACATCGCCGGGAGCGTGTTGGAGAACTATGTGCTCAGCCCTGCATTGGATCGAGCAGTGGGGGCCATCTTCGGCAATCCCGTCGACGCCACCAACGGTCGCAAGATCTTGCCCGAAGAACATGAGACCGACTTCATTCTGCCGGGGCTGATGCCCATCCACTGGTCACGCTTTTATGCCAGCGACTTGAACGTGGATAGCGTACTGGGACGCGGCTGGGTGCTGCCATGGGAGCAGTCCCTGCACCAGAACGGCGAATTCATCTACCTCAGCGATAACCAAGGCCGCAGCGTCCCCTTTGTCGTGCTGGAGCCAGGCGAACGCATCTTTTCCCCCCATGAACGGTTGACCCTGGTGCGCAGCCAGGGCGGCCACTACCTGCTGCAAACCCTGGACAACACCTTCTTCTACTTCGGTGAAATCACCGAAGACGGCAGCCCTGCCCCGCTGCTACGCATCGAGAACGCACTGGGCCACTACATCGCGCTGACCTACAACGAGATCGGCCAACTCACCGACATAACCGCCAGCGGCGGTTGGCGCATGCACTTGCACTATGAGCACCCGATGGGACGCCTGACCGAGGTCAGGCGCGTCGTCGACAACCTGCCTGTGGAAACCCTCGTGCGTTATGGCTACGACGCCAACGGGCAGCTCAACCAGGTTATCAACCGCAACGGCGACATGGTTCGCCAGTTCGTCTACGAAGACGGCCTGATGGTCGTTCACCGCAACGCGCTGGGTTTGGCTTGCCAGTACCGCTGGCAACACCTCGGCGGCCAGCCGCGTGTGGTCGAGCATTGGACCAGCGATGGCGAGCACTATCACTTCACTTATGACCTGGAGGCCCGCACTACGCGCATCACCGATGTTTTGCAGCGCGAAGCTCAGGTCACCTATAACCATGACAGCCGGGTTACTGCCAGCCGGGACTTCGGCGGCGAACGCTACACGATCGATCTGGATGACTGCGGCAACTTGGTCGGCCTGACGCTGCCGGGCGAACAGTGCGTGGCCTTTCAGTACGATGAATACTCGCGGCTGATCGCCGAAACCGATTCCCTCGACCGCACCACCGAGTACCGTTATCACTTCAACACCCCATTGGTCACGCGGGTCCGCGCACCAGACGGCGGTACCTGGCAAGCAGACTACGACCGTGCCGGCAACTTGATCTGCGAAACCGATGCCGTGGGCCAGGTCACGCGGTACGCCAATGGCGACGATGGCCTGCCCCACACCATTACCGACCCACTGCACAAAACCAAGGCCCTGAGCTGGAACGCCTTTGCCCAGCTCACCCGCTATGAGGATTGCTCCGGCAAGGTCACCACCTATGACTACGACGACCGCCAACATATGATCGCCGTCACCGATGCCCTGCACCAAACCACCCGGTTTCAGTGCACCGCCCAAGGCGAAGTGTTGCGTATCGAACACCCCGATGGCAGCGTAGAACGCTTCGAGTACAACCCGTTGGGCCAGGTGATGGCGCACACTGACGGGGCTGGCCATATCACCCGTTTGCACCGAAACGCCCGCGGCCTCCCTACCCAACGCCGTAACGCCGAAGGCCAGCGCACGCAGTATGAATACGACAAGGCCCAGCGTTTGGTGGCTTTGATCAACGAAAACAACGCCACCTACCGGTTTGACTACGACAGCGCCGACCGACTGGTCAGCGAGCTGCGCGTCGACCAGTTGCAGCGCCAGTTCACCTACAACGCCAGCGGCCATCTGCTCTGCGTCGACGAAACCGGCCACGGCATCAGCGGCGAGCGCCCGCAGCGCCGCACCGACTTCGAACGCGACACGGCCGGCCGCCTGCTCAGCAAGATCACCGCCGAGTCGCGTCACGACTACCACTACGATGACGCCGATCGCCTGCTGAGCATCGCACGTCAGCCCAGCCAGCAGGGCAAACGCCTAGGTGTGCAGCCTGAAATCCTGCGCTTCAGCTACGATCGGCTGGGCCGCCTGATCGAAGAAGCCGGGCCGCAAGGCACCCTGGGTTACCACTATGACCCGTTAGACAACCTCAGCACCCTGACCCTGCCGGATGGCCGCGCCCTCAACCACCTGTATTACGGTAGCGGGCACCTGCACCAGATCAACTTCGACGGCCAACTGATCAGCGACATCGAGCGCGACGAGCTGCACCGCGAAATCCTGCGCAGCCAGGGCCGCCTCAGCAGTTGCTTTGGTTACGACGTGCGCGGGCGCAAGCAGTGGCAATTCACGTCGCGCCTGGGCGCCGAACACCTGTCACGGGTGCTGCAACCGCAGCGCGACACCCACGACCTGTTCGACGATCCCGGCAGTTACCTGCAGCGCCGGTATCACTACAACAAGGCCGGGGAACTGGCCAGCAGCAGCGATCGTCAGCGCGGTGCCACCGTTTATACCTACCTTAAAACTGGCGACCTGCTTAGCCGCAGTACAAAAGAACACCTGAACAACGAACACTTCGAGACCGACCCGGCCGGAAACCGCCTCGACCCCGCGCGCGGCACCCGTTTCGGGCATATCAAGGACAACCGCCTGCGGCACTGGCAGCAGTACCGCTACCGCTACGACGCCTGGGGCAATGTGATCGAGCGGCGCAGCGCAACTCAACGCCAACTATTCGAATACGACAGCGAGAACCGTTTGGTGCATGCCCTGCGCTACGACGAAAGCAACCTGCTGAACGAGGCCCGCTACCAGTACGATTCCCTGGGCCGGCGCACGCACAAGCAGGTGGAGATCGAAGGGACACTCACCACCACGCAGTTCCTCTGGCAAGGCTTGCGCCTGCTGCAAGAGACCTGCGGCGGTCACCAGCAGCTGTATATTTATGAACCCGACAGCTATGCACCGCTGGCGCGGGTGGATCGCACAGACGGCGGCAAACCCAGCCTCTACTACTTCCACACCGACCAGATCGGCACACCGCTGGAGGTCACGACATCCCAAGGGGATCTGGTCTGGCAGGCCCGCTACAAGGCCTGGGGCGAAGTGGAACGGTTCGAGGTGCAGAGCATCGAGCAGCACCTGCGCTTTCAGGGGCAGTACTTCGATGCAGAGACCGGGCTTCACTACAACACGTTTCGCTATTACGATCCGGGGGTGGGCCGCTTTACCACGCAGGATCCGATTGGGTTGTTGGGTGGGGATAACCTGTATCAGTATGCGGTGAATCCGACGGGGTGGGTTGATCCGTGGGGACTGACCTGCGATTCGACAGGTAAATTTAACTGGAAAAGTGTAAAACAATTTGGTCATACATTCAGTGAACATGGTGCTGGACCCAAGAATACCCAGCGTCTACTTGACCGTGCACGCGGCACTGGCAACCACCAAGGACAATGGCTTAACAATGACCAAGCCTCCCAAATCATTGGCAACATGAAAATTAGTGAACCAACAAAAATAAAAATCCCCGCTGGTCTTGGGCAAGTTATCACGCCGAACGGGGATATCATTGCGGCAAGAGCGGCAATAGTAGTACCCAAACCCGGCGGAATTAGAACTGCCTACCCCATACTGGAATAACCTTGAAATGAAAATAGAAATACTAATTAAAGATAGCTGTTTCGGCGATTTTGCTCCTCGCACCTACAATACGGAGGACGATGATATTCGATCAATCTTAATAGACGTATGCCGTTTCATAGAGAATCAAGTGGATTTTAATGTTTCCGGATTCGGACAGGATCGCTGGCCCGTGGACACCGGGACTGACTTGGCAGTATTCCTTGAACAATTACCCGAAACAATGAAATCACTTAAAATCAGGCAACCCACCAACATAGATTTTTATGAACAAGGAATCGAAAGGTATCTAAAATTCTCCCATTCAGACATCAACGACATATATAAAATTTCCTGCACTAGCAATACAAACTGGAACCCCGACCCGGAGGTCGAAAAAATTCACACCCCGGAACTACTGGAAATGTTAAGTAACGCAAAAGACACATTTATCAGAATAATGACCAAACTATCTCCGATGATTATCAATCATCCGTGGGTTATGGAATGGAAAAACACTTAAAATATTCGAGCCATTACTTTCTCACCGCAATGAAAACATCAAAGCCTCAGCAGTTGCTTTGGTTACGACGTGCGCGGGCGCAAGCAGTGGCAATTCACGTCGCGTCGGGGCGCCGAACACCTGTCACGGGTGCTGCAACCGCAGCGCGACACCCACGACCTGTTCGACGATACCGGCAGTTACCTGCAGCGCCGGTATCACTACAACAAGGCCGGGAAACTGGCCAGCAGCAGCGATCGTCAGCGCGGCGCCACCGTTTATGCCTACTTGAAAACTGGCGACCTGCTCAGCCGCAGTACAAGGGAACACCTGAACAACGAACACTTCGAGACCGACCCGGCCGGAAACGGCCTCGACCCCGCGCGCGGCACCCGTTTCGGGCATATCAAGGACAACCGTCTGCGGCACTGGCAGCAGTACCGCTACCGCTACGACGCCTGGGGCAATGTGATCGAGCGGCGCAGCGCAACTCAACGCCAACTATTCGAATACGACAACGAGAACCGCCTGGTGCATGCCCTGCGTTACGATGATGGCGAAATGCTAAGCGAGCAACTGGTGGCGATCACGCAGCAAGGCCTCTTCTATCAGCTGCCGGGCAATCAGCAGATTCGCATTGAGGCCAAAAAGAGCAGCACCGAAGACGTGATGTGCGACCTCAACTTCCTCTTGGGTGCCCCTGAGAAAAATGGCCTTCGCCGCCGACTGGCACGCTTGAACAATGAGGGATCGACTGAAATACACAGGCGCATTGGTCTTGACCCTGGTGCTGCTGCAGACCGGCTGCGTCAGCTTTGACACCGTGCCGGAGATGTATGTCCGCAGCCAGTGGAAGGGGCGTGCGGCGCAGGACGCGATTGATTTCTTTGGCCCGCCGCAGAAGATGGACCGCAGCGCGGACGACAAGCATGTGGTGATGCAGTGGTACCGCGACACCTCCTATGAAAGCAACGAGGGAGTGGCTTGGGTATCGGAAAGGCAGGGCAACCTGATGGTGCACATCAACTATTGGGTAACCGTCAATAACCCGAATCGTTGCATCCTTCCCATCACCGTCGATCAGGAAAGGAAGGTTGCTGGGTTTGAAGCCGATGAAGGCGAACTGCTGGTGTCCAGTGGTTGCCGGTCGGTCAAGTTTGGGCCGCCTTAGGCGACCCATGCTGAGGCTGGCTAGTAGAACACTTCAGACAAACGTCATTTTTTACTCACGAAGGATCGTCCTCGACAATGAAATCCTCCATCGGCGCCATTCCCCTCGCCCTACCGCTCCTGGCAAGCTGCGCAACGCTGAAATATTGAGAGGCTACCGGCGGCAATCCATCCGCCGGCCTTGTGCAACTTTCCTACGTACATACGCCACTTGAGTACGTTCAGATCCGGGAGTCCCAAGGGTTGGTGATCGCCACGGGGCGTTGCCAATTTTGGGACTGCCAACGAGCTGAACGCGCGGGCGCGGAAAAATCCCAGTGCCGCACCATGGGGTCACTCTACTGCCTGGAAACTACCGTTACTCAGGATTACCGCTGTCAACAGTGACGGCGGCTCACGGTGCAAGGTGCCGTGGCGGGCGTGCATGGCGCGATCAACACGGCGAGCCCATTTTCGTGCCATACCTATTGTGCCAACCGGCCCGCTCCCAGCAGCCTGTGAGCCTCCGCTCACACCCCCTCGCGGCTTCCACCACACAATGCCCCATCCCTCTCCCCGCCTCGACTGGGCCCGCCTTGTCCTGCTGCGCCCCGGCGACTCCATGGAACAACTTTAAGCCGCGCTCGGCGAGGCCAGGTCGCCGCCCCGCGCGAAAGACGCGGGTTGGCGGCGTCCCGTACCACACGCGCCTGTTTGAGGATGACCGCCCGGTAGGCGCCCAAGGAAATACGCGCCTGCTTGCGCAGCCAGCAGAAGCGCAGGCGCCATTGCTTGGTGCCTTTGAGGCTGACATACAGGACAAGCCCGTCAAAGTCGCGGAGGGTGTAACTTTTACCGGTGGGTTTGGCCTAGCGTACGGCAATACCGCTCAAGGCCATGGGCCCGTCTCCCGCCTTGTAAGTCGAGGAGATATATATCGAGACCGAACATGAGCGCTCTTCGCAAAAACCGCTACGCCCCCAAGACTCAAATTCAAGATGTACCGTATTTTGTACCCAAAAGTACAGCTGGGGGGGCTTTCGATGGAACTCGCCGGAACGAAAAAAGACGCCTAAGCGTCTTTTTCGTGGATCCCAGTGTCCGATTGACATCTGTGGATCAAATTTTGGAGCGGGAAACGAGACTCGAACTCGCGACCCCGACCTTGGCAAGGTCGTGCTCTACCAACTGAGCTATTCCCGCGTCTTGGTGGTGCGCATTCTATAGTTTTAAAAGAATGCGTCAACCCCTTGATTCAATAAGTTTTATTTTATTTTCCTGAAGTGGTTTTCAAATGTGGCCAGGCAGCCCGCAAATATTGGAGCATCGACCACAACGTCAACCCGGCGGCGACCAACAACAGGCCATATCCAACAACCACCCAAAAGCTGAAATCTGAGGGGTTAGCCAACAAAATCACCAGTGCCAGCATCTGTGCGGCGGTTTTCCATTTGCCCATGTTGGATACGGCAACTTGTGCTCGCGCCCCCAACTCGGCCATCCACTCGCGCAAGGCAGAAATCACGATCTCACGACCGATGATTACGGCGGCCGGCAAGGTCAGCCACACGTTATGGTGCTCTTGCACCAACAACACCAGGGCCACTGCCACCATCAGTTTGTCTGCCACCGGGTCAAGGAAGGCACCAAAGGGGGTACTTTGCTCCAATCGCCGGGCCAGATACCCGTCCAGCCAATCCGTTGCCGCCGCAAATGCAAAGACAGAACTGGAGGCAACATAGCTCCAGCTGTAAGGGAGGTAGAACAACAGGATGAAGATAGGAATCAGAAGAACGCGTAGTACGGTGATCAAATTAGGGATATTCATCGGCACAACTGGCTACGAGGTGAGGTGGCATTCTACTCGCTGTGCAGGTTTGCATAAATCAACTCAGCGAGCTTTTTACTGATCCCGGGTGCTTTGGCGATCTCCTCGATGCTTGCACGAGACAGCTCTTGTAATCCACCAAAATGTTTCAATAAATCTCGGCGGCGCGTCGGGCCTACCCCTGCAATGCCTTCCAGCGTTGAGGTTCTGCGGGTTTTTCCGCGACGAGCGCGGTGCCCGGTAATGGCAAAACGGTGAGCTTCGTCGCGAATTTGCTGGATCAAATGCAAAGCCGGAGAATCCCCCTTCAGGGTGAAATCGTGAGCTGAATCATTCAGGTACAAGGTTTCGAAACCGGCCTTGCGCGTTGTCCCTTTGGCGACACCCAACAAGATGAGGTCGGGAACCGCCAATTCATTCAGCACTTCCCGGGCCATGGACATCTGCCCTTTACCACCGTCAACCAGCAGAATATCCGGCAACTTGCCCTCACCCTCTTTGAGTCGACTAAAGCGTCGCATCAGGGCCTGACGCATGGCGGCGTAGTCATCACCCGCGGTGACGCCCTCAATGTTAAAACGCCTGTAGTCCGACTTGATTGGGCCTTCAGGCCCGAAAACGACGCAAGATGCAACAGTGGCCTCCCCGCTTGAGTGGCTGATGTCATAGCATTCCAGCCGCTGCGGAATTTCATCCAGCTTGAGCACCTCGGCCAGCGCTTCAAAACGCGCCGCTACATGCTGGCGATTAGCCAAGCGAGCACTCAACGCCTGCTCGGCGTTGGTCACGGCCAATTGTTGCCAGCGCGCACGCGTACCACGCACTCGATAGCTGATTGCCATTTCCCGCCCGCGCAGCTCCTCTATGGCCGCGCTGATAGCTTCAAAGCTCTCGTGCTCGACGTTCACGATCAATTCGCCTGGCAAGTCACGCTCCGGACTGCTGATGTAGTACTGCCCAAGAAAGGCCGCCATGACTTCGGCCACCTCCTCCTCAATGCCCACTTGTGGAAAGAAGTTCTTGCTACCCAATACCCGCCCGCCCCGCACATTGATCAAGTGCACGCAGGCACCCCCCGGGTTCACAAATGCGGCGATCACATCCACATCGCCATTGCCGCCTTCCATGCTTTGCTGGTCCTGGACACGGCGCAACAATGAGATCTGATCGCGTATTTGGGCGGCACGCTCAAAGTCCAAAGTGCTGGCGGCCTGCTCCATGGCACTGTTCAATTCGTCGGTCAGTGCGCTGCTGCGCCCCTCAAGGAACATGACCGAGTGACGCACGTCCTCAGCGTATTCCTGCGGTTCAACCAGCCCAACGCACGGCCCCTTGCAACGCTTGATCTGATATTGCAGACAAGGCCGGGTTCGATTTTTGAAGTAGCTGTCATCGCATTGACGCACCAGGAAAGTCTTTTGCAAAAGGCTCAAACTTTCCCGAATCGCACCCGCACTGGGATATGGCCCAAAGTACTTGCCCTTGGGCTTCTTGGCGCCACGGTGAATGCTCAGGCGCGGGTATTGCCCATCAGACAGAAAAACATAGGGATACGATTTATCGTCACGAAGCAGAATGTTGTAAGGCGGACGCCATTCTTTGATCAGCGTCTGTTCAAGCAACAAGGCTTCGGTTTCGTTGGCGGTAATCGTGGTTTCGATCTGAGCGATGCGCGAGACCAGCGCAGCTGTTTTGGGGGCCAGCCCGGTTTTTCGAAAATAACTGGCCAAACGTTTTTTCAGGTTCTTGGCCTTGCCCACGTAAAGCAGGCGAGCGTCGCGATCGAACATGCGATATACGCCAGGGCGACCGCTGCACGTCGAAAGAAAGGCACTAGCATCAAACACGTCAGTCATCGTCAACCAGCATCTACCATGCCGTGGCGAACAGCCAACAAGGCCAGTTCAACATCACTTTTAACCGAAAGTTTTTCAAAGATCCGATAACGGTAGGTATTCACCGTTTTGGGGGACAGGCACAACTTATCGGATATGACCTGCACTTTTTGGCAGCCGACGATCATCAGGGCAATCTGGATTTCACGTTCGGACAAGGCGTCAAAGGGAGAGTCGCTGGCAGGCTGAAATGACTTGAGCGCCAACTGCTGAGCCACCTGCGGACTTATGTAGCGCTGGCCCGCGAACACCAGGCGTATGGCCTGGACCATCTCAGCCAGGCCAGCACCTTTGGTCATATAACCGGCAGCGCCTGCTTGCAGCAAGCGCGTAGGAAACGGGTCTTCTTCACAGACGGTCACCGCAACTACTTTGATATCGGGATGGCTACGCATCATTTTGCGTGTCGCCTCCAGCCCCCCAATGCCAGGCATTTTGACATCCATCAGGACGACATCCGGCTTCAGTTCGCGAGCCTTGATCAATGACTCTTCGCCGGACTCGGCCTGACCTACTACCTGCAAGCCATCGATATCAGCCAGCATTCGTGTGATGCCTGTACGCACAAGATCATGGTCATCGACCACTAGAACCCGAATCAAGTCGACACCTCGTAAATTGGTCTTCGTTGGTTGCCGACACCTTAGCAAAAAACAATTGAACCAACCTATTTACCTGCGACGTCACACCCCGCAAAAACAAGATGAGCCTGTAAGCCGCCCGTGTTCATGGGTTTAAGCGTCATTCGGCTCATGACGATTTTTACCTGAATGGATCACCGACAAGTCGGCCAGGGTAGTCGTCAAGCGGCGAATAGCATCCTGATCCTCCTTTTGCAGCACGCGATAACTGACCAGCACCTTCTCTTCTACCTGACTCAGGTTATCGACCAATGTCGGCGTTGGACTGCCGGTCAACACAAAAAGTACATCTACACCGCACTCAGCTACCCGCGATAAATAATCGGCC
Organism: Pseudomonas sp. TWR3-1-1; assembly: GCF_049896545.1. Lineage (NCBI taxonomy): Bacteria > Pseudomonadati > Pseudomonadota > Gammaproteobacteria > Pseudomonadales > Pseudomonadaceae > Pseudomonas > Pseudomonas sp. TWR3-1-1. The sequence continues at coordinate 175,017 of NZ_JAFCUO010000004.1, forward strand.
TTGGGTGCGCGATCGCCATTTTCATATTTGCCCTGTGCATTAGCTTCAACGCCACCGATTACGCCAAAAGCTTTCTGCGACATACCCAGCCGCTCTCTCTCTTGCCTCAACCGCGAACCAATTCCACTCATTTGGATGTAAGTTCCCATTTTAAACACCCGCGAGGATGGTATAATCAAAAAATATTAAACAACTTTGAACGGTTTTGAACTATGGCCGGAATTCGTACTGCCGCACAAGCCAAGGCATGGCTGGAGCATCAAGGAAAGTCGGTTCAAGAGTTTGCTCGAGAACACGGCGTTGACCCGGCAACCACGTATCAAGTGCTCGCCGGGCGCAAAAAAGGAAAGCGCGGAGAAGCCCACAAAGTGGCGGTACTGTTGGGCATGAAGGATGGAATCATTCCTGCTCCAGCAGAGGTTATGGCGAAAAGTGATTCACTCACTTGAGTATGCGCCTTAATGCAAATACCACCCGCTTTAGTATTGAGCCATGCGGGCAAAGCCGTCAGCTGCACACGATCCAGGGACTGTTCAAAGCTAAAACATTGATCTGACTATTCATGAATTCACCACTCATAGCCCCCGCTACAACGGCTCATAGCATTTTTTGATTGAATCGGTTGACTTGTCTCGAGTAAGCTTCGAGCCATTCATCGGAGAGCAGCCATGTTGCACCACGCCCACCCAGACATTTGCCAGATCGCCAGCGTTTCGCGCTCGGGTGGCGCTGTGTGTGCGAACAACACGCTCTGCGCTGCACGATTTTATTTTGGGTATTGGTTTAGCCACTGGCGCGCCTGATACCCAACCGGCGCCCATGTTTCAGGGGTCGCCTACCAGAGAATTCTCACCCCCGGTCGGCTCCCCGACCGGGGGTTTTGTTTTTTTAGGCCCTGACAATTTATTAATTTGAGGATTTAACCCATGAACAACGCCACTTATTACCGCTTCGACCTTTGCACTGCATGGCGATTTATCAGCCGTCGTTCGGGACAGTCTGCCGCCTCCGAACGGACCCACATTGGTGGCACGCATGCACTCACGACCTGTCCGGTCAATCGTCGAACACCCCACTAGGGCCGAGCGCGCGGGAATCCCGCCGCCTGCCCAGGAAGCTCACATCATGAACGCAACCGTCTGCGCACTACCCACCGCTACCCCAGAAAGCAAAAACGTCTTGACCCAACGCCTGCCCAGCGCAGCGCAACTCAAGCAGCAATTGCCGCTGAGCGCACTGTTGTGCAATCAGGTCAGCGAACAACGCCAAGCCATCCGCGCCATCCTCAACGGTGAAGACGCCCGACTGTTGATTGTGGTCGGCCCCTGCTCCATCCACGACCCTCAATCAGCCCTTGAATACGCCAGCCATCTGGCGGCTCTGGCCCGCGATATCAGCGAGGACGTGCTGTTGGTGATGCGTGCATACATCGAAAAACCGCGCACCACGGTGGGCTGGAAAGGTCTGGCCTACGACCCCCATCTGGACGGCAGCGATGATATGGCCCACGGCCTCACACTGTCGCGAGAATTGATGATCGAAATGTTGCGCATGGGGCTGCCTGTTGCCACCGAACTGTTGCAACCCATTGCTGCTGGATACTTCGACGACCTGCTGGGCTGGGTGGCGATTGGCGCACGCACAACCGAATCACAGATACACCGGGAAATGGCCAGTGGCCTTGACCTGCCCGTAGGCTTCAAAAACGGCACCGACGGCGGGGTTTCCATTGCCTGCGATGCCATGCGTTCCGCGGCACATAGCCATCGACACTTCGGCGTGGATGACCGAGGCCATCCGGCCATAGTCTTGACCCCAGGCAACCCTGATACCCACTTGGTATTACGCGGCGGCCACAGCGGCCCGAACTACGACTGCGCACATGTAGCCAAAGCACGTGCCGGGCTTGAGAAAAATGGCATACCCGTACGCCTGATGGTGGATTGCAGCCATGCCAACAGCGGCAAAGACCCGCTGCGCCAACCCGACGTCTTCAACGATGTGCTTGCGCAACGCCTCGCAGGGGATGACTCAGTGATCGGCATGATGCTCGAAAGCCATCTCTTCGAAGGTTGCCAACCCCTGAGTGACGACATGCGCTACGGCGTGTCTGTGACCGACGGCTGCCTTGGCTGGGAGGCGACCGAGCACTTATTGCGAAATGCCGCTACCCAACTGCGCCAACAACGGATAAATACCAACGTCATCGGTTAGCCTTGCCCCCCCCTGCGCAACCCGGCATTGCCATGCCTGCGGTTGCGCAAGAACAGGAGCGTACCTGTCAGGCAGGCCAATTCAAGCGGCCTGACAATTCAGCACAACCAGCCGGATATGTGCTCCCCCTTGGCAGGATTGGTGCAAATGAGGCTCTAATCCAGACTTATGAGCCGCTAAGGCTATCCAACTCCCCAGCACAACAACGCTCAGGTTGTCATCTAGGGTGTTGTCTATGGATCAACCATCTTGCGAGGATGCGCATAGACATGGATACGTCAGCCCATACGCAATACCCGATTGTTTTGGTACACGGCCTTTTTGGCTTCGACCACATCGGCCCGTTCAACTATTTCAAAGGCATCAAGCAGGCACTCAATAACGCTGGTGCCACTGTTTACGTAGCGCAAGTATCAGCCGCCAACAGCAATGAGTTACGCGGTGAGCAATTACTTGAGCAAGTACACGCCATTTGTCGTCATTACGGTTCACCCAAGGTCAACCTGATCGGCCACAGCCAGGGCGCCCTGACCTCTCGTTATGCAGGCGCTATCGCCCCGCAGGCGGTGGCGTCCGTCACCTCTGTCAGCGGCCCCAACCACGGCTCAGAACTGGCCGACCGTTTGCGTCAGGCGTTTACCCCGGGCAAACGTCCAGAGCTGGTCGTTGCGGCTTTGACCACAGCATTTGGCTCGTTCCTGTCCGCCATCAGCGGCCAACCTAACAATCCGCAGGATGCACTCAGTGCGTTAGATGCGCTGACGACAAAAGGCGTAGCGCAATTCAACCGCACATACCCGCAAGGTTTACCCGGCGTCTGGGGCGGTATGGGCCCGGAACAGACCGATGGCGTTTTCTATTATTCCTGGAGCGGGATTATTAAAGGGTCACTCCTGTCCGAGTCGATCAACCTCCTGGACCCCTTGCACAATGCCTGCCGGGTCTTCGCACGTTTCTTCACCCATGAAACCAAACAAAACGACGGAATGGTGGGGCGTTTCAGCTCGCACTTAGGCCATGTCATTCGTTCGGATTACGCGCTGGACCACATGGACACGATTAATCACTTGGCAGGCAGGCGCCCCCCAAAAGCCGTAGATCCCGTGCAGTTGTATGTCGAGCATGCCCAGCGTCTGAAGGCCAAAGGCCTGTGACGCACCAAGAGCGATTGATTTCAGGAACTTTTGCCGAGAAAAAACGGACTGAATCCGGTAGTCTCACCACTTTATTGAAAGGAGCACTCTCTCATGGCTAAAGCCACCGCCCGTCACATCCTTGTTGCCAGCGAAGCCAAGTGCAATGAACTGAAAACACAAATCGAAGGCGGCGCTGATTTCGCTGAAGTCGCCAAAGCCAACTCTACTTGCCCGTCAAGCCGTCAAGGTGGCGATCTGGGTTCTTTTGGTCCAGGCCAAATGGTTAAAGAATTCGACACTGTAGTGTTCAGCGCACCGATTAACGTGGTTCAAGGCCCGGTTAAAACCCAGTTCGGCTACCACCTGCTAGAAGTCACCAGCCGTCAGGACTAACTCTACGGTTTTGTGTGATAACGGCCCGCCCTTTGGTGGGCCGTTTCGTATCCGCAGCCTTAACCTCGTGCTACGTTTCCTCATTCACGAATGAATCGTGTCTCACTTGGGGGAATTGATCATGAGCCTTAAGGGTAAAACTGCATTGGTAACCGGCTCCACCAGTGGCATTGGTCTGGGTATTGCGCTGAGCCTGGCCAAAGCGGGGGCCGACGTGGTACTCAACGGGTTCGGCGATGCCAGTAAAGTCATCGCAGACGTTGAACAATTCGGTGGTCGGGTTGGCCATCATGCAGCCGACGTCAGCGACCCCGCCCAGATTGCCGACATGATCAGCTATGCCGAACGTGAATTCGGCGGCATTGATATTCTGGTCAACAACGCAGGCATCCAGCATGTGGCCAGCGTCGAACAATTCCCGGTTGAGCGCTGGGACGCGATCATCGCCATCAACCTGTCAGCGGTGTTTCATAGCACTCGCCTCGCCCTGCCCGGCATGCACAAGCGCAATTGGGGACGCATCGTCAATATTGCATCGGTTCACGGGCTGGTTGGCTCGGTGGGCAAATCGGCCTATGTAGCTGCCAAGCATGGCGTGATCGGTCTGACCAAAGTCGTAGGCCTGGAAACCGCCACCAGCAACATCACCTGCAACGCCATCTGCCCCGGCTGGGTGCTCACCCCACTGGTGCAAAATCAAATTGATCAACGCATCAGCCAGGGCATCGACCCCTATCAGGCCCAACATGACCTGCTGGCCGAGAAGCAGCCCTCTCTGGAGTTTGTGACGCCGCCTCAACTGGGAGAGTTGGTGTTATTTCTGTGCAGCGAAGCAGCCAGCCAGGTGCGCGGCGCCGCCTGGAATGTCGATGGGGGTTGGCTCGCGCAGTAACAGCGCATATTTACGCCCCCAACATGCAAATATGCACGCTTGCCCTGCACTTATTCCGGTTGTAATGGGCAAATTTGCACTGTTAGCATCGAGCATCGTTCGCCTGCGAACAGCCCCTAAAAACAATACAAAGCAGGGAGTTAGTGATGACTGCTCAGGTTTCCTCCACACCGGCACCGTATGTCGAGGTCGTTCAATCCGAAATTCTGGCTCACGTGCGCAACCATATTGGCCACCTGACCCTGAACCGCCCAAGCGGCCTCAATGCCATCAATCTGAACATGGTGCGCGAACTTCAGCGTCACCTCGACACGTGGGCCAAAGACGTCAACATCAAAGCGGTGGTTCTGCGCGGTGCGGGTGAAAAAGCCTTCTGCGCAGGCGGTGATATCCGCTCGCTATACGACAGCTACCGCAATAAAAACTCCCTGCATACCGCGTTCTTCGAAGAGGAATACGCACTCGATCTGACCCTGCACCACTACCCCAAACCCGTTCTGGCGCTGATGGACGGTTTGGTCTTGGGCGGCGGCATGGGGCTGGTTCAGGGCGCTGATCTGCGTGTCGTCACTGAGCGGAGCAAGCTGGCAATGCCGGAAGTCGGCATCGGGTATTTCCCGGATGTGGGCGGCAGCTATTTTTTGACCCGTACGCCTGGCCAATTGGGCACCTATCTGGGTGTCAGCGGTGTACAGATTCGCGCCAGTGACGCGCTGTATTGCGGGCTTGCAGACCGGTACATCGACAGCAGCGTCTTGCCCGATCTTGACCGCGCACTCGACTCTATGAAATGGCGCACCTCGCCTCTGGACGATCTCAAGGCCCAGCTTGAGCGGTTGAGCGTCGATACCCTGCCCGACCCGCCGCTAAAAAAACTGCGCACACTGATTGATGACACCTTCAATGCCCAGACCGTCCCTGACATCGTCGCCCGGCTGCGTGCGATCTCTGACCCGGCGCAGCAAGCCTGGGCCAATGAAACGGCTGACCTGCTGCACACCCGCTCGCCTCTGGCCATGGCCGTCACCCTCGAAATGCTGCGCCGTGGCCGTGCGCTACCGCTTGAACAATGTTTCGCGCTGGAGCTGCACCTGGATCGTCAATGGTTCGACCGTGGCGATTTGATTGAAGGGATACGCGCGCTGATTATCGACAAAGACAAAACACCGCACTGGAATCCACCGACGCTAGACGGCCTGGACGCGGATAAAGTCGCGAGTTTTTTCATTAACTTTAAACCTGCGGGAGTCTGAGCCATGCAGGACATCGAACTGAGCGAAGAACACGTAATGATTCGCGACATGGCCCGTGATTTTGCCCGTAGCGAAATCGCGCCCCATGCCCAGGCGTGGGAAAAAGCAGGCTGGATTGACGACGCCCTGGTCGCGAAAATGGGCGAGCTGGGTTTGCTCGGTATGGTGGTACCAGAAGAATGGGGTGGCACCTATGTTGATTACGTAGCCTACGCCCTGGCGGTCGAAGAGATTTCGGCCGGCGATGGCGCCACCGGCGCGCTGATGAGCATTCACAACTCGGTAGGGTGTGGCCCGATCCTCAAATACGGCAACGAAGCGCAAAAGCAAACCTGGCTGGCAGAACTTGCCAGCGGTCAAACCATTGGCTGTTTTTGCCTTACTGAACCGCAGGCCGGCTCCGAAGCCCACAACCTGCGTACCCGCGCAGAACTGCATGACGGCCACTGGGTGATCAACGGCGCCAAACAGTTTGTCAGCAACGGCAAGCGCGCCAAACTCGCCATCGTGTTTGCCGTCACTGATCCTGAGCTGGGTAAAAAGGGCCTTTCTGCGTTTTTGGTGCCAACTGCCACGCCGGGCTTCATCGTCGATCGCACAGAACACAAAATGGGCATCCGCGCCTCGGACACCTGCGCTGTCACACTGAGCAACTGCACCGTCCCGCAAGCCAATTTGCTGGGTGAGCGTGGCAAGGGCCTGGCGATTGCCCTGTCCAATCTTGAAGGCGGTCGCATCGGTATTGCAGCGCAAGCGCTGGGGATCGCCCGTGCAGCATTTGAAGCCGCATTGGCCTATGCCCGTGATCGCGTGCAGTTTGATAAAGCGATCATCGAACACCAAAGCGTTGCCAATATGCTGGCCGACATGCAAACCCGCCTCAATGCTGCGCGCCTGCTGATCCTGCACGCTGCGCGCCTGCGCAGCGCTGGCAAGCCATGCCTGTCAGAGGCGTCGCAAGCCAAACTGTTTGCTTCGGAGATCGCCGAGTACGTGTGCTCCAAAGCCATTCAGATCCACGGCGGTTATGGCTACCTGGAGGATTACCCGGTCGAGCGTTACTACCGCGATGCGCGCATTACCCAGATCTACGAAGGCTCTAGCGAGATTCAGCGGATGGTGATTGCGCGAGAGCTGAAAAACTACCTGATCTGAACCTGCCCCCTCCAGGAGCGTACAACCGCGGTTCTGGAGGGGTTAAGGCCTTTTCCATCCAGACCCCGCGGTTTCAGGCACAACCCGTCACTGATGCTTGAACTGCGCTTCACGCTTGCCCACGAAAGCCGCCATGCCTTCTTTCTGGTCGTGGGTGGCAAACAGGGAGTGGAACACCCGACGCTCAAAGCGCACGCCTTCTGCCAGGGTCACTTCAAAGGCGCGGTTGACGCACTCTTTGGTCAACATCAAAACCGGCAAGGATTTCTTGGCGATCAAAGCCGCCACCTTCAATGCCTCTTCAACCAATTCGTCAACCGGCACCACGCGCGACACCAGCCCCGAGCGCTCAGCTTCAGCCGCGTCGATCAAGCGTCCGCTCAAGCACATCTCCATGGCTTTCGCCTTGCCCACAGCGCGGGTCAAACGCTGCGTGCCGCCCATACCCGGCAACACGCCGAGGTTGATTTCAGGCTGGCCAAATTTGGCGTTGTCACCGGCCAATATGAAGTCGCACATCATGGCCAGCTCACAACCACCGCCCAAAGCAAAACCGGCCACTGCCGCAATAATCGGTTTGCGGCGGGTCGATACGCGCTCACTGTCTGAAAACAGATCGTCCAGGTAAATTTGCGGGTAGGTCAGATCAGCCATTTCCTTGATATCGGCCCCGGCCGCAAAGGCTTTTTTAGACCCTGTAAGCACGATGCAACCGATCTCGTTATTCGCCTCCAACTGGTCCAGCGCTTGATTGACTTCGCTCACCAGCTGCGCATTCAAGGCATTGAGCGCCTGTGGCCGGTTCAGGGTAATCAGGCCAACATGCCCGTGAATGTCCAACAGCAGGGTTTCGTAACTCATGGATAAGGTCCTCAATTCAAAGATTGCGCGAAATGACCATGCGCTGAATATCGCTGGTGCCTTCATAAATCTGACACACCCGCACATCGCGGTAGATGCGCTCCAGCGGGAAGTCGCTCAAATAGCCATAACCCCCCAAGGTTTGCAACGCCTTGGAACACACCCGCTCAGCCATTTCCGACGCAAACAGCTTCGCCTGCGAAGCCTCGACCAAGGCCGATTGCCCGCTGTCTCGTAACGCGGCGGCGTATTGCACCATCTGGCGGGCCACCGCAATTTCAGTCGACATGTCTGCCAAACGAAAGGCCACGGCTTGATGCTGGACCAAAGGCTGACCAAACGTGACACGCTCACGAGCGTAATCACGCGCCGCCTCAAAGGCCGCGCGCGCCATCCCCACCGCTTGTGAGGCGATGCCGATGCGACCGCCTTCGAGGTTGCCCAGCGCGATTTTGTAGCCCTGCCCTTCTTCACCCAAAAGATTGGCCAGCGGGATTTTCATCTCCGTAAACAGGATCTGGCAGGTGTCGGAGGCGTGCTGCCCCAGCTTGTCTTCGACGCGGGCCACGCTGTAACCCGGCGTATCGGTGGGCACGATAAAGGCACTGATGCCGCGCTTGCCTACGGCCGGGTCCGTGACCGCAAACACAATCACCACGCCTGCGTTTTGCCCCGAGGTAATAAATTGCTTACAGCCATTGAGCACGTAGCCATCACCTTCACGCCGAGCACGGGTTTTCAGGTCACTGGCGTCAGAACCGGCCTGAGGCTCGGTCAGTGCAAACGCCCCGAGCATGGCGCCGCTGGCCAAAGGCATCAGAAAGTCGCTTTTTTGCTGCTCGGTGCCGTACTTCAGGATTGGCACACAACCCACCGAGTTGTGCACGCTCATGATGGTGGAGCATGCACCGTCGCCTGCGGCGATTTCCTCCAGGGCCATGGCGTAAGCCTGATAACCGGTGTCACAACCACCCCATTGTTCAGGGACCAACATGCCGAAGAACCCCAGCTCGGCCATTTGCGTGATGGCTTCGCGAGGAAAACGATGCTGCTTGTCCCACTCAGCTGCAAAGGGCTTCAAACGCTCTTGGGCGAACTGGCGGGCCGCTTCACGAATGTGTAATTGTTCGGGTGTGGGGAGCATAAAAATTCCTTAGTACAGGCATTCCACAGCAATCGCCGTGGCTTCGCCGCCGCCGATGCAAATCGCGGCCACGCCGTGTTTGAGTTTTTGTTGGCGCAGCGCCGAGAGTAGCGTGACCAGAATCCGCGCACCCGAGGCCCCGATCGGGTGACCCAGCGCACAGGCGCCACCATGAATATTGACCTTGCTGTGTGGCAGATCCAGTTCGCTCATGGTCACCAGACTCACCACCGCAAAGGCCTCGTTGATTTCGAACAGGTCGACTTCATTCAGGCTCCAGCCGGTCTTGCTCATCAGACGCTTGATCGCGCCCACCGGTGCGGTCGGGAACAAACCCGGCTCATCGGCAAACGCCGCATGCCCGTGAATCACGGCCAGTGGCGTGAGGCCACGTTGTTGCGCGTGTGAGCGGCGCATCAGCACCAATGCAGCCGCCCCGTCAGAAATGGAGCTGGAGTTGGCCGCCGTGACAGTGCCACCGTCGCGGAAGGCAGGCTTTAACGTCGGGATTTTCGCCAAATTGGCTTTTGGCGGTTGTTCGTCATGGCTGATCAGACGCTGTTCTTTACCCACTGTGACCTGCACCGGCACGATTTCAGCGCTGAAGCTGCCGTCACTGATCGCCTGCTGAGCACGGGTCAATGACGCCACGGCAAACGCATCTTGCGCTTCACGACTGAAGCCATGGGCTTGCGCGCAGTCTTCAGCGAACGTGCCCATCAAACGACCCCGTTCGTAGGCGTCTTCCAGGCCATCGAGGAACATGTGATCCAGTACCCGGCCATGCCCCATGCGATAACCACTGCGCGCACGGTCCAGCAAATAAGGTGCATTGGACATGCTTTCCATACCGCCGGCCACCACCACATCGACGCCGCCAGCCAGCAAACGATCGTGCGCCAGAATGGTTGCTTCCATGCCCGAGCCACACATCTTGTTCAGCGTGGTACAACGGGTGCCTTTGTCCAGCCCGGCACCCAGCGCGGCCTGACGGGCAGGCGCCTGCCCCAGGCCTGCCGACAGCACACAACCAAACAACACCTCTTCGACGCTATCGCTGGCAATACCCGCCCGCTCCACGGCTGCACGAATCGCGGCCGCACCCAGTTGCGGGGCCGTGAGGCCCTTGAAGTCGCCTTGAAAGCCACCCATGGGCGTGCGGGCAACGCTGACAATCACGACCGGATCATTCACTAACGTCATTTCGTTCTCCTTATTTCGCAGCCATGCGCAGCGCGCCATCAAGACGGATCACTTCGCCGTTGAGCATGCTGTTTTCAATGATGTGCCGAACCAGCGACGCGTACTCGTCAGGCTTGCCCAAACGCGCAGGAAAAGGCACGCCAGCGGCCAGAGACTCGCGCACTTGCGGCGTCATGCCCGCCATCATCGGCGTTTCAAAAATACCGGGGGCGATGGTCATCACACGAATGCCGAACCGCGCCAACTCACGGGCCGCCGGTAATGTGAGGCTGGCAATCGCTCCCTTGGACGCGGCATATGCGGCCTGACCGATCTGACCGTCAAAGGCGGCCACCGACGCCGTATTGATGATCACACCGCGCTCACCTTCAGCATCTGCAGTGGTTTGAGCGATGGCCTCAGCCGCCAGACGCAGCATGTTGAAACTGCCAATCAAATTGACATTAATGACTTGGCTGAAGCTCTCCAGCGCGTGCGGGCCATTTTTGCCGAGGATCTTTTCGCCGCGCACAATGCCCGCGCAATTGACCAAGCCATTGAGGCCACCAAACGTTGCGACGGCGGCCTCGACCGCCGCCTGCGCTGCATCAGCCTGGCTGATATCAGCCACCACGCTGCGGGCCTGATCGCCCAGTTTGAGTGCTTGTGCTGCCACTGCATCGGCGTTCAAGTCCACCAACATCACTTTGGCACCAGCCTTGACCAACATGTGGGCCGTGGCTGCGCCGAGTCCCGACGCTGCGCCTGTGACGATAAAAACGTTGTCTGCGATCTGCATGATGATTCCTGAGGTTAAGCGCTGACGTTGGCGTTGGCGGCCAGGTCGGCTTTGGCGATTTCCTGATTGCGCAAAATAAAGCGCTGCAACTTGCCGCTGGGGGTTTTCGGCAACTCGCTGACAAATTCGATTTCACGGGGGTAGGCATGCGCAGCAAGGCGTTGTCGCACATGCAGACGCAGGGTCTCAGCCAACTGCGCATCGCCCAGAAAGTGCGGACTAAGCACCACAAAGGCTTTCACCAGTTCAGTGCGCTCGGGATCGGGCTTGCCGACTACGGCGGCTTCAACCACGGCCGGGTGTTCGATCAGGGCACTTTCCACGTCGAATGGCCCCACGCGATAACCCGAGGTGGTAATCACATCGTCACTGCGCCCGACGAAACTGATACTGCCATCCGGGTTCAGCTCGACCGTGTCACCGCTCAAGTAATAGTCGCCGACAAAGGCTTTGGTGGTGAACCCGTGATAGCCGCCAAACCAGCACATGGGTGACTGGCTGCGATCGACCGCCAAAATTCCCGGCTGACCCACGGGCAGTTCCTGATGGTTGTCGTCCAGCACCACAATTCGGTGCCCCGGTGAGGCAAAGCCCGCCGCGCCCATGTGCACCGGGTGATCCAGGCCATGGTGATTACACAACACCATGCCGACTTCGGTTTGACCGTAATGGTCATGAATGGTGACGTCCAGGTGCTCGGCAAACCAGCGGATCACCTCCGGGTTCAGCGGCTCGCCTGCACTGCTCACCGCCCGCAGTTGGCCCTTGATCGGCTCGGCGAACGTTTTGCCCGCAGCAATCAGCATGCGATAGGCGGTGGGTGAACCCGTGAGGTTGGTGATGCCGTATTTCTTGATCACGCGACAGGTGCTTTCGACCGTGAACGGCCCGTCATACAGCGTGATCGGATGCCCCAGCGACAATGGCCCGGTGATGCCAAAGTAAATGCCATACGCCCAACCCGGATCGGCCAGGTTCCAGAACGCATCTTCAGGACGAAGGTCTACGGCGTCGCGGGTGTAACTCTGAAACGCCACAATGGCTTTGAGCGGTACCAACAAGGGTTTGGCCGGGCCGGTTGTTCCGGAGGTGAACATCAGCAGAAAGGGGTCTTCGCCGCTCAACATCACCGGCTCACACTGTGCAGAATGGTTCTCCAGCTCGGCCCAAAAACTGAAATCGCCGCGCACCAGCCCCTGCCCCTTGGCGCCAGACACCGTCACAATCGTCGGGCATTGGTTGACGTCATTGAGCTTGGCGCGATTGGCTGCATCGGTGACCACCAGCGCCGCGCCAGAGCTGTTAAGCCGATGCTCGATGGCCTTGGGTCCAAATGCGGTGAACAGTGGTTGATAGATCGCGCCAATACGCCACGCCGCAAGCACGACCACCAGCAACTCAACGTTACGCGGCAGTAAACCGGCGACTTTGTCGCCTCGTTTAACCCCTTGGGCCAGCAGGAAATTGGCAAAGCGGGCCGCGTGATCCTGAAGCTGGGTGAAGGTGTAAGCCGCGCTGCTGGCGTCACGTCCCTCCCAGAACAGCGCAATACGTCCCGGTAGCGCGTGCCGGTCACAGCATTCGACACAGGCATTGAGCGCCGTCAAATCGCCATCCAGGGCGTGGCTCACCGTATGTTGATAGTCAAAGTCACTCATCGCGGTCAGATAGTCGCGCATCAGCACAATCCCTCGGTCTTTTTATAGGAGTGGGAACCGTCGAAAATCCTGCTGATAATCGCCCTGCCAAGGCTCTGCAACAATGGTCAAACCGCTCAAGCTGATTGACTGGTTTGGCCAATAGGCTGACGCAATCCTGATGGGCGCCGCCCGGGCACCAGGCTGCGCTGCGGGGTGAAGTGGCCGTGAAGCCGACCACTGCAATATGTCTGAGACGTGGGGGGATTAACTGGTTTTTTGATGGCGCAAGTACTCAAGCACGGCGGCCTGGTCACCGGCAAATGCGATCCGCCCGGCCTTTTTCTCACGCTGAAAGGCATACATCGGATCGTAATATTCACGCAGCAAGCCTTCGATCCACACCCGGTGTAAATCTACCGAGCCGCAACGCGCCTGCTCTTGCAGCGCGCTGTTCATCACATCGTGCAAGCGCTGATAACGCTCGCCACCGAGGCGTTTTTGAATGTTTGCCAGGCTTTCCAGCAACCGCTGAGAAAACAATGTGAAACCGTGATCGCCATTTTTGGCGGTAAATTCAGCACACAACTCAATCACGTAATCGCGCAGGATGCGCTCAACCCGACTGTGAACGCTGTCTTCCAGCCACACCATGGGCGCGGTCTGCATGGTTTGGTACAGCGCCAGCGGCAAGGCGCAACTGCCCACCGTTCGGCTTTCGTCTTCGAGCACGAAGCGTTCGAGCCCTTTGTCGCGCTTTTTCAGCACATCAATGGCCAAGCGGTTTTCGAAATCAATGTTGGACGGTTGTCCGGTTGCGCGCTTGCCAAAACTGGAGCCACGATGATTGGCATGCCCTTCAAGGTCCAACGCATTGTCCAGTTGCACCAGCACATCGGTTTTACCCGTGCCAGTCATGCCGCCCAACACCAGCAGATCGCACTGTGCAACGGCATCGTCGAGGGTTTGAATCAAGAAGGTACGCAGCGCTTTATAGCCGCCGGTGATGCGCGGGTAATTGATCCCGGCCTCGTCCTTGAGCCACTGTTGGACGATTTGCGAACGCATGCCACCGCGAAAACAATACAGGCACCCTTCAGGGTTGGCCCGCGCAAAATCTGCCCACGCCTGCAATCGCTCGGCCTTGGTCGCACCCGAAACCAGTTGATGCCCCAGTACCACCGCCGCTTGCTGGCCTTGTTGCTTGTAACACGTACCCACGCGTTCGCGTTCATGGTCAGTCATGAGCGGCAAATTGACCACGCCGGGGAATGCACCCTTGTGAAATTCAATCGGCGCGCGGGTGTCCATCATCGGCCGGTCGTTGATGAACAGATCGCGCAAGTCGGTTATGTCATGAGCCATCATGAAACCTCAACCGCGTACGTCTGTCGCTCAACCAACTGGCCGATAGGCTGAAGGTTCAAACCATTGTCACGCGCCATTTGCAGGAAGGCTTCGTTGCCGTCCGCGCTGACAGCTACCAACAGGCCGCCACTGGTTTGCGGGTCGCACAGCACGCGCTTGTGCAGCTCTTGCACCGGCGAAATCTTGCTCGCGTAGCTATCAAAGTTGCGCAACGTGCCACCCGGCACACAACCTTGTTCCAGGTAGTACTCCACCGAGTCCAGGCGCGGCACCTTGGCGTATTCAATTTTCGCGCTCAGGCCACTGCCATCGGCCATCTCCACCAAGTGCCCAAGCAGGCCAAAACCGGTGACATCCGTCATCGCGGTGACGCCCTCCAGTTTGGCAAACTGACTGCCGATTTTGTTCAGCGTGCACATCCAGTCACGCGCTACGCCAACATCCTCGGGGCGTAATTTGCCTTTCTTTTCGGCGGTGGTGAGGATGCCGATGCCCAAGGGTTTGGTCAGGTACAACAAGCATCCGGCGGTTGCCGTGTCATTGCGCTTCATTTGGCGCTTATTGACGACGCCCGTCACTGCCAGGCCAAAAATCGGTTCGGGGGTGTCAATCGAGTGCCCACCGGCCAGCGGGATGCCCGCCTCATCACACACGGCACGACCGCCGCGAATCACTTCGCGGGCCACTTCGGGCGCCAGCACATTCACCGGCCAGCCCAAAATGGCAATGGCCATCAGCGGATCGCCCCCCATCGCGTAGATGTCGCTGATGGCGTTGGTGGCCGCAATTCGGCCGAAATCATAGGGATCATCGACGATAGGCATAAAGAAATCGGTGGTCGAGACCACGCCACGTTCGTCATCCAGGGCATACACCGCCGCATCGTCACGCGACGCATTACCGACCCACAAATTTGGATCAAGGTGTTGCGCGCCGCTGCCGGCGAGGATGACTTCAAGCACCTGAGGCGAAATTTTACATCCACAACCCGCTCCGTGGCTGTACTGCGTCAGGCGAATCGGCTCGCTCATAGGGCACCTTTAATAGATATCAAAGCGCCAGATACTAGCAGAGCGGGCCTGCCCGCAGGCATTAGACCTTGCCGCGGGCCATACAAAGCACGATCACACCCGCAGCAAGAACGGTTCCCGAGGGATGACCGGCATGCTCAAAACAGACTCATAAGTCACATATGTAGTGCTCTAAAATAATCACTACATATGTATTGACGACGGCTTTTTGCCCTTGCATGATGCAGACGTCTTCCCCACCGGAAGCGTTGAAAAAAGTAGTTGTAAGCACGCTCGACGAACCGTCGGGCTGTTCCGGGACAGGTACTGCCCACAAGGCAGAATTGATGAAGCTGACCTGGCTTGATCGTCCGCGTTTTAGGCGACAGAGGCTAGCGAAACGACCTCAATAGGCTTGTGGCTGATGCAGTAAGCCTCTCAGGCATAGGGGTTCTCGCTAAGCTTCATCGTTAAAAACGCTTATGTAGCAGACATCACCAACTACTACATAGGACGCACTCAAGGCTGGATCTGCTTTAGATGGACACTGCGTAGCGCTGCAAACGCAGTTGCGCGAATCAATTAGACAGATCAACGAGTGGTCAAGGAGTTAGCTATGAACCTGAATAATCAACCGACTGTTAACGAACTGGCTGAACTGTTCGCCATTCGTAAAGACACACACAACGACCATATTGTGTGGATCAGCGAAGCAGGCGATGTACGTGTTGACCCTGTTGCGGCATGTGCAGAAGAAACAGAGTTCGAAAAACAGCACCCTCAAATGCGTGCACGACTGAAAATGTACCGCCGCGGCCAGGGCTACGTCGGTAAAAAAGCCGCGGCGGATAAAGACTACATGGCGAAAGTGCTGCAAACCCTGACCCTGACCTGGGAAAGCGCTCAAACCGGGGCTGAACTGATCAAAGTTGACCGTTACAGCTGATAACCCTGCGCTGTAACAAAAAAACCCGGAGCATCTCCGGGTTTTTTACCGCTTGTTTGCCTGGCGCTCACCTACGCATGCGCCGCAACAGCGGAAACAGACGCTTAACGCGGCATGTAATCGCGCTGCCAGCGCCGTGGAATTTTCAGCGAGACTACGCCGAGCAACGCGGCAAAACCTGCACTGAACAGCAAGGCTTTGACCCCGAAATGCGCTTCGAGCACTGCGCCGAGCACCGCCCCCAGCAACATGCCGCTCCAGGGCACCAACTGCACGCGCCACCCGCTACGCCGCTCACCCAACAGCCAACGCCCCAAGCCACGGCCGAAACGCGACAACGCGCCCGTCACGTAGGTCAGCCCGACCGGCAGCCCGTTGACTTGCTCCACCGCCGCATTAAGCATGCCCATCGCCACTATCGCAGCCAGTAAGGCAGGTACTTGCGACTCAAAGGGCAATAACGCGGCACCACAGAGCAATCCGGCGATGCCCAGCATCAAAGGCAAGGCACGGCGGCCGCCCCAGCGTCCCAGTAAAATACCCAACGTATTGCCCGCGATGAAGGCCAGTACCGCCAAGGCCAGTCGCACGATCAAGCTGAGATCGCCCTGACTGATGGCCACCGCCAACCGCGTGGTGTTACCACTCATGAATGAGACAAAATCGCCAGTGGCCAAAAATCCGATGGCATCGGTCATCCCAGCCAACACCGACAGGCTCCCGACCAGTCCCAGCCCTACCCGCCCGCGCCACGCTCGCACGCGCACATGCAGTGGATTGATCGGACGTCTACGCGCAACAGGCAGCATCGGGCGAACCTCATGAAAGTGAATGCGCTCAATGATGGCCAATTGAATTCAGTCTGACCAGTGCACAGATCAAACCAGCAGACGCATTCGGTTACGTGTGCGACTAAAGGGCAAACGAACCAATCTCAAAACAGGCGTCTAATAAACACTTTGTTCAGGGATGACGGGCACTTCGGTGTTTGTACGGCAAGGAGCGCACTCGCCCGGATTCACACAGAAGACCCCCATGATCCCGCTCACCTGGAAGAAACCTCGCCTCGCACTCGCCGCGATCCCGCTGTTACTGATCGCAGGCGCCGTCAGCCTGTCCTCCCATGTTGAAGACGCTTTTGCGCAACCTGCCAATGGCGTGCAAACCCTGGTATTCATGCGCCACGCCGAAAAACCGGCCGACGGACTTGGTCAACTCACCTGTCAGGGCCTGAACCGCGCCATCGATCTGGCCACGCTACTGCCGCAAAAATATGGCAAAGCGGATTATGTGTTTGCAGCCAACCCTTCACGCGAGGTTGAAGAAGGCACCGACGATGATGCCTACAGCTACGTGCGCCCGATGATGACCATCAACCCCAGCGCGATCAAATTGGGCTTGCCGATCAACCTGGCCTTTTCAGCCAATGACACCCGTCAACTGGCCGCTGAACTGACCGATGACAAGTACCACAACGCAACCATCTACACGGCCTGGTCCCATGGCTACCTGCCCGAATTGATCAACACGGTTGCCGCCAAGGCAACGGGTAAAACAATGTCTCTGACTGAAGATTGGGCAGACAACGACTTTGACTCTTTATATGTACTGACCCTGACCTGGCATAACGGCAACGCCACGTTGGTGAGCCGTGTTGACCATCAAGGCCTGAATAACGGTGCCAAAGCCTGCCCGACCTGATTACGCCAGAGCCGCGCGGGTCGGCGCATGGCAGCGCACGGCCCAACTGACGCCTCCCAGCAGCAGCGTCACCGCCAGCGCCTCAAGTAACGTAGGCCAGCGTTGCAGGTAGACAAAGCCATACAACAGCGCAAACACCGTTTCAAACACAATCAGTTGCCCGCTTAACGTCAATGGAAGACGTCGGGTAGAGGCGTTCCACATCCTGTTGCCAAACCAGGAGCCCAGCACCGCACTCGCCAGGTTGATCAGCCAGAACATCTGCCAGCGCTGATCGCTGACCTCGATGCGTGCGGCGTCCAGCGACAGCGCGCTCGCCATGCCCCAGATCACGGCACCCAGCGCGCCGGTCACAACGCCCCACAAGCTCGACCATTCACCACTACTGAACGCACTGCACTTCAAAAAACGCGCATTCTCGGTGGCGAACCAGGTCCAGCAGACCAACGCGCCGATACCGCACGCAATCCCCAACACTTTGTTCGCCAAAGGCTGCTGCACACCGGTGCCAAACAATGCCTCAAGGTTGATGCACAACATGCCGGCCACCACCAGCAATAAAGGCCGGATCAACCGCGCAAGCGGCACTGCCCCGCTATCGCTGCGCCCCATCCAGGTAATGCTCAAGGGCAACACCCCGACAATCAACGAGGCCACTGCGATACCCACGCCCTGAATCGAAGCCGACAGCAGCATGTAATAAATCAGATTCCCTAACAGGGCTAGCTTGACCAGCGTCAGCACATCCCGTCCGCTCAGTTGCGTGATCAAGCGCCTGGCATCAGGCAGGATGAGCAGGAGCGAGACTGCGCCATACACGATAAAGCGCCCGCAACTGAGCAAAAGCGGACTGAACTCAGGAAGTAATTCAGGCACCAGAAACACCAGCCCCCACACAGCACCTGCCATGCCTGCATAGACTATCCCGCGCTTCATGTCGCTCTCTCATACCGATCAATATGCGGGAAGATTAAGCAGGCATGGGGTCATGCACAAAGGATCATTCGGCATGCTGGCATTCCGCTGGGGAATGCGTTACAACGACGCCATCCACGGCCTATAGAAACACTGACGGTCGCTTAACCAGCGAACGCAGCCGGGGGCAGCTGCTACGCCACTCAGGAGCTAGCTTGAGCCGATACCTCAATCACTTACCGCCGCTGGACACGCTCATCACCTTTGAAGCCGTCGGGCGCAATGGCAGCTTTACTCGCGCCGCCAGCGAGCTGTGCCTGACCCAAAGCGCGGTGAGCAAACAAATGCGTGCCCTTGAGGATCATCTCAAGTTGGCGCTGTTCGAACGCCAGCCCCGTGGGGTCAGTTTGACCCGCGCCGGGGCCAGCCTGTTCGGCGAGGTCAGCACCTTACTTGAACGCCTGCAACACAGCGTCAATCGCATCAAAGTGCAACATGCACCCAATGCAGTGACCGTGCTGTGCACCCACGCGGTGGCACAGTTTTGGTTGTTTCCACGGCTGTTGGCATTTAACACGGCGCACCCTGGCATCACCGTCAATATCCACGCCAACAATGGCATGGACGAATCCAGCACAGCGGATTACGATTTCTCGATTCTGTACGGCAATGGCAATTGGTCATCATTGAATGCCCAACCGTTGTTTGCCGAGTGCGTGTACCCGGTGGTCAGTCCCGCCGTCCACTTGCCCCAGATCATCACACCGTCAGACTTGCAGGCCCTGCCCCTGATTGAGTTGGATTCATCAGGCTGGAACTGCATGGATTGGCGCGACTGGTTTCGCCACTTCGGGCTTGAACACACACCCGCGCCCCAGCGGCCGACCTTCAACCAGATCACCTTGGCGTATCAAGCCATCGTGCAAGGGATGGGAATTGGCCTGGGGTGGGATTTCATGGTGCGCGACAAAATTGATTCAGGCGCACTGCGGCGCGCGGGTGCGTACGAATATATCAGCGGCAATGCCGACTATTTGGTGCACTCTCGGCATAAAACGTTGTCAGAGGCAGCAGTTATTTTCCAGCGCTGGCTGTTGCACGAAGCCCGGCGCGCTTAACCCTTTACTTTCGGATGTTCAAGGAGCTTGCATGAAGATCAACGTTATCGGCTTACCCATGGTCATAGTGGCAATGCTGACTCTGGCCGGTTGTGCCTCACCGAGCGTGGTCACGCTGCAAAACGGTACGCAATACCTGACTAAAGACATGCCGAAAACCAAAACCAAGGATGGCTTTTACGAATTCGTCGACATCGCCGGCAAGCACATCAAGGTCAAGGCCGATGACGTGGCCACCATCAAGACCGACGATTGATCAGCACGCACCTGCAAGCCCCGGTGCAAATGCGGGCTTGCAGAGGCGTGATCATCAATTCAAGGCGTCGAGCATCCGGTAGTAGGTGATTCCTGCTGCCACGTACAAGCGCTGCAAGCTGTGAAACGGAATGGTGCGGATCGGCGTGACCGGGAACGGGAAGTCGCTTTCAGCCCCCACTACACGCGCGGCGAGGTGCTTGCCGAGCATGGTCGACATGGCGATCCCGCGCCCGTTGTAACCCAGCAAAATCGACAACCCCGGTTGTGGCTCATGCAACTGTGGCAACACGCTCTGGTTCAGAGCAATACGCCCGCTCCAGCGGTACTCGATAGGCACCCCGGCCAATTGCGGGAACAGCATGACCAACGAGCGCTCCAAATGCCCCCAGTCACCGGTGCGAGTCGGCTCGGCAAACGGTCCACGACCGCCGAGCAATAAACGACCTTGCGCGTCCATCTTGAAATACAACAACAAACGCCGCGCATCCGAGCACACCTCTCCACCGGGCAAGATGGTTTTGCGCAGCTCAAGCGGCAGCGGACGGGTGGCGATGATAAAACTGTTGGCCGCCAGCACGGTCTGACGCAGACCCGGCCATAAACCATCGGTATAACCGTTGGTGGCCAGCACCACACGCTCGGCGTTCACGGTACTGCCTTGAGCGGTGGTCAACTGCCATTGCGCACCGATTCGGCGCAAATCAGTCACCCGGCTCTGGCTGTGAATCGTGACGCCGCGACCCAATGCAGACTTGGCCAACCCCCGTACATAGTTCAACGGGTGCAAGCTGCCCGCGCGCGGGTCGACCCAACCGCCCAAATAATTTTGCGTGCCCAGCCGCTGACTGACCTCGGCGTGATCCAGTATTTGGGCGGCAACGCCACGCTGCTGCCACTGTTTAGCCCGGTGTTCCAGGGCTTTCATCGACACCGCAGACACAGCGGGTTGAATCCAGCCTTTGCGACTGGCTTCACAGGCAATGCTGTATTCGCGGATCAATGAAAACACTTCATCAGCAGCCCCCCCGCAGGTCTCGATAATTCGTTCACCGCGCTCTTCACCGAAGCGTTGAATCAGTTGCTCGGGGTCGTATTTGAGCCCGGGAATCACTTGGCCGCCGTTGCGCCCCGATGCTCCCCAACCCGGCTCACCGGCATCAAGCACACAGACGCTCACGCCCGCTTCGGCCAACCGCAGTGCCGTGACCAGACCGGTGTAACCGGCGCCGACAATCGCGACATCGACGTGCTTGTTTTCACACAAAGGTGGCGTTGATGCGCCAGGGCGGGCTGTGGCGGACCACAGCGAAGGTGGCAATTGCCCGCTAGCCGAGGACTTCATGGTTGCACCTCACCCGTCTGATTGAGCAAGCGCCGCAGGAAATCCTGAGTGCGCGGATGTTGCGGGGCACTGAGAACGGTTTGCGCAGGCCCTGACTCCACGATCTGTCCGCTGTGCAAAAAGCACACTTTATCGGCGACGTCACGGGCAAAGCCCATTTCATGGGTCACGACAATCATGGTCATGCCTTCATCGGCCAGACGCCGCATGACAGCCAGCACCTCACCCACCAATTCCGGATCGAGGGCCGAGGTCGGCTCATCGAATAAAATCGCTTGCGGGTTCATTGCCAGCGCCCGGGCAATCGCCACACGCTGTTGCTGCCCGCCGGACAGTGCATCCGGGTAAGCATTCATCCGATGCGCAAGACCGACTTTCTCCATCAGCGCTTGCGCCTGCTCACGCGCCTCTTGCGGTGTTTTTTTCAAGACGTAAATCGGCCCCTCCATCACGTTTTCCAGCGCCGTACGGTGCGGAAACAGATTGAAGCGCTGGAAGACCATCGCCACGCGCGTGCGCAACAAATGAATGCTTTTATCGTGACGGTCGACCCGTTGACCGCTGACCAGAATGTCTCCCTGACTGTAACTCTCAAGGCCATTGATACAGCGCAGCAATGTCGACTTACCCGATCCCGAAGGACCGATCAAACACACCACTTCACCTTGATCAACGCACAGGTCAACGCCTTCAAGCACCGGCACACCGCTAAAACTCTTGTGCACACCCCTGAGTTCGATCATGAGGCTCTCCGCGTTGCAAAGCGCGCTTCTATACGGCGCAAGCCATAAGACAACGGCAGGCTCATCGACAGGTAAAGCAGCGCCACCAAGGTGTACACGGTCATGTTTTCAAAGGTCGAAGAGGCGATCAGTTGGCCCTGGCGGGTCATTTCCGCCACGGTGATGGTCGACACCAATGAGGAGTCTTTGAGCATCATCACCAAGGTGTTGCCATAAGGCGGCAAGGCAATGCGAAAGGCCTGGGGCAACACCACGCGGCGCATGATCATCAGCCCACGCATGCCAATCGACTCGGCCGCTTCGATCTGGCCGTGATCAATGGCTTGAATGCCGGCCCGGAAATTTTCTGCCTGGTACGCCGAGTAGGCGATACCCAAACCAATGACACCGGCCTGCATGGCACTGAGCTGGATGCCGAAGTCAGGTAAAACGAAGTAGATGTAAAACAACTGCACGATGATGGGCAGGCCACGGATCACGTTGACCACGCCAATGGCGAACAACGCAACGGCCCGTATTTTGGAAACCATCATCAGCGCGAATACAAGACCGATCAGTGAACTCAGCACGAACGATCCCGCAGTGACTTGCACAGTGACCACCGCCCCTTTCAACAAAATGGGGAGGAAGTCCAACGCGTCCTGGAGAAACATAAGCTACCCGCAAAACAACACATGAAACGGCCCGCAATCAGTGGCGGGCCGAGGAACCATCAGTTGAGCTTCCACTGCTTGATGATGCGTTCAAGCGAGCCATCGGCCTTGATTGCGGCAATACCTTTGTTCACCTGAGCGAGGGTCTCGGGATCGTCTTTACGCAACACGATACAGACATCACCCACGACGACCGGCACATAGGTGCTCGACAGCTTCAAGCCCTTGGTCGCGCGAGGGTTGGTTGCCATTTGGTAGGCAACGATAGGGTGATCACCGAAAGCGGCCTTGATACGACCCAGTCTCAGGTCACTCATCATGTCGGCAACCGAGTCATAACTGCGCACTTCCTTGAAGCCGCCATGCTTGTTCAGCGCTTCAATAAACACCGAACCCACCTGCGCGCCGACCACTTCACCGGCCAGGTCATCCATGCTTTTGTAGACGGTGTTGTCGTCTTCACGCAGGATCAGACCTTCACCGTAGCTGTAGATTGGGTCAGAGAACTGCACCACTTTCTCACGCACAGGCGTTTTGAGCATGGCAGCGGAAATCAGGTCGATCTTGTTGGACGTCAGCGAAGGGATCAGCGCGGCAAATACGCTTTGTTGTATATCGGTCTCGAACCCGCCCGCTTTACCGATGGCCTGGATGGCATCGATCATCATGCCTTCAGTGACACCCGTCTTGACGTTGAGAAAGGTGAAGGGGATGCCAGTTGCCGTGGCCCCCACTTTATACACCGGCTCTGCAACAACACTGGCTGATCCCATCAGGCCCGCGGTGATTGCGCACACGAGCGTGAGCACTTGAAATTTTTTATGCATAGCGAATCTCCCTGTGGTCGCTTTTACTATCCTGATAACGCATTCAAAACAGCTGATTCACCCTCTGGTGTAAAAAGCCGCCATCGACTATAAACAATTTACATAAATCGTAAAGAGATTTGTAGGTATCGCATATCGATACTTATAGCTTTAATCAACGCCAAGGAAGCGCCATGAGCGATCACAACAACCCCCTTTTCAATCAGTCTTTGGAGAAGGGCCTCGCAGTCTTGAGAGGCTTTGGCGCAGCTCGACGCACCATGAACCTGGCGGACATTGCACAGGTCGCCGGTATCAGTAAAAGCTCGGCACAACGCATGGTGCACACCCTGGAAGAACTTGGCTATGTGCGCAAACACCCGCAGAGCAGGCGTTTCCAGTTAACGCCCAAAGTTATGGAGATCGGCTACAACTATTTAGCCGCCGACATACTGGTCGATGTTGCAAATCCCTACCTGGCTGAACTCAATCAGCTCACTGGCGAGACGGTCAACCTGACTGAACCCGACGGAGTGTCCATGGTGTTTGTGGCGCGCTTTGCGGCCCCCAAGTTCATCCCCATTCACATGCCGATTGGCAGCCGGATACCGATGTATCTAAGCGGCGGTGGCCGTGCCTATTTAAGTGGGCTGGCCGATGAAGACGTTCATGCCATTCTCAACGCCAGTGAGATCACCGCCTTCACTCACTACACCCTCACGGACCCGGCGGCCATTTTTGAGCGCATTCTCACCGCACGCATTAAAGGCTATGCCACCAACAAGGAAGAAATGTTCCTGGGCGACATGACCCTGGCAGCGCCGATTTATGGCAGCAATGGCACGCCTGTGGCGGCGGTGCACGTGGTCGCCCCCAGCAGTCGCTGGAGCATGGAAGAGGCCGAAGACAAAATGAGCTCGGCGATCATCCAGTGCGCGCGGGCCATCAGCACTTCGATCCGAACCTTGTAAGCGCGCAGGCCGACCGCGCACCGCACGCGCGACCGGCCTGCTCGCTGGCGTAAACCGCACGCAGGTTTGGCGTATGATGCGCCGCTATTTCCTCATGTCCGGTAACTGTTTATGCCCAGTATCTCCTCAGCCCAACCTTCCAGAGGCTGGTCATTCTGGTGGAAACCGCTGTTATTCCTGCTGATCGCAGGCATTGGCCTGTACTACGTCAAGTGGTCGCCGTACTACTTCAAAGCCTTTGTCGCCGCTGACAATCACAGCATCGGCGCTTCAATCCTCAACGACAATCAGGGCGAACCCGTTGCAGCGGCCCTGGCCTACGCCAAGGTGTATTTTCTGGCGATCTGGAAAGCCGCCGTGCTGGCGGTCATTCTCGGCTCACTGATCCAGGTGTTGATCCCTCGTGACTGGTTACTGCGCCTGTTCGGTAAGGCCGGGTTCGGCTCAACCTTGCGCGGCGGGCTGTTCGCGTTGCCGGGCATGATGTGTACGTGCTGTGCAGCCCCCGTGGCGGCAGGCATGCGCCGACAAAAAGTCTCGGTCGGCGCAGCGCTCGCGTTCTGGATCGCCAACCCGGTGCTTAATCCGGCCACATTGGTATTCATGGGCTTTGTCCTGGGTTGGGGGTTTAGCGCGCTGCGTTTGGTAGCAGGCATTGTATTGGTGCTCGGTGTGTCGATGATTGCGCAACGCATCTCACGCCCCGAAAACATCCCCGACGCCGCGCTGGAGGCTGTGTCCCAGGCCAGCCAGATTGATCAGCAACATTTCTTTGTGCGCTGGGGCCAAACCTTGTGGCAGCTGTTCTGGAACACCATCCCGGTGTACCTGCTGGCGGTATTGCTACTGGGCGCGGCCCGTGTGTGGCTGTTCCCTCACGTCGATGGCGCCATGAGCGACAGCCTGATGTGGCTGGTGCCATTGGCAATTGTCGGCACTTTGTTTGTGATCCCGACCGCGGCTGAAATTCCGATCGTGCAAACCATGATGGCGCTGGGCATGGGCACCGCACCTGCCGTGGCCCTGCTGATGACTTTGCCGAGCGTGAGCTTGCCGTCGCTGTTGATGCTGCGCAAAGACTTTGATGCCCGCGTGCTGGTCAGCGTCGCATTGATGACCATGCTGGTGGGTGTGGTGAGTGGACTGGTGGGTATGTGGTTGCTTTGAAACCGGCATAACGTCCTGCTCAACCGGTGTGCTGGGGCGAACCTGAATTGCCCCTGCACAGCGCTGTTCACGGCCCGTCGCGATTGCTCAATGCCATCATGAAAGCCTTGTGCCAGAGCGGTTAATTCAGTTTGAGTTAAGCTTCAAACGGTACTTTTTCATTCGAGTCGCTGATGACTTTTTTCTGGACACAAGCGGAAATCTCTCCGCTTTGCCAAAGAGGATGAATGATGAGTACCAAGGATAATCAGCCGTTAGCTGTAGCTACTGCCCCCCACCCGGCCGAACACGCCGATGCAGCGCTACAGCTCATAGTCGAAGGGTTTCTGCACTTTCAGCACGAGGTCTTTCCGCAACAGAAAGACCTGTTCAAAAAACTCGCCACCGCCCAACGTCCCCGCGCCATGTTCATTGCCTGCGCCGATTCCAGAATCGTGCCCGAACTCATCACTCAAAGCGCTCCCGGCGATTTATTTGTCACCCGAAATGTCGGTAACGTGGTGCCGCCTTACGGGCAAATGAACGGCGGTGTTTCAACCGCCATCGAATACGCCAGCCTGGTCCTGGGCGTGCAGCACATCATCGTATGCGGACATTCCGATTGTGGGGCCATGCGCGGCGTGCTCAACCCCGACACCCTGCACGCCATGCCCACCGTCAAAGCCTGGTTGCGCCATGCAGAAGTGGCCAAGACCATGGTTCATGAAAACTGCGGCTGCGCCGATGAATCCGAAAGCATGCACCGCCTGACGGAAGAAAACGTGATCGCGCAACTGCAACACCTGCGCACTCACCCCAGCGTTGCGTCGCGCATGGCCAACGGACAATTGTTCATCCACGGCTGGATCTACGACATCGAAACCGGCGGGATTAAAGCCTACGACGCACAGCAAGGGGCTTTTCTGCCCTTGAACGACGCGCAGGCCATTCCATCGGCGACGCCCAAAGCGCGCTTCTAACCATTCCCGACCTTGCAAAGCAGTGACTGGCGCATACCCAGTCAGGCCTTGCTGTGTCTAAAACATGCTGGGGAAAGTTGCCATGCGTGCTGAACAATTAAAAGCCGTCTTGCCACGGGAGTTATTGGCTTCGGTGGTGGTGTTTCTGGTGGCGTTGCCCTTGTGCATGGGCATCGCCATCGCATCGGGCATGCCGCCCGCCAAAGGGTTGATCACAGGCATCATCGGCGGGCTGGTGGTCGGCTGGATGGCCGGCTCACCGTTGCAAGTCAGCGGGCCGGCAGCGGGACTGGCGGTGCTGGTGTTCGAAATCGTCCGTCAACATGGCATTGCCATGCTCGGCCCTATCCTGCTGTTGGCGGGGCTTGTGCAACTGCTGGCCGGGCGTTTGCGCCTGGGTTGCTGGTTCCGGGTAACGGCACCGGCGGTGGTGTACGGCATGCTCGCCGGGATCGGCGTACTCATCGTGTTATCGCAAGTGCATGTCATGTTGGACGGCGTACCCAAGCCTTCCGGGCTGGAAAACCTCAGCGGCTTTGCGCCAGCGCTCATGGCCGCGATCCCGACCTTGGGCGGCGGACTGGGCTGGCAAGCCGGTTTACTGGGGTTGAGCACCATTCTGGTGATGTGGCTATGGGACAAGTTTCGCCCGCAGCGCCTGCGCTTTGTGCCCGGCGCCTTGCTAGGCGTAGGGCTGACTACCGGGTTCAGCTTGCTGCTGAGCTTGCCCGTCAAACGTGTTGAGGTCCCGGAAAATCTTGCCGATGCCATCGACTGGCTGCGTCCCGCCGACCTGTTGAACCTGGCCGACCCGACACTGCTGCTGGCTGCGTTCACAGTCGCGTTCATCGCCAGTGCCGAAACGCTGTTATCCGCCGCCGCCGTAGACCGCATGCACAATGGTCAACGCTCGGACTTTGACAAAGAGCTGTGCGCCCAAGGCGTCGGCAACATGCTCTGCGGTCTGCTCGGTGCACTGCCCATGACCGGCGTGATTGTGCGCAGCTCCGCCAACGTACAGGCAGGTGCCACCACGCGGCTTTCTGCCATGCTGCACGGCGTGTGGTTGCTGGCATTTGTGATGCTGCTGTCCAGTGTGTTGCAAAGCATTCCGGTGGCCAGCCTGGCGGGCGTGTTGGTGTATACCGGCTTCAAATTGGTGGACCTCAAAGCCTTTCGCGGTTTGGCGCGCTATGGCCGCATGCCGAAGTTCACCTACGCGGCCACCGCGCTGGCGATCATTTTCACGGACTTGCTCAGCGGCGTGCTGATCGGTTTTGCCCTGACCCTGGCCAACCTGGCCTGGAACGCCGCACGCCTGAAAATAAGCCTGATCGAGCTGCCTCAACCCAACGAGCTGGAACTGCGCCTCACCGGTGCGGCGACGTTTCTCAAAGTCCCGGCCCTCACCCGCACGTTAGCGCGAGTGCCTGCGGGCAGCACCGTACATGTACCGCTGAGTAACCTGAGTTACATCGACCATTCCTGCCTGGAGTTGTTTGAGGAGTGGCAGCGAGCCAATGCGGCCAGCAGCTCGACACTGATGATCGAGCCACGCGGTTTGAAACGTCGTCTGGAAGGACGGACCCGCACCACCGCAGGCTTGGGTTCGGCGCCTGCGTAGCCGTTTTGCCTGCACGCCTGTCGTTGCGCGCGGCATTGCAGCGACAGGCTCAGTCAATTAACGCCCAGAATCAAACTGCGATAGTGGCCGGGGTTACTCCCCGTCCATTTGCGAAAGGCTTTATAGAACGAACTGGTGTCGGCAAACCCCAGGTTCAGCGCAATGTCAGCAAAGCTCAACTGCGGCTCTGCCAGCCAGCCGATGGCCAGCTCTTTGCGC
Organism: Pseudomonas sp. TWR3-1-1; assembly: GCF_049896545.1. Lineage (NCBI taxonomy): Bacteria > Pseudomonadati > Pseudomonadota > Gammaproteobacteria > Pseudomonadales > Pseudomonadaceae > Pseudomonas > Pseudomonas sp. TWR3-1-1. The sequence goes on from NZ_JAFCUO010000004.1 coordinate 203,483, forward strand.
ACGCCGTCCTTGAGGCCCTGATAGGTCTGCCCTTCTTCAGCCAAACGACGACGCAAGGTAGAGGCGGACATGCACAAGGTCTGCGCCAGCCCCTCGGTATCGGGCCATTGCGCAGCCTGCACGCACCGCAAATTCTGCTTGATCTGGCTGGCCAGACTTTGCGGGTCGCGGTATTTGACCAGAATATTGGCCGGTGCCTGCGCCAGAAAACGCTGTAACTCTTGCTCTGTGCGCTTGATCGGCGCGTCCAGGCCATCGGCCGCGAAAATCATGCGCGTGCGGGGCCGCTCAAAGCGCAGGTTGTCGGAAAACATCACCGCATAGTCTTCGCAGTAAGCGGGCGCTGCACAGCGCAACTCGATCGTCAGAATGGGAATGCGCCGCCCGGCGAGCCAACACGCCACACCGTGCACGATCATCCAATAGGCAAAGTAGGTGAAGGCGCGGCTCGGGGTCTCTTGCGGCTCATGCAAAACAATTTCGGCCAGGCTTTGTTGGCGCACCAACGTGGCCGGCAAACGCTCAAGCATCAGCGACAAAAAGCCCAGCACCAGTTCCAGACCCTGCGCCAGGGTCGGCTGTGCCATCGCCGAGCGGCACATGAAGGCCAGGCTGCCAGAGCGCAATTTACGCGGGTCCATGCCGAAGAATTCATCGTCCAGGCGCCGCGCCAGTAAACGCCACAGACGAGCATACAGGTGCGCAGGCACGCGCCCTTCGGTCTGATCCGCAAGGGCTGGGTCGATGCCAGCTTTGTGCAGCACCTCGCGCATCGCCGCAGGTGTGGCACAGCTTTGCAACAGCGCCTCACGCACCAAGTGGATAGAGATCGTGTCTTTGCTCAACATTGGCCTTGATCCACGCCCGCTGGTTTTTATATGTGGGCCATCTTAAGCAGCGTGGATCAAAAAGCCAGTGTTGATCAGCGATTGTCCACCGTGGTGAAGGCACGGTTTTGGGCCATGCTTGCGGGCACGCTGGCCTCGTCAGTGAAGAACTGCTGATACCACTCGCGCAGTTGATACACCGGGCCATCACCTTCGGCCAGTACCGGGTTGTTGACCCGAATTTTGTGGGTCCAGATGTCCACGTCCTGATAGAACGAGTCGCGGTTGCGCTGCACATAGTCAAGCGCCAGCGCTTCGTTCTGTGCCTGCGTCCAGCCGGGGACTTTTTTCACCATGCAGCCAAAACGCAGCTCGAAACTGTTTGCCCCGATTGGCACGTGGCAGTTGAGCAGAATCGACTTGATTTCCTGGCCATCAAACACCGCGCGCATGCGCGTAAAGTGCGTCGCTGGCCCGTAATAGGCCGACTCTGCGACCAAATCACCACCCAAACGCGCTGAGTCACCGTGGAAAATCTGCTGGGCGATATGGCCTTCGAAGATGTTGTGAAAATACTTGGTCGGTGTGCCGTGGACCGGCCCGAAATGCTGCGCATCGACCAGGTTGTCCACCAGTTCGCGCGGATTTGTATTAATGACCAGCGTGTCCATGTGCCAAGAATGCAGCCACTCGTCGCTGTCCATTTCCGGCAGGTGCGGAATCACCACGCCCTCGGCAGGCGCATTGCCTTCCGGGTTGTGCCACACAAACAGCAGCCTGTTCACTTCACAGGTTTGCCAGGCGCGGGTTTTGGCCTTGGGCGGAATGCGTTTGCAGTAAGGGATTTCGACGCACTTACCGCTGGCGTCGTACTGCCAGTGGTGGAACGGGCAAACGATGCGATCGTTTTCAATCGTGCCTTGGGACAGGTCGGCACCCATGTGCGGGCAATGCGCATCGAGCACGCTGATTTCCCCTGTCGAGGTCGCAAAAGCCAAGAGCCGCGAGCCAAAGATGTTCAGGGTATGCAGCTTGCCATCCCGGTAATCCTGCGCCTCGCCCAAGCAATGCCAACCCCTGCCAAAGCGCGGTGCCAGTGCATTTTCAACGTGGATGTCTGCCAGCTTAGTCATTTTTATTATTCCTCCGGTCAAAGGCCTCAAGTCTTGCCTGGAGATCTTTGACCAGCGCTCAGGCGGCTTCATCGTTCAGATGGACTAGAAGCAGCCCTCACCCACCCGCTACCACTCAACAATCCGCTGCTCGCGCGCAAACGGCTGGCAGTGCACGGTTTTGCGCTGGTGATCAATCGCCGCCTCCTGCGTCGCCAACCACAGCATCACGGCTGCCGGTACGTGGGGCGGCGCAGAGCCTGCACGCAAGGCAATCACGCCTTGCTCTCCCACGGTGGCGCGCAAAGCGTCGGTGGTCACCACCCCCGGATTGAGGGTGTAGGCACGTATGCCCTGCTCACCCAACTCCACCGACAAAATACCCGAAAGCCGAGACACCGCAGCCTTGCCCGCGCCATAGGCATAGCCCCAGCCGCCTTTTCCTGCGGCCACGGGCGGGTCGCTCTCACCCGCCCCGGAGGTGACATTGATCACCACCCCGCCGCCCTGTGCCAGCATGCCGCTGACCACCGCGCGGGTGAGCAGAAAAGGCCCCATGACATACCCTTGAAAGACGCGCTCCAGCGTGTCTGGCGCCAGCGCCATAAACGGTGCGTTCAGATCACTGCCTTGATAAATCGCATTATTGATCAGCACATCCACCCGTCCGTATTCAGCAAACACGGCCTGGCTTGCCGCCAGCACCGAGGCACTGTCGAGCACGTCCATGGGCACCACCAAGGCCCTGCGCCCCAGCGTGCGAATTGCCGCAGCGGTAGCGTTCAAACTGCCCGGCAACGCTGAGCCGTCCGGGTTACGCAAACCGTGCAGGTGGTGTTCACCTTCTTCAAGGCTGCGGGCGCTGATCGCCAGATCAAACCCGGCACGGGCGAAGGCCAGTGCAGTCTCACGGCCGATACCCCGGCTGGCACCGGTCACAAAAGCCACTTTAGTCATGGTTTTCACCTGATTCAGAAACGCTGAGGTCGTGCCATAGCGTCCATGCCGCCATCGACAAACAGCACGCTACCGGTGATGAAACTGGCCTGCGGCGACTGCAAAAAGGCCACCGCTTGAGCAATTTCTTCAGGGCGTCCGGCACGCCCCAAAGGGGCGACGAAGTCCCTTACCGCCTGTCCAAAGCGCGCATCATCCTTGGCGGCTTGATGCAACGGTGTTTCGACGGCACCCGGCGCGATCACGTTAAGTCGAATGCCCTGCCTGGCCCACTGCACGGCTTTGCGTCGAGCGTCACACGTGACGGCGTATTTGGAACTGGCGTAAGCGAGGTGCGGTTGAGCCAAGGCGTCGGCCATTTCAAGGGCCTGGCGCTCGTCACCCGCGAGTAACGCGTCCACCATCGGCTGTTGGTCCGCGCCAGGCTGGGTGGCTGCCACCGAGCCAATCACCAGCGCGGCCGAGTCCTGCCCTCTGGACAGCGCATCGGCCAAGCCTTCCAGCAGTTCGCTGACCCCAAAGTAATTGACTGCCAATAGCAGGCTGCTGGACGAAGCTGTCACCCCAAGCCCGGCGCAGCACACCAGCCCATCCAACACCCCGTCACATTGTTCAAGCACCTGCGCCACCGCCGCTTGCCGGCCTTCACGGCTGGCCAGATCGGCGACTACCTGCGCATTGGCACGATCAATCCCGATGATGCGATGCCCGCGAGCGCGTAAAACCTCGCACACGGCGGCGCCGATCCCGGACGCAGAACCACTCACAGCAGTAACTGGCATAAGGTTTTCCTTGAAGGTGCAGACCGTTGGCGGCCTGACTGACGTGAATGACGGCGACCCTGAGCGTCACCGTCAACAGGCTTTAAAAAAACGGGTCACGCGCTCTGACGGAGGCTGCGGGCCAATTTGGGCGCGGGTACAACCACTCGCTCAGGCGCTTGCAAGGCGCACTTGGGCTTTCCCAGCGCGACCACGCTGTTCAGTAAAATCCTCACCAGTTCGGTCTGGCGCCGCACACCGGTCTTGGAAAAAATCGAGCGCAAATGGGCGCGCGCGGTGTTGCGTCGAATATTGAGGTTTTCTGCGGCTTCCTCCAGCGACAAACCATTGGCCAACTCCATCGCCAGCGCCGTCTCCGCCTTGGTCAGGTTGAACAGTTGCTTGGTCACCACCTCACTGGCCAGCGACTTGCCGACCGCATCGCGGATGTACACCACGGCAGCCGGCTTGCTCTTGCCTTCGGCCCATTCCAGCGAAGGAATCGCTTCCACCACGACCCCCAGGCTGACCTGGCCCGAGGGCCGGGTGACTGACATGGCGTCCGCCGTCACGCCACCTTCGCGCACCTGGGCACTGAATGCGTGTTTGACCAAACGCTGTAGCTCGCGGTTATCACTGGGGTATGTAGCCTCAAGGCGGCCGCCGACCAATTTGAGGCCGTCGCCACTGTTGAGGATTTCTTCGGCGACCGGGTTCAAACGCAACACCTTGCCGGTCTCATCCAGCACCAGCGTGGCCACAGACAGGCGACTGATGGCTTGCGAATACAGCTCGCTGATCGACTCGCTGCGGTCCAGCAGGTTGTGCATGTGCAGGGCGCGGCGCAAATGCGGCAAAAACAGGCTGCACAAGGCACGGTCGGCCTGAGAAAACGCCGGGGAGGTTTTAGGTCGGGTAATACGAAACCGCAGCTTGCCACCCTCCGGCGTGGAGATGTCCGCCCCCATCACGTGGTACACGTTCTGTTGACCGCAGTAGGCTTTGAAATACGCCGAAGCGACCCAGTCTGCCTCGCTCATCAAGTCTTCGACGGTGAACACTTGATCCAGCGCCTGACCGATGAACGGGGTGTTGGTTTGCGGGTAGGTTTGATAGGTCAGCTCACCCTCGCCCTCGATATCCCCCGCCACAATCATCAAACCCATGTCGGGCTGATCCGGCACGCGCAAAATCAGCGTGGCGTAATTGGCCTTGAACATCGCACGCACGGCGCACAACGTGCGGCCCATGACTTTTGGGTCCAGCGCACCGTCATAAAAGCTGCCGACCAAGTGGTCGTAATCGCTCAGTTCAACCCCCAGGCTGGCCAGGGTCTGATGGTTCAAGGTCACTGTATCCATGGACGTTTCCTCGCAATGGGCGCGGTTCAAGACCTGCCCTTTTTTATTGTTATGGTTGCCAGTGGCGGGCGCATCAGCGCCTGCCCGTTAATCCGTCAATGCCGCGCAAAGCGGCCTCAGTGTGGGGGCAATGCAGAACCTCCTGCAATCGCCCCCCGGCCTCTGTTTCACAGGTTTGTGATGCCCTTGGCAGCGACGCCGGATTTATGCGGGTAATGCCCGCACGCGGGTTCATTGGCCCGTTTTTTGACCTTGACCAGCGCTCGCCCCAGGTTGAACCAGGCCGCCAGCGCGGGCAGTAAAAAGATCGCTCCCAGCACGTTGACCAAGAACATAAACGACAGCAGCACGCCCATGTCCGCCTGGAACTTGAGCGGAGCAAACGCCCAGGTACACACCCCGATCGACATGGTCAGCGCGGTGAACACGGCCGCGGTGCCGCGCTGACACATGGCTTGATAAAACGCGGTGCGCAAGTCCTTGCCGTCGGCCATTTCATGCTCAATGCGCTCGTACAGGTAGATACCGTAATCCACCCCCACCCCGACGCCCAACGCCATCACCGGCAACGTTGCCACCTTCAGGCCGATGCCCAGTGTCGCCATCAGCGCGTTACACAAGATAGCGACAATCGCCAATGGCACCAAAATGCACAGCACAGCCCGCAACGAACCAAACGTCAGCCAGCAAAACAGCGCCACCGAACCGAACAACGCCGCCAGCATCACCACTTCTGCCTGCTTGACGGCCTCGTTGGAAGCCGCCATCACCCCGACGTTGCCACCCGCCAGCAAGAACGTCACCTGCGGGCTTTGCAAACCGTCAATGATGCGCTTGGTTTCGTTGATCACATGGCTCACGGTCGCGCCTTCGTGGTCGGTGAGGAACACCAGAATCTGCATGCGCTGGCAGCCTTCGGTCACCAGGCCATCATCGGGCATATAGGCCCGCGCGCCCTGACTCAACCCGCGCTCAGACCCCGGAATCGCCGACCAGCGCGGGTTGCCCTCATTGTTGCCGGCAATCACGTTCTTGCTCATGCCCGCCACGCTTTGCACCGATTGCACCCCCGGCACGCTGCGGATCTGAAAATCGAACGACTCAACGGCCCGCATCACCTGCGGTGCCAGGCAGCCTTCTTCAACACCCGAGACCTGCACGAACACCGACATCACGTCCAGACCAATGGAGTAACTGCTGATGATTTTCTGGTTGTCCTGGTTGTAACGCGAATCGGCCCGCAGCTCCGGCGCGCCCATCCCGATGTCCCCCACGGCCAGATCACGCGCTTTGTAGGCGCCTACACCCAGCAGCAGCAAGCTGATGGCGAACACCGCCAACGCAGGCTTGGGTTCGGCGAGTGCCGACAGCCGCCACCACAGCGGGTGCTTGCCCGCCGCCTTGCGGCCCTGACGCAAGGCGCTGCTTTCAAGCGTCAGGTACGACAGGATGATCGGCAGCATCAGTTTGTTGGTGATGATCATCAGCATCACACCAATGCAGGCGGTAACCCCCAGTTCGTGCACGATGGGGATATCAATCAGCATGATCACGCCAAACCCCAGCGCGTTCATCAGCAGTGCCAGCGAGCCTGGAATGAAAATCTTGCAGAACGCACCGTGCGCGGCCTGCACCGAGGTGTGGCCGGCCAGTACGTCCTGCTTCCACGCATTGGTCATTTGCACCGCGTGGGACACGCCGATGGAGAAAATCAAAAACGGCACCAGAATCGACATCGGGTCGATGCCCAACCCCAGCAGCGGCAGCAGGCCCAACAGCCAAATGACCGGCAATAACGCCACCACCAGTGCCACCAGCGTCAGGCGCCACGAGCGCGAATACAGCCACAGCAGCAAGGCGGTGATCACAAACGCAATCACAAAGAAGCCGATGACCGTGTTCAGCCCCTCAACCACATCGCCCACCAGTTTGGCGAAACCGACGATATTGATCTCAATGTTGTCGCTGCTGTACTGGGCACGAATGTTTTCCAGACGCTGCGCCACTTGGGCATACGACACCGGCTTGCCGGTTTTTGGGTCCTGCTCCTGTAGGTCCGCGCGCACCATTGATGAGGTCAAGTCGTGGGCCACCAGGCGCCCGATTTGCCCCGAGCGCGCCACGTTGTTACGCACCTGATCCAGGTCTTCGCGCGAACCGGTAAAGCGTGGCGGTACGACCACATCGCCGAAAAAACCGTCTTCGGTGATTTCGATATAGCGCACATTGGCGGTGAACAGAGACGTGACGCTGGCGCGGCTCACGCCATTAATAAAGAACACCTCGTCGGTGACTTTATTCAGCGTGTCGAGAAATTCGCGGTTGTAAATATCGCCCTCACCCTTCCACTTCACGCTGACCAAAAAGCGGTTGGCACCGGTGAAGTACTGGCTGAAGTTGAGAAAGTTGACCATGTAGGCATTGCGCACCGGGATTTGCTTGTTGAACCCCGGATCGAGTTGGGTGCGGGTGGCGCTGTAACCCAGCGCCACGGTCAACACTACAAACAGCGCCAGCAACGCTTTGCGCCAATGGATCAGCCAATCGGCAGTGCGCTCGACCAGCCGCGTAACCGTGGAGTTAGCGACGTTCATTTAGCGCTCCTTATTGAGTCCGCGCAGCAACGCTGGCGTCCGTGCCCTGAAATACTCCGCGTTCACCGCCCACCAACAAGCGCCCTGCGTTGACGATGACCGCCGAGGTCAAGGTGCCCAGCCCCGGCAAACGTGTCGCGCTGACCCGCTGCCCTGTGCCATCGAGGCGCACCATTGAGCTGCCTGCCCCCACGATCAGCACGCCGTCCCCTTTGGGCAGCAACACATGACCATAGAGTGGCAGCGTGTTGCCCACGGCGACCTGCTGCCAGGACTGGCCAAAGTCTTGACTGACGAACACATGGCCGCGCATGCCATAGGTCACCCAGCGCTCGGCGCTCAAACGCACCACACCAAACAGCGAGCCGTTGTAAAACGCCGGCAGCGTCTGCCAGTGCTGGCCCGCGTCGTCGGTGCGCATCACCAGCCCTTGCTCGCCCACCACCATGCGCCGCCCGTCAGGGCCACCGTCCATGCCATTCAGGTGCGCACTGTCGACACTCAACGCCGTCGCCCGCCAGGTGCGGCCCGCGTCATCGGACTGATAAAACTTGCCGAAACTGCCAAACGCCAAGACCTGCTGCGCGCCGGCACTCCAGATGCCCAGCAGGGGTTCAGCCAGTTCGCTGTCGTAACGCACCTCGGCCCAATGAGCGCCTTGATCGTCAGAGCGTAAAATCCAGCCGTCATGCCCAACGGCCAACAGGCTGCTGTCGGTCAACGCCACCAGCGCCGTGAGGGTCAAATCCCGTTGCGGCGTCACCGTGGCCGGTTGCCAGGACGCGCCCTGATCATCACTGAGCAACACCGTGCCGCGCTCGCCCACCGCCACCACGCGCTGGTCGAGGTAGACCATGCCGTTGATTTGCAAGCGGTCGGCGCGCAGCGGTTCGCCAGCGACGTCCAGTGTTGTGCGGGGGGTGAAGGTGAATGCGATGGTGACGGCAACGATCAGGCACACCAGATAACCGATTAGCGAACGCATGATCGATACCTCGCGGCACGAGGCAGTAGAAGGGCGAATTGCATACGGCCAGTCCTCTTCTTTTTATAGTCGTGGAGGCTGTGACGAACTCAGCGGCGAGGTCGCAGCAACCTGGCCTCGATAATCAGACCGGGCAGTCACAGGCACATCGTCCAAATGGCCTAGCTGGGCGTGAGGGGGTTGTTCAAGGGGCTCACCGGGCCGTTACCGCGCAGGTAACGGCCAGCGATTGCGCGTTTCAGATCAGGCGCTGGATCTGTTTATGACGCCACACCAGACGGTAGTAGGCGGTTTGCAAAGCCAGCATGGTCAGGTAGGTCACCGGAAAGGCCATCCACACCCCTTGCAGGCCGAAATGCGCATCCAGCGCATAGGCCACCGGCAATTCAACCGCCACTACGCAGAAGATGGTGATACCCATCGGCACCAGCACCACGCCGCTGGCGCGCATGATCCCGCCCACCACCGCCTGAAAACCAAAGAACAGAATGCTCCAGAGCATGATGTGCAACAGGTGCTCAGCCCGTACCCGCGCTTCGACGTCGGTGATAAACAAGCCCAGCAACCAATGCGACAGCACATAGCCCAACAGTACCAGAGCGCCGGTCAGCCACAGGTTGATCATCAGGCCGGTGCGCAGAATCGGGCCAATGCGCTCGATGTGCCCGGCGCCAATGGCCTGGGCGCCGAGAATCGATGCGGTGATGGCAATCGACAGCGCCGGGAACTGCACGTAATTGACGATTTGCGTCACCGCTCCATAGGCCGCCGTGGCTTGCGAGCCGTGGCTGTTGACCAATGCCAGAATCACTAGCTCCGACAACGACAGCACCACCATCTGCACCCCGGTCGGCAAGCCGATGCGCAGCACTTTGGCCAAAATGGCACGGTCCAGGCGCAGCGCCGCCCAGAGTTCACGGTCCGGCGCCATGACGCTTTTTTTGTGGCGCAAACGCAGGCCCAGAAACAGCATGGCCAACACATTGCCCACCAGCCCGGCATAGGCGGCGCTTTGAATCCCCAGCGGCGGCAACCCCACCCAACCCAGAATCAGCGCCGGTGTCAGTAACAAACCCACAACGGTGGACACCATCAGTGCCAACAACGGCGAAACCGTGTCACTGACGCCGCGCAGCAACTGCGTGAACAAGATGAACACCAGCAGCAGCGGCATGATCAGCATCATGATCCGCGCGTAGGCCACCGCATCGTCCAGCACATCGACGGGCGTGCCCAACCCTTGCAACGCCGCACGGGCGAACACGCTGCCCACCACGGCGGCAATCAACCCGATCAACAGGCCCAAGGTCAGGGTGGCGCCGGTAATTTGCTTGACCATTGTGGTTTCACGGGCGCCCCACGCTTGCCCGATCAGCACCGATGCACCCGCTCCCAGGCCGATCACCAGCGCGATAAAGAAAAACACAATGGGAAACATGCCCGACACCGCCGCCAGTGCCTGCGTACCCAGCATCTGCCCGATGTAAATGCCATTCAGCGTGCCGGAGAAGCTTTGCAAAAAGTTGGACAGCACCATCGGCGCCAGAAAGATCAGATAGATCTGCCACAGCGGCCGTTGCGACGGGTTTTGCATAACCTGAACACCTCAAAACAGAGCAGTGAAGGGTTATACCGTATCTGGATCCAAAAGGGCTGCCAGTGACCCAATCCAACGCGCCTGCCAGGGATTGGCGGTTAGTTGAGTTCAAACAGCCCGGCCGCACCCATGCCGCCGCCAATGCACATCGCTACCACCACAAAACGCGCACCACGCCGACGGCCTTCCAACAAGGCATGGCCCACCATGCGTGTGCCCGACATGCCAAACGGATGCCCGATGGCGATGGCTCCGCCATTGACGTTCAAGCGCTCGTTGGGAATGTGCAAAAAGTCGCGGCAGTGGACCACTTGGCAGGCAAACGCCTCGTTGATTTCCCACAGGTCGATGTCCGATACGGTCAGGCCAAAGCGCTTGAGTAATTTGGGGATCGCCAACACCGGGCCTATGCCCATTTCTTCAGGGGCGCAGCCACTCACGGCCAGCCCGCGATACACACCGAGCGGTTCAAGTGCGCGCTGCTTGGCCTGGGCGCGACTCATTAACAACACCGCCGCCGCGCCGTCAGAGAACTGCGAGGCGTTGCCCGCGGTGATGAATTCGCCCTGCTGCACCCACTTGCCCTCTTTCCAGACCGGTTTGAGGGCAGCCAAATCGTCCAGCGTGGTGGACGCACGATTGCACTCGTCACGCTCGGCAATCACGTCTTGATGGCCGCCTGCCTTGCCTTCTTTGTCAAACAGCAGTTTGCGCGCTGCCAGCGGCACGATTTCTTCTGCAAATAAACCCGCCGCCTGCGCCGTCGCCGTGCGCTGCTGACTTTGCAGCGAGTAGGCGTCTTGCACCTCGCGGCTGATGCCGTACCGGCGTGACACGATTTCGGCGGTTTCCAGCATCGGGATGTAGGCGCTTGGCATGCACTCGATGACGGCTTGGGACTGGGCGCGGTAGGTGTTTTTGTGGGCGTTTTGCGTCAGCGACAACGACTCGACGCCACCGGCCACGGCAATCGACAGGTCGCCCGCCAGGATGCCTTGGGCCGCGATGCCAATGCTCATCAACCCCGAGGCGCACATGCGGTCAACCGCCATGCCCGGCACGGTGTCCGGCAAGCCTGCGGTGTACGCGCACAGACGGCCGATGTTGTAACCCTGAGTGCCTTGCTGCGCCGCCGCGCCCATGATCACGTCGTCAACGGCGCCCGGTTCGATCCCGGCACGCGCCACCACCGCGCGCACTACATGGCCGCCCAGCACAGGGGCTTCGGTGTCGTTGAAAGCGCCACGAAAAGACTTGCTCAACGCCGTTCGGGCGGTGGAGACGATCACCACATCCTGTGCATTCATGTTCAAGCTCACTGTTCAAGAGGGTTGAAGGTGTAACGGCTGATGGTGTCCACCACACAACCGGGGCGTTGGCTGCCCTCGATTTCGATGCTGATGCGCACCACGGCTTGCAGCGTGTCACCCAGCGCCTCGACGCTCAGCACTTCGCCATGGCCACGCACCCGCGAACCAACTTTGACCGCTGCCGGGAAGCGCAAGCGGTCAGTGCCGTAGTTCACCCCCATCGCCAGGTTGGCGAACTGCATGAGCTGGGGCATAAACAGGTTCGCCAGCGCCAGGGTCAGGTAACCGTGAGCGATGCACGCACCAAACGGGCCGTGCGCGGCGCGCTCAGGGTCGACATGAATCCATTGATGATCGCCGGTGGCCTCCGCAAACAGGTTGATGCGTTGTTGTGTCACCCGCAGCCAGTCGGTGTGGCCCAGGTCCATCCCCTGTGCGTCCTGCAACTGCTTGGCACTGCTGAAAAGCGTACTCATGGACGGCCCCTCACGCCTGTTGCGAACTGACCGGCAATACTTCGCCGACCATGTACGAGGCGTAGTCACTGGCCAAAAACACCATCACATTGGCCACCTCCCACACTTCGGCGGCACGGCCAAAAGCTTCACCGCTGGCCAGTTGTTCCAGCAGTTCGTGGCTGGAGGCTTTTTTCAAAAAATCATGCAGGGCAATCGACGGAGCGACCGCGTTGATCCGCACCCCGCTCTCGGCGGCTTCCAGTGCGCTGCAACGGGTCAGTGCCATGACCCCGGCCTTGGCGGCAGCGTAATGCGCCTGCTCCTTCTGTGCGCGCCAACCCAATACCGACGCGTTGTTGACGATGGCCCCGGCGCCGCGTTTTTCCATGTGCGGGAGCATGGCACGGGTCATGCGCATAGTGCCGGTCAGGGTAATGTCGAGCACCGACGACCACTGCTGGTCGCTCATGTCAGTGAGCCGCACCTGCCCGCCCAAGCCTGCATTGTTGATCAGCACATCGACACCGCCCAATGCGTCTTCAGCCGCCGCGACCAAGGCTTGCACCTGGGCTTCGACGGTCACGTTGCACAGTTGCCCGAACACCGCCTGCAAGCCGGTTTGGGCCTTGAGGCGTTCTACCGCCTCCTCCAGACGACGCGGGTGAATGTCAGAAATCATCAAGGCGCGGCAGCCTTCTTCGGCGCAGCGTTTGGCGGCAGCAAAGCCGATGCCTGCGCCTGCGGCGGCGGTAATCAACACTGACTTGCCGGCCAGCAGTTGATGGCCGGGAACGTAGGGGGGAGCTGGTTTCATGGTTGGAGGCCCTTCTCAAAAAACACTGCATTGTGTGAACGCTGGCGACGTCAGCTGCCCCACACCCGCTGCGGCTCAGGCGCTTGGGCGAGGATCCGGTCCAGCGCCTCGCCGATTTCTTCAGGTCGCCATTGCGCGCCTTTATCGCAGGTCACGCCGGTACGCCAACCATCGCCCAATGACAGGCGCCCGCCCTGGCTTTCAATGACTTGCCCGCTCACATGACCAGACAGCGCGCTGCCCAGCCACACCACCAACGGCGCGACGTTTTCCGGTGCCCAGGCATCGAAACCGCCGTGTTGCGGTTTTTTCACCACATCGGGCATCGCGCTTTCGGTCATGGCGGTGCGCGCAGCCGGTGCCAAGGCGTTGGCCGTGACGCCATAGCGCGCCAGTTCGGCCGCTTGCACCAGCGTCAAGGCGGCAATCGCGCCCTTTGCCGCACTGTAATTGGACTGCCCCACCGAGCCTTGCAACCCCGCACCCGAGCTGGTGTTGATAATGCGCGCCGCCACCGGCTGACCGGCCTTGGCCTGATCGCGCCAGCGTTTGCCCAAAATATTGGCCAGGCAAAAATGCCCCTTCAGGTGCACGCGCATGACGGCGTCCCACTCCTCTTCACTGAGGCTGATAAACATACGGTCGCGCAAGATCCCGGCGTTATTGACCAGTACGTGAACCTCACCAAAGGCGGCCAGCGCCGCATCGACAATGTGCTGCGCGGTGGCCACCGTGGTGATGTCATCGCCATTGGCCAGCGCCTGCCCGCCTTGCTCACGGATTTCATCCGCGACCTGTTGCGCGGCATCACTGCGGATGTCGTTGACCACCACATTCGCGCCTTCACGGGCGAAGGCCAGCGCATATGCGCGGCCCAAACCGCCACCGGCGCCGGTGATGATCACGGTACGTCCTTCACACATAGCCATCTCACTGCTCCTAAAGGCGTTCAATAATCGTCACGTTGGCTTGCCCGCCGCCTTCGCACATGGTTTGCAAGCCATAGCGCCCACCACTGCGTTCCAGTTGGTAAAGCAAACCGGTCATCAACCGCGCCCCACTGGCGCCCAGCGGGTGGCCGAGGGCAATGGCGCCGCCGTTGACGTTGGTTTTGGTCGGGTCGTAGTCCAGTTCTTTGGCCCAGGCCATGACCACCGAGGCAAACGCTTCGTTGATTTCCACCAGATCGATGTCGTTGAGGCGCATACCGGCTTTTTTCAGCGCGGTACGGGTGGCCGCGATGGGGGCAGTCAAGTGCCAGATCGGGTCATCCCCCAAGACGGACAAGTGATGAATGCGCGCCCGCGGGGTGAGGTTGTAGCGTTTGAGTGCCGCCTCGCTGACCACCAGCAAGGCAGCCGAGGCATCGCAGGTTTGGCTGGACACCGCAGCGGTGATCGACGGGAACTCAGGGGCGAGCGGCGCCAGTTCAGCCATTTGGGCCAGGCTGGTGTGGCGCGGCGTCTGGTCGTCGCACAGCCCTTCGCAGGGCACGATCTGTGAAGCAAAGCGCCGCTCGGCGATGGCGTCCAGCGCGCGGCGATGACTGTGCAGCGCATAGATTTCCATCTGCTCACGGCTAATGCCCCAGTGATCGGCAATCCGCTGTGCGGCATAGAACTGGTTCACCGGCTGATTGCCAAAGCGCGCCTGCCAGCCCTTGCTGCCCGAAAACGGGTCGGCAAAGCCCAAGGGCTGCCCGGCCAGCATTGCCGAGGCAATCGGAATTTGCGTCATGGTCTGCACGCCACCCACGGCAATCACGTCCTGAGTACCGCTCATCACCGCTTGCGCAGCAAAGTGCAGCGCCTGTTGCGACGACCCGCACTGACGGTCAATCGTGGTGCCGGGCACATTGAGCGGCAAACCCGCCGCCAGCCAACTGGTACGGGCAATATCGCCCGCTTGCGAGCCAATGGTGTCGACGCAGCCAAAGATCACGTCATCGTATTCATCGGCCGGGATTGGGTTGCGTTCCACCAGCGCCTTGAGCACATGCGCGCCCAGGTCGATGGCATGCACATGGGCCAGCGCACCTTTGCGTTTGCCGGTCGGGCTGCGCAGTGCGTCCACAAGATAGGCTTGGGGCATGATTCAGTCCTCGAAAGTATGGCCGGGGCCTAATGGCGCACCACTCAATACATGCGCCGCCACCCGGGTTTTGTGCAGGGCACGATCACCCCACGCGTTGTCCAGTGCCCAGGCGCGTTTCATGAACATTTGCAGATCGACTTCCCACGTGTAGCCCATGGCGCCGTGCACCTGAATGGCATGCCGTGCCGCCAGCCAACTGGCTTCACAACACGCCAGCCGTGCCTGCGACACCCAGACGTGCGCATTTTGTTCGCCTTGGGCCAGTGCATACGCCGCGCGGTACAGCACGGGCTTGGCGAATTCGAGTTGCGTCGCCACATCGGCCAGGTGGTGTTTGACCGCCTGAAAACTGCCAATGGGTTTGCCAAATTGCTTGCGCTGGGCGGCGTAGTCCACTGACAGGTCGAGCATGCGTTGCGCCAGCCCCAGCAATTGACCCGCCACCGATAACGCCCCACGGCTGACGGTCTGCGCCCATAACAGGCGCCCTGCCTCGCCTTGGGCGACGCGCGTGGCGGCATGCGGCTGCCAACTGACTTGAGCCAGGCGGCGGGAGGCATCAATGCTGCGGTGTACCTGAACATCGACCTGGGCACGCGCCACCGCATGCACGTCATCGCCGTTGGCCAACAGCAGCAAGTCGGCATGAGCGGCGTCGGCCACCCACGGGTTGACCGGGTGACCGATGGCGACGCGCAAGCTGCCATCGGCAATGCCCCGCAACCATTCGCCGCGTTCAGCCACGCGCCCGTCCAGGCCAACAATCAGGCCACAGGCGAGGTAAGCGGTGTCGGCCAGTGAATCGGGGATGGCGTAGTAACCCAGCTCCTGGGTCATCAACGACCACGCCACATCGTCCATGCCCAAGCCGCCAAACGCGTCGGGCACTGAAAGTGCGGTCAGGCCCTGTGCGGCGATTTTGTTGCGTAAATCCGGTGAGCGTCCGACATCGGTTTCCCAGATTTCACGGAGCATTTCGGGCGCGGCTTCGGTCATCAAAAAACGGCTGATGGCTTCACGAAACGTGAGCTGGTCATCGCTAAAGGTAAAGTCCATACCCGCCCTCACTTCGGCAGACCGAGCATGCGCTCGGCAATGATGTTGCGCTGAATCTCATTAGTACCGGCGTAGATCGGCCCGGCCTGGGCAAATAGAAAGCCCTCCAGCCAGTCATGGCCATCGCCCGCTTTACCGGTCAATTCACCGCTGGCACCCAGAATGCGCATGGCAGTTTCGTGCAGGTGCAAATCCAGTTCTGACCAGATGATTTTGTTGGTGCTGGACTCGGCGCCAATCTGCGCGCCCCGGCTCAAGCGCCCCACTGTGTGATACGCCGACAAGGCGTACGCCTGGGCGTCCATCCAGGCTTTACACACCGCCTCGCCCAACGTCGGGTCACGGTCAGCACTCGCGCGGTTGGCTTGATACAGCGCCACTAGCTTGGCGGCGGTGTATTGAAACCGCGCCGGGGAGCGCAACAACAACCCGCGTTCAAAACCGGCGGTGGCCATTGCCACCTGCCAACCCTGGCCTTCTTCGCCAATCCGGTTGTCCAGCGGGATGCGCACCTCATCAAAGAACACTTCGGCAAACGCGTCCTTGCCGTTGAGCGCTTTGATCGGGCGTACGGTCACCCCCGGCGCATTGAGCGGCACCAGTACAAACGACAAGCCGTGATGGCGGCTGGACGCCGGGTCGCTGCGAAACAGGCCAAATAACCAGTCGGCAAAAATGGCGCGCGTGGACCAGGTTTTCTGACCGTTAAGCACATAGCTGTCGCCGTCGCGGGTGGCTTTGCTGGTGATGGCGGCCATATCAGAACCGGCGTTGGGTTCCGACCAGCCCTGCGCCCACATATCGGCACTGGCCGCCATACGCGGCAGAAAGCGTTTTTTTTGCGCCTCAGTGCCAAACTCCATCAGCGTAGGGCCAAGCAGCAGTTGGCCATTTTGATTGACGCGCATCGGCGCGCCGGCGCCGTAATATTCTTCTTCAAAAATCAGCCACTCGATCAGGTCGCAACCCCGCCCGCCCAACTCGGTCGGCCACATGACCATCGACAGGCGGCTGTCGAACAATTTGGCCTCCCACTGTCGATGCTGTTCAAAGCCTTCGCGGGTGTCGTAACTGGCCAGGGGCGCGCTTGGCAGGTTGGCCGCCAACCACTGCCGGACTTCCTGGCGAAAGGCCTTTTGCTTGGGGGAGTAAGTCAGGTCCATCGTCAGCTCCTCAGAACGTGGCGTCGCGTTTCTCGACGAATGCGCGGCGTGTCTCGGCGGAGTCGGCACAGGTGTAAGCCTGCAACGTAAACCCCTGCTCCCAGCGATATTTATCTTCCAGGTTGCCGTCTTCGATACCGTTCAAGGCTTCTTTGGCAATGCGGATCATCGCCGGGCTTTTGCGGGCAATTTTGTGGGCGATAGTCAGGGCGGTGTCGCGCAACTGTTCACGCGGTACAACGCGTTCAATAAAGCCGTACTGTTGCGCCTCGACGGCGCTGATGCTGTCGCCGGTAAAAAACAGATAGCGCACCTTTTGCACCGCAAACAGGCGCTGCAAATGCGCCCCCCCGCCCATCGCGCCGCGGTCTACTTCTGGCAAGGCAAAGGTGGCGCACTCGGAGGCGATTACGATGTCAGCGGCGCCGGTAATGCCAATCCCGCCACCCAACACAAAGCCATGCACGGCGACAATCACCGGCACCGGGTTGCGATGTATCGCTTTGAAGGTCGCGTAGTTGCCTGCGTTGACCTGCACGATCAGCTCGGGATGGGCATCCAGCTCCTTGATATCGACACCGGCGCAAAACCCCCGGCCCTCGGCCCGGATCACGATCACCCGCACCTGGGGGTTTAGCCCCAAGCCCTCAAGGGTGAGCGCCAAGTCTGACCATTGCTGGCTGTTCAGCGCATTGACCGGCGCACGGTCGATGACCAGTTCAGCGACACCCGCCTCGATGCGGGTGTGAAATGCAGTAGGGATTGCGCTGTTCACATGTGCTCCTGAATGGGCAAAGGCATGTGAGCAGTATGGGAAGGCGCAAGGGCCGGATCATCGTCCGTTGGGACTAAAACACTGGAGCGGGTGCAGGCCCGCTACGGCGCAAGATGGGGCTTTTCATCGCGGGGCCAGCCTGAGTTCGGCGCCAACCCGCGCCCTGTAAGCCTGCCCCCGCCATGACGGTTATTGCCCGTCGACAATGGCTTTGGCCGTGTTATTGAGCAAGTTATGCACGCGCTGGATTTCTTGCGGGCTCCAATGGCCATGATGCAATTGCAAGGCGTGGCGCAAGTTGTGCACGGCCTCATGAATTTCGGCAGGCCGATCCTGCCCGCGTAACGAAGAGCGACTGACTTCGATGCGCATGCGCACGCCATTGAGCGCAACCGCCTGTTGACTCAGGGACAAGCGTCCCGCCTCCGTGATCGCATAGCTTTTTTTGTCACCCTGCACGCTCACTTCAACCAGCAACCCCGCTTCAAGAAACGCCAGCGTGGGGTAAATCACCCCAGGGCTGGGGCTGTAAGCCCCGTCGAATAACCCTTCAATTTGCAAAATCAGGTCATAGCCATGGCAGGGTTGTTCAGCGATCAAGGCTAATAACAACAGTTTTAAATCGCCGGGCGCGAAGACCCGTGGACTGCGTATACGTGCTGCCCGCTTTTCAAACCCGTCATGGCGTTCTTGCCCCCGTTCAAAGGTGTGTTGAATGACCATTCACGCTTACTCCTCATGCTTTAATAAAACACAACTTAAAGCACAACTTAAAACACAACTCAAGCCACTATTATCGTCCAACTCCACGACATAACTTACTGCCCGCAGCATGATATAACGCACGCACGGGCCGCTTTATTACTTGCACGCAACACTGCGACATAACGTAAAAAAACCGCCCAACTAACCGCTCAAACCCCTACAAATGCACGCCTTCAGCGTCGTAAAAAATACCGAGTGATATTCAAAAGCCATGTGATTGATATAAATAGGTTTTATTTTCTACTTATCAGTCAAAAAAGCAGGCTTCGGAATATTCCTTCGATTATTGAGGGATATGTACTACAGAACGAAAGGATCAGAACTACGCAAAGTTTTATAGGCACTTCAAACAACTTAGTTAATACTTTCCCGGCATCGAAAGTTCACCACCTCCTGCACATACTTAATTAGTCCGTGCTCATTTGTTTATACGGCCACTGTCACGCTGGCCGCATGCGTTTATGACGCGAGGGGTTTCATGCACTTCACATTCCTTACTTTCAGGGTATCTATCATGTTTAAACAAACGGTTGTTATTACGGGTTCACTGCTGGTCCTGTCGCTCGTGTCTACCCACGCTTTGGCTGCCGGAGAGGCCAGCAGCCTGATCAATATCAAGGCGTCCATTCCCACCAAAGTGTTCCATGTCATGCCGCAAGATCCGGAGTTTGGTAAAGACGAAACCATGAATTATGACCCGGTCAACGGCACGCTGAGCAGCCTGCACCAGGTGTACAACGTGAAGAATACCGACGGTTCTATCCATGCTTATATCGAGGGCGGCCCCACCAGCCTGTTCAACGGCAACCTGAACCAAAACATCGCCCTGACCACCACGTTCAACGGCACCACCTTGACCGGCACCCCCCTGGAGGTGGTGAACGATGCAAGCTCAACGCCGGGTACTCAGGCCGACATGGTGATTACGGCCGCCAAACCTGCCGATAGCGCCTCGGGGCTCTATACCGCGTCCTACACCGTGGTGTTCGACAACGTGCCGCGCGTCACCCCGTAACGCCACACGCGTAATGCCAGGCGCCCGGCCTGTACGACTACGTCCGGGCGCTACCTGCGCACTTTAATACCCGCTATCAGAGTATTTCGTGAATGTTACCGATGACGCCCATCGCGGCAGCGCTCGCCTTGATATTCAGTGCAAGTGCCCTCGCCGCCGCCACGGCAGTTGGCACGACGCCGCGGAGCTTGCTCGCACAAGCCAAGGGGCTGCCTTCGGACTTCGAAGAGCACTTTTTTGACGTGCCTTTGGCCGTGCAAGTAGAACTCAATCAACAACTGATCGGTGAAGCGATGATTGTGCTTTCACGCGATGATCGCTTGACCCTGCTTGAATTCACCGACCATGACACCCGCGCGCTGCCCATCAGCGAACGCGAATCATGGGCCGACTATCTGAAACAAGGCGTGCCACTGGGCAGCTGTCACAGCCAATGCCCGGAACAGTTGCTGGCCGTGCATTACAACCTGCAAAACTCACTGCTCTCTTTGCTTACCGAACATGCCGAGCGTGAGCAGCAGGCCCCTCAGTACTACACGTTGCCGGAGCAAGGCAGTCGCGGTCTGATGGTGCGCAATCAGCTCAATCTCAGCGGCGGGCAGGATGAGGCATTGGCCGGGCGCTTTGGCCTTGAGGCCAGCAGCAGTCTGGGTAACTGGAGCCAGAGCCTTAATCTGCAACTGTCCCGTATGGGAGGGCCGGATGACACGGCGCTGTATCACGCCATTTATGACGCCTACACCCAGCGCGAATGGGCAGGCAATTTTTGGCGCCTGGGGTATTTCACCCCCAACGCCGAAGGTTTGAGCCGGCAAGTGCGCACCTTTGGTGCCAACCCCGACACCGTGCTGGGGGTGATGTACGCCAGCTCCGACAGCTTGGCAATCAACCAGTCCCGGCCCAGCGTTTACCCTGTTTATGTCACCGCTAACCGTCAGGCCACGGTCGAAATCTATCGCAACGGCTTGCTGATCAATACCCAAATGGTCAACGCAGGCTTGCAGAGCCTCGACACCCGCCCGCTACCCGGCGGGATTTATGACGTGGAGGTGAGGCTGATCGAAGACGGTCAAATCAGCAGTACCTCCCCTGAACTGATCTACAAGCCCAACAACTGGCGCAACCACGATGAACGCTGGCGTTACAACGTATTTGCGGGGCGAGAAAGCACGTTGTGGAGCAACTGGGATGAGCAGGCCAGTGGCGACATGACTGGCGGTGCGTCGATTAATTACCTGCTGCACCCGCGGGTCGTGGTGGGCGTGTCGGGCAGACAGGTCAAAGGCGACATGCAATACGGCACGTCAATCGACTGGACGCTAGCCCACAACGCCAGCGTTTACGCCAACGTATATGAAACCGAAAACTATGGCACCGGGATCGACCTAAACGGCCTGTACAACTACGGGCATGGCAGCCTGGTGTTCAACCACACGCGCAGCTGGCTGGATACGCGCAATACCTACGACACGTTGCCGGACGGGACACGCGTGCGCCAACGCTCGCTGTTTATCGGACAAACGCGCAATTCGTCCCTGTCGATCACTCACCGCCTCAATCCTGTGAGCAGCCTCAGTGCGCGCCTGTCGCACAGCGATGGCTATACCCAAGGCTATGGCATTGATCTGGGCTGGACCCGGCGCACCAACCTGTTCGGCAGTGATGGCAATTGGCGTTTATCGCTGTTTGATCGTCCGGGCAGCCTGAGTTCGGCCTACACACGCAATCGCGGGATTGATGTGACCATCAGCCTGGCACTCGGCGGCCCCGGCGAAAGCTGGTCTGCCAGCCTCGGTTCACGCACCGACCGTGATGGCGGACGCGACAACAACGCCTCGCTGACGTACAGCCGCGACCTGGAGGGTCATGTACTGCAAAACGTCTCGGCCAGCGCCACCACCGACACCTATGGCGTGGGCTTGAGTGCCCGTAGCACCTTTGCCACGCAGCACATAAACGGCGACAGCTTTGTTCAGCGTTCCTCCTTTAACGGCAACCTGAGCGGCGGGTTGAATCTGGACAGCACCCTGGCCGTAGGTGGCAACAACATCGTACTGACCAGCCAACATCAGGGTCGCGGCGCCGGCATGATCATTGACGTTGAGTCTGATGTGAACGACATCGTATTACGCGCTGACGACCTGAGTGGCAGCAGCACGATGCTGCATGCGGGCCGCAACTTTATTCCCGTGACTGCGTACAAAAACAGCGTGGTGAGCTTTGACTTTGAAGGCAATCACGTACCGGCCGCTGCGATCCAGCCAGCACGCAGCCGTTACCACCTCAACAAGGGCGGCGTGGACTATCGCAAAATCAATGTGGTGCAGACCGTCACCGTGCTCGCCCGCTTGGTCGACCCGCAGGGCAACCCGCTCAAGGGCCATCACATCATTAATCACGCCAGCCGTGGGATCAGTGAAGTCGACGGCTTTTTCTCCATGGAAATGAACGCCAATGCACCCACCTTGCAAGTGCGCAAGGGAGAGGCGCTGCTGTGCCAGTTCCGAATTGATATGGGCAAGGCCCGGCTGCAAAACCATGTGTTGGAAATCGGTGACTTGCGTTGCCACCCCGACACGCTGGCGGAGTCGGGTAATGATGCAGAGGTAGCAGGATGAAACGGATGAATGCTCACGTCGTCAATAAGGCCTTGCGTGGCCTCAAGTGGCTCGGTTGCGCCGCGCGCGATCTACAGGTGACAAGGTGCGGGCGGGTTGCATTGAGCGGTGCATTGGCAATCAGCCTCTCGCCCGACCTATTCGCCATCGAGATGGACATACGGGCAGAGTTTCAACCGGACTCCGCACGGCCGCATCACAACGCGTTCGTTAACAAAACCCCCAATAACGGCGGTTATTGTCGTTACTACCCGGCTAACTGCGAATACAGAGGCATCTACAGCATCAGTGCCCCCGTGCATTTCAACAATGTGGCGCCCATCCTGGCTCACCATGCCGATCCGCGCCAGGGCGCCATGATCACCGTGCCTGGCGAATGGCGAACGCTGACCGTGACCCATGCGCAAACGCTAGAAACAGAAGAAGTCAGAGTCCGCATAATTGGCTTTGGTACGACCATGGATACCTCGCCGCGCACTATCCATGATCTTGTGCCAAATGCCAGTAGTTGGTTCAACGCCTACAACCGGTTATGGAGCGGCCAGCGCTGGTCTCTGGCCCCTGCTCCCTGCATCGGAAAGTCCACGGCGCTGTATGACGCCACCCAGTTTATTTTTTTTTGGGAAACACCGGTGTCCACCACGGCTTGTGGCAAACAAGCGCTCTACGACATTCCCTACATGACGTTCAGGACGCTGGATTTTTCATATGAGCTGCAAACGCCGAACCCGCTGCACATGTCGTCGGGCGAATACACGGGGCGCATGACTTACACGATCGGCCCTTATCAAGACTTTGATATGGGGGACGTCTTGATTCCCAGTGACACGCTACTGACGCTTAATTTCTCACTGGGCGTGTCACACACCCTGAAAGTTGACGTCCCGCCCGGCGGTAATTTCGTTGAGCTGGTGCCAAAAGGTGGCTGGCATCAATGGATGTTTCAAGGCCGCGCCCCTGAAAAGCTATACCGCGACCAAACCTTTCTTATCTCCGCCAGCTCGCGCTTCCAGATGAGCCTGCAATGCCAATACGTCATAGGCGATACCTGCGCGCTGGATAACAAACAGAGCCACCGGGTGCCCCTCGACATATTGGTCACGTTGCCCAACGGCCTGGGCCGCGAAGACGGTTCCGCCGTCAATCGCCAACCCCTGTTATTAAGCGGTGCGGGCACGCAGTTGTTCCAGCCCAACCATTACGTGGACAGGCGCCAGGCAACTCTGCACTTCGAAATACAGAAACAACACGTCAAGGACATGCTCTTTCAAGAAGGCACGTATAGCGGGAATGTCGTGGTTATTTGGGATTCAGAAGTCTAGCCGCACCAGCGGTCTCTGGTGAGTGAGGTGTCAACATGAAAGCGGTGTATACAGCAGTAGCCTTGTGGGGTTTGTCGTTGGGCGCAATGGCAGGACCCAATATTAATGTCGGCCTGGTCTATGACTATTTGGACAGCGATAAACGTACGTACTTGAAGCGGGTATTCAATGGCGGAACCAGTACGGCCTTTGTCCGGGTTCAAGTCATGGAAATGCGCTTAAAAACCGATGGCACCTTTGAGGAGACGCCGCTTAAAACCCAAGCCAACCACTCAACCCGTGACGGTTTGATGGCCAGCCCGGCACGCCTGATCGTACCGGCAAACGGCACCCAGGGAACGCGCCTGTTGTTTATGGGCGAACGCGACATAGAGCGCTACTTTCGGGTCAGGTTTGTCCCGGTGGTGCCCGAAAAAGAAGATGAGTTCGCACAGAGCGAAGAAGACAGCGACGCCTACAAAAAAACCCTCTCGGCCGGTATCAATGTGCTGGCGGGTTATGGCACGGTTTTTTTTGTACGGCCCAGGCAGGCGCGCTTCGATACCCGAATTGAGAACACGGGTAATCGCTACACCTTGCGCAATGACGGCAACACCGTGGTGGTGGTCGACGAATTCAAGGACTGTGCAAGCGATGCGCCACTGGACTGTAAACCCACCACCAAGACCCACGTATTACCGGGCAAGGCATACGGTTTTGACAAGCTCGCTGGCCGGCTGTATCGCCTGACGCTGGTAGAAGGCCATGAGCAAAAGACTATCGAGGTTAAAGGCTGATGCGGGCTTGGCGCAGTAAACCTTCACAACTGAGCGCAATGCTGGCGTTGCTGGCGTGGGCTTCGCAGGCACCCGCGGCGCGTGAGGAACACACGTTTGAGGTCTCGGTCAGCATCCCGACTTACGCGCTGTTTGTGATACCCGTCGACCCCGGCTTTCTGGAGCAGGAGCAGCAGATGCACTGGAATCTGGTCAACGAAACCCTGCAGCCACTGCGCGCCGAGTTTGATGTGGCCAGCGCCGCCGGTGCTGTGACCGCGCGGCTGGGGTACGAACCGGTGCTGTTCAACGGCCGCGATACGATCGCGTTGAACGTAACGTTCAATCAGCAACCGTTAACCCTGCAAGACACTGTGATCGTACGGGCCGATCAAGCATGGCCGGGTAAACGGGTGCCCTTGCGCATCGACGCGCTCAAGCCTGAAGAAGGTTTTCGCGCTGGCGAATATTACGGCAGCGTACAAATCACCTTCGATGCCGCAGCGCCCTGACCCTCTGGACCAAACGGACTAGTCCGGCACAAGGTTTGCGCTCGCTCCAGACCCTTGCATGCTCCTGCTTTGGCCCCTATTCCATTGACGAGAGCTACCCTATGGAGCTTGCCCTGACTGACGAGCAGCACCTGATTCAACAGTCTGCCGAGCGTTTTTTGGCGCAAGTGGCCGATAGCGCAGCGGTGCGCACGGCAATGGCCAGTGAATGCGGACATGACCGTGCGACCTGGGCGCGCATCGCTCGCGAACTGTATTGGCCTGCTCTGGCCATCCCGCAGACCTACGGCGGGCTGGGCCTGGGATTTGTCGAGGTATGCCTGTTGCAAGAACAGCTCGGGCGGCGCTTGTTGCCCTCGCCTTTCTTTGCCACCTGCTGCCTGGCGACGCCCGCCTTGCTACTCAGCGGCAATCAAGCGCTTAAAGATCAGTGGTTGCCGTTGATTGCAGCCGGGGATATCACCGCAAGCCTGGCGTACACCAGCGCACCACGCTGGGACGACAGCAGCGTGCAGATTGACGCGCAGCCTGGCGCTGGCGGCTATTGCCTCAACGGCAAGTACCTCAACGTGATTGATGGCGCTGACTGTGATTTGTTGATCGTCGCGGCGCGTACGCCGGGCAGTGTGGGTGAAGCAGGCATACGCGTGTTCGCCCTGCCCGCAACTACGCCAGGGCTCACCCGTACACACCAGCCAACCCTGGATCAAACACGCCGTCTGGCCCACCTGAGCCTCGAAAACGTGATCGTCAGCGACGCGCAATTGCTCAGTGAGCCGGGTCAAGGCTGGCCGCTGTTACGGGATGTCGTGCGGATCGCCTGCATTGGTCTGGCCGCCGAGCAAACCGGCGGCGCGCAACAATCTCTGGACCTGACGCTGGCCTACATTGGCGAGCGTCAACAATTTGGTCGAAGCATTGCCAGTTTTCAGGCCATCAAACATCGCTGCGCCGACCTGATGATGGCCGTTGAATGCGCGCGTTCGGCCAGTTATTACGCGGCGTGCATCGCCTGCGAATGTCTGAAGATCGACGGTGACCCGGTTGCACAACAACAATTGGCCGAAGCCTGTGCCACTGCAAAAATCCACGCCAGCGAAGGTTTTTTCGAATGCGCGGCGCAGTCGATCCAGTTACACGGCGGCGTAGGCTTCACATGGGAATATGACCCGCATTTGTACTTCAAACGGGCACGTGCCAGTGAGCAACTGTTCGGGCCACCGGCCTTTCATCGCGAACAGCTGGCGAAACAGATTTTCGGAGACAGGCCATGAATATCGGCTTTAGCGCAGCAGATGAACAGTTCCGTCAGCACGTTGCGCACTGGATGCAGCAGCATCTGAGTGGGGAGTTTCATGCCTTGCGCTTTCGGGGTGGACCGGGCGATGAGGACTTCGCCCCTGAACTGCGCAAGCGATGGGAGCAGGTATTGGCCAAAGGCCGCTGGGTTGGCGCAGGCTGGGCGCGCGAACAGGGCGGCCGCGGCTTGAGCATCAACCAACAAGTGATCTTCTATGAAGAGTACGCCCGCGCCGGTGGACCGGGCCGCATGGGCCACATCGGTGAGGGCTTGGTAGGGCCGACGATCGCCGCATTCGGCACCCCTGAGCAACAACAACGGTTTTTACCCGCGATTTTGGCCGGGCAA
This sequence comes from Pseudomonas sp. TWR3-1-1, assembly GCF_049896545.1. Classification (NCBI taxonomy): domain Bacteria; kingdom Pseudomonadati; phylum Pseudomonadota; class Gammaproteobacteria; order Pseudomonadales; family Pseudomonadaceae; genus Pseudomonas; species Pseudomonas sp. TWR3-1-1. The sequence goes on from NZ_JAFCUO010000004.1 coordinate 229,982, forward strand.
CACTTTTGGTGCCAAGGCTATTCAGAACCGGGCGCAGGTTCAGACCTGGCCAATATCAAAACCCGGGCCAGCCTCAACGCCGATAGCAGTCAGTGGCTTATCAGCGGGCAAAAAGTCTGGACATCGCTGGCCCACGAGTCCGATTGGTGCTTTGTTTTAGCCCGCACTGAGCCAGGCAGCAGAGGCCACCACGGGTTGTCTTTTCTATTGGTGCCCATGGCTCAGCCGGGTATTAGGGTGCAACCCATCAAACAACTGACGGGCACCAGTGAGTTCAACGAAGTGTTTTTTGACCAGGCGCACACCGGTTCGGACAACTTGATCGGTCAGCCCGGCCAAGGGTGGAAGATTGCCATGGCCTTGCTCGGCTTCGAACGGGGTGTGTCAACGCTGGGTCAACAGATGCAGTTCCAAAATGAACTGGACGACGTCGTGCGTATCGCCAAAGCCAACGGCGCAGCCCTGGACCCGGTCTTGCGTCAGCGCATTGCGCAGGCCTGGAGTGGTTTGCGGGTGTTGCGTTACAACTCGCTGCGCATGTTGTCAGGGGCACAGGACGGTAGCCTGCGACCCGAAGCGACCCTCTACAAATTGGCGTGGTCCACCTGGCACCTTGAACTGGGCAAGTTGGCCATGGATGTCATGGGCCCTGAAGCCGAATGGCTGGCTGGGGCGCCTTACGCACTCACCCGGATGCAGGCCCTGTTTCTGTTCACCCGTGCCGATACCCTGTACGGAGGCAGCAGCGAGATCCAGCGCAACATCATTGCTGAACGCGCATTGGGCATGCCTCGCGAAGCGCGTTAGACCACACGATCAAAGTGGTAATAGCAGGACTTATTCAGGCGTCCGGCTGCCTGTTTGCGCCTGCGCCTGAAGCTGCTCGAGCTCGCGGCGCACCATGCTTGCGTATTCTGCGGGGCCTGCAGCATACAACTGCCCTGCCACCCAACTCAGCCAGGCGCCCTTCAACGCGGGCTTTTGGGCAAACAACTCAAGCGCCTTGGCTCTGGCTTGCACAGCGTATTGCTGATGAAACGTGCTGCGCGACACTGTCACTCTTTACTGGCCTTGAAGGTCAGTTCGCCTTTGGGCCACTTGGCTGCTTTGGCAGTGACGGCTTTCAGGGTTTTGCTCAAGCCAGTGGCCAATTGCTCATTGGCGGCAAAAACCAACACCACTGTCTGCCCTTCTTTAAACACGATGCCTTCACCTTGGGGCGAACTGACATAGGCATAGTCGCCAATGCCGTACACCGTCATTTTGATTTCCCGAAACTTGATCTCTAACTTGCCACCTTCACGACTGGGAAGCACCGCCGCGCGAAAGTGATCCCCGACCTTCAGCTGAAGTCCCGGTTTGTCATCCACCACTAACGCGGCGGCGGTGTCGATCTCGGCGATGTAGATACCTTCAGACGTTTGCTCGGTGACGTACACAAAATGTGATTGAAACAGTTTGACCAAACGCGCCCGCAGGTCACCCAACACGAACAACGCATGCATCTCCAAATTGCTGACTGCCAACGAAAAACCCTCGAAAACATGAAGTAAAACTGCCACACAAAAGACCGGCAGCACAAAAGAAGCCCTGACCACCAAAGTTTTAAAATCTGCGTTCAACTCAGTCCCGCAGCGCTTGGGCCAGGAACAGTCGCTGCATACAGATTTGGATGCTTGTGCCTCAGGCACAACGTTGCAGGCTCAATGTGTGAAGAACACTGGCCTTTTATTACATAGCGCGCAACGGACCCATACAACTAAAGGGAAAGCCTACACGTAAAGACGAAAAGCCCTGCGCAGCGTTTTTAAAATAAACCTTACAAATACATAAACGAAAACGCATTGAATGCGACAGCACTCACCGCCTTGACCTGACTCAAACAACCATCTGCGCAACAGAATCGTATGAGGAAGACTCTGCATGGACATATCAGATGAACGTCCAATAGCTACCCGCCACACCGATAACCTGCCTGAGGTCACTGCTGGGGGGCCATTCTACCGGCTCAAGCCTGATCTTGGGTATACAGATCAACCTCTCTATCAAGTGATTGCAATCAGTCATGGCTTTTTTCATGTACGCGAAGCCGGTACGGGTCAGATAAAAGGCTTCAGATGCAGTCATAACGATGCATGCAAACTGGCCATCCATCTCGAAAACAAACAGCTCGGCTGTACTCGCACCGCACAACCTTGAATTGAGGGCTTTCGTCAGGTTGATGACTTAACTGCGCCACTGCCTCCCAACAACTGCCATACTCGCGCAAAAATCGACCCGGCCCATGCCGCCGGGTTGTCTCGGCTCCATTACCTCCAAGGGAAAGTGACACGTGACGGAATTTGATATTGGCGAGTTTTTTATCCGCGGTGAGGCCAGAGAAATCGATGGCGAGTTTCAGGCAGTGATTGTGATGCGGGCCAAACCGCCCCTCAAAACCGTCACTTACCATCAGGTCGAAAAGGATCGCTGGTTCAAGACTGCCGATGTTGCAGCCTCCGCAGGCAAAGAGGCCGCACTCGCCCTCAAAGCGGCCGTAGACGCAGGCGCCCTTAACGCTTGAGCCCTTGTCGGTTTGCGCGCCTCAAGGATCAGAGCGCCAGGCCGATAGCAAGGTGAGTAACGGTTTAAGAGCATCACTGATGATTACCTTGAATATTGACACTCGCCTTGCGGTCAGCCCCTCGCTGACGACCGGTAAACCCGCCAGCGACTCAAGCCTGGTGCAACTGATGTCGCAAAACGAAACCGAGCCCGCCCCACGCTCCAGCGACGACCCGGTTGAAGCCCTCAAAAAACGCATCAAGCAACTTAAAAAACGCCTCGATCAACTCCAGCAGCAGCTGCGCCAAGCCAATGCACGCATGGCGGCGGTCAAAGCCGTGCGCTACCGCAGTGAAGAGGCCAGAATGTCGGCCATCATGAGTGCAAAAGGTCAGGTGGTCGCCCTCAACAGCGCAGTTTCCATCGCACTGAGCTCGCTCTTTCAAGCCGAAAAGGCACTGATTGGCAGTATCAACCTCTCAATTTGATCTGTGGTCTACAGTGATAACGCTTATCGGAGCGAACTCTTGAGGTTCTGTAGCCTCAGATAGCCTGTAACCCGTATTTACCTTTGGAGATGAGCATGGACGAGACACCCAAGACGCTGGAAAACCTGTTCAGTCAACTTGGCCTGAAGAGTGACGAACAATCAATTGAGATCTTCATCGCAGACCATCCGCTGGCCGAAGATGTGAAATTGGTCGAAGCGCCTTTCTGGTCACCCTCCCAAGCCAGCTTCTTGAAAGAGAAACTTCTTGAAGACGGCCCTTGGGCGCTGGTTGTCGACGAACTGAATGCACGCCTGCACACGTCGCGCTAAGCCCGACGCCGCATTGCCAAAGGGTTGGCGCTTAATTGCGCCAACCAGGCCGCCTGACATTCTTGTGCTTGCAGACGAGTGTCAAACGCCGTACCGCGCTGTTCTCCGTTAACCAATACCACCCAGCACACTTTCTGCCCGGCTTCGCGCATACCCTGTGGCACGCCGCTACCGATCATCACTGCAACATCGACTTGATAACTCATGAGGATCACTCCTGGCACTTAGTTAGCCTGCTAACGATGTCGGCCATCATAGTGACTAAATGCCGCAGGAAAAAGCTATGCCATGCATAGCTCAATTGCATGAGCGGTAACAATATCAACGCATGGTCACACCAAAACAGGTGCCTGCTGATCGTAAACCGGTCGCCCGCCTTCTTGTGGCAGGTTGAAAAAAACCTTGTCTACCACTCCCAACCCCTCGCCAATCGCCGCATTCCAGTTAGCTGACTGGTGGATGTAGCGTTGGCGCAGCAAACGCTCTTCATCGCTCCTCAACTCGATGTGTCCGGCCAGTGCCTGAGCACGGATCTTTGTCGCGATGGGCAAAAGCTCTTCAGGCAGTTGCGTGTCGGCGATACTTGAAAGCGGGTTGAAAGGCACGCCCTGTTCGCACGCCAACTGGTGCATGAGATGCAAATACACCCGTGACAGATGCCCATACACCCGGCGTTGCATATAAACCGCCGCCTGTACGCGTGTGATCGGGTCATCGCGACTGCCTGCCTGACCCGAGGCCGTATGGATCTCCAGTAGCGCCTGGGGGTCTGAGGGGTCCAACAGGTCGCGCGCTTGCCAGACCGGCAGTTGAGCGGCGGTGCTCTTCCATGCGTGGGTGAGCGTCAGCGGCGTGCTGGGATTAACCCGATTAGTCTCCCAGCGCGTCAGGTAAACCTGTTCCTGCATTTCAATCGGGTAACCACCCCCCACATCGGCATGCACACCGGGTACCGCAATGTCCAAGGGCCACTACGGAGCAATGCGGCTCAGGGCAAAATTGCGCCGTTGCTCATCCCGAGCGCTGAGTTGCACCACCTGTTTGGCGCTGTCCGGCCCCAGATAAAGATTAAGTCCAGGGTTGATGTCATCACTGATGTCACCCAAGTCCTTCAGCCCGCCCATGGCCGCTACCGTGTCAAACAACCCGATAAAACAGATTTCGCAGGTAAAGTCCGCCGCCAGCGCCAACAACGTATCCAAGCGTGTGGCATTGACGAGGTTGGCAAAATGTCGCGCCGCTGCTGCGCCACGGCTAAAGCCGAAAATATCCAACTGCACACCACTCAGGGAACGGGGTGGCACATTCAGCAGCGCACTGTGCAAGCATTGGAGCAACCGCGCATGCGCTTCTTGCGCTTTACCTATCACTCCGGTTCGGCCACGGCCATAAGTTTGAGCCGGAAAACGCGTATCCGCCTGCCCTGTCGTTGTCCCTATCCCGCTGATATAGAGCGCAGTGACCGCGTGGCCCTGGGCATTAAAAACCGGTTGTACCGGGTAAAGCTGGTAAAGCCTGGCGATGTTGGTCGGGACACCGGCATAACTGCTGGCGGGGTCAACCGGCAAGCCCTGAGCCTGTCGTGCCTGACCTGTCAGGCTGTTGAACTGGTTATTGGCTGTTCCATCAAAAAACACACCGACACGCAACACACGTCCCGTGTTGCTGAAATTGTTCATTCATCCTGCCCTCAAAAAATTCGGCCTCATGCCAAATCCACGCACCAATATAAGGGCGTGCAAATGCTGAAACCAGCGCAACGTCGGTCAGGAATATTCAGGGGTAAGCACGTCAGGAATCAGGGGTAAACCTGCGTGTGAAAAGCTACCGGGACCGCTTTGCGCGGCCCGGCAAGGTCAGGGTTAGGCCTGACGCTGATGCTTGTCGATTTGCTCGTGACGCTCTTGAGCTTCGATGCAGTACTTGGTAGTGGGGCTGATCAGCAGACGCTTGAGGCCAATCGCATCGCCACTGTCATCACACCAGCCAAAGCTGTCGTCCTTGATACGTTCCAGCGCTTGCTCCAATTGCGGCAGCATGCGTTGGTCGCGATCAATCGCGTTAACCAGCCAGGTACGCTCCTCTTCAACCGACGCCGCATCCGCAGGGTCGGCCGGGGTATCCAGGCTCTCGATTGCGATGCGATTCTGCTCAATACGCTCGTGGGTTTCGACCTTCATGTTTTGCAACAGCTCAGTGAAAAAAGCATGTTGCTCGGCATTCATGTAGTCATCCGCCGGCATGGCCAGCAACTTATCCTTTGTCATTGATTTCTCTATAAAAAATACGTGCATTAAGGCGAATTAGGGAGCGTCCTGACCGATCTTCATCCCAACCAGTTAGGTGCCATCTATTTCAAGCGCCACCCGGCACTCAATTTACGAGGGGCGGCAGTCTACGGCCGACTTATCGACTCAGCAACTGAAATGACAGCTATTTGTCCAGCAAAACCTGGAAAAAGACGAAAAACATGTCACGCAGGGGCTAATGGAGTGCGTTTATAGCAAGAAATTCAATGCCCCTTCAAAAAGAGCCGGGCACGGTGGACATAACTCCTCAACGATTTTCTGGGAACGATTTTCCTGACTAGCACTACACAGGATTCAACCGTCAGGTAGAGATTTTTTACTGAGACTGGCGAGTTAATCATCCAGTGAGTAACCCACAATGACCTTTGTACAAAGCCAGACAAGCGCGATTCACCCCACCCGTTCGATGGACACTGAACCTTCGGGCGCCGCAAAACAGTCTGTCCAACAGCCGACCTCCACACAAAGTGGATCATCCCAACGTGACAGTGTCCCCGATTCAATGCTGGCACTCACGTACAGCAACGCTCTGCAATGGAATGGTTCAGCCCGGGCCTCCAACGGTCGATCCATCAAGATCGATGTACCGCCAATGTCAACGTTTGGTCAGTTACGTCATCAGCTCTCCAGTGGATTCAAAAGCCCTGCGTTCTCTAAATGGCTTAAGGAAAACAACTTTACCGACAATCCAAAAGTCAGCATGAGGTCTGACGGCTCTGTAGTGATCCAGGATTGGAAGGGAGGTGAAGCACTCAAAAGCGTGCTGCTCACCAACGTGGTTCAGGCGCAGTCTGTCGTGAATGCATTGAAAACCCACCCCACAATTCCAGGAGGATTCAGCCCACTGCACTACGATCCCGATTCAGCCTCATTGGATGAAGTTGCCCAGTTCTACGGTGAAACCATTAGCAGCGATTTAGAGGTTAACAAACAACGCGCTGAAACGATTGCCAAGAATCTAGGTTTTCAAGAATCGCAGGACAAAACCGTGCCCCTTCATCGTCAGGATGACAAAGCGGAGCAAATGCCAAGTCCTCAGAATATTCAGTTAGGAGAGATGCTCAACCAGCGTACTTTGCTTACTGAATTAACCCGTATGGTGAATACCAAGACACTCGACCTGAACAAAACCATGGACATTGCGCCCAGCTCCCAGTTCACCCTCACAGGTAAATTCGCAGAGGATGAGACCGTGAGCGTTGCCCAGTTCATAACCGCCCATGGCTGGAAACTGCCTACAACCCAGGAAGAGTTGGCCAACCTGGCCTCCACGCTTAAAGAACCACCGCTACAAAGCCCTCCCCATGGCAATTTTGGCGGTGGTCTGAGCTGGCCTATCGCGCTAAACACGCAACAACAAGAAGAAGTTAGGTTGGAGACAAAAAAACTCTTAGAAAATCATCTACCGGGTTTTGAAAGGGTGCTTGTGAACACAAACATATTTGATTGTTTGACGGAAGATGAGCACTGGAGACAAGCCGATGTGAGTGATCCTCGCAGCGTGCTAGCACAAATAATCAATACACCTGAAGCCCGAGCCCGTGGGCTCCTTCTACAAAACAAATTTGAGGCGGCCCCGAGCGCCACAAGTATCGATGATTGGCTCTTGACCTCAATGGCCTTGGCCATTGAGGAAAAAGTCAATGATCCTTCACCGGGCAAGCATAAGATCGCGGGATACGATTTAAGCCAGTCGAGTCATTGGGGCAAACCCCTTTCTTCAATAAAAGAAGGCCTGACGCAACACCTGATTGACACGCAAAGTGTGCAGTTCGCAAACATGGCCCCCGTCGCAGCATTCATGCTCCTGTCACGCAAAGCGCCCGAGGTATTGGTCAAAGACATTCCTGACGGCGTGACCTACGGCTCGCATACCTGGGTTGCCTTCAAAACAGCCGTCGACCGCATCGAAGCTCAGGCGCCGGGCAAGACGTCGATGATGAATTTTGCACAAGTCATGTTGCATGCTGATAAACCGCCGATCACCGAAGCAGGTGAGCGGATTGAGGATATCGCTAAAGAAGAAGCGATCATCATCTGGGGGGTTTGCAATGGAATGGTCGGGAAAAAAGACCTGTATATGCCTGACGAAGTGGTGACTATCAAACACGCTTACAACGCACGCTTAAATCTGTTGATGGACGCAACCGACACCCGTAATCAGGCACTACCAGACAGAAAAGCAATGGCACTTGAGCAGCTGAGAAACATATACGGCAACAGCACGAACTTTGAGAAAAAAGTTATTTACCAGAGGCACATAAATCCGTCCATAGCTGGCGGCGGAGGGGAAAATGACTTTGCAGACGCCGGTCCTTATTCACTGCTCGATTTATGGGTGTCCGGCGAGTATGCCTCGCGTTTTAAAATCTGGCAGTCTAAGGACAGCAGCATTAGCGTAAACCCTATGATCGCCTCCACTCAACCCACCAACGCTACCGTGTATGAAAATAAACTCTCTGAACACGCGACAGCCCTCAGTCAGAGTATTGAAACACAAATAAAACTGGTCATCTCAAACCTGCCACTTGAAGATCGGAAAATAATAGAGCACGGTGAAATCAGCCTGTTTCGTCATATGGACGTCACCACGAACACTGCCAAAATACTCTCGCGTGTGCCCGATAAAAATAAACCGCTACTGCTTAACGTCAATCACAAAGGCGTCTATAGCACTTATGAAATAGACTTTCAGACAGGCAGTTTTGTAAAACGGCCTGAGCAGGGGAAAGTGAAAATTGTAACGCTAGTACCACCGCCCGGTGGGTACACCATGATTGATGTAAAAGCAACCGATGTTGCACAGATTATACTGGAGCCCAACACACCCGGCCTGACCCCCCTTCGGGAACGAAATAATGAAAGCCCGTTAAATAGTTTTGGCAGTGATCGAACCCAATTTATTGCCAGCGCCGTGTTAAAACACGCTGAAATTAAAGATGCCATCAAAGATGTGGAGGGCAGCACAACGACGTTCGACACTGAAAGACCGCCCACACGACAGGCATTGAAATTTTTCGCCCGAACCATCCCGTTGGTAACCAGCATCGAGAGTTTCATCAAGGGTGATAACACGGCGGGAATTAGGGATCTCGTCATGGATGTCTTAGGTTTTATTGTCCCTGGACTCCCAGCCGGCAAAGCAGCAAGCGCCGTGGCGAAAGGCCTCTCTACGACTTCGCGCGCTCTCATCATCGCCAGTAAAGTAGCCAAGGCAGTGTTGATAAGCGCCTCACCAACAGACCTGGCAACCGGTTTGGGAAGGTCGGTGATCTCCGCAGGCAAAGCGATCAGACATGTTGGAAACCTTGCCATCAATCTCCTGAAGAGAGGTGAGCACATCACGGACTTATTCAAACTGGCAAAAAACAGCGATATCGCACACGGCAGTATCAAATTAGCAAACAGGTCCGACGAGGTTATCCCTATAACCGCAAAGTTCGAACCCACGACGGGCAAATGGCACGCTTATGATGTGCCCAACCAAAAATCCTATGGCCCCCCGCTCGAGAACTTTCAGCCACAAACTTCCTCGGTAAGCCAAGTGCCTGGGTCAACGCCCACCTTACTTGATGCAGGTTTGTCCCAAGACAACGTGATTTTTATGGGCGGCAGGATGAAAGATCTACAACTCGTCGCTAGTGAGGTGCATACCTTCACGGACACTTACAAAGGGACGCAACGACTTAATATCGTGGCGCATGGCAACGGCGCGTCTACACTCGATAGATTCTTGGGCGAAGGGACCAAGGTGTGGATTGATGGCAAACCTTACGGCGTAGATAGTTTTATACAACTGCTGAAAAGCAAAGGCGTTGACCCCGCGAATTTCGACAATGTCCGACTGCTGATATGCCACGCGGGAGACGGTTATAAAGGTTTCGCATTTGCAGATCGCTTCCAGAAAGCCATCAGAAAACCCGTCAAAGCGTTCGAAGGACCCGTTGGACTGAAGTACGGTTCAACACTCATCACCGAAGATAAAAATAGATTGGTCAAAGAACACTTACATGCCAACCCAGGCAGCAGTCTGCAAAAAGCAGAATCAGAGGCTGAAAAAAAATTGAAGAAGATTTTTGTCGATAATTCCGTTTATCCCGGCGTCGACAAACGCCACGGGGAAATCGTCTCCATGGAAGTGGCGACTCTCGGGCAGCCTTCCAGGTCTCAAGACATGATGGTCAATTACGTCCCCCGCTATTTCAATCGTTATCACTAATACCCACCGCTGGGGTCGCCATCGTTTGATGAAGACCCCAAACTCTGCACCCCTTCAGCGCTTGAGTTTGCGCTTGTTACGGTACTGATCGATCACCACCGCCACCACAATAATCAGGCCTTTGATGATGTCCTGAATGTAAGCGTCGACGCCGACAAAGGTGAACCCGCTGGCCATAACGCCCAGGATCAGTGCGCCGATCACCGTGCCGGTGATCCGCCCGACCCCGCCCGCCAGACTGGTGCCGCCAATCACGGCTGCGGCGATTGCGTCCAGTTCATAAGACATACCCATGCCCGCCTGCCCGGTGGCAGCCCGGGCGGAGGCGACAACGCCCGCCAGCCCTGCCAACAAACCCGCAATGCTGTAGACGATGATCAAATGCCGTTTGACATTGATCCCCGAGGTGCGCGCCGCCTGCATGTTGCCGCCGATGGCGTAGGTGTATTTGCCGTATTTGGTGTAGCGCAGGGCGATGTGGAAGATCAGCGCCACCACCAGGAAAATAATCACCGGCATCGCGCCGTGGCCGATGGCCGTGTAGGAGTCTGAAAGCATGCTCACCGGCTGGCCTTCGGTGTAGTAACGCGCCAGACCACGGGCCGACACCATCATGCCGAGGGTAGCAATAAACGGCGGAATGCCGGTGATGGCAATGATGCTGCCGTTGATCGCGCCCGCCAGTAGCCCCACCCCCAGCCCCGCGACGACGGGTATCCACACCGGCAAGTCGGTCAATGACGGGAACACCGCACGGCTGAAGTCCGAAGTCTGCGCCAGGCTCGCGGCCACCATCGCCGAGAGTGCCAGCACCGAGCCGGATGACAGGTCAATGCCGGTGGTAATAATGACCTGGGTCACACCAATCGCCAGCAGCCCGATCACCGACACTTGCAAAATCATCAGTACCAGACGCTGAGAGTTCATCAAAAAGCTCTGATCGCGCACGATCCAGCCAAACACTTCAAACACCAGACCAATGCCGATCAGCACCAGAAAAATGCTCAGCTCGGTCGGAAACCGGCGACGGGACTTGGTCGAAGCCATGGCGGGTTTGTTTTCGGTTATTGCGTTCATGGACAGGTACCCTCTCACTCTGCTGTGCTACCGGCCCGGTTACAGCCAGCGCGCCGAAATGGTTAATGGATTGCGCCAATGCCCGACGCCAGTTGCATCACCCGCTCCTGAGTCGCCTCGCTGCGGTCCAGCGTGCCCATCTGCTCACCTTCATGCATGACCATGACCCGGTCACTCATGCCCAACACCTCAGGCAGTTCCGAGGAAATCATGATCACGGCCATGCCTTCGCTGGCGAGAAAGGAGATCAGGCGGTAAATCTCGACCTTGGCGCCGACGTCGATACCCCGGGTCGGCTCATCGAGAATCAGCAAACGCGGGTGGGTCATCAGCCACCGCGCAAGCAGGGCTTTTTGCTGGTTGCCGCCCGAGAGCGTGTCGATGCATTGTTCGAGTGAAGGGGTTTTGACCCGCAGCTTTTTGCACATGTCTTCGCACAGGGCACGCAGGGCTTTCTGCTGGATGAAGCCCTTGCCGACGTAATGCGGCAGGATCGCCATTTCCATGTTCTCCAGCACCGACAGGCACGGGAACAGTCCGGTCAACTTGCGGTCTTCAGTCAGCAGCGCAAAGCCCTTTTCAATCGCCATTTGGGGGCTGGAGACCCGCACTGGCTGACCGTCGAGTTGAATGTCACCGCCATCACTGGGGGTGATGCCAAAAAGCGTTTCAGCCACATTGGTGCGCCCCGACCCCATAAGCCCGGCGATGCCCAGGATCTCACCCGCATGCAAGTCGAATGAAACGCCTTTGAACACACCCTCCAGACGCAAATCACGCACCGACAGCAGCAACTCGCCCACCGGGTTTTCACGCACCGGAAACAACTGGGTCAGCTCACGGCCGACCATCATCGAGATCAGGCTGTCGCTGTCCATGCTATCGGCGCGTTGCAGGCCGATGTAGGTGCCGTCCCGAAACACCGCGACTTCATCGGCGATGGCAAACACTTCGTTCATTTTGTGGGTGATGTAAATGATGCCTTTGCCCTGCGCCTTGAGGTCGGCAATGATCGAAAACAGGTGAGTGACTTCTTTGTCGGTAATGGCCGATGTCGGCTCGTCCATGATCAGGATGTCCGAGTCGTACGACACCGCCTTGGCAATCTCGACCATCTGACGTTCGGCGATGCTCAGGTTGCCCACCAGCTCTTGCGGGTCGAGGTTGATGCGCAAGCGTTCGAGCAATTGCGCGGTACAGCGGAACATTTGCTTGTGGTCAATCATGCGCAGGCCATTGAGCTGCTCGCGACCGATCCAGATGTTCTCGGCAATGTTCATGTGCGGCATCAGGTTGAGTTCCTGATGGATCATTGCAATACCCGCTTGCAACGCGGCCAGCGGGCCGTTGAAGGTCACAGGCTTGCCGCGCAACCTTAACTCGCCCGCATCAGGCTGATAAATGCCTGCAATGATTTTCATCAGCGTGGATTTACCCGCGCCGTTTTCACCCATCAGTGCCAGCACGGAGCCTGGACGCACGCGCAGTTGCACGTCATCCAGTGCAATGACACCGGGAAACCCCTTGCTGACATTGACCACTTCCAACAGATACGGCGCAGCGGCCGTGAAGGCGGTGGGAGCAGGTGCCACAGCCCGGGTGCTTGATACAGTCGCTGACGCGAGCATAGTCAATACTCCTCAGATGCCCCGGTCAGTGGCCGAGACAGTGGGCAAGGCGCATGCCTCGCCACTTATTGTTGTTATGGATGAGTTGGCGACTACTTGAAGTCTTTGGCGTTGTCTTGGGTGATGAGCTGGAACGGCACCCAGACGGCTTGTTCAACCGGTTCTTTGTTGATCATTTTCATCGCCGTCTCGACTGAGCGGTAGGCTTGCTTTTTAGCGTCCTGAAACACCGACAGCACCAGCTCGCCCTTCTCCACCGCGCGTACGCCGTCCGGTGTGCCATCGACGCCCGCGATCAGCACACTGCCTTTAGCGACACCCGCCTGTTTGAGTGCCATGGCGGCACCGATGGCCATTTCGTCATTGTTGGAAACCACCGCGTCAAACTGACGGCCCTGGGTGATCCAGTCATTGGTCAGGGTCATGGCCTTGTCGCGCAACCAGATACCGGTTTGCTCTTGATCGACTTTGATCTCCGGGTACTTGGCCAGTACTTCTTTCACACCTTTGGTGCGGTTGATGGTGGAGTTATTGGCCAGATCCCCGAGCAGAATCACGATATCGCCCTTACCGCCCAGTTTGTCGGCCAGGTACTGCATCTGCATTCTCCCGGCTTCAAAATCATCGGAGGCGACAGTGGCAACGCCTTGGGGCAAGTTCTGATCGTCCGGGCGACGGTTGACGTATACCAGCGGGATACCGGCTTTAACGGCCGCCTCGGTGATGCGTTTGGTGGCAGCGGTGTCGACCGGGTTAACCACAATGGCATCGACTTTTTGACCGATGAAGCTTTCAACCTGGCTCAGTTGCTTGACCACATCAGCGCGCGCGTCTTCAAACTGCAACTGCACGCTTTCGGGGTAGGTTTTGGCTTTTTCGTTCATCGATTCACGCAAGTACGTGAGGTAGGTGTCATCGAACTGCGACATGCTCACGCCGATCTTGATGTCCGCCAGGGCAGCGCCGCTGGCGAACATCACGGACAGGGCAAGGGATGCGATACGTAGGCTGTGTTTCATTGCGGCAGTCTCCACATTCTTGTTGGTTTTATAGATGCGGTACTTGGTGTCGATTCACTGAAATCGACTCTATTGGAAAATAATTTCCATATCAACCTGTTTTAGAATTTTAAAGCGCAACATTTCTATTTTCATTCCGCGCCCAACGTGATCACTTCGCAAGTGCGTGCGCTGGTTCGCGCCGCGTCCAGCACACGCAAAGCCTGCAACACCTGCTGTGGCGCGACCGGCACCTGGCCAGTGCCTTGCACGGCGTCGATCATGCGTTGGTAAAAGCGCTGCCAGCCACCGTGCTCGGTGGGCACGCGCTCGCGTTCATCACCGTGCTCGAACCACCCCCAGCGGCGATGCTCTTCGGCGCCCCAGCGTTCGCCTTCGGTTTTGGGGGTACGCCCGGCAAGCACCGCCGCCTCCTGACCATCCAGCCCTTCAACGCTATAGCTACCCAAAGAGCCGCTGACGCGAAAACGCGGGCGCGGGCTGTTTTGCAGCACACTGGCGCCAAGGTGGGAGATCACGCCATTGTCATGGGTCAACGCCATAAAAAAGCTGTGATCGACCTCTGGATGCTCAGCGCTGTATGCCAGCTCGGCATACACCGAGGTCACCGGGCCAAACAGTTGCAGCGCCTGATCAACTTGGTGACTGCCCAGATCGCGCAGCACACCACCGCCACTGGCATTGCCCACCGACTCTGGCGAGAAGCGCTCGATGAACGACTCAAAGCGTGTGACGACGCCCAATGCACCCGCCTCAAGCAATTTGCGCACCGTGAGAAAGTCCGAGTCCCAGCGCCGGTTTTGATACACGCTCAACAGCACACCCTGGCGCAAGGCGGCGTCTATCATCAGTCGAGCGTGCCGGGTGTCGGCAGCAAAAGGCTTGTCACTGACCACCGCGATGCCCAGCTCGATGGCTTGCATGACCAGCTCGGGTCGCCCTTGCAACGGCGTGGATATGACTAACAGATCAACCCCCGCCTCGACTAACTGCGCCAGTGTGTCGAACGCCTTGACGCCCGGGTAATCGCTGGCCAGCTGTTGGCGTCGCTCGGCAGAACGCGTGACCACGCCAGCAAACGTCACACCCGCCAGGCTGGCGATCAAAGGGGCATGAAAAAAACGGCCACCGTGGCCAAAACCGACAAGTCCTATGCGCATGGCAACCTCTCCTTAAAAAACCGAACATGCCACCCGCAGGCGCTGGCGCAATCTGCACCAGCTCCTGCGGGGGATGGTTTGTTAGCCGTAAAAATGCGGGCGTGGCGCCAGTTCAACGTTCACAATCGCCCCGCTGCCCTGCGCTTCAATGCACGCATCCGCGGCAACGGCAGCCGCAAAGCCGTCCCAGGCCGATGGCCCACCCACCCGGCCTGCTCGCACGCCATCAATAAAGGCTTGCAACTCGACGTCGTAGGCCGCGATAAAGCGGTCTTTCCAGTCCATCAAAATCGCATTCGACAGCTTGGCGCCGCTGCGCAATTGCACCTGCGAAGGCTCTGGCAATTTGGCGATACCGGTCTCGCCCACCACTTCGCATTGAATGTCGTAGCCGTACTGACAATTGACGAACACTTCCACATCAATGCGCGTGCCTTTGGCGGTTTCAAGCAACACGATTTGCGGGTCGCGCAAATGGGCCAGGGCTTTGCTGGTTTTACGCGGGAAGACCACTTGCACCGACACAAAGTCGTCGTCGAGCAGCCAGCGCAACACATCCAGTTCATGGATCAGCGTGTCCGTGATGGCCATGTCGGTTTTGTAGTTTTCACCCACGCGCGGGTTGCGGTGCGCGCAGTGCAGCATCAGCGGTTCGCCAATCTGCCCGCTGTCGATCACGGCTTTGAGTGCCTGATAACCGGCGTCGTACGGGCGCATGAAGCCCACTTGCACCAAACGCCTGCCCTGCGCGATTTCAGCGTCGACGATGTTGCGGCAACCTGCTGCGGTGACCGCCAGGGGTTTTTCGCAAAACACCGGCTTGCCGGCCTTGATCGCGGCCAGCACAAACTCTTCGTGGCTCGGCCCCCAGGACGTCACTAACACCGCGTCCACTTCGGCGGCATTGATCAGCGCGTGACCATCCGGGTACACCTCGGCGGTCAGCCCCAGCTCAGCCACCACGTCGGCGGCCTGTTGCAGGTTGATATCCGTGACCGCAACTACCTGGCTATTGAGCAAGGTCCGGCTGCAACGGCGGATGTGATCGCGACCGATTGCGCCCGTACCAATGACGCCTAACTTCAACGCTTGGGTATTCAACGACATGTGCAGACTCCTGTTGGATGGATGAGCGCGCGTTGCAATCAATACTGCCGCGCATTGGCGAGCTGACGGTTGAGGTGCTCCGCGGCCTGGGCCGTACGGGCGCTGGTGGACACTTGCGCAACGCCCACGCGCCACCACGAGAGATAGCCGTGGATCATGGTTTTGGGCAGCACTTTGATGTCGATCAGCGTCGATACCGTTTGCACGCGCGCATCGGCCAGCGCCGCATCCAGTTGTTCAAGGGTGCTGACCTTGTAGGTCTTGCAGCCATACGCGGCCGCGCTCATGGCGAAGTCCACGGGCACCAGGGCGCCATCGAGCTTGCCGGTTTCAGGGTTACGGAACCGGAACTCGGTGCCGAAGCTGTCCATGCCGTTACCCATTTGCAGGTTGTTGATACAGCCGAAGGCCATGTTATCGAGCAGCACCACGTTGATTTTTTGCCGTTCCTGAATCGACGTTGCCAACTCGGAGTGCAGCATCATGTAAGAGCCATCACCGACAAAGGCGTACACCTCGCGCTTAGGCTCGGCCAGCTTGACCCCCAGCGCCGCGTTCACTTCATAGCCCATGCACGAGTAGCCATATTCCACGTGATAGGTATTCACCCCTTTGCTGCGCCATGCCCGCTGCAAGTCACCGGGCAAGCTGCCAGCGGCCGCCACAATAATTGCGTCGTCTGCCAGCGTGCGGTTGAGCACGCCCAGCACCTGGCTCTGGGTCAGGCAGGAACCTGTCAGCTCGATAAACTCGCGCAGCACGGCCGGGTCCATGTGGTCACTGATTTCAGGGGTGAAGTCCGGTTGCTGATAGTCGACCTGATACACCCGGTCGACTTCGGCCTGCAATTGCGCCCTGGCCTGTTGCGGCGCGTCGCCCCAGCCCGACCGATAGCCGCTCGCGGACAACGCCTGGCCCAGCGCTTCAAGCCCCGCCAGCGCATCGGCAATCAGTTGCACGCCATCGAGTTTGAGTGCGTCGCAGGGGCTGACGTTGAGGTTGAGAAACTCCACTTCGGGGTGCTGGAACAGCGACTTGGATGACGTGGTGAAGTCGGTGTAACGGGTGCCGATGCCAATGATCAGGTCCGCCTGGGGCGCCAGCAGGTTGGCCGCCAGGCAGCCGGTTTCCCCGATTCCGCCCATGTTCAGCGGGTGCGCCGAGACGATGGCACTCTTGCCGGCCTGGGTTTCGGCGAACGGGATAGCAAAACGTTCAGCAAACGCCTGCAAGGCCGCGTTGGCGCCCGCGTATTTGACCCCGCCGCCGCAGATGATCAACGGCGTGCGCTTGCGCTGCATCAGTGCCTGCGCATCTCCCAGCATCGCGGGTGTCGGCAAACGCCGGTCGATACGGTGCACGCGTTTTTGCAGGAAGTAATCGGGGTAATCATAAGCCTCAGCCTGCACGTCTTGGGGCAAGGCCAAGGTCACGGCGCCGGTTTCGGCTGGGTCGGTCAAGACGCGCATGGCGTGAATCGCGGCGCTCATCAATTGCTCGGGACGGTTGATCCGGTCCCAGTACTTACTCACCGCCTTGAACGCATCGTTGGTGCTGATGCTCAGGTCGTGGAACTGCTCGATCTGTTGCAACACCGGGTCAGGCTGACGGCTGGCGTACACATCGCCCGGCAGCAATAGCAGCGGAATCCGGTTAGCGGTGGCCGTGGCAGCCGCGGTGATCAGGTTGGCCGCCCCCGGTCCGACGGAGGCGGTGCAAGCGTAGATCTTGCGCCGCAGGTGTTGCTTGGCAAACCCGATGGCGGCGTGAGCCATGCCTTGTTCGTTACGGCCCTGATGCACCTGCAGATCACCGCTGTCCTGTTCCAGCGCCTGGCCCAGTCCCAGCACATTGCCGTGACCAAAAATCGTAAACACCCCGGCCACAAATTTGCTCTGGACCCCATCGACCTCCACGTATTGGTTGTCGAGAAATTTCACCAGAGCCTGGGCCATGGTCAGTCGTGTCGTACTCATGTCTGCACCCTTGAACATGCACAGCCGCTACACGCGCTGTGGCTGGAATTATTTGGCAGTGGGCATGCTGAACTCGGGGCCTTTGGCGATGCTGTCCGGCCAGCGCTGCATCACGCTTTTGTAACGGCTGTAAAAGCGCAGGCCCTCTTCGCCGTAGGCGTGGTGGTCGCCAAACAGTGAGCGCTTCCAGCCACCAAATGAGTGCCAGGCCATCGGCACCGGAATCGGTACGTTAATCCCCACCATCCCGACCTTGATCGTGCGCGCAAACGCCCGGGCCACACCGCCATCACGGGTGAAACAGGACACGCCATTGCCAAATTCGTGGGCATTGATCAGCGCCACGGCGCTGGCAAAGTCAGGCACCCGGACGATCCCCAGCACCGGGCCGAATATTTCCTGCTGGTAGATGCTCATTGCCGGGGTGACCCGGTCAAACAGCGTGGCTCCCACAAAAAAACCTCGCTCGGCGCCCGGAACTTCAAGCCCGCGTCCATCCACGACCAGGTGTGCGCCCTGGGCCACGCCCTGATCGATAAAGCCAATGACCTTGGCTTTGTGTTCGGCCGTTACCAACGGCCCCATTTCACTCTCAGGGTGCAGGCCGTTGCCCACTTTGAGCCGGTCAATGCGCGGCAGCAGCTTCTCGATCAGTTGATCAGCCACCTCGCCCACGGCCACGGCAATTGATATCGCCATGCAGCGTTCCCCGGCAGAACCGTAGGCGGCGCCCATCAGCGCGTCGGCGGCCTGATCGAGGTCGGCATCGGGCATCACGATCATGTGGTTTTTAGCCCCGCCCAGTGCCTGAACCCGTTTGCCGCGTGCAGTGCCCTGCTGGTAGATGTACTCGGCAATCGGGGTCGAACCCACAAAGGAAATGGCTTCAATGTCCGGGTGCTGTAGCAGCGCGTCGACCGCGCTTTTATCGCCTTGCACCACATTGAACACGCCATCGGGCAAACCTGCCTCGGTTAACAGGCGCGCCATCAACAGGCTGGCAGACGGGTCTCGCTCGGACGGTTTGAGAATGAAGCAATTGCCCGTCACCAGTGCCAGCGGAATCATCCACAGCGGCACCATCACCGGGAAGTTGAAGGGCGTGACGCCTGCGCATACACCCAATGGCTGGCGCAGGTTCCAATTGTCGATATCGCCGCCAATGTTGTCGCTGAAATCAGTTTTGAGCAGCGTCGGCGCACCGCACGCGTACTCAACGATTTCAATACCACGGGTCACTTCACCCTTGGCATCGGAAAACACCTTGCCGTGTTCGCGGCAAATGATCTGCGCCAACGCGTCGTGATGCTCGTCCAGCAGTTGCTTGAATTTGAACATGACCCGCGCACGCCGCAGCGACGACTGCTCGGCCCAGGCCGGAAATGCCTTGAGTGCGCTGGCCACGGCGGCATCCACGGTTTGCTGGCTGGCCAGCGCCACGTGCGCTTGCACGCTACCGGTGGCCGGGTTGAACACCTCGCGCAAACGCTCGCTGCCTGCGTCTTGAGCGTGGCCGTCAAGGTAATGGCCAATAATCGGGGTTGTGCTCATTGTTGTTGTGCTCCCAAAAGGTCAAAGATCCATCAGCCAGCTGTGCTGCGGGTCGTTGTGAAATTGCCAGACCCGCTTGGGACCTGCCATCACGTTTAAGTAATAGGACTCGTAGCCGTAAGGCACGCTCACCGGGTGATAGCCCTTGGGCACGACCACCAGGTCGCTGTTTTCCACCGCCATTGCCTGGTCAAGGCTGCGATCGTCGGTGTACACCCGCTGGAACACAAAGCCTTGCGCCGGGTTGATCTGGTGGTAATAGGTTTCTTCGAGAAAGCTTTGGTGTGGCAGGTCGTCAGTGTCGTGCTTGTGCGGCGGATAGCTGGACGAATGCCCGGACGGGGTACGCACCTCGACCACCAGCAGCGAGTGTGCCGGCTCGGTGTCCGGCAAGATGTCGCACACATAACGGGTATTGGCGCCTTTGCCGCGCACGCTGCGCTTCATGCTCTGGGGGCTGATCAGTCGCGGACCGAGCCCCGCACTGGCCGAGCCGGGGGCTGCGCACACCGCGATTTGCACGTCGCTCAGGGCCTGCACGCTGGCTTGACTGCCGGGCGGTAAATACGCGGCAAACGGGGACTTATCGTCGAACACCGACAGGCGATCGCCAATGTCGGGCCAGTTGAAAGCGCCCTGCTCCGGTGCTTCGCCACCGATGCTGACCCGACCGCTGAGCAGCACCAGGCACAGCTCCTGGTCCCCGGCCGTCACCGGCAAGGTTTCACCTGCCTTGAGCCGGTAAGCGCTGAACCCCACGTATTGCAAAGCACCCGGCGGCAGTTGCACCACCGTTTGACCAGCGGCCTGGCTTTTGATCAGCAAACTCATGAACTGACCCTCGCGTCCAGCAACGCGCGCAGGGTTTGATAGCCTTTTTGCGCATAGGCAAAACTCGGCGCGACGGCCGGGTCCTGCTCGGCTTCAACCACCAGCCAGCCGTGGTAATCGGCCGCCAGCAACACGTCCAGCAGCTCGGCAAAATCAATGTCGCCATCGCCCGGCACCGTAAAAGTGCCGTTGATGATGCAGTCCGGAAAGCTCCACAGGTGGTTGCGCGCCAGTTGCACCACCGGTTTGCGCACGTCCTTGAAATGCACATGGCAAACACGGCCGATGTGCTTGCGCAGTACCTCCACGGGTTCGCCGCCGCCCATGTAGCAGTGGCCCGCGTCGAATAACAGGCCGACTTCAGGGCCGGTCAGACGCATCAAAGTGTCGATATCGGACGGTGATTCAACGTAAGCGCCCATGTGATGGTGATACGCCAGACGAATGCCCTGCGACAGGGTGAAGCGCGCCAACTCGTTGAGCTTGTCGGCGTATGCCTGCCAGGCCTGTTCGCTGTGAAAACGCGGGCGCTCGATCAGGGGAATGCGCTGGCCCTGAATCGAGTCGGCGACTTCGCCATACACCAGCACCGTGGCACCGTTTTGCGCCAGCAGTTGCACATGGCTGGCAATGGCGTCGATTTCTTGCGCGGCCGAACGTTGGGCCAGACGGCTGGAGTACCAGCCCGACACCAGCGCCAAATCATAGGGGCGCAGCACGTCGCCCACGCCCTTTGCGTCTTTGGGGAACTTGCCGTTGAGTTCAAAGCCTTCGTAACCGATTTGCTTACCCTCACTGAGGGCGGTGCTCAATGGGGTCTCGCCGCCCAGCGACGGCAAGTCATCGTTACTCCAGGAAATCGGGTTGATGCCAATACGGATAGCGGGCATGGCTGCACCTATTATTGTTGTCTAAGTAAGTCTCTGGCAGTGACCGCCCGCCAGCACGAGCGGGCCTTGCAACGCAGGCTCAGCGGCGAGCGGCTTGCCAGGCGTCAATCAACTGCACAAAGGTGCGCTGCACGTGCTCAATCAGCGTCGCATCGTCGATTTCACCGGCCAGCCAGGCGCGACCGGGTTCCTGAAAAATCGTGCGTCCCACGGCAAAGCCCCGGCAGGTGGTACTGTTGCGAGCGTGGCCAAAACCTTCAGCCAGCGCCGCCGCCGGAGCATTCAAGCCCAGCAGCAGCACGCCACGGCAATACGGATCTCGCGCTTGAATCAGCGCATCGAGTTGTTGCCAGACCGCAGGGGTTTGCGCCTCGATTTTCCACCACGCCGGGTAGATCCCCAGGTTGTACAAGCGCTTGATGGCGCGGTACATCACATCGGGGAAGGTCGAGGGGTGGTCTTTGGGCGGAATGATTTCCAGCAGCAGTTCGTGACCGCTGGCCAATGACGCCTGATACAGCCCTTTGATTTGTGCCTCCTGCTCCAGTCGCAGCATTGGCTCATCGTCGGGATGGAACTGCACCAGGCATTTGATGATGTGTTCTTGCGGCCAGGCAATCAGGTTGCTGCCAATCGAGCGCCCGTGCTCAAACGCCAACGGCCTGGAGCCTTGCACTTCAACCGGGCGGGCGATCCACCAGCCTCGACCGGTGGCTGCATTGAGCGAGTCCTGACCGAAACGCTGGTCAGCCAGCAAGCCGACATCGGCGTCGATGCCACGTTGGCGCACGTCGGTTTCAACCTGCTCCACGGCTTTGATGAACAACTGCTTCAATGCGCAAATGCTGGCGTGATCCCGGCCATATTGCTGCGCCATTTCCAGCAACTGCCAGCGATGGTCGAACGCGAACACAAACAGCTGTTGCCACTGTTTGCGCGGCACGCTGACTTGATGCAAACGCTGCAAGGCTTGGTCTTGGTCTGGCCGGGTAATGGGCACCGGGCTATTGAACAAGTAATCGAGTTCGGCGCGGGTCGGCATGGCGGGGGCGCACGCATGGCGCGATACCACCAGTGCACCGCAGGCATTGGCAAGCTGGCAGCAGCGCTCGTCGGTGGCATCTTCCAGCCAGCCACTCAGGAAGCCCGACATGAAAGCATCGCCTGCCCCCAGCACATTGAGCACTTCGACACGTACGCCGGGGTAAATGGCGCCGTCTTCCAGACGGGCCGGGATCGGGCCGTGAATCACCGTGCACCCTTGCGGCCCCAACTTGACCACCAGCGCCGCGTCCGTCAGCGAACGTACTTTACGCAGGGCCGCCAGCAAGTCTGTACCACCACCTGCAATCAGAAACTCTTCTTCGGTGCCGACGATCAAGTCAAAGCGCGGCAGAATCGACTGTACATGGGCGCTGACAGTCTCATTCGCGACAAAACGGGTTTCGCCATCCGCCTTGCCGGCCAAGCCCCACAGCACCGGGCGATAGTCGATGTCGAGGACACGCCGGACGTTGTGTTGTTCGGCGTATTCGAGCGCCTTGAGACTGGCCTGATACACGCCTTCAGTAGAAAAATGAGTACCGGTAATCAGTAACGCTTTGCTGATGCCTATAAAGGCCGGGTCAATGTCATCTGCGCGCAGGGCCATGTCGGCACAGTTTTCACGATAGAACACCAGGGGGAAGGTTTCGCGGTCTTTGAGGCCCAGCAGCACCAGGGCCGTGAGACGTTGCGCATCGACTTTGACAGCGCTGACGTCACAGCCCTCGCGGGTCAACGATTCGAGCAAAAAGCGCCCCATGTGGTCGTCACCCACCCGGCTCAACATCGCTGAACGCAACCCCAGGCGCGCCGTGCCAAAAGCAATATTGGCTGAAGAGCCACCCAGGTACTTGGCAAAACTGCTGACGTCTTCGAGCCGCGCTCCGACTTGTTGCGCGTAGAGGTCGACGCCCAGGCGTCCAAGGCAGATCAGATCCAAATCACGCCCTGTGGCAAAACGAGTCTGTCCCATGGTGGCTCCTGTTATTTTTATCAGCCTGCGCTCATCACCTCACTCGGCCCGAGCGCTCTTCGTGAATCGAAGACTAAAACGTCGCTGCGAAATAAACAATATTTATTCCATATAATTTTAATGTAGAATTTTTGTTCCAGAATGATCCTGCCTTGTTTTTTTTACGCGTGCATCGATTCAGCGCTTCGCCGTTTGAGTCGCTGGTCAGGATTTTATGTGCACCTACCCTGTAAACTGCGCAACCAACAGGCTGCCCGTTACAACCCAGCGCCCTCTATAAGGATTCCTCTATGCCCTTCACCGATCAGCCGGCGTCCGTCGAGCAAGCGCCAGAGAGCGAATTGACCAGCCCGCCGGTGAATGCCGAGCGCCTGCTGCACCTCATTACTGAGCAATACGAGAGCCTGCCCCGACAGCTCAAGCGCATTGCCAGCTACATGAGCCAACAGAGCGACCGCATCATGGTCGACCGTATCAGCGATATTGCCCGCGAATGCGAAGTGCACCCTTCAGCCATCGTGCGCTTCTCGCAGCGTTTCGGTTTCAGTGGGTTCAGCGAAATGCAGGCGCTGTTCCGCGAGGCCTATACGCACAAGGCCACCCCGGTTCAGAACTACCAGCAACGCATTCGCAGCATGATTGCCAACAAATCGCAGAAAGCCAGCGGCGGTGATCTGGCCCGCGAATGTATCAACGCCACGCTGTCTGGCATCGAACGCCTGGGCCTGGAGCTCGACGACCAAGCGTTCGAAAAAGCCGTGGATCTGGTGGTCAACGCAGACAACATCTACGTCGTGGGCGTGCGCCGCTCATTCGCCGTGGCGGATTACCTGGTGTACAACTTGCAGCACACCAACAAGCGCATCCATCTGATCTCCGGCCTGGGTGGCAGCTACCGCGAACAAATGCGCAGCGTGCGTGCCAATGACCTGGTGATCGCTATCAGCTTTACGCCCTATGGCAAAGAAACCCAGCACTGCCTGCGCATTGCGCAGTTGCATCAAGCCAAAACCCTGATCATCACTGACAGCAACCTGTCACCACTGGCCAAGCGCGCCAACAGTGTGTTGCTGGTCAATGAAGGCAGTTCTTTCGCGTTCCGCTCGCTCAGTGCCACGTTGTGCCTGTGCCAGGCGCTGTTCATTGCAGTGGCTTACCGGCTGGAACTCAAAGTCGACGAGATACATGAACAGGCGGGGTTCGATGACTAAGGCAGGTCGCTCAATCAATTGCACCTCAAGCGTTTAAAGGCAGCATGGGGTTATATCGGTGTCTTTCGCTGTAAGACTTTTACATCGACTCCCGTAAACCCTTAGCTAAAAAATCGTCAGCGTTTTTGGGGCAAAACTTCCTCCCCGCCGTTTGAAAAATCTTACGAGTTTCTCCGTAAATCTTATCGTCAGCTACTCACTGCCTGACAACATGTCCCCTGCCCCCGGCCTTACAATCGTTCCCACCAATCCAATATCCCGACCCGAGTAAACAGCGCTTGTGTCACCACTTGTATCGCGCACGCGCTGCCGACCTCTGCCACACACAACCTGTTACCACTCACCTGTCAGTCAACTCGCAAAACACGTCACCCCAGAACTGTTGTTTTGATGGCGCCCACGTGCGGTGTGCGACCGTTAAATGGTTTTCGAGGATGCGCTCGCCCCCCGCCCACCCACCTTCATAGATGGAGTACAACGTGATGAGTCATGCCGTAATTGCTAACGACCAGGACCCGCCAGAGCAAAGCCCGCTGCTGCTTGCACCCACTGCCAGCGTCAGGCAATCACCCCCACACAACCGGGACATGAACTGCGTCCCCGAGTTGAGCAGGCTGGTCAGACTTCGCGATGCACTGCTGGTACTCAAAAGCCCGCTGAGCAGCAGCTCTGATTGGCGCAATCTCCTCGAGCAGCAATTACTGAGCAATGATGCCCATGAACGGATACTTGGCAAATTGGTGGTCACAAAACCATTACCCCCTGTAAGCAGTGGCTAAACCTTGCCACGACCTCGGCGGCCCGCAGCACAAAGCTCATTAATAATGAAGTTAACCATCATTACTATGAATTTGCGGAATTAATAAGCTGTAGGCAGACTGCACCGGTTCCTCCCCCATGAAGGAACATTTCAAGGGCTTGCCGGTTACCCCGCCAAGCCTTTTTTTGGCCTCAGCCTGACCAAAACCGGACCTTCGCCACCATGCAAACCCGCTGGATCCGCCGCCTATTGCCTGCGGCCACAAACACCCGACCGATTGAGTGGAGCCGTGCCGCGATTGGGGTGTCCCTTGGCACTTTGTTCAGCGTATGGCTGTGCAGCGTGTTTTTCGGCCTGCCCGTTGCCATGCATTTGATCGGCCCACTCGGCGCTTCGGCGATTTTATTGTTCGCCGTGTCCTCCGGCGCTTTGGCGCAGCCGTGGTCAATCCTGGGCGGTTATCTGTGTGCCACCGTGGTGTCATTACTGGTGGTTCACTTTTTGGGACGTGACCTGGCCAGTGCCTGCCTGGCCGTCGGAGCCGCATTGATCATCATGTGCCTGTTGCGTTGCCTGCACCCGCCCGCCGGTGCGCTGGCCTTGCTGGTGGTGCTGGCAGACCCGGACAGTACGCGCCTTGGCTGGGAATTACTGGCCCCCGTCATGCTCAGTGCGCTGTGCATGCTGCTGGCCGCTTTGGCCTACAACAACCTGACCCGTGTGCGCTATCCCAAAAAACACACCGATCCGGCCCCCGCCGCCGTGGTTGCCCCCACAGCACCCGGCGACCCCGGCATTACCGCTGAGGACTTGCAACACGCACTGGCCAAGATGGACGCTTTTATCGACGTCACCCCTGAAGACCTCGAAGAGCTGATTCGCACCAGCGAGCACTATGCCCGGCGGCGCAGCATTGGCGAGGTCTTGTCACAGGCCAATTGAGCAGATGTTCACAGGGGAGACAGACCGCTTGAATGATCCGGCCTGTTAACCGTCAAAGTCCTGCTAGGGTTACCCATACGTGCCCGCGGACGTTGTTTTGATGCCATTGATGTCCCGGATTCACGACCGCTGAGTGCCCACTTCGCCGACCGTGATCAAGGCTTGCAATGCTCAAAACCATTGACCATGAAATCTCAAAATACGCCGCCCCGCCTGCCGTTCAAGCTGAGTTTGCCCAGCACGACTTTGAAAAACTGCGCAACTTTTGCCGTCTGACCTACGCCGCCAGCATTGTCATCTGGCTGCTGTTTGACTTGATCGTCAGCTTCAAGGGCGGTCAAGGCTTCACGGTGTTATCGGTCGTGTTTGTCTGCGCGATGGCGGCGCTGACCATTGCTCTGGGTTTTATCCGCAAGGCCCGCCATTTTGACGTGTTGAATCTGATCTTCGTGCTGGCGATTACCCTGGGCATCCGCTTGATCATTTTTGGCCTGCCCGCCGACACACAGCCCATCTGGCTGATCCTTGCCACCTCAAGCATCCTCTATAACGCTTCGGTCTTGCCGTTGAGCCGCTGGGGTTTTTTGGCGGTGGTCGGGGTGACCTGGGGGGTTCTTAACCCGTTCTTGATGACCGAAGTGCAACTGTTTGACCTGCGCGGCAGTTTGATCCTGTGTTATTTCGCCTTTCTCAGTTGCCTGACCATCTACAGCTTCTTCAAGCTGCGCAGGGTCAAACTGTACAACTACACCATGTCCAAATTGTTGCTGACCCAGGCGTACATCGACACATTGACCGAGATCCCCAATCGCCGCTCATTCATGTCCCGCGCCACCAGCGTGTTGGCGCAAAGCCCGCGCATGCACGACCACTACCTGGCAATGATCGACATCGACAATTTCAAACGGGTGAATGACCAGTACGGGCATGACATCGGCGATGAGGTACTCAAGCGTACGGCGGCCAGCATCAAGGCGGTGATGAACGGTTATGAATGTGCGCGGCTGGGGGGCGAAGAGTTTGCCGTGTACCTGTCAGGCGTTCGACGCGCCGACGTCGAACGCCTGATGGCGACGTTGTGCAGCCAAGTGCGCAACGACCCGGCTGCCCACCCTGTGACTGTCAGCATCGGCCTGGCCAGAGTGGATGATCAGGACAGTCTGAACCAGGCCCTGGCCAAAGCGGATAAAGCGTTGTACGCCTCTAAACACGCGGGCAAAGACCGGTTTACGTTCTATCGCTCAACCCTCACCGGGCGCGAATGACGGCTTGACCCGGGCGATGCGTGCTTAATGGCTGTGCATGAACGTGTGGTACTCCAGGTCATCCAGTGCCGCGGACAATTGATGCAGGGCCACCAGCACACAGACCAGCAACGACAACGTAAACCCGTAGCCAAAGAAGCTTGGCCCCAGGTACAGACTGAGTAGGGTCAAGGCGCCGTTGAGCAACACGAACATCACGCACAACTTGAGCACAATGGCGCGTTTGTCGAGGTAAAAGAACACGTTGAGTAACGCCATGAACACCACCTGAATGCTCACCCCCACCAGATCAATGTAGAACAGCGGCAGGTAATAACTGGAAATCCCCAGCCATGCCAGCAACTGCGGTGCAAACAAAAACAGCAACACGGCCGTCAAGCCTTGCACCTTGCAGATTTCCAACAGGCCCTGCTGAATCGACAGGGTCATTTCGGCTTTTATCTGGCCGATGTGTTGCAAGGTTTCACCTTCGCGGATGGCCCGGAACAAGCGGTCGTACCACTGTGCAAAATCGGTTTCGATACGCACCAGAAATACCGCCATGCCGGGAATGATCGCCAGGTACGCAAGAAAAATCGGCAAATCGTAAAGCACCGAAGAGCGCATCGGCCCAATCACCGCGCTGGACGTCGCCGGGTTAAACCAGAAGATGAACTTGTCGATCCAGATCCCCAGGTTGTAGCAAAGTCCGGTCAGCAACAGGCTAGGGAACACGTGGCGCCGGTCCAGAAAGTCAAAGGCCACCAGCGTGTCGGCGCGGTACTCGCGCAAGATGTCGTACAGGTACAAAAACAACAGTGAGCCGTGGCCAATCAACAGCGCCAACAACAAACCGTTGATGCCCATGAAGCTCAGCAGGTACGCACTCAGCACCATCAGCGAATAGCCCACCAGCATCACCAGCAAGATGCGGTTGTAGGCCTTCATCCCGGACAAAAAGATGATCACCAGCCACAAATTGCACAGCGTTACAAAGTTGGCGAGCACCAGCAGGCGATAGATCAACGGCTCGTCAAACAGCACCCACAGCAACAGCGTGCCGAGCAGGCCCGCGCTCACCGTCACCAGCAGAAGCACCCCGACCAGATTGGGCAGGATGCGTGAAAACTTGCGTTCAAACAGCCGATCCGACACGAACCGGGTGAAAAACAGCTGCAAGCCGCCCGTGAGAATCAATGAGGTGGCCATCAGGTAGGTCACGGTAATCAAAAATTGCCTGACCAGCATCTCGGGCATGAGCAAGCCCAGGCTCAACACCCCCACCAACATCACGCTGACAATCGACAGCACCCACGGCCCGGAGCTGATCAACCCGGCGTAGACATAGGCGTGCAAGGTCGCGGTGTAGGAGTCGCGCGACAGTATTTTGCGCAGTTCAAAACCGATACCGGCCATTTACACCGCCTCCATAGCTGCGCGATACAGCGCGCGATAACGTTCGAACATCAGGTTTTCTCCGTAATAGCGATGCACCCGCTGCAAGCCGCTGGCCTGCGCCGCCTGCCAACGCCCGGGGCTGCGCAACAGGCCCAGAATGGCCTGCGAGGTGGCCTGCGGATCGGCAATCGCCACCACTTCCCCACCCAGCCCCAGATCGCGGTCCTCCGCCACACCGCCTTCGATCAACTCACGGCACGACCCCACGTCGCTGGAAATCACCGGAATGCCGGCTGCCCATGCTTCCAGGATCACCAGCGGCTGCGCTTCACTGATCGAGGTCAGCACCATCAGCCCCAACTGCGGCAGGATGTTTTGAATGCTTTGAAAACCCAGAAA
The DNA here is from genome assembly GCF_049896545.1 of Pseudomonas sp. TWR3-1-1. Taxonomy (NCBI): domain Bacteria; kingdom Pseudomonadati; phylum Pseudomonadota; class Gammaproteobacteria; order Pseudomonadales; family Pseudomonadaceae; genus Pseudomonas; species Pseudomonas sp. TWR3-1-1. The sequence goes on from NZ_JAFCUO010000004.1 coordinate 259,084, forward strand.
AAGAACGTTGTCTTCCAGCCCCAAACTGGCCACCAGGCTGCGGCATTCACTGACGTAGGCCGGGTCTTCTTCTTCGGGACCGACGATCCAGCCCTGTACATCAGGCATCGCGCTGACCACGCCGCGCATGGCACGGATAAAGGTTTTCACGTCTTTGATCGGCACCACACGGCCGATTAACCCCACCACCGGCAGCATCCCTTCTGGGCGGGCTTGCAGCGCGGCGGTCCACTTGGGCAGGTCGATGCCGTTGGGAATCACTTGCGTGCGCACGGCCTGCGCCCCGTCTTTGATCTGGCGCTGACGGTTGCCGTCATACAGCGCGATGATGTTGTCGGCATGGTCATACACCAACCGACCGATGCGTTCGAAAAACCGAATCCACAACGTACGCATATAGCCGGTGCCCGCTTCCAGGCTGCCATTGAGCGCCTGTTCGCTGCTTTCGGCGATCCAGCTGGCCTGCGCCAGATCAATCTTGCGTTCCTTGGTGTAAATACCGTGCTCGCTGAGCAAATAACGGCACCCCCAGCGTTGCTTGAGGATGCACCCCACCAGCCCCGCGTAACCGGTTGAGATAGCGTGCAACACCTTGGCGCGCGGCATGTCGCGTGCAGCTTCAGCCAGCATCAACAACGGTGACTGCATCGAGCGCAAGGTCCAGAAGTAGTTCACGAACGAAGGGTCGCCACAGTGCTTGAGATAACCCGCGCTCAAGGTCTCCCAACTGGCGCGACTGCGCAGCACGTCAGCCAGGCTCAGGCGGTCTTGCGCCAACGCATCGAGCAATTGCTCACCCTGGGCCACAGTGGGTGGGTCGGGATGATGTAAAAACCGGTACAGATTGGCCAGCTCGGGGGCGATGTTCTGGTCGTCAGCTTTACCCGCAGGACGGCCTTGCCACGCCTCCTCCAGAAACACCTCTTTGATGTACACCACGTTGGGCGGAATGTCGTAATTGCGGCGGCTGTACGCCGTGCGCTGCCCACCGATGAACAGCACTGAAAAGGTCACATCGGGCAAACCCAACAACATCTGATGAATCCAGCTTGAGACCCCGCCGCGCACATACGGCCAAGTGCCTTCAAGCAGCAAGCAGACATCCGCCATGGGCGTTTCGTTTTGAGACGGGTTCATAACCAGCACCTGGCCAAATCGGCAAACGGGGGGCGACGCAACACGTCGGCGGGCAACGCGGCCAGCAGCGGGGGTATTTGTTGGTAGTGCCCGGCCCTGAAAGCAATTTCGGCGTGAAAAGGAATCAACAAGGTGGCATCGATGCCTGCTTTTTCAGCCGCCTCCAGGTGGGCCTGCGCATGGGTCAGCGAGTCCATTTGCAGCGCGATACGCCCCGCCAGTAGATGCAACTCGCCCCCCTCACCTTCGCGCAAGCCCTGTTCGGCGTGCTCGCAGGCTTGGCGCAATACGTGCTCCAGCACACTGCCCTGTGCCAGCCCCAGATACGCCAGTTCCCAATACCAGCGCGCCAGCGTGGCGTGCAAGGCGCCAGTCGCGGGAGGTTTGGCGCCAGCTAACTGTTTGAGGTCGGCCTGAATCCGCTGGTTGATGTCGTTTTCCTGCTTGTCGAGCATCGAGTACGCCAACAAGCGCACATCATCGCTGGGATCGGCCAGGGCCAATTTGAGCATTGGAATGGCCTCTTTACCCGGCATCCGCCGCGTGGTCAGCAAGGCGGACAGCCGCAGGTCGGGGTCCGGTGCATGGCGCAGTACATCCTGTAGCCCGCCGTCGCGAAAAATCGGCGAATGCAGCGGCTGCGAGCGAAACGGCAGCTTCGGGATACCCAACGCCTGCCACGCTTGCTGATCACGCGGGCGCGGCAAGTACAGCGCCGGGAATATCACACAGGCGACGCCCAGCGCCCCGATCACCGGGATAAAAAACACCAGTGAAAACAGAAACAGCGGGCTCCAGGGCAATGGGCTGCGATAGCGCGCCGGTAACAGCATCCACACCCCGGCACACAGCAGACCGCTGGCCGTTGCGTGCACCAGCGTATACAACGCAAACGCCTGCCCCGGCGGCAAGTCAAGCCACAGGCTGGACCAGCCGCTGGCCTCCAGTATTACGCCAAGGCTAAATAGCCATTTGCTGATCATTCAGACCACACTCGTTGAACAGGAAATTACGCAAACCGCCACGCTCGCTGACAGGCGTCAGGGTGTACGGCAACACGCGCACGCCCAGACTGTGCAGGGTGTGCTCTTGACCAAAGTGTTCATGCACCAACGTGCCCAGGCGGCTCAGATAGCCTTGCGCACCCTCGCTGCTGGTCAACGGCAGCAACACCAGCAACCCCTCGTGATCGCGCTGATTACGCACGCTCAGTTGCAGGTCAAGCCCGCGCTGGCTGCGCTCGAACAGCCCGAGCAGTTCAGGATTGGGGTCACTCCATTCGAAAAAGTACAAACAGGCCGACAGGTCATGCTGTTGCACATCGATCAAGGAACGTTTGAGCTGCTGCGCGAAATGCTGCGCATCGGCATCGGGCAGTTTCAAGCTGTGCGCATCACTGCTCAACAAATCGGCAATGTGCCCCGCCAAAAGCGCCAACAGGCTTAGCGTGCGCTCCTGAAACGCAAAGAACGGCATTTGCCGCACCGCCAAAATAGCCAGCAGCCGACCTTCGGTGTCCATCAGCGGCACACACACCTGCAACGAGGAGAACTCACTCTGCTCACCGTTATCGGTGAGGTTGCTGCGCACGCTGACCAACTCGTTGCGCGCCAGGCATAACGTGATCAACGGGTCATGGATCGACAAGTGCCCCATCACCCCCAGGGTCGCCAGCGGCTGGTCGATGACCAAACGTTGCGCGTCAACCCGATACAGGCCCGCCACGCGCAACGAACCGTATTGCCCCGCGATTGCCAGGATCGGCTCGGCCATGACCGTCAACGGGTCGTGCGTGCCTTGCAAGCTGCGCAGGCGTTCACGCAGGCCCAACAGCGAACTGCGCAGGCTTTGATCGCTACCCGCCACGCGCTGTTCCAGACGGTCATGGGACACGCGCAACACCTGATGATGGCGAGTGAACTCGTCGAGCCGGTATTGCCGGTAATTGTTGGCCATTTGCAAGCGTTGCAGGCGTCGGTCCCACAAGTCGCGCACCTCGCCCACTACCATCGTGCACACCAGAATGCCGACGATGAATGACGGCGAAATGTCGGCGTATACCGGCCAGCCTTGTTGGCGCAGGACAAAAAACGTGATCACCACCAAACACGCGCTGACCAGCCCGCGCACAAAGCCATAGCGCACACTGATCAGCAGCGGCGCGAGCAACGGCCAGGGAAAATCGCCGCGCAATTGCAGCGGGTCATCAGGCGTCAGCCACAGGCCAAGGCCAATGGCCAGCGCACTGACCAGCACGGTTTCGATCCACGAGGCCGGACCCTTGGCCCGGGGCGCAAGGCTGAAATCCATATGAGGGGAATTCATCACCGTTACTCGACCCGCAGGCCACCGACCAGTTTGTTCAGCACTTTCTGTGCTGAACCGGCCAGGCTTTCACGCGACCAACCCGCACGCGCGCCGCTTTTGCTCCACAGCACACGGCCGGTGGCGGGTTCGATCACGCGCAGGCTGATGCCCACCGCTGGCTCGCCATCCAGACCGTTCTTGTACTGCCACTCCTCGACGCTGCCCGCGACCACATAATCGAGTTTTTGCTGACGCGCCCATTCCAGCGCACTGTTCAACCGCTCATTGTCATCGAGCAACGCCTGTTCGCCCTGCGCGCTGGCCGGGTACACCTGAGGCTGCAAGCCTTTGCTGCTCAATACGCTGAGCAGGATTTGCTCGCTGCGCTCCCCGGCTTGCGGGGTTTGCGAATAGTTGACTAACGGCACGATGCCCCACTGCGCATCGCGTGAAAGTGCCGGGCTGGTTTTGCCGGTGAAGCTGCTGCACCCGGCCATGAGCATCACACTCAAAACCAGCGTCAGGTTACGGATTGCTTGCATAGTGTTTCTCCACGTATTCGTTGTCATTGATTGTTCAGCGTCCAAAACGCAAGCCGTAGCTCACGCCCAGCGTGCCGCCCGCCCCCGCGCCACCTTGCGGTGAGGACTGGTATCCGACTTTGAGTGCCAACTCGTCATCGCCCAACAGCACCATGCCGATCCCGGTGTCGATGCCGTAATTGAAGGTTTTGTCGACCCACTGCCAACCGGCCGTCACGTCCACCAGCCAGGTGTATTGCGGTTGGGTGCGGTTCAGTGCGCCCGGCATGCCACGCCGCCACGAACTGCCCACATACACTTGGCCGTAGCGCGCCTGGAGCAAATCGCTGGCGCTCAGCGGCGTTGTCACATCGACAGCCTGAGCACCGATCACCCGGCCATCGTCATCCTCGACCGGCTCTTGCTCGTAAACCGGCTTAAGGAAGGCATTGAGGTCATTCAGCTCGCCGCTTTTAAGGGCGTTACGTTGATAATCAGCGCCCGCGCGCACCACCCAGTTCGGCCCTTCAAACTCAAGGGTGTGGGCGAACTCAAGCTTGGCTTCCTGTCCCGACCCCAGCGCATCGCCCGCACGGGTCGAGAAGCGGTTGTGCGACAGTGCCCAGCTCAATTGGTCACGGGCCGAAAAGCCGTGCTGGCCTTTGAGCCAAAGGCCATCATGCTGACCCAGTGCGCGCATCAGCCCGGTGTCGTCACTCTGACGATGCCAGTCGACGCCGGTTTCGATCTCATCGGTGGCACTCAACTGCCAGGCACGGCTCAAGCCCAACCCGTTACGGTTGTGGTCCTTGCGGGTGCTGATGTCGGCAATCAGGCTGTAGCGCCCATTGTCGAGTTGGCGTTGCAAGGTCAGCAGCGCATTACGTTCCTGACCCAATTCACCGTCGCGCAACTGATCGCTGTTGTAGCGTCCCTGGCCGAGCACCAGGCTGGCGTACCAGTCGTCATTGAGGTGGCGCGCAACCGTCAGTTGCGGGCCCGACACGTCCAGCCCGCCGAAATCCTTGCCCTCCCACGCCAACTGAATGCCCTGCGGCGTGCGGTCGAGCATTTCAACGGCCTGACGGCGCAACTGCTCGCCAATCATCGCGGGTTGTTGATCGCCCAGCGCCGACAGGCTCACGCCCAAGGCACGAGCGCCCTGGCCCAATTGGCTGAGGGCTTCGACCTGCTGCGCCGGGTCCAGCTCGCCGCTGGCCAGCAGTTGCTTGAGCATGTCGCGATTGCGGTCACGCAGCGCTTGTTGGATCAACTCAAAACGGTCGACCTTCAAACCTTGGCGACGGGCCCAGGCCAGCCAGTCGTTTTTCTGCGCGCCTTGATTGGTTTCGTCCAGGCGCGCCAGCAGGCGTTCGAACCATAGCTGCAACATGGCTGGCGAACCGTCTTGCCACTGCAAAGCCTGGCTTTGCGCCAGCCGTGATGAATAGCTGCTGGCCAACAGCCGGAGCCACATCGCATAACGCTGGGAAGATTCCACGCCCGGTTGCAGGTCGGCGGTGCGCGTCAGCTTCAGGCGCAACCGCTGAGCCGCTTCCAGTGAACCTGCGGCCTCCAGCGCATCGGCATACCCGGCTTGCACCAGCCAGTCCTGCGGGTTGGCTTTGAGGTACAGGCGGTACCAGGCCAGCGACTCGCGGGTACGCCCGACCATCTGGCTGGCACTGGCAAACGGCAGCCACAGCAGGTTGTCGTTGCGCGCCCGGGCCCGCCACTGTTGCAGCAACGGCGCCATATCGGCCGTGCGCCCCTGATCGATGTACAGCCACAACAGGCGCTCACGAAACAGGTTGTCATCGTTGTAGCGCGCCAGCCCTTGTTTGAGCAGGCGTTCGGCATCAGCGAAGCGTTTTTCATGCACGGCCAGCCCGGCCCGGGCGGCCAGCACCTGTTCTTGAGCATCAGCCTTGGGCCATGCCTTGGCGCTGTCGAGTAACGCACTGACTTGCGCCCAATCCTGTAGCTCTTGCGCCACCTGCAAAGCCACGACCAGTCGTTGCGGGTTGTGGGTGGTGTGCCAACTGGCAACCATCAAGGCCAGCGCCTTGACCGGGTCACGCTTGCGGTACAGGTTGGCCAATTGCTCTTCTTCGCCGTAGCTCAACGAGCCTTTGATCGCCAACAGCCTTTCGAGTGCGGGCTGCAAGTCATCGTCGCGCTCAAGCTCCCAGGCCAAGGCTGCGCGCAGGTCCCAATACTCGGCGTCATCGATGTGTTGATTGTCGATGTCCAGCACCTGCCATGCCCCTTGGTTGTCAAAGAACCTCAAGTGGGTACTGGCCCAGTCCACGCGCTCGGCGACGGTGATTGGAAAGTGCCGCGCCATGTCTTGCATGACCCGCGTCTTGGCCGGGTATTGTTCGGTGTTCTCCAGGTTTTGACTCAGACGCATCCAGGCCAGACGTTGCTTGGGGTATTTTTGCAAACTCGCCCGCAACACCGCTTCGGCCAATTGCGGCGTACCGCGCTGCTCGTGAGCGAACACCAGCGCATCCAGTTCGCCATCGCTGAGGCTGCGCGTCTCCAGCAGCCGGGTGAGCAATGGAATGCCGTGATCGAAATCAAACAGCTGAATCGACAAACGCCACGCATGCTCATACGCCGTGGGGTCGTCTTGCAGTTCGAGATAGGCCATCCAATAGTCCAGCGCTTGGTAGGTGTCACCCTTCCACTCGCCCAGCCGGGCCATCTGCGCCAAAAACGCCGCATCGCCGGTTTCGCTCTGCAATAACTCCTGGCCCACCGCCCAAGCACCCTCCTGATCACCAAAGGCCAGGCGTAATTTGAACTCTTTGCGCAGCGCTTCACGATTGCCCGGTTGCAGGGTGCGCCACTGCTGGATCAGAGTTTCTGCCTCGTGCAGCTGGTCGTGGGCGATGGCCGTTTCGACGCCTTGCTCCAGCCATTGCGGGTCGCTTTGCGGGTCGTTGAGTAGCGCCACGGCCTTGCTCAGCAACACCGCCGCTTCGCCGCCCCGATCCGCCGCAATCAGGGCATCAAAGGCTTGGCGCACGTAGCGCTTATGCTGCTCGGGCGCGCTGCTGGCCGCTGCCAGTTGCAGGTACAGGTCCGCCGCCCGCCCAGGTTGCTCGCCTGCCATCGACCACTGCGCAGCAGCGCTGAGCCACTTAAGGCGTTGCTCAGGGTCGCGACTGGCCAGCTCGGCATAACACTGGCCCGCCAACGCCGGGGCTTGCAGCACTAATAGCAAATCGGCCATGCGCTCCAGTGCAGGCACCGGCAATTGGCGGCGGTCCAGCAGGCTCAAGCGCTCGACCAACGCCGTGCGCGCGGCCTGATCACCACCCTGGGGCAAGTCCAGCGCATCGAGGTGCAATGCATAGAGCTGCGCGACGGTCGTATTGGGGTGCGGCCACTGGTTGAGGTGTTTGCGTGCCCTGGGGTAATCGCCCAGGGTCATCAGCAAATCCAGCAGCTTGATGCGCAACGCGTCGTCTTGCGGGTGCGCGGTGAGCAGCAGCTCAGCGTAGTTGGCCGAGACCTCATCCGGTTGGCGTTCATCGGGACGGAACACACTTTCCTGTTGGAAGGTCATCCACAACAAGCCACTCACGGCGGTGGCGACCACACCCAACGCCCACGGGTTGAGCAGCCGGGTTTTCTTAATGGCAGAGGAGTTGGGCATCACTCACCTGCTTGATTGGCAATTGGAACACCCACAGGCCGTTATCCGCACGAGCGGAAAAACGCTGCCCTTTGACATCAACGCTGCATGGCCCTGCCGCGCGGACTGAAAACTGGATGTCGAATTCACCGGCAAACGAAAAGCTCACCCGCCGATCATCCAGATAACGCCACTGTTGCAATGGCACGTTGGCCTCCTCCAGCGCCGGACGCGGGTCGCGCTCAGGGCGCAAGGCGAGTAGCGCGTGGTCGCTGCTCAAATGCACATAACGCCCTTCGGGCAGATCGCGCACACCGGCCACCCCTTGCGAGCGGGTCAAATCAGGCCAGCCCATCTGCGGGTCGATGCGCAAGGTGCGCAATGCATTCAGGCCACGCACTTGCCAGTCACCGCTGGCCGTGCGTGCAAGGCTCGACTCATATAAACCCCGCACCCGTGGCAGGTAATCACTCATCCACAACGAGATTGGCTGCTGCTTGATCATGAAGGCATAGATGTCGTCCATGACTTTGATCGAAGCCTGCTTGGTGCCGGAATAAAAGTGGTAGTAGAGGTGCAGCCCGCGCAAACGACGCGGGCTGTTGGTCAGTTCGAAGGTGTCGATGACATCGCGAAAGCCGTAGAACGGCCCCTTCCACAGGTTGGTGTACATGTTTTCGTTAATGATCGGCGCGTAGATCTGCAAGCCGCCCGAGGTGGGGCGCAGCAGCGGCGACAGGCCCGTCAGCGACGGGTTGGCATGCGTGATGACCGTGGTGCCGCCATTCACGTTCTGCAAACCCGCGTCATAGGCGTACTGAATAGTTGCCTCGTCTGGCAACGCATCCCCCGGCCAGAAAATCATCTTTACCGGCTTTTGCGGCGTGGTCAGGTGATTGTTGATGTAATCGCGGGACCCAAACACTTCACGCCGAAAGTCGATCTTGTTGTAGCCGGGGATTTTCATGTTCAGGCCGTATTGCGGATCGAAGCCCTCTTCTTTCATGGACTTTTCAGGCTGCATGAAGAACGGGTGGCTGAACGTATGAGTGGCAACTTCGACCTTGGGGTCGGCGAAGATCGTGCGTGCGATAGGCTCCAGCTCCTTGGCCAGAAACGGGAACATGCCGCGCGGCGAAATCTCGCCCTCGATGATCGAGACTGAGGTCAGGAAGGGATACGGTTTTATAAACAGATCCAACACCGACTGACCCGCGTAAGGCGTGCCGCGAATCTCCGCCCGGGACGGAAAACCATCACCGTCAATGTGTACGGTGGCGATGCGCCGACCGTTCTCGGTGGTGGTGTCCGGGTGCGGTTGCAGCGGCAAGCGCAAGGCCCGCTGCACGAAGGTGAACGGGTCGATGATCCAGCGGCTGGCCTCACCGTTGGTCTCAATCAAGTAAGGTGCCAGGGCGATACCGCCCCACGCGCCGATGGCGACAGGTGCGAATGAGTTACCTTTTTCGTCCGCCAGTAACAAGCCAGGCTTAGGGCCGTCCGGCAAAACTGACAGGGGGGTGAGCTCACGCGAGCGCAGCACCAGCGGGGCTTCAAAACTGCCAATCAAATGCGAGTCATGGCTCAGCAGTTTTAAGGCGCCCGGGCCACTGAACGTGCCCTGCTGCAAGCCCAGACGCTTGAGCAGCACCGTGTTCTCAATCGGCATACCGGCCAAAAACACCAGCGGCACTTGCTCATCCAGGCGTTGGTTGATCCAGGCATTGAAGTGCTGCGAATCCTGCGGCGGCCCGGTGTTCATCCAGCTCACTACGCCTGCGAACAAACCGCTGAAGCAATGCATGGGCAGCGGTTGATCCACCGCAAAATAATCAATCCGGTAGCCGAGGTATTCGAGCAGACCGCCGAGCATGACGTGTCCGGCGTTGGTGGTCAGGTCCCCTTCACGCGGGTCAAACAACAGGGCGATGCGCCGCGGCTGCACCTCGACCGTACTGACGCCCAGGTAATCGAGGTCCGGCGTGGTGACAAAGGGGATGAAGCCTTCCTGACGCAGTTGCCGAGCCAGCTTCCTGGCCTGCTCTCGCTGGCTGGGCGGCAGATAGTCAATGGCGACCAGCGGGATACCCTTTTCACGCAAGGGCTTTAAATGGATGTCGAGCCATTCACGGTCAGCTTCGGGCACCGGACGATAACGCTTGGCGCCTGCATCCCAACCGGCATGGATCGACTCGACCGCCACGGCCGCGGCAACACCGTCCAACTGCGGCAGCACTTCAAAGCCGCGATTGAAAAACAGTTTCAGGGTCGGCTCGCGGGTGTGAAGCTCGCGCAGAAAGCTGGCCAGGGCCGTTTGTTGGCTCGGCCACTCGGAGGGCGGCAGCAGTTGGAAACTGTCCAGCGTGTCGAGAAACAACCCGGCATAGCCTTGGGCTTGTAACGCATGGGCGCGCTTGAACAGGTGATCGCGCCATTGCGGCGAGGTCAAATCCATGACTTGGCTGTTCCAGGCTTTGTTGCGCTTTGAACTGGCGCCTTGATCCAGCCCCAACTCAATCAGCGTGGCACGGTCGCCGTCAAACTCCCCGACGGAGAGATACGCAAACGGTTGACTGCCCAGTTGTCGAATACGGGCGACATCGGCGGTGGACATATGGCCCGATTCAACCACCGCCCAATCAAACTGAGCGAGTTCCTGAAGAGGCGGATTATCGGCGTACCAGAACGCAACGCTCTCAGGCGCCGCTTGCGCAGCATGGCTGGCCGTTGCCCCGACCGAGAGTGACAACGCGGCAAACAGACGCAAAGCGACAGTCAACGCACGCCTCCTGCGAAACTTGAACTCCATAAATAATGTTTGACCTTAATGACCGAGTACAAAGCGGTTATTGCAGTGCTGACACGATTGGAGTCCTTGCAGAATGCGTTTGATCAGCCGTTAAACGACCTGGTTACCCACCCTCAGGTGGCCTTGGTTGATCCTGCGGCTCAATTCAATCGGCCACAGCACTGCGCACCAATTGCGGGCAAGCCTATGGATCCAATCCTGCACCGTCCAATTTGATTTTTTATCTCGGCAAGCAATAAGCGGCGGTTTTTTGACGACTCAACACTGACTTACAAGACAGAATCGGCAGCGCTGGAAAAATGACACACCTTTAAGAGGCGCGATTTAGAGCATCGGCAGGACATCGGAACGCTTTTCTTGAACAACCTGGCTGCACGTGTCGCTGAATGCAGACGACAACAGAGGTTGGCGAGTGGACCAAAGCCGAGCGGGAGGCAGGGTCAAATCGCAGGCACAAAAAAAGCGACCCTGAGGTCGCTTTCTTTGTAGCTACAGAGAGTTCAAGGGCTCTGCAGCAAATATGGCGCAGCGGACGGGACTCGAACCCGCGACCCCCGGCGTGACAGGCCGGTATTCTAACCGACTGAACTACCGCTGCGTATCGCTCGGACTTGCGTCCGTTTGAAACTTTGAAACCGTTGACTGAAAGCTTCGGTGCTTTTCAATCGCAAACCAGGCAAGCCTGATTTGTACAAATATGGCGCAGCGGACGGGACTCGAACCCGCGACCCCCGGCGTGACAGGCCGGTATTCTAACCGACTGAACTACCGCTGCGCGTCGGTTGGTGGTTCTTTTCAGAACGACCTTTCCCTTGCGGGAAACTCAAGAAGTGGTGGGTGATGACGGGATCGAACCGCCGACCCTCTGCTTGTAAGGCAGATGCTCTCCCAGCTGAGCTAATCACCCTTTGCTTCGTTGAGGCCGCGAAATTTACGCATCTATCGAAGCTAAGTCAAGGACAAGATTGAACTTTTTTTAAAAAAAGCTAAAACCGATAAACCTCGACTATTACCCACGACAGCTACGCCCTACGCTTCGTAGACCATTTTCTTGCTCATGCCGCCGTCAACCACAAATTCCTGCCCCGTCACAAAACCGGCATTGCGCGACAACAACCACGCCACCATCGACGCCACATCTTCGACAGTGCCGACACGCCCTGTCGGATGTTGGGTGTGGTCGGCGTCGGTGAGCGGCTGCGCACGACGCACCGAGGGGTCGCGAGCATCAATCCAGCCGGGGCTGACCGCATTGACCCGGATCTCCGGCCCAAGGCTGATGGCCAATGCGTGCGTCAACGCCAGCAGCCCGCCTTTACTCGCCACGTAAGCCTCGGTATCAGGCTCGGATTGGCGGGCGCGGGTTGAAGCCAGGTTGACGATGGCGCCGCAGTGCGCACGCAAGTAAGGCGCACAATGCTTGGCCAACAGCATCGGCCCGGTCAGGTTGACCGCCAACACCCGGTTCCAGTGCTCAAGGTCAAGACTTTCGAGGGTCATGTTGTGGGGATCGGCAATGGCAGCATTGCTCACCAGCGCATCCAGACGGCCAAACTGCCCAAGCACTTGAGCCACGCACTGGATAACGTCCGACTCAAGCGCCACATCCATCGCCACAAACCAGGCATTTTCGCCCAGCACCTTGGCCACTTTGGAGCCGCGCACACGGTCAATGTCAGTCAGCACCACTTGCCAGCCTTCACTCACCAGCCACGCGGCAATGCCCAGACCAATACCGCGCGCCGCGCCGGTCACCAGCGCTACACGCCCGTTACCGGCCGCGTGCGCTTCTAGAATCATGTCGGTCACAGTGCGGCTAGACCTCGCGCCAGATCGGCTTGCAGGTCGGCGACGTCTTCCAGGCCAACTGCAATGCGAATCAAGCTGTCACGAATACCCGCTGCTTCACGCTCCTGCGGCGCCAGGCGACCATGGGAGGTGGTGGCCGGGTGGGTAATGGTGGTTTTGCTGTCGCCCAGGTTGGCGGTGATCGAAATCAGGCGTGTGGCGTCGATAAAGCGCCAGGCGCCCTCTTTGCCACCTTTGACCTCAAAACTGACCACGGCACCAAAACCACGCTGCTGACGCTGAGCCAGTGCGTGTTGCGGGTGACTCTTGAGGCCCGCGTAATGCACTTTTTCGATGCCGTCTTGCTGCTCAAGCCATTCGGCCAGGGCCAACGCGCTGGCGCAATGAGCACGCATACGCAAGTTTAGGGTTTCCAGACCCTTGAGGAAAATCCACGCATTGAAGGGGCTCAAGGTCGGCCCGGCCGTGCGTAAAAAACCCACTACTTCTTTCATCTGCTCGCTGCGCCCTGCCACCACACCGCCCATGCAACGACCTTGGCCGTCGATGAATTTGGTCGCTGAATGCACCACGATGTCGGCGCCCAGCTTGAGCGGCTGTTGCAGTGCCGGCGTGCAGAAACAGTTATCTACTACCAGCATCGCGCCTTTGGCATGGGCCACTTCGGCCAGGGCCGCAATGTCGACCAGCTCGGCCAGCGGGTTGGAAGGCGATTCTACGAACAGCAATTTGGTATTGGGTTTGATGGCCGCGTCCCAGCCCGACAATTCGGCCAGCGGCACATAGTCGACCTGCACACCAAAGCGCTTGAAATACTTTTCGAACAGACTGATGGTCGAACCAAAGACGCTGCGCGAGACCAGAATGTGGTCACCGGCGCTGCACAGGCTCATCACTACCGACAAAATAGCGGCCATGCCCGTGGCCGTGGCCACTGCTTGCTCGCCACCTTCGAGTGCAGCAAGGCGCTCTTCAAAGGCGCGCACCGTCGGGTTGGTGTAACGCGAGTAAACGTTGCCTGCTGCCTCGCCCGAGAACCGTGCAGCCGCATCAGCAGCCGTACGGAACACGTAGCTGGAGGTCAGGAACATGGCGTCACCGTGTTCGCCCTCAGGTGTGCGGTGCTGACCCGCACGCACCGCCAAGGTGTCGAACGCTACGCCCTCAAGGTCGCTATCCAGCCGACCGGCATCCCAATCCTGACTCATACTGACCACTCCTTGCTGTAATGACTGCTGTGTATTGACGACTGCGTATCGCACAAATGCAAACCGGCCCATCAGGGCCGGTTCGGTGAAGCCTTAGTTGTTGTAGATGCCGATGGTGGCGCCCACGCCTTGCGCTATCACCTTGGAGGCATCGTTGCGTGCACGCTCGATACGCTCCAGGTAGTTGTCATCGATGTCGCCGGTCACGTACTTGCCGTCAAACACCGCACAATCGAACTTCTCGATCTTGATTTTGCCGCCGCCGACCGCGTCGATCAGGTCTGGCAAGTCTTGATAAATCAGCCAGTCTGCGCCGATCAGGTCGGCAACGTCCTGGGTGCTGCGATTGTGTGCAATCAACTCGTGGGCGCTTGGCATGTCAATGCCGTACACGTTGGGGTAACGCACCGCCGGCGCCGCCGAGCAGAAGTAAACGTTCTTGGCACCCGCTTCGCGCGCCATCTGGATGATCTGCTTGCAGGTGGTGCCACGCACGATCGAATCGTCGACCAGCATCACGTTCTTGCCACGAAATTCCAGCTCGATGGCGTTGAGTTTCTGGCGCACGGATTTTTTGCGTGCAGCCTGGCCCGGCATGATGAAGGTACGGCCGATGTAACGGTTTTTGACAAAGCCTTCGCGGAACTTGACGCCCAAATGGTTCGCCAGCTCCAGTGCAGCGGTACGGCTGGTGTCTGGAATCGGGATGACCACGTCGATGTCGTGCTCTGGGCGTTCACGCAGGATTTTCTCGGCCAGCTTCTCACCCATGCGCAGGCGGGCCTTGTACACCGACACGCCGTCGATGATGGAGTCCGGGCGCGCCAGGTACACGTGTTCAAAGATACACGGCGTAAGTTGCGGGTTAGCCGCGCACTGACGGGTATGCAATTTGCCATCTTCGGTGATGTACACCGCTTCGCCCGGCGCGAGGTCGCGGATCAGGGTAAAGCCGAGCACGTCCAGGGACACGCTTTCGGAGGCGATCATGTACTCGACGCCTTCGTCGGTGTGACGCTGACCGAACACGATAGGACGGATGCCGTTAGGGTCACGGAAACCGACGATGCCATAACCGGTGATCATCGCAACCACGGCATAGCCACCGCGGCAGCGATTGTGCACGTCGGTGACTGCCGCGAAGACGTCTTCTTCGGTGGGCTGCAACTTGCCGCGCTGGGCCAGTTCGTGTGCAAACACGTTGAGCAGCACTTCCGAATCGGAGTTGGTGTTGACGTGGCGCAAGTCAGATTCGTAGATCTCCTTGGCCAGTTGCTCAACGTTGGTCAGGTTACCGTTATGCGCCAGGGTGATGCCGTAAGGCGAGTTGACATAAAACGGTTGAGCTTCAGCTGAAGTCGAGCTGCCTGCGGTTGGATAGCGCACGTGACCAATGCCCACGTTGCCGACCAGACGCTGCATGTGACGCTGATGAAACACGTCACGTACCAGCCCGTTGTCCTTGCGCAGAAATAACCGGCCGTTATGGCTGGTTACAATACCGGCAGCATCCTGGCCGCGGTGCTGGAGGACGGTTAGCGCGTCATACAGCGCCTGATTGACGTTCGACTTACCGACGATACCGACGATGCCACACATGCGACGCAACCCCTACTTTATGGATCTGAACTGAACATCACTCACTTGGGCTGGATAGCCGGCAAGAGATGCTCCTTGAACGGAATATCAGCGGGTACGCTGATACCGCTGGCGAGCCACTGACTGCTCAATCCCAAAATGAGATTTTTTGACCAGTCGGCAACCAATAGAAATTGTGGCAAGAGCCGTGACTCTTGCCACCACGAGTCCTGCTGTACCGGCCCCAGGCTTAACAACCCGACTGCCACGACCACCAGCAACGCGCCACGCGCTGCGCCGAAGGCCATGCCAAGGAACCGGTCGGTCCCGGACAACCCGGTGACGCGAATCAGTTCGCCGATAAGAAAATTGATCATTGCGCCGACCAGCAAGGTGGCGACAAACATGATGGTGCACCCGACGATGACGCGGGCGGAAGGTGTTTCGATGTATCCGCTGAGATATTCCGACAGCGAACCACCGAACATCCAGGCGACGACCCCGGCAATGATCCAGGTGCACAGCGACAACGCCTCTTTAACGAAGCCGCGCTTCAAACTGATCAGTGCGGAAATGGCAATCGTTGCAACGATTGCCCAGTCAACCCAAGTAAATGGCACAGTGCAGCCTACGGACAGATAAGGCGGCGCATTTTAGCAGAGCGCCGCCGCTCAGGTAAGGCGATTTAGCGGTGCATTCGCGATCCGATGAAACCTTTTTTCACGCTTAGCCACGTTCCGGCTGGAAGCGAACCACAAAACCTTTGAGGTTTTGCTGTTTACCCAGCAAATCACGCAAGCGATCGGCTTCTGCACGCTCAAGCAGCGGCCCCACAAACACCCGGTTCATTCCACCTGACGTGCGAACGTAAGCGTTATAACCTTGATTGCGAAGGGTTTTTTGCAGGTTATCAGCGCTCGCCCGATTGGACAGGCTGACCAATTGCACCGACCAACTGATAGGCAAGCCATTGGCATCGATGCGTTTTTGCGTGGTGTCCAGCTTGGCGGGGGCCTGAGCCACCGTCTGGGCCGGCGTGACCGCAGGCGCTTTTGGCGCCGGGGCCGGCGGTTTTGCGACTGCCGCAGCCACCGGGGCAGGCGCCGGAGCTGGCTGGGTTGCAACCACCTCCTCGACAGGCATCGGCTCTTGGGCAATCACTTGCGGCTGTGGCACAGCGACCGGTTCGACCTGAACCTGAGGCAGCACCGGCACTTGAGGCGCGGTTGGCGCATCGACCTGAATCTGGCGCTGCTCGTCCTGACGCGAAAACAGCATCGGCAAAAAGATCACCGCCAATGCCACCAGCACCAGCGCGCCCACCATGCGTTGCTTGTATGCCTTATCCAGCAAAGCCATGTGCTGCCTCCTGCGTCGCATGCCGCTCCAGCCACTCAAGGGCTTCGGCGACACAATAGAAAGAACCGAACAACAGAATTTCATCGGCCGGGGATGCCCGTTCGCATTGAGCTTGCAACGCAGCAATGACGCTGTCATGGGCGGTTACGGATGCACCGTGACGCTGTAACGCGGCCTGAACGTGCGTCACTGGCCGCGTGCGACTTGTATCAAGCGGTGCAACCGCCCAATGCTCGATCGGCGCGGTGAATTGCGACACTACGCCATCCAGGTCCTTGTCGGCCAGCAAACCAAACACCGCGAAGCGCTTGCCGGCGATGGGACGCTGAGCCAGACGTTGCACCAAATAGTGCGCTGCATGGGGGTTGTGACCCACATCCAACAGCACATTCAAGGTTTTACCGTGCCAATTAAACTGGCGACGATCAAGCCGCCCGGTCACACGCGTGGCTTTGAGTGCCTGAACAATACGCTCCGGCTGCCAGGGCAAATCCATCAGCGCGTAGGCTTGCACGGCCAGCGCTGCGTTTTCCATCGGCAAATCCAGAAGCGGCAGATCACGCAACTCGACAACCCCGCCCTGCCCGTTCATACCGCGCCAATGCCAGACCTGATCGGTTGTGGCCAGGTCGAAGTCACGACCGCGCACAAACAGCGGGCAACCCAACTCATTGGCTTTGTCCAGTAATGTGTGCGGGGGATTGGGGTCACCACACAGCGCGGGCTTGCCCGGCCGAAATATGCCGGCCTTTTCAAACGCCACGGATTCGCGGGTGTTACCCAGGTATTCGACATGGTCGACACCAATACTGGTGACCAGCGCCAGATCAGCATCCACCAGATTGACGGTATCCAGTCGCCCGCCTAGCCCGACTTCCAGCACCACGGCATCAAGCGCGGCACGCTCAAACAGCCACAAAGCGGCCAGGGTGCCCACCTCAAAGTAGGTCAGGGAAATCTCGCCACGGCCTGCCTCAACGGCCGCAAAGGCCTCGCACAGCAGCTCATCTGACGCTTCAACGCCGCAGATTTGCACGCGCTCGTTGTAGCGCAACAGGTGTGGGGAACTGTAAACCCCGACGTTAAGCCCTTGCGCCCGGAGCAATGAGGCCACAAACGCACAGGTCGAGCCTTTGCCGTTGGTGCCGGTCACCGTTACCACCCGAGGCGCAGGCTTGAGTAGCCCCATGCGGTTCGCTACCTCTCGCGAGCGCTCCAGGCCCATGTCGATGGCCGATGGATGCAACTGTTCAAGATAGGCGAGCCACTCGCCAAGGGTGCGCTGGGTCATAGATTAGCTGGAGCCGGAGGTACAACGATGGTTTCAACAGGCGGTGCCACGAACACAGGCGTTGGCAGGCCCATCATTTGTGCGAGCAAGTTGCCCAGGCGTGGGCGCAGTTCTTGACGCGAAACGATCAGGTCGATTGCGCCGTGCTCCAGCAGGAACTCGCTGCGCTGGAAGCCTTCTGGCAACTTTTCACGCACGGTTTGCTCAATCACACGCGGACCGGCAAAACCGATCAGCGCTTTAGGCTCGGCAACAATCACATCGCCCAACATCGCCAGACTGGCCGAAACACCACCGTAAACCGGGTCAGTGAGCACCGAGATAAACGGAATGCCTTCTTCGCGCAGACGCGCCAATACCGCCGAGGTCTTGGCCATTTGCATCAGGGAGATCAACGCTTCTTGCATGCGCGCACCGCCGGAGGCGGCGAAGCAAATCATCGGGCAACGGTTTTCCAGTGCGTAGTTGGCCGCACGGACAAAACGCTCGCCCACAATGGCGCCCATCGAGCCGCCCATAAACGAAAACTCGAACGCCGAGACCACAACCGGCATGCCCAACAGCGTGCCGCTCATGGAAATCAGTGCGTCTTTCTCGCCCGTTTGCTTCTGCGCGCCGACCAGGCGGTCCTTGTACTTTTTGCTGTCGCGGAATTTCAGGCGGTCAACCGGCTCCAGGTCAGCACCCAGCTCAGTACGGCCTTCGGCATCCAGGAAGATATCAATGCGCGCACGTGCGCCAATGCGCATGTGGTGATTGCATTTAGGGCAAACGTCCAGGGTTTTTTCCAGCTCTGGGCGATAAAGCACTGCATCGCAGGACGGGCATTTGTGCCACAGGCCTTCAGGTACCGAACTCTTTTTGACCTCGGAACGCATGATCGAAGGAATCAGCTTGTCTACCAACCAGTTGCTCATGCTTTTTTTCTCCAGTACCGGCGACCCGAACGCTGGGTTCAGGCCCCGTGTATGCCCTTGAGCTAATTCATTAGGTGTGTGGCGATGGTTGCAAACCCCTGCGGTCAGCACTCGGCAAACCAGCATCGACCTTGCAACCCTCAGCCTTCCCGACAACACACTACAGAGCGGCTGCCACTTTAATTTCTGCCCGTCGAACCACCGGGCCCGTCTGCTTTACAGCAGCGGTAATGATGGACGGTGGCAGACAGCCAGCCGTCACATCGCGCATCAGGCTGTTGCGCGAACAGCCTGCATGAAGGCACGAATCTTGTCGTGATCCTTGATGCCTTTACTGATTTCTACGCCGCCGCTGACATCCACGGCATACGGGCGCACCTGGGCAATGGCTTGAGCCACATTGCCTGGCATCAGGCCGCCCGCCAGAATAATCGGTTTGCTCAGCCCTTGAGGTATCAAAGACCAGTCAAAGACCTCACCGGTTCCCCCCGGCACACCTTCGACGTATGCATCCAGCAAAATACCGCTGGCACTTTGATAAACCCGGCACGCCTGCGCGATGTCATCACCCGCTTTCACCCGCAGCGCCTTGATGTAAGGCCGATGGAAGCCCTCGCATTGCTCAGGGGTTTCGTCACCGTGAAATTGCAGTAAATCCAGCGGTACTGCATCCAGGGTTTCGTTCAGTTCGCACGCGCTCGCATTGACGAACAAGCCGACGGTCGTCACGAACGGCGGCAAGGCCGCAATGATCGCCCGTGCCTGCGTGACACTGACAGCACGCGGGCTTTTGGCATAAAACACAAAACCTATCGCGTCAGCCCCGGCGGCAACGGCTGCCAGCGCATCGTCTATGCGGGTAATACCGCAGATCTTGCTTCGAACGACTGACATATCGAGTTCACCCCCAGGGCTTTGTGCGCGAAAGTGCCGGATGGTAACAAATGGTTTTGCAGGCGTCAGCCGTCCAGTTCGCTAAAACCGGTCAGGAAATGCGGACCAATGTAACGTTGAGGCAGTGCGAACTCATCGTGGTATTCAACCTGGACCAGATACAGGCCGTAAGGATGCGCCGTCACACCGCCTGAACGACGCTCACGACTTTCCAGCACCTCCTTTATCCACTCGACCGGGCGCTCACCACAGCCAATGGTCATCAGCACCCCGGCGATGTTGCGCACCATGTGATGCAAAAAAGCACTGGCACGAATATCCAGCACAATCATCTGCCCGTGCCGGGTCACTCGCAGGTGATGCATGTGCTTGATTGGTGATTTGGCCTGGCATTGACCCGCCCGGAAGGCGCTGAAGTCATGCACGCCCAGCAAATATTGAGCAGCCTGCGCCATACGCTCGACATCCAGCGGACGATGATTCCAGGTCACTTCCTGGTTCAAGTGCGCCGGGCGTATTTGATCGTTGTAGATGACATAGCGATAACGCCGGGCAACCGCCTTGAACCGCGCATGAAAATGCGCAGGCATGACCTGAGCCCAACTCACGCTGATGTCATGGGGCAAATTGATATTGGCCCCCATGACCCAGGCTTTCAGCGAGCGCTCAGCCTGAGTATCAAAATGCACCACCTGCCCGCACGCATGTACACCTGCATCGGTGCGGCCTGCGCACAACAATGACACGGGGGATGCGGCGACTTTGGACAGTGCGTTTTCCAGGGTTTCCTGCACCGTCAGCACACCATTGGCCTGACGCTGCCAGCCGCTGTAACGCGAGCCTTTGTACTCCACCCCCAACGCGATGCGGGAAAAACCTTCAGCCGCCATTTCAGCGGCGGCGTTATCTAAATTTGCCAAGGACTTACAGCCTGCTCATGAACGCAAAGGCGGGCATTATAAGGCGCACCCGCCAAGACGCCATGAAACAAATGCAGCCCAACGACGATTGTGAGTGCCGCGATCATTGCCCCCAAACAACAACGGCAGCCCTCAAGGCTGCCGTCATGTGTTGCGGGCTTTCATTTCAACGAAGGTTAGCCAGTATTTCCTTGGCTTCATTGCGTTGAACTTCAGTGCCTTCCTCCAATACCTCGCTCAGAATATCCCGTGCCCCGTCTACATCACCCATATCGACATAGGCTTGCGCCAGATCGAGCTTGGTAGCGGCCTCATCGGCACCGGAGAGGAAGTCGAATTCAGGCTCTTCACCTTGCTCTACAGCATCATCTGCCTCGAATTTGGCTTTATTGACCAGCGGGTCGGCAAGCGGTGGATGCTCAAGACTTTGTGACAAGCGCTCCAGCTCGGCATTCACTTCGTCCAGTTCGACAGAAAAACTGTCGGGAGCAGCCGGAACGTCTTCATCGGCCAGCGACAGGTCAAAGTCGGCAGGCATCTCCAGATCATCGAGACCCTCGACATCGAACAAGGGCGATTCAACGTCAGACAAGCCTTTAAGTTCGTCCTCCAGCCCCAAAAGGTCATCGTCGGCCAGTGTCGGTGCGACCTGCTCATCGGCCGACACGTCCAAATCAAAGCCCGACAGGTCTTCGCTTGACGCTTGAGCCTCGGCTTGCTGCGCCATCACAGCTTCAAAACTCAGCGCGTCATCAACCGCAACGGGTGTGGCCTCCAGGCTCGACTCCGGTGCCAGGTCCGCAGGCGAAGCTGTTTCGAGATCATCCAGGCTCAAGTCGAAATCATGTTCGAACTCATCAGCAGCCAACGGTGCTTCTGGCGCAGGCTCGACCTTGGGTTCGCTAACCGGCTCATCCTCCAGCATGTCTTTGACAAACTGCGCCTCAAGTTCAGCGGCAACGGCTGCCGAAGCAATACCGCCAGCCGCTACCGCGACCATGGCCGGATAACGGCTTTTGAGCTGCTCAACTTCAGCGTGGTTCTTGCCATTGGCAACCAATTGGCGCTCTTGCGCGATAAACGCATCACGCTCGCCCAGCTCGCCATGCACCTGCATCAGCTTGAGGCGTAAATCACTGCGTTGCGGCGCTTGTTCAAGCGCGGACTTGAGCAGTTCTTCAGCTTCTTGGAATTGGCGGCGGGTGATCAAATGCTCAGCTTCAACCAACACATCGGTGTCCGGCTTGGCTTGGGTCGCAGCGGCGGCGACTGCTGCCGCAGCCACGGCCGCAGCAGCAACCACCGGCGCCACAGACTCAACGACCGGCGCAGGTGCAGGTGCAGGTGCAGGTGCAGGTGCAGGTTCGAGTTTGACGCTGGGTGGCGCAACCTCAAGCCCTTCGAAGCTGCTTTCGGGCATTTCCAGGTCCGCTGCAAACTCTGACTCTTCTTCAAGAGCACGAGCCATGCGCAGATGTTTTTCAGCCGCTTGCTGCGCTTTACGGCGACGCGCCAGCAGCAACATGAGCATTAACAACAGCAAGACCGCGCCACCGCCAATCAAACCCAGCAACAGCGGGCTGCTCAGCAGGTCCTGGATGCTGCGCTCCTCGGTGCTTGCATCCTCCTCAACCGGTGCAGGGGGGACGGCTGTGGCTGGCGTGCCTTCGGTGGCCGGTTCGATATCGGCTTCTGGCGAATCAGGCGCCTGAGCGACCAGCTGCGCAGGCGCAGCCGCCACGGCCTCAGTGCCCGGTGCATTGCCCGCTTGCAGCTTGGCCAACTGGTCGTTTTTCAATTCGATCAGGCGTTGCAGCTTGTCCAGCTGGCTTTGCAAGTCCTGCATGCGGCTTTTAAGCTCGGCATTTTCACGACGACTGGCATCCAGACCCTCTTGGGTCGTCGCCAGTTTATCGCTCAGATTCTGTGCGTCGCCGGCAGCGCCTTTACCCGCTGCTTTAGCCGCTTGCGCAGAGACCAGGCTCAGGTTATCGCCAGCAGCGGCCTTAGCTGGCGCGAGCGGTGCTGCTTTACGCCCCGTCGCATCGACTTGCTGCGCTTGCGGGGCAGTACGGCGACCGTTGCGCCAGTCAGCATTCTGCGCGGCCACCTGCGCCATTGCCTTGGCGTGGGGCAACTGAGTACTTTGCGCCGCATCGGGCAAACGCAACACTTGGCCGGTTTTCAAGCGGTTGATGTTGCCATTGATGAAGGCGTCAGGGTTGAGCGCTTGAATCGCCAGCATGGTTTGCTGCACGGAGCCGCCGTTACGCGTCTTGGCAGCGATTTCCCATAAGGTGTCACGCGCCGAGGTGGTGTATTGCGTTGACGCGCCAGCCGCTGCGGGCTTTGCAGACGCCGAAGCGGCAGCTGCGGTCTGTGGCGAGAACTTGGCCGGATCAAGCAAGACACTGTAGTCGCGCAGCAAACGGCCGTTGGGCCACATCACTTGCACCAGAAACTTGACGAAGGGTTCGGACAACGGCTGGGTGGACGTCACGCGCAGTACGCTTTTGCCCTCAGGGTTGATCACGGAGGTAAAGCGCAGGTCATTGAGGAATGCGGGACGCTGAACGCCTGCCTTGGTGAACTCTTCAGGCGGTGCCAGGCTTGGCACCACCTCTGCCGCTGTTAAATCCTTGATATCCAGCAATTCTATTTCGGCAAGCAGTGGCTGGTTCTGAGTCGACTTCAGCGTCAGTTCCCCGAGCCCAAGCGCCTGTGCCATACCGGATGACAGCGCCGAAGCGGCGGCTATTGCTAACACTAATTTGCGAACTTGAACCATAGCCTCTTCCTTATTGGTACAGAACTCGTCCTGCGAGATCTGTGTAGCTGCTGCCTTAAGACGATGCCCGCACTGCTCAGGCGCCCGACAATCACCCCATTACGCTTTACGAGCCCTGACAGCAGCTGAACTGCAACGATTGGCCGTCTGGCTAGAATCATTCTGCAAATTGACGCCAAGTATCTTTTACAGTGGGGCTTTTATCAACAACTCGGCCACTTGCACGGCGTTCAATGCAGCGCCTTTACGTACGTTATCTGACGTTAACCACAGATTAAGTTCAGAAGTATCGTCCACGCCGTGGCGAACACGACCTACATACACTACATCCTGGCCCACTGCATCACCCACCGCAGTAGGATAGTCGCCCGCCTCGACCAACTCGATACTATCGGCCGCTTCAAGCAATGCATTAACGGCATCCAGGTCTACCGGCCCGGCCAGTTGCACCGAGACACTAAAGCTGTCGCCAAAAAACACCGGCGCTTGAACGCACGTCACCGCCACTTTGAGGGCAGGCAGGCCGAGCACTTCACGCAACTCACTGACCAGGCGTTTTTCTAGCGGCACATGGCCCTGAGCGTCGGGCTTGCCGACTTGAGCCAGCAAGTTGAAGGCCATTTGACGGTCAAAAAACGTCGACTCCAGCGGCCGTAGGTTGAGCAATTCTGCCGTTTGACGCGCCAGTTCTGATACCGCTTCGCGACCTTGGGCCGAAACAGCCAGGCACGCCGTCACGTTCACCCGCTGAATATCGAGCACGCCGCGCAAAGGCGCCAATACCACCGCCAATGCGGTGGCCGAGGCACTTGGGCTGCTGACTTGCACCGGCTTGGCCAACCCCTTGAGAACGTGCGAGTTGGCTTCGGGCACGATCTGCGGCGCCTGCACGGCGGGCAATGCACCGGACAAGTCGATGATGGTGCAACCCGCGGCTCTGGCCTTGGCCGCATAACTCAGCGTCACGGCGGGACCGGCTGCAAAAAACACCAACTGCACGGTACTGAAATCAAACGCGTCGACTTCACGCACTCGCACGTTTTTACCGCGGTAAGGCACCGAGCTTCCGGCCGATTCGATACTGGCCAGCAAATGCAATGCTGTAATCGGAAAATCACGTTCTTCGAGAATTTGAACAAGGGTTTCGCCGACAGTGCCGGTGGCGCCAACGACGGCGATATCAAAGGACTGGTTCATGTAGCTACCTCAGGCGAAACATTGGGAGCGGCACTTTACCGGGCACAACCCCGGTAGGCAACGCACGGTACGCCGCTCAATGGTTACATAAACTTTACGCCCACTAAAAAGCCCGCGGCTCTTGCGAGACGCGGGCTTGACAGCGAGCAGCGCGAATTAACGCTCCAGCAAGATCCGCAGCATGCGACGCAACGGTTCAGCTGCGCCCCACAGCAGTTGGTCACCGACCGTGAAAGCACCAAGGAATTGCGAGCCCATGTTCAGCTTGCGCAAACGCCCCACCGGTACATTCAGGGTGCCCGTGACTTTAGTCGGGCTCAGTTCCTGCATGCTGATTTCGCGCTGATTGGGCACCAGCTTGACCCAAGGGTTGTGCTGGCTGATCAAGCCTTCAATGTCGGCAATCGGCACATCTTTGTTCAGCTTGATGGTCAACGCCTGGCTGTGGCAGCGCATGGCGCCGATGCGCACGCAAATGCCATCGACAGGAATCGGGTTTTTGAAACGACCCAAAATCTTGTTGGTTTCAGCTTGCGCTTTCCACTCTTCACGGCTCTGGCCATTTGGCAGCTCTTTGTCGATCCAGGGGATCAAGCTGCCAGCCAGTGGCACACCAAAGTTCTCGGTCGGGTACGCATCGCTGCGCATGGCGGCTGCAACCTTGCGGTCGATGTCCAAAATGGCGCTGGCCGGGTTAGCCAGTTCATCTGCCACTGCGGCGTGGTTTGCGCCCATTTGCTTGATCAGCTCACGCATGTTCTGCGCACCGGCACCGGAGGCTGCCTGGTAGGTCATGGCGCTCATCCATTCAACCAGACCGGCTTCAAACAGGCCGCCCAGGCCCATCAGCATCAAGCTGACGGTGCAGTTACCGCCCACGTAGTTTTTAGTGCCCGCATCCAACTGCTGATCGATCACCTTGCGGTTGACCGGATCCAGAATAATCACCGCGTCATCCTGCATGCGCAGGCTCGACGCTGCGTCGATCCAGTAACCTTGCCAGCCTGCCTCACGCAGCTTGGGGAACACCTCAGTGGTGTAGTCGCCGCCCTGGCAGGTCAGGATCACATCGAGGGTTTTCAACTCTTCAATGTTGTAAGCATCCTTCAGCGGGGCAATATCTTTGCCCACGGACGGACCTTGTCCACCGACATTGGAAGTGGTGAAAAACACCGGCTCAATAAGATCGAAATCCTGCTCTTCCAGCATCCGCTGCATGAGCACGGAACCGACCATACCGCGCCAACCGACCAGACCTACACGTTTCATCGCAACTACACCTTTAACAAAAAGTGGGGTCGTTACTTCCACCAACAGGAAGTAACGGGCCCGAGAGATTACAGATTCTGTAGCGCGGCGACTACTGCATCGCCCATTTCCTGTGTACCGACCCGGGTGCAACCCGTCGACCAGATGTCACCGGTGCGCAAGCCCTGATCCAAAACCCGGCTCACCGCCTGCTCGATGGCGTCTGCTGCCGTGTGCTGATTGAAGCTGTAACGCAGCATCATCGAGACCGACAAAATGGTCGCCAGCGGGTTGGCAATGCCCTGCCCCGCGATGTCCGGCGCCGAGCCATGGCACGGCTCGTACATGCCTTTGTTGTTGGCGTCCAGCGAAGCCGATGGCAGCATGCCGATGGAACCGGTCAACATAGACGCTTCATCAGACAGGATGTCGCCGAACAGGTTGTCGGTCACGATCACGTCAAATTGCTTGGGCGCGCGCACCAACTGCATCGCGGCATTGTCAACGTACATGTGGCTCAGTTCAACGTCCGGGTAGTCTTTGGCCACCTGTTCGACGATTTCACGCCACAACTGGCTGGAGGCCAGCACGTTGGCCTTGTCGACCGAACACAGTTTTTTACCGCGCACACGCGCCATGTCAAAACCGACGCGGGCGATACGGCGGATTTCGCTTTCGCTGTACGGCAGCGTGTCATACGCCTGACGCTCGCCGTTTTCCAGCTCACGGGTGCCACGTGGTGCGCCGAAGTAGATGCCGCCGGTCAACTCACGGACGATCAGAATATCCAGACCCGCAACGATCTCGGGCTTGAGGCTGGAAGCATCAGCCAACTGCGGATAAAGGATCGCCGGACGCAGGTTGCCGAACAGGCCCAATTGAGCGCGGATCTTCAACAAGCCGCGTTCAGGACGGATGTCACGTTCGATGGTGTCCCATTTAGGCCCACCCACCGCGCCGAGCAACACGGCGTCAGCCTCACGCGCACGCGCCAAAGTTTCATCCGCCAGCGGCACGCCATGTTTGTCGATAGCGGCGCCGCCGATCAGGTCATGGGTCAGTTCAAAGTCGAGCTGGAACTTGTCGTTGGCTACCTCCAGCACCTTGACCGCCTGAGCCATGATTTCTGGGCCAATACCGTCACCTGGGAGAATCAGAATCTGCTTGCTCATGGGTTCCTCTTTTTTGTCTGTTGGTGCCCCCGCAGGCGCACCTTGAAATAGGTAGGGTTACTTCTCAGCCCACAGCACCAGCACGTCAGTGCTGAACGACCCATCGGCTTCAATTTCAAAATATTCGCGCACTTCACTGCCCATCGACTGCTGCAACGCCCGTATCGCCACGCTCATGGCGACCGGGGTGCGCATACGTGCAATCCAGGACCCGAACTCTAAACGCAAACGCTGACGCAGCGTACTGCGGGTGTGTAAACCGGCTTCGCTGGCCTGACGCAGCCATTCGCCTGCCGAGTAATCACGCACATGGCTGGTGTCGCGCAGCACCTCGACACTCTGCAAGTAGGTGTCGAACAACGGGCTACCCGGCGAGATCACGTCAATAAAGGCCGCTACCCCGCCCGGTTTGAGCACCCGTCGCACTTCGCGCAAGGCCTGGCCCAGATCACTCCAGTGATGCGCCGAATAGCGGCTGAACACGTAATCGAATTCACCGTCGGCAAAGGGCAAGCGTTCGGCAGCACCACACACGGCGCTGATGTTGTTAAGGCCACGCTCTGAAGCCGCCGCCTGCACCACATCGAGCATTTGCTGCGACAGGTCGTAGGCCACGACGTCTTTCACCAGTGCCGCGACGTGAAAACTGACATGCCCCGCGCCACACCCCAGGTCCAGCACGCGCACCCCGGACTTGCCTGCCAACTCAGCTTGCAGCAGCCCGAACTCGGCCCCTTGCGCATGCACGGCGCTGCTCAGATAGGCCGCCGCCTGTTCACCGAACTGTTTTTGTACAACCTGACTGTGCTGGGCGTTGGTCATGCTGATGTCCTTTAGGTCACGGGCTCATCGTTAGGGCTGGCGTGGACTGCGATGTGTTGAACGTTTAAAAACATCACAGCCTGCGCCAGCACCTGCAGAGGTTAGGCGTCACGAAACAACCACGGCTGACTGGCTCGGTGCTTGCTTTCGAACGCCGCAATCGCGTCATCGTCCTGCAAGGTCAAACCGATGTCATCCAGGCCATTGAGCAAGCAGTGTTTGCGAAACGCATCAATCTCGAAGCTCAAGACCTTGCCATCCGGGCGGGTCACAGTTTGGGCTTGCAGGTCGATATTGAGCTGATAACCCGGCGTCGCCTCAACTTGCGCAAACAGCTCGTCGACCTCGGCGTCACTCAAGATGATCGGCAACAAGCCGTTTTTAAAGCTGTTATTGAAGAAGATGTCGGCATAACTCGGCGCGATGATGCTGCGAAAGCCATATTCTTCCAGCGCCCACGGCGCGTGCTCACGGCTGGAGCCACACCCGAAGTTTTCGCGGGCCAGCAACACGCTCGCCCCTTGATAACGCTCGTCGTTGAGCACGAAGTCTTTGTTCAGTGGGCGCTTGGAGTTGTCCTGATACGGCTGCCCCACGTCCAGATAACGCCATTCGTCGAACAGGTTAGGACCAAAACCGGTGCGCTTGATGGACTTCAAGAACTGCTTGGGAATGATCTGGTCGGTGTCAACGTTGGCTCGATCCAAAGGGGCAACAAGACCGGTGTGCTGGGTAAAAGCTTTCATGCTGCGCTCCTTAAATCAATTCGCGGACGTCGATGAAACGACCGTTGACAGCGGCGGCGGCGGCCATCGCCGGGCTGACCAAGTGGGTGCGTCCCCCGGCGCCCTGACGGCCTTCGAAGTTGCGGTTGGAAGTGGATGCACAATGCTCACCCGACTCCAGACGGTCCGGGTTCATGGCCAAACACATCGAGCAACCCGGCTCACGCCATTCAAAACCGGCTTCAAGGAAGATTTTGTCCAGCCCTTCGGCCTCGGCCTGAGCCTTCACCAAACCGGAGCCCGGAACCACAATCGCCTGCTTGATGGTCGAAGCCACTTTACGACCTTTGGCAATCACCGCGGCCGCACGCAAATCTTCGATGCGCGAGTTGGTGCATGAGCCAATAAACACGCGGTCCAACTGGATGTCGGTGATCGCCTGATTGGCGCTCAAGCCCATGTACTTCAAGGCACGCTCAATTGAGCCACGCTTGACCAAGTCAGCTTCCTGCGCGGGGTCCGGCACGTTCTGATCCACCGCCAAGACCATTTCCGGGGACGTGCCCCAGCTCACTTGTGGCTTGATCTGCGTCGCATCCAACTCGATGACGCTGTCAAAGCGTGCATCTGCATCCGAGACCAGGTCTTTCCATGCTTCTACCGCCAATGCCCACTCGGCGCCTTGCGGTGCAAACGGACGGCCCTTTACGTAGTCAACTGTCTTCTGATCCGCAGCCACCAGACCGACGCGCGCGCCTGCTTCGATGGACATGTTGCAGATGGTCATGCGCCCTTCTACCGACAAGTCGCGAATTGCGCTGCCCGCAAACTCAATCGCATGACCATTGCCACCGGCCGTGCCGATTTTGCCGATCACCGCGAGGACAATGTCCTTGGCGGTGACGCCAAATGGCAACTGGCCTTCTACCAACACCTGCATGTTCTTCATTTTTTTTGCAACAAGGCACTGGGTGGCCAGCACGTGTTCGACTTCGGAGGTCCCGATGCCGTGGGCCAATGCACCAAACGCGCCGTGAGTCGAGGTGTGCGAGTCGCCGCAGACCACGGTCATGCCTGGCAATGTGGCGCCTTGCTCGGGGCCGATAACGTGCACGATGCCCTGACGCACGTCATTCATCTTGAATTCGGTGATGCCGTATTCGTCACAGTTGTCATCAAGGGTTTGCACTTGCAAACGTGAAACCTGGTCAGCAATCGCTTCGATCCCGCCTTTGCGCTCTGGCGTGGTCGGTACGTTGTGATCCGGGGTCGCGATGTTGGCATCGATGCGCCAAGGCTTGCGCCCTGCCAGACGCAGCCCTTCAAAGGCTTGCGGCGAAGTCACTTCATGGATGATGTGACGGTCGATATAGATCAGCGCCGAACCATCGTCGCGCTGCTTGACCAAATGCGAATCCCAGAGCTTGTCGTAGAGCGTTTTGCCGGCCATCACACGGTTCCTCATCAGCTACTTTCTGTGCCAATAACCACTTGGCTTGTGAGGTCGATGCTAGGGCGTTACAGTTAATAACTCAAATTCATAATTTTCATAGTTTGGATAACCAAAAGGAATTCGAAACATGGACCTCGCCAATCTCAATGCTTTTATTGCGATTGCTGAAACCGGCAGCTTCTCGGGCGCCGCCGAACGGCTGTTTTTGACCCAGCCTGCAATCAGCAAACGCATCGCCAGCATTGAGCAACAACTCAAGCTCAGGCTGTTTGACCGCCTGGGCCGCGAGGTGAGCTTGACCGAGGCAGGCCGCGCCTTACTGCCGCGTGCTTATCAGATTCTCAACGTGCTGGACGACACCCGTCGCGCCCTCAACAACCTCAATGGAGAAGTCAGCGGTCGCCTGACCCTGGCCACCAGCCACCATATTGGCCTGCATCGTTTGCCGCCGTTACTGCGCGAATTTACCCGCACCTACCCCAAGGTCGCGCTGGATATTCAGTTTCTCGATTCAGAAGTGGCCTACGAAGAAATCCTGCACGGGCGAGCCGAACTGGCAGTCATCA
Organism: Pseudomonas sp. TWR3-1-1; assembly: GCF_049896545.1. Classification (NCBI taxonomy): domain Bacteria; kingdom Pseudomonadati; phylum Pseudomonadota; class Gammaproteobacteria; order Pseudomonadales; family Pseudomonadaceae; genus Pseudomonas; species Pseudomonas sp. TWR3-1-1. Next base: position 289,451 of record NZ_JAFCUO010000004.1, read on the forward strand.
CGTTGGCGCCCGAGCCGCATTCCTTGATCCGCGCTGTACCGGTGTGGGATGACCCGCTGGATTTCGTCGTCGCGCCCGAACACTCGCTGACCCATAAAAGCCCGATCAGCCTGGCGGACATCGCCCATCACCCGGCAGTTTTCCCCGGCGGCAACACGTTTACACACCACATCGTGCAGCGTTTGTTTGAAGCCCAAGGGCTGACACCCAATATCGCCATGAGCACCAACTACCTTGAAACCATCAAAATGATGGTGTCCATTGGCCTGGCCTGGAGCGTATTGCCGCGCACCATGCTCGATGAACAAGTGGCATCCATCACCTTGCCGGGCATACAACTGACACGCCAGCTAGGCTATATCGTTCATACAGAACGAACTTTGTCGAATGCCGCACATGCCTTCATGACACTGCTGGATGGTCAGGTGGACACGCGGCACACTGCGCAACCCGCCAACCAGCCCTAAAGTTTTTCAGTTCAAGGATTGCCGTCAATGCCAAACCCCGCTGACCCTGTGCCATTTCTTGGTGGTTTGACAGACAGAGACATGCCCGGCGTGGAACAACACTGGCATGAAGGCCCCCAATTGCTGGCGGCCTTGAACGCTGCGCAACTGGGCGCGTGGTGCTGGGACATGGACAGCGGCGACATTCGCTGGTCCCACGGCTCGCAAGCGTTATTTGGGCTTGACCCGCATCACCCGCTGCCTGGCAACCTTGAGCAATTGTCTGAACTGCCATTTGACGACTGGCCCAAAGCCCAGCGCGCCTTCGAGGCGGTGTGCAAGGGCGCGCCTCTGGAGCAAAGCCTGCATCATCGCATCCGCTGGGCCGATGGCAGCCTGCACTGGCTGGAAATACGCGGCAGTGTGGTCTCCCGCCCGGATGAACAACCGCGCATGATGGGCGTCATCCGCGAAGTCACTCAACAGCGCCAACGCCAGCAAGCCCTCAACAGTTCAGAAAAACGCTTCGCCACGCTGTTTCATCTGTCGCCCAACATGGTGCTGCTGGTACGCATCGAAGACGGCTTGATCAGTGAAGCCAACCACTGCTTTGAAAGCTTGCTGGGCTGGCCGGTCAAACACGCGATTGGTCGCACAACGGTGGAGTTAGGGCTGTGGCCGGACCCACAACAGCGCGAAGCCTTCATCGAGGCGATACGCAGCAAGCACGCGCCGGTCGATATGGAAGTGCAACTGCGCGACCGTCATGGCCAGTTGCACGACGGCATTCTCAGTGCCCAACGCGTCGAGCTGGAAGGCGAGGCCTATCTGGTCAGCACCTTTCTGGACACCAGCGAGCGTAAAAAAAACGAGCAGGCCCTCAAAGACAGCCAGGAACGCCTGGACCTGGCACTGGACTCTGCCCAACTGGGCACCTGGGATTGGCATATTCCCAGCGGCCGCCTCTACGGCTCGGCCCGTGCAGCGCAGTTACACGGCCTGGACGCCGTGGCGTTCAATGAATCATTCGATGCGTTTTTTGAAGGCGTGCCGCACGAGGAGCGCCATAACATGCGCAATGCCTACCGCTCCCTGCGCGAAGGCCCTGCCGGCAATTACCAACTGACCTACCGCGTACAGCTCGAAAACGGCACTTCGCGTTACCTGGAGAGCCGCGCCCGCCTCTATCGCGGGCCAGACGACCAGCCATTGCGCATGGCCGGCACCCTGCTCGACATCACTGAACAAGTGGAGCGCGAGCAACGCCTGAGCGCCTCTGAAGAAAAGTTTGCCAGCGTGTTTCAGACCAGCCCTGACCCGATCTGCGTGATCCAGACGCAGAGCGGGCAAGTGATCGAAATCAACACCAGCTTCAGTCAAACCTTCGGCTGGCACATGGTGGATTTGCAGTGCGAGCCGGCTCACGACCAACCGCATTTACAGCAACTGCTGAGTACGCTTCGCGCCCCGATCCAAAACAACGCCACACTGACCTTGCTCCACAAGAGCGCAGAACCGCTGACCTGCGTGTTGTCCAGCCGTCCGATTGAAGTGGACGGCCAGCCCTGCATCGTCATCACCTTGCGCGACATCACCCAGCAACAGCGCGCCGAAGCCGCCTTGAAATCCAGTGAAGAGAAATTCGCCAAGGCATTTCACTCAAGCCCGGACGCAATCACCATCAGCGATTACGCCACCGGCTGTTATTTGGAGGTCAACGACGGCTTCACCCGCCTCACGGGCTACACCAGCGCCGAGGTGATGGGCCGCAGCCCCTACGAGCTGGGGATTTGGGGCGACAGCTCCAAGCGTCAGGGGTTGCTGGATGAGCTGAAGGCCAAGGGCCGTATCAGCAACCGTGAAGTGCTGGGACGCTCGCGGCGCGGCGACCTGCTTAACGTTGAGGTCTCGATTGAGCCCATTACCCTCAATGGCACTGCGTGCCTGCTGCTCACGGCCCGCGACATCAGCCAGCTTAAAACCGCCCAGGCGCAAGTCCGCCACCTGGCCTACCACGACCCGCTGACCAACTTGCCCAACCGCGCCTTGCTCATGGACCGCTTGAGCCAGCAAAGTGCCTTGCTCACCCGGCAACACTTGCGCGGCGCTTTGCTGTTTCTGGACCTTGACCACTTCAAGCACATCAACGATTCGCTGGGCCATCCGGTGGGCGATACGGTGCTGAAAATCATCACGGCACGCCTGGAGGCCAGCGTGCGCATCGAAGACACCGTCGCGCGACTGGGCGGCGACGAATTCGTGGTGTTGCTCACCGGCCTTCAAGGCTCGCTCGATGACGTCACCCAGCACGTGCGCGCCACCGCCGACACCTTGCGCGAGTTGCTCGCCGAGCCGATGTTTCTCGACGGTCAACGCCTGCAAGTCACGCCCAGCATTGGCATTGCCCTGATGCCCGACCACGGCTCAAACCCGGCGGACTTGCTCAAGCGCGCCGACATCGCGCTGTACCGCGCCAAAGACTCGGGGCGTAACACCACGCAACTGTTTCATCACGACATGCAGGCCGCCGCCAGTGAACGCATGCGCATGGAAAGTGACTTGCGTACCGCGCTGGCGCGCAACGAATTCAGCTTGCACTTCCAGCCTCAGATCGACGCCCGCCAAAACCGTATCGTCGGTGCCGAAGCCTTGGTGCGCTGGCAACACCCGCTGCTGGGGCCTCAGTCGCCCGCCGAGTTCATCAAGATTCTGGAAGACAGCGGACTGATCCTCGAAGTCGGCACCTGGATTCTGGATGAAGCCTGCCGCGCGTTTGGCACGCTGCTCAGTGAAGGCTTGATTGATTCACGCGATTTCAGCCTGTGCGTCAACATCAGCCCACGGCAATTTCGCCAAAGCAACTTCGTTGAACGCGTGCAGCGCAGCCTGCTGGCTCACCAGCTGCCCAGCTCCATGCTCAAACTGGAAATCACCGAAGGCATCGTGATTCAAAACCTGGAAGACACCATCGCCAAAATGCACCAACTGACGGCCTTGGGTGTCAGTTTCGCGATGGATGACTTTGGCACTGGCTACTCCTCATTGACCCACCTCAAGCGCTTGCCCGTCGACACGCTGAAAATCGATCAGACGTTCGTGCGCGATGCCATCAACGACCCCAATGACGCGGAAATCATCCGCGCCATTGTGGCGATGGCCCGCAGCCTGAAACTCAACGTGGTGGCAGAAGGCGTCGAGCAGATGCAGCAACTGCAATTTTTACAAAGCCTGGACTGCCATGTGTACCAAGGTTATCTGCACAGTCGACCCGTGCCCTTGGCCGAGTTCAAAACCTTGCTGTTGGCGTGAGAGGCGCTCGCTTGCCTGCGGTGTTAGAGGTTTGGCGGGACGCGCTGCCACGCCAGATTGGCGATTTTCATCGAGCCGTTGAACCTGACCGGGGCTTCAGGGGACAGGTAGAGCATGTCGCCCTCGATACGACAGGTACGGACCTGACGTTGCCCGCGCCAATTAGGGAAGAAACTGACAAACATTTCGTGTTCCAGCAACCCGCGAGACTCATCCAGATAGAACGGCCCGCTGTAGGCAAAATAGGTTTGTGCGGCGTTTTTATATTCACGCTCACTGGCGGTGAACGGATCATTGCCGGCCAGTTCACGTCGTCCGGGCGGACAGAACTGTGCAGACATATAGCCATCGGGCGTGTACATGATGATGCCCTCCGGTTGTGTGCCCATCGGGTAAGTCTCTATACCAGTGTGAGTATCACGTTCTACAAAACTGACCAGCTTCCATGCGCCAATCAGCGCGTTTCGGGCAACGTTTGTCATAGCATGCCTATCCTTTGCATGGGGGGATGAAAACACGAAGGGGATAACACTTCTCAGCACCGAAACAGCTTAGCCACCCGGACTCAGACAACCACCCACTGGCACTACCACTGATCCAATTGACCCTCAAACGGACTACTCTGCCAGCGTGCCCGCTGTGGAATACTGCACAACGGCCAACCAGACGACCACAAGGACGCGTGATGCCTACCCCTGACATTTTCATCCTCAGTGCCCAGCGCACCGCCATTGGCACCTTTGGCGGCGCACTCAAAGACGTGCCCATGTGTGACCTGGCCACCACTGCGGTCAAGGCGGCGTTGCTCAACAGCCAGGTCGAGCCTGAGCGCATCGGGCATGTGGTGATGGGCAATGTGATCCCCACTGAACCGCAGGATGCCTATGTGGGCCGGGTCGCGGCCATCAACGCCGGCATTCCCCTGCACACCCCGGCCTACAACGTTAACCGCCTGTGCGGCTCGGGTTTGCAAGCCATTATCTCAGCGGCCCACACCCTGATGCTCGGTGATGCCGACTTCGCCATTGGCGCGGGTGTCGAGTCCATGAGCCGTGGCCCCTATGTGCTGCCGTCGGCCCGCTGGGGCGCGCGCATGGGCCATGCACAGGTGCAGGACTACCTGCTCGGTGTGCTGCACGACCCTTTTCATGGCATTCACATGGGCATCACCGCCGAGAACATCGCCGAGCGCAATAGCATCAGCCGCGAGACACAGGACAGGCTGGCCCTTACTGACCAGCAGCGTGCCGCCCACGCGATCGCACACGGCTACTTTGAGCGGCAAATAACCCCGGTCGAGGTTCAGACACGTAAAGGCACTGCGTTGTTCAGCACCGATGAACACCCGCGTGCAACGTCCCTTGAACAACTGGCGGGCATGAAACCTGCGTTCAAAAAAGACGGCACCGTGACCGCAGGCAACGCATCAGGGCTGAACGATGGCGCTGCCGCGCTGGTACTGGCCAGTGCTGACGCCGTGCTGGCGGGCAACCTGAAACCGATGGCTCGATTAGTGGCTTATGCCCATGCAGGCGTCGAGCCTGAATTGATGGGACTGGGGCCAATCCCTGCCACCCGTCTTGCACTCCAGCGGGCCGGGCTGCACATCGGCGACATGGACGTGATCGAAACCAACATCGCCTTCGCAGCGCAAGCATGCGCCGTGATGCAGGAACTGGACATGGACCCGGCCAAGGTCAACCCCAACGGCTCGGGGATAGCTTTGGGCCATCCGGTGGGTGCAACCGGCGCGATTATCGCGACCAAAGCCCTACACGAGTTGCAGCGCATTCAAGGCCGTTACGCGCTCGCCACCCTGTGCATCGGAGGCGGCCAGGGGATAGCCGTGATTTTCGAACGGGTGTAACGCTGTGTCTTGCTACGCATCCCCGCCACCCCGTAGCCGCCGGCGCAGGCTGCGTCCGGCGGCGAAGCTGGCGTTGAACCTGCGTATTCAGTCCGCCTGCTTAACCGTGCCCTCCGGTTTTGCGATCGCTACGCAATCGGACGCAGCCTTCGGCAGCGACTACATGTGCACGTCAACAACCTTTCAACCCCGTCCGGCGGCGAAGCCGTCGTTGAACCCGCGTATTCAGCCCACCTGCTAAATCGTGCCCTCCGGTTTTGCGATCGCTACGCAATCGGACGCAGCCTTCGGCAGCGGCTACACGTGCACGTCAATAACCTTTCAACCCCGTCCGGCGGCAAAGCCGGCGTTGAACCTGCGTATTCAGTCCGCCTGCTTAACCGTGCCCTCCGGTTTTGCGATCGCTACGCAATCGAACGCAGCCTTCGGCAGCGACTACATGTGCACGTCAACAACCTCTCAACCCCGTCCGGCGGCGAAGCTGGCGTTGAACCTGCGTATTTAGTCCGCCTGCTTAACCGTGCCCTCCGGTTTTGCGATCGCTACGCAATCGGACGCAGCCTTCGGCAGCGACTACACGTGCACGTCAATAACCTCCCCGTAGCTTGCGCAGGCTGCGTCTGGCGACAACGTCGTCGAAAATCCACGTTTCACGAGAATTCGGCAACTGCTACGCCGCCAGAGCACGGTGCTACCCGTGTTTCAACCGGGGATGCGCACCTGCATGCGGTCAAAACCACGCAACATGCTGGAGAAGATCCGCCGCGGCGGTTCAATCACCTCAATGGCCGGAAAACGTTTGAGGATTTCTTCCCACAGGATTTTCAGCTGCATCTCGGCCACCCGGTTGCCCACACAGTAGTGAATGCCTTGCCCAAACGACAGGTGCCGACGCGCATTTGGCCGGTCGATGATGAACGCTTCGGGTTGCTCAAACACCTCTTCGTCACGGTTGCCGGACAAGTACCACATCACCACGCGATCACCCTTGCGGATCAACTTGCCCCCCAGCTCAATGTCCTGCAAGGCCGTGCGACGCATGTGCGTGGCGGGAGTTTGATAACGAATGATTTCAGGCACCATGCCCTCGACCAGTGCCGGATTGGCGTGCAGTTTGCGCTGTTGCTCAGGGTTTTGGTGCAAGAACATCACCCCGCCCGTGATCGAGTTACGGGTGGTGTCATTACCGCCCACGATCAACAGCAGCACATGCGCCAGGTACTCCATGGGCTGCATCTCACGCATCACATCGGCATGGGCCATCATCGAAATCAGGTCATTGCGCGGCTCACAGTTAACCCGTTCATTCCACAAGTCAGTGAAGTAACTCAGGCACTCCAGCAGTTCTGTGCGCAGTTGCGCCTTGTTCTTCACCACACCTGAACCTGGGATCGAAGTGGCCACTTGCGACCAGCGCATCAACTTGTGCCGGTCGGCCTGAGGCACGTCAAACAACACCGCCAGCATATGGATCGTCAGCTCGATGGACACATGCTCGACCCAATCGAAGGTTTCGTTGCGCGGCAAGTCGTCCAGAATGCGTGCGGCCACACAGCGGATAGTGCCCGCCAGCTTCGCCAGGTTTTCAGGCGTGGTGAACGGGCTGATGACCTTGCGCCGCTGGGTATGCAGAGGCGGGTCCATCGAGATAAACATCGGCAGGTGAAAGTCCTTGGGTTGATCGTGAAGGGTGACCCCGCCCAGGGCCGCGTCCGAAGAAAACACCGCGTGGTTGGTGCTGACAGCAGCTATGTCCTTGAATTTGGTGACAGACCAGTAAGCGCCGTAAGGGCTGTGCGCACAGTAATGCACCGGGGCTTCGCGGCGCATGCGTGCCAAAAAAGGACCCAGGGTGTCGTTTTGCACCAATCCTGGATGACTGACGTCAAAGCGGTCCAACGCCAAGGTCGCCGGATCGGCGGTCAGCATGTAATCCACTTCCTGATAATAGTTGTCCATGTTCACGTCTCCATGTGAGTAGCCAGCCATACTGCGGGAGCGTCCCTCGCGCCCGGGCACAAGCCTAGAACGGATTTGACGAAACGCCTGCTTTACCCGAACCTGCCCGCCTCCTTCATTGCCGGAGTTTTTGCCACGATGCTTGCGCCGCTTAAATTCTGGTTAAAACGCAGTGCCCTGATCGCTGGCGTGGCGGCGGTGACGCTACTCGCCTGGCGTGTCTATGACACTGAGCTCGGGCCGCCGCTGGAGCTCTGGCACACCGTGGTGCCTCATGAACTCAGTGCACAGCAGATCGACAAGGCCGACTGGGTGCAATGGCAGGCGGCGGAGCAGCGAGTATTTGACGAAGTACGTCGCGAGGTCAGCGACAAACTCGCCGTAGAAGACACCCCGGCCATCAACCGCTATCAGCCACAGAGCCGCGTCTATCCTGCCCGCTTCACTCAAGACTGGAACCGTTCCTACGTGCTCGAACCCGAGGGTGTGGCCAAAGGTGTGGTGGTGCTGTTGCACGGCCTTACCGACTCGCCCTACAGCCTCAGGCACATCGCCCGTCGCTATTGCGAATCGGGTTTTGTGGCCATCGGTATTCGCATGCCCGGTCACGGCACCGTCCCCGCGGGCCTGACCGACGCTGACTGGCCAGACTGGATGGCCGCCACTCGCCTGGCGGTGCGCGAAGCTCGCCAACAAGTGCCTGCACCTGCGCCTTTGCACCTCGTGGGGTTTTCCAACGGCGGCGCTTTGGCGGTGAAATATGCCCTCGACAGCCTGAGCGATCCGCAACTGGCGCGCGCCGACCAACTGATCCTTATCTCGCCCATGATCGGGGTCAACAGTTTCGCCCGCTATGCCGGGCTGGCCGGACTGCCTGCGGTGCTGCCGGCGTTCAGTAAAGCCGCCTGGCTAGGCCGTTTGCCGGAGTTCAATCCGTTCAAATACAACTCATTTCCTGTCAACGGTGCTCGCCAATCGTGGCTTTTGACTGACGCGTTGCAAAGCCAGCTGTTGCTACTGTCAAAGCAAGATGCCCTGCGCGACCTACCGCCGATTCTTGCCTTTCAGTCACTCATGGACCACACGGTCAGCACACCCGCTGTGGTCAACGGCTTGTTCCGTTTATTGCCTGACAATGGCAGCGAGCTGGTGCTGTTCGACATTAACCGCAGCCGCGACTTCGGTGGTTTATTGACCCCCGCCGCCAGCGCTTCAATCGAGCAGATGCTGCCACCGCCACCGCGTAATTATCAAACCAGCCTGGTCACCAACCTGTCCGCTGAAAGCAGCGAAATGGTCGTACGTAACACACCGGCGCGGTCTGAAATAGCCACACAAACTCCCTTAGGGCTGGACTACCCGAAAGACATTTATTCGCTGTCACATGTCGCGCTGCCCTTCCCACAAAGCGATGCGCTTTATGGTCAGCAACCGGACAAAGACGAAGATTTTGGCGTACACCTGGGCACACTCGCGGCACGCGGTGAGCGCGGCGTATTAATGGTGCCGATGGACACACTGATGCGCGTCACTTCAAACCCCTTCTATGGGTATTTGCTTGAACGCATTGAGCAGGATATTAAGCGCGGAACTCGGGTTAAAGATGCAGGCAACTGACGCGGAAAACGCCAGTTGCCTGCCAGCTTATTTACCCGCCGTCAGGGTGGTGTAACTGGTGATCAGGTTGCGGTAGTCCGGGATGTGGTTGGAAAACAGCGCCCCCAAACCTTCCACGTCGTTGCGCCAATCGCGATGCAGCTCACAGGCCAGACCAAACCAGGTCATTAGCTGCGCCCCGGAGGCCGACATGCGATCCCAGGCTGAGTGACGGGTGATTTCGTTGAACGTGCCCGATGCATCGGTCACGACAAACACTTCATAGCCCTCTGCCAAGGCAGATAGCGCCGGAAAAGCCACGCAAACTTCAGTCACCACGCCGGCAATAATCAGTTGTTTCTTGCCGGTAGCCTTGACCGCCTTGACGAAATCTTCGTTGTCCCATGCATTAATCTGCCCAGGGCGCGCAATGTAGGGCGCATCCGGGAACAGCGCTTTCAATTCCGGCACCAACGGGCCATTGGGGCCTGTTTCAAAACTGGTGGTCAAAATGGTCGGCAAGTTGAAGTATTTGGCCAGATCGGCCAGTGCCAGCACGTTATTTTTGAACTTGTCCGGTTCGATGTCCCTCACCAACGACAGCAAACCGGCCTGATGATCCACCAACAAAACGGCGGCATTGTCCTTGTCCAAGCGCTTGTAAGAAGTTGTCACAGGATGTTCCTCTCTTGGGATGAAACGATAAGCCCGGGCCATGACCGTTCAAGGCCCGGGTGTACGGGTTAACGTGGCGCAGCCGATGCGTCAGGCCGGCATGCGGCCAAAACGACCCGACTGAAAATCCACAAACGCCTGATGGATTTCAGCGTCGGTGTTCATTACAAACGGACCGTGACCCACAATCGGCTCGTCGATGGGTTCACCGCTGAGGATCAGCAGCACCGCATCGTTATTGGCTTCGAGCCGCACCTGTTGACCGTCACGCTCGAACAACGCCAGCTGTCCTTCGCGCACCACCTCCTTGCCATTGACCTCAACCGCACCGTGCAGCACCACCAAGGCGGTGTTGCGACCCTGATGCACGTCGAGCGTAGTCGACTTGCCCGCGTTCAAACGGATGTCCCACACGTCGATGTCAGTAAACGTGCGTGCCGGGCCGCGATGACCGTCAAATTCACCGGCAATCAGGCGTAAACGCCCGGCATTGTCTTTGAGCGCCACCTCAGGAATGTCCCGATCCACAATGCTCTGGTAACCCGGCTCGGCCATTTTGTCTTTGGCGGGCAGGTTGACCCACAGTTGGACCATCTCCAGGGTGCCGCCACTGCGGGCAAAAGCCTCGGAGTGGAATTCCTCATGCAAAATCCCTGATGCCGCAGTCATCCACTGCACATCCCCCGGCCCGATCACGCCGCCATTGCCCGTGGAGTCGCGATGTTCCACTTCGCCTTTATAGACAATGGTCACCGTTTCAAAACCGCGGTGCGGGTGCTGGCCTACACCACGACGCTCAGTGGTCGGTGTAAATTCGGCTGGCCCTGCGTAATCAAGCAACAAGAACGGGCTGACGTGTTTCCCCATGCTGTCGTAGGAAAACAGCGTGCGAACCGGAAAGCCATCACCCACCCAATGGGGACGTGGAGCGGTGTAAACGCCAAGAATTTTTTTCATCTTGCACCTCCTGTAATTCATGGCAACAGAATAGGTTTGATCTGTTTTGTCGACTAGACTGCGTTTTTGAACCGTTGCGTTCTATTTGGAGAACGATGATGGAAGACCTCAACACCCTCTATTACTTCACCCAGGTGGTCGAGCATCGTGGCTTCGCTGCAGCGGGCCGGGCGCTGGACATGCCCAAGTCCAAACTCAGCCGGCGTATTGCCCAACTCGAAGAGCGCCTTGGCGTGCGGTTGATACAGCGTAGTAGCCGCCACTGCTCCCTGACTGAAATCGGACAGGAGTACTACCAGCGGTGTCGGGCCATGTGCATTGAGGCGCAGGCAGCGGCGGAAGTCATTGAACGAAATCGCTCAGAACCGCAGGGCATTGTGCGTCTCAGTTGCCCCACCTCGCTGCTCAACTCGTGGGTCAGTGCCATGCTGGCGCGCTACATGCTCACTTACCCCTTGGTGCAATTGCATGTTGAAAGCACCAATCGCCGGGTAGACGTGATTGAAGAAGGCTTCGACATGGCTATCCGGGTGCGTTTTCCGCCGTTGGAAGACAGCGATCTGGTGATGAAAGTGCTGGGCAACAGCGTTCAAAGTCTGGTCGCCAGCCCTGCGTTCCTGCCGCGTTTTTCAACGCCGCCCACGCCCGCCGACTTGAGTGGCCTGCCCAGTTTGTATTGGGGGTCGGCCCAGCGCGACTATGCCTGGGAGCTGTTCGGACCCGACGGAGCCACCGCACTCATCTCGCACACCCCCAAACTCATTACCGATGACCTGCCGGCACTGTGCCAGGCCGCTGTGGCCGGCCTCGGCGTGGTGCATGTGCCCAATGTGGTGGTCCGCGATCACATCGCCAGCGGGCAGTTAATCAACGTGTTGCCGCAATGGGCACCCAAAAGCGGGATCGTGCACGCGGTCTTCCCTTCTCGCCGGGGGCTACTGCCGTCGGTACGTACGCTGATTGACTTTCTGGCCGAGGAATTCAGCCACAGCGATGTCATCTGATTCATACACAAGTGGCGTCTGCGGGGTGACGGGCCTGCGTGACGCTAAATTATTTGTCTTGCCCATCGTTCTCTCCAGATAGCAAAGGCCGTGCGCCGGCCCCTTGACGGCGGATTTCTACTGAGATGGCAATGACTCAATCACGTTCAAAAAAAGCCCTGTTAATCGGTATCCCATTGGCCCTGGCCGCAGCCATCGGCGGTGGTTTTCTGGTGTGGGACACGTTTTACAACGGTAACCCGGGCTACCCGCTCAAGATCATCAAGCAAGCCGATGAGCTACAGGACCGCGTGCTGTCTTTTGACAGCCACATCACGGTGCCGCTGGAGTTCGGCACTGCGGGTAATGAAGCCGACAAGGACGGCCCTGGCCAATTCGACCTGGCCAAGGCCGCCAAGGGACGGCTGTCCGGTGCAGCACTGACGGTTTTCGGCTGGCCGGAAATCTGGAACGGACCCAACGCACCGCACCGCCCCACCGCAGGGTTTGTCGAGGCGGCGCGCAACGAGCAAGAAGCGCGCTATCAGATCATCACGGGCATGGTGCGCGACTTTCCCAATCAGGTCGGCATCGCCTATACCCCGGATGATTTGCGTCGTTTGCATGGCGAAGGCAAGTTCGCGGTGTTTATCAGCATGCTCAACGCTTACCCGCTGGGTAACGACCTCAGCCAACTGGATAAATGGGCGGCGCGCGGCATGCGCATGTTCGGCTTCAGTTATGTCGGCAACAACGACTGGGCCGACTCATCGCGCCCCCTGCCCTTTTTCAACGACACCCCGGATGCCCTCGGCGGCCTGTCCGATACGGGCAAGCAAGCCGTGCAACGCCTGAACGATCTGGGCGTGATCATTGACGTGTCACAGATGTCGACCCAGGCACTGGAGCAAGTCAGCCAACTGAGCCGTACCCCGATGGTCGCGTCGCACTCAGCCCCACGGGCGCTGGTGGACATCCCGCGCAACCTCAGCGACAAAGAAATGCAACTGATCAAAGACAGTGGCGGCGTGGTGCAGATTGTGGGTTTTGCGACCTACTTGCGCCCGTTGAGCACTGCCAGCCAGGACAAACTCAACACCCTGCGCAGCCAGTTTGACTTGCCGCCGTTGCACAGCCTGGAAATGGCCCTGATGCCCGGCGACGCAATTATCACCGTATGGCCCGAGCAACGCTTTGGCCAGTACGCGGCCGGTCTGTACGGCATCGTCGAAGAAGAACCCAAAGCCACGCTCAAGGATTACGGCGACGCCATTGATTACGCGGTGAAAAAAATCGGCATCGACCACGTAGGCATCAGCTCTGACTTCAATGACGGCGGCGGGCTAGACGGCTGGAAGGATGTGAGCGAAACCCGCAACGTCACCGCCGAACTGCTGCAACGCGGCTACTCGGAGGCTGATATCGCCAAATTGTGGGGTGGCAATTTCCTGCGCGTGTGGGACACCGTGCAAAAAGCTGCCAAACCCACGTCAACTCTATAAGTGAACTTGCCGACCATGCTTACGTTGAAACCGCTTTACCGTTTATCGCTGGCCACATTGCTTGCCAGCCTGGTGCCTGCACTGGCTCAGGCAGCCGAACCTGCCAAGCCGGGCACGGTGTTCAAAGACTGTAAAGACTGCCCTGAAATGGTCGTCCTGCCGACGGGCAGCTTCATGATGGGCACGCCAGAGGATGAAGTCGGGCGTGAGCCCGATGAAGGTCCGCTGCATAAAGTGACCTTCAGCAAGCCGCTGGCCATCAGCCGCTTCCAGGTCACTGCTGCCGAGTTTGACGCCTATATCAAGGAAACCGGGGTCAAGATTGCTGATGGCGATGACCGCCCGGGACGCGAGTGCATTGCCAGCAAACCGCGCTACCCGCAAGGCCCGCGCCAGCCGGCTGTGTGCATGGACTTCGACGACGTCAAAAACTACGTCAGCTGGATTGCGAAAAAAACCGGTAAGCCTTATCGCATGGTCAGCGAAGCCACCCGCGAATACGCAGCGCGCGCAGGCTCGACCGGCCCGTTCCCGTTCCCGATGGACGAAGGCAAGGAGTACAGCATCGCCAAACATGCCAACACCTACGGCCCTACCGATGGTTACAGCTATACCTCGCCCGTAGGCAGCTACCCGGCCAATGCGTTTGGGGTGTATGACATGCACGGTAACGTTTACGAATGGCTGGAAGACTGCAAGCACCATGACTACGTCGGCGCGCCGACTGATGGCAGTGCCTGGGTGAGCGGCAGCACCTGCGAACTGCGCCAGATCCGCGGCAACGACTGGGGCGAAGCGCCGGTATTCTCCCGCTCCGGCAACCGCAACGATATTTACCCGCAAACCCGTGGCGACTGGGTGGGCTTTCGCGTGCAGCGCGAACTTTAACTCCGCTGTGTAGGCGCTGGCGTAGGCTGCGAGCTTTTATGTTGATAAAAAAGATCGCAGCCCAAGGGATGTAGACCTGGGCCGCCTCACACTAAATCCCCACCCCAATCGCTCGTTCTCAAGAGACTGCCCTTACCTTGATTCAAGGAACTCTTGTTTATGAGCCAGCCCGCCACGCCCCGACACAACCCCGGGGTTCTTCGAGAACTGTTCCAACTGCTCAAGCCGTTCCGGCTCATTGTCAGCCTGTCCGTCCTGTTGGGCATGGTCGGCGGCTTGAGCGTGACGGTGCTGCTGGCAACCATCAATAATGCGTTGCACAGCGAAAGCGGCCTCACCAACCATGTGGTCGCCCTGTTCGCCGGGCTGTGCGTATTGGCGCTGATCAGCACCATTTGCTCAGACATTGGCAGCAACTATGTAGGCCAGCACATCATCGCCAAATTGCGCAAAGAGCTGGGCGAAAAAGTGCTCTCGGCGCCCATTTCGCAAATCGAACGCTACCGCAGCCACCGACTGATCCCGGTGCTGACCCACGACGTCGACACCATCAGCGATTTCGCGTTTGCCTTTGCCCCGCTGGCGATTTCCCTGACGGTGACGCTGGGCTGCATGGGCTATCTGGCCATGCTCTCGTGGCCGATGTTTTTGATGATGCTGGTGGCCATTGTGATCGGCACGGTGATTCAGTACATCGCGCGTGGCTACGGACTGAACGGTTTTACCCAGGCCCGCGAAGCAGAAGATGAGCTGCAAAAGCATTACAACGCGATTGCCGAAGGCGCCAAGGAATTGCGCATTCACCGCCCGCGTCGCCAGCGCATGTTTGTGTCAGGCATCGCGCGCACCGCACAAAAAATCTGTGACATTCAGGTGCGCTCGATCAACACCTTCGTTATCGCCAAAAGCCTGGGGTCGATGCTGTTCTTCGTGGTCATCGGCCTGGCGCTGGCCATGCAATCGCTGTGGCCAAGCGCCAACCCTGGCGTAATAAGCGGGTTTGTGCTGGTGCTGTTGTACATGAAAGGTCCGCTTGAGCACCTGATCAGCACCCTGCCGATCATCAGCCGCGCGCAAATTGCCTTCCGCCGCATTGCCGACCTCTCCGAGCAATTCAACTCGCCAGAGCCACATCTGCTGTTGAGCGAAGATGGCGCGCAAGACAAAACCGTTAACAGCCTCGAACTGGTGGACGTGAACTACAGCTTCCCGGCGGTAGAGGGCAGCGCGCCCTTCCGCCTGGGACCGGTGAACCTGAAAATCAATCAAGGCGATATCGTGTTTATCGTCGGCGAAAACGGCTGTGGCAAAACCACCCTGATCAAGTTGCTGCTGGGCCTGTACGCACCGCAACAGGGCGAGATCCGCCTCAATGGCCAGGCCGTCAGCGCTCAAACCCGCGACGACTACCGCCAGCTGTTCACCACCATCTTTGCCGACTACTACCTGTTCGACGACGTGGTGCAGGGTGACATGAAAATCCCGCAGGACGCCGAGCAGTACCTTAAGCGGCTGGAGATTTCGCACAAGGTCAGCATCAACGACGGTCAGTTCAGCACCACCGACCTGTCGACCGGCCAACGCAAACGTCTGGCGCTGGTCAACGCGTGGCTCGAAGAACGCCCGGTTCTGGTGTTTGACGAATGGGCGGCCGATCAAGACCCGACCTTCCGCCGCATTTTCTACACCGAACTGTTGCCGGACCTCAAGCGCCTGGGCAAAACCATCATCGTCATCTCCCACGACGACCGTTACTTCGATGTGGCAGACCAACTGGTGCGCATGGACAGCGGCAAGGTCAGCACCGCGCTGGAACCTGCCTGATCCCCGTCATGTAGGAGTGAGCTTGCTCGCTCCTACAGTGATTTCTTACTCAGAAAAATAAATTCCAACTAAATGAGGAACTTCTTTCCGGTTTCTTAATCGCGCTGCGTCTAATAACTATTCCCATTAACAAACAATAATTCCCCCTCCTTCGGAGCCTCGGCACGCAATGCAACGACCAAACTTGAGACGGACCCCGCTTTCGATCGCTACCCAGCGCCAGACCGTTCGCCGCACGCTGTTGTCCAGTGCTTTTGTAGCTTCGGTGCTGCTGGGTTCATCGGTTGCTCAGGCAGCCCCGGTAGCCTTGAACATCCCGGCGCAGTCGCTGGCCAACGCGCTAAATGAGCTGGGCAAGCAAGCCAACTTGCAGATCCTGTACAGCGCCGATCAAGTTCAAGGGATCAAGTCGCATTCCGTGTCCGGTTCACTGGAACCCGTTAAAGCCCTGGAAACCCTGCTGCAAGGCAGCGGCATTTCCTACCAGCTCAATGGCGATACCGTGATCCTCAACGCCCCGCAAGGCAAAGGTCTGGAGCTGGGTGCAACCACCATTTCCGGCCAAGGTCTGGGCAACTCGCTGACGACCGAAGACACCGGTTCCTACACCACCGGCGCCACCAGCAGTTCGACCAAGCTGCCGCTGTCGATTCGTGAAACGCCGCAAACCGTGACCGTGATCACCCGTCAGAACATGGACGACCAAGGCGCGCAAAGTATTGGTGATGTGTTGCGTAACGCGCCGGGGATCAGCACCCAGGCGTACGACAGTGACCGCATGGAGTATTCGGCACGCGGTTACGCCATCACCAACTTCCAGTACGACGGCGTCAACTCGTTATACGACGGGGTATTCGACGAAGGCGCGACCAAGGTCGACATGGCGTTGTACGACCGCGTAGACATCGTCAAGGGCGCAACGGGCCTGTTGTCCGGTTCCGGCGATCCCTCCGCGACCGTTAACCTGATCCGCAAAAAACCGACCCGCGAATTCAAGGCTTCGATTACCGCCAGTGCCGGTTCGTGGGACGACTACCGGACCGAAGGTGATATTTCCGGCCCGCTGAATGACGACGGCAGTGTGCGTGGGCGTTTTGTGACGGCGTTTCAGGATGCCGACTCCTACCGCGACCGCTACTCAAAAAAGAACCAAGTGTTCTACGGGATTATTGAAGCCGACATCACCCCGGACACCCTGTTCACCTTTGGCATGGATTACCAGGACATCAAGCCGCGCGGCTCATCCTGGACCGGTAACCCGTACTATTTCTCCAACTACACCAAGACCGATTTCAGCCGCTCGTTCAACCCGGCCACCGACTGGAGCCGCCGTGACGTACAAGCACGCACCACTTTCGCGTCCCTTGAGCACCGCTTTGCCAACGACTGGAAAATCAAAGGCACGATCAACCAGCAGGTCAACGATCACGACACACAGCTAGGCTCTGCCAGTGGCGACAAGCCTGACCCGGTGACCGGCGATGGCATGTTCTTCTACTGGGGTAAATGGGAAGGCCATCGCGTTCAAAACACCTTCGATCTCAACGCAACCGGCCCTTTCAGCCTGTTCGGTCGTGAGCATGAATTGGTGGTGGGCTACACCTCTCAGGAATCCAGACAAACAGGTGCCACGTTTGACGGCAGCCAGTTCACCAAAGTACCGGGCAGCATTTTTGACTGGAAGGGCAAATACCCGGAGCCTGACTTTCCGAAAAACGGCAAGTACGAGACCAATCAAAACCAGAACAGCGCTTACATAGCGGCACGCTTCAAGCCTACCGACGATTTGTCGTTGATCCTGGGCAGTCGTGTGAGCGACTTCCAATACAACAGTACTTACAAATACTACGTACAAGCACCACCGAACTTCGAAGACAACAAAACCACGTCCAAGCAACACGGCCGTGTGACGCCTTACGCCGGTGCCGTGTATGACATCAACGACACTTACTCGGTCTATGCCAGCTACACCTCCATTTACAAACCGGTCACGGACAGAAGCGCTTCAGGCACCACCTTGGCGCCGACTGAAGGCAACAGTTACGAAATCGGTTTGAAAAGCGAGTACTTCGATGGTCGCCTGAACGCCAGTATCGCGGCGTTCCGAACCGAGCAGAAAAAGGTCCCCATCAACGTGGGCACCAACCCGATCACTAACGAAGGCATTTATGAGTCTCTGGACGGTGCCACCACCAAGGGCGTTGAACTGGAGCTGACCGGCGAAATCATGCCGGACTGGAACCTGATCGCCGGTTACACCTATGCTCAAACCCGCTCGGAAGATGGCAAGCGCGTGTATGGCTATCCATTGCAAACCACCAAGCCTGAAAACGTGGCGCGACTGTTCACCACCTATCGCTTGCCCGGTGTGTTGAACAAAGTGACTGTTGGCGGTGGCGTGAACTGGCAAAGCCCGTTCTACGGCCAGATCTACAACGATGCCAAAGAAGACTACGACATCATCGAACAGCACAGCTACGCGCTGGTTAACCTGATGACCCGTTACGAGTACAACGAACACCTGACGTTCAACCTCAACGCCAACAACGTATTCGACAAGAAGTACCTGTCCGGCCTGGGCAACTTCAACACCACGTACTACGGTGAGCCACGCAGCCTGATGCTGACCACCAAATACACGTTCTAAGCGTCAGCCGCCCCACCCCAAAAGCCCCGGTGCTCACGCGCCGGGGCTTTTGCGTTTGAGGGTTGCCAGCGGCTGACCTGACGCCCGAGGAGGAACCAAAAGCCTGATGGCTTCGCGCTAGGGGTGAGCCTTGACACCCTCACGTTTAAACGGGTGCGCACGCACGCCTGAACTAGACTTTTGTGTTGCAGCGCTCAAACCCAGCCATACCGCCTCTTCCCTCCTAAAGCGCTGACATCATTTCGCAGGTGAACACATGCGCTTAACGCCCCCAGAGACTCAAGACACCCACGTTTTTGATATCACCCTGAATTTATTTACCTATCCCGCCGTTTTAATCGCACACAAATTGGGCCTGTTTGAAACACTCAATCAACCGGGCGAATGGAGTGTCACCTCATTAAGCAGCCATCTTGGGCTTGCGCCACGGGCAATGAATACGCTGCTTAATGTGAGTACTGCGTTTGGCTTCATACACCGTCACGCATCGTCATACGCCCTTTCTGCGACCGGCAAAGAGTATTTAGTCAAGACCAGTCCCTATTATTTCGGTGACTTTTGGAACTTGATGATCGATAACGCACATCTGTTTGCATTCGAGCACCTTGAAAAAGCAGTAGTGACCAATACACCGCAATTCCAAAAGGATGTACTCGATATCTTCGATGCGAACCAAAAAAACCAACAACAAGGCATCAAATTCACTCATGCCATGCACAGCTTGAGCATGGCTCAAGCCTGTTTCTGGCCACGCTGTATAGACCTGCAAGCTGACACGCTTTTACTCGATATTGGCGGCGGGTCCGGGGCGCATGCGATTGGCGCACTTGCGCAATGGCCTCATTTGCGAGCAGTGGTTTTCGATTACGCCGCTATCTGTAAGGTGTGTGAACACTACGTAAGTGAGCATCAACTCACAGAGCGCATTACCACACACAGCGGTGATATGTGGCATGACCCTTTTCCGCCTGCGGACGTGCACTTTTACTCGAACGTACTGCATGACTGGCCGCCTGAAAAAGCAGCGTTTCTTATTGGAAAAAGCTTTGATGCACTGCCCAATAACGGCCGCATCCTTCTCCACGAAGTTTTATACAACGACGCTAAAGATAACCTGGCGGCGATTGCCTACAGCTTGATGATGTTAAGCGCCACCCAAGGCCAACAGTTTTCAGCGCAAGAGCTGGAGCAACTCTTAATTGACGCCGGTTTTGTCTGCATCAAGACATTGAAAACCAATGGCCACATGTCGATTGTTTCAGCCTACAAGCCAGGGTAACTGTCCACGTTTAACCACTTACCCCCCTAACGCCTGTCGGGGGGTAAAGCGTTGTCCTGGACACCTCTTTCGGCACAACTGCTGTTCCGTTTGAGGCTTTAATCCGGGCGTGAACGCCTCTTATAGTGGCTACTCCGTGCAGCCGTGATGCGACTTATAAGAAGAGGTTTCCATGAGTAGCCTGAATGCCCCATTGCAACACCTTGATGTGCTGGATGCCGAACACGACGCGCAATACTTTGAGTACAGTAAAGCCGCCAACCCGATCAGTGCCGGGTTGATTTCCCGTATTCCTTATCAAAATTTCCCTTCATCGCTGTATGACACAGGCCCAAGTCGCGTGGTCCCGCTGGACTTGAGCGAGGCACTGGGATGTCCGGGGCCCGCAACCGGGCCGGGGTTGCTGGCGAACTTCATTCGTCTGAATGCCGGTGACAGCCTTACGCTGGCGCCTGTCACGACCTCTCAGGTGGTGTATGTGATCGCCGGGCGTGGGCAATTGGTGCAGGGCAGCACGCGTTTTGAATGGGAGAAAGGCTGTTTTATCGCCATGCCCGGAATAGAAGCGGTTCACCTGAGCGCCAGTGAAGATGCGCGGTTCTATTACGTACATGACGAGCCGCTGCTGCGCTACTTGGGGGTGGTTCCTGCACAACAACAGTTCAGCGCCACGCTGTATCCCGCTCACACCGCCAATGCCAAGCTGCGCGAAGCCGCGGATGACCCGCGAGCGCAGGATCGCAGCCGTATCAGTATCTTGCTGGGCAATCGGCATTTTCCTCAAACCCGCACGGTGACTCACGTGTTATGGGCGATGTACGGGATTTTGCCCGCAGGTTCGGTGCAAAAACCACACCGCCATCAATCCATTGCGCTGGACTTCATCATTGACTGCCCTGCGGGTTGCTACACGCTGGTAGGCACGGACATCGATGAAAACGGCCAGATCCGTAATCCGACGCGAGTCGACTGGGCGCCGGGGCTGGCGTTTGTCACGCCGCCGGGTTATTGGCATGCGCACTTCAATGAGTCGCAGAGCGAAGCGTTTTTGATCCCGATCCAGGACGCAGGTCTGCAAACGTATCTGCGGGCGCTGGATATCCGCTTCAGCTAACCCCTCAAGACTGCCAATACGCGGGGCTGCCGACACGCTCGACCATAAAGTCGATGAAACAACGCACCTTCGACGACACCGTGCGTTTGGGTGGGTACACCAACCACAGCGACGCAGGCACCTGCGTCGCTTGCACCTGCCATTCAGGCAACCAACGCACCAAAGCGCCCGAGGCCAGCTTGTGCGCTACCAGCCAGTCCGGTAAACAGGCCGCCCCCAAGCCCTGCTCAACCGCCAGCAATTGCGCCTCCAGGTCGTTGATGCGCAGCCCGCCTGCCACTTGCACCCGCTGCACGGGGTGAATAAAACCGTCAGCAGGCACAAAGAAAACATCGTCGGGCAAATTACCGTTCAACAACACCGCGCCAAGCGCCTGCGGATTTGAAGGGGCCGGGTGTTGTCGGGCGAACGCCTGACTGACACAGACCAGTGTGCGTTCACTGGCCAGCTGGCGCGCTTTGAGGGTGGAGTCGGGCAAGACACCAATGCGCAAGGCCAGATCGACGCCGGCATTGATCAAGTTCACATGTTGATCGTCCAGCATCAGTTCCAGGCGGACTTCGGGATGCTGCGCCATGAACTCACCGAGGAGTGGCAGAACGTGATGCCGGGCGAATGCGGGGGGCAGATTGAGTTTCAGCAGGCCACGCGGGTGCTGGTTGAGCGACGCCGTCGCGTGCTTGGCCTGCTCCAGTTCATCCAGTACCCGCACCGCATGGTGCAGGAACGTCTCGCCACCCTCGGTCAAGCGCAAGGTACGGGTTGAGCGATTGAACAAGGCGATGCCCAGATCGTGCTCCAGATCCTTGATGTAACGCGACACCGTTGAGGCTTTGATCGACAGTTTTTCGGCGGCCCTGGAAAAGTTGTT
Organism: Pseudomonas sp. TWR3-1-1; assembly: GCF_049896545.1. NCBI lineage: Bacteria > Pseudomonadati > Pseudomonadota > Gammaproteobacteria > Pseudomonadales > Pseudomonadaceae > Pseudomonas > Pseudomonas sp. TWR3-1-1. Next base: position 311,368 of record NZ_JAFCUO010000004.1, read on the forward strand.
GGCGTGCGCCGCTTCGACAAAAGCATTCAGCGCTGCGAAATAGTCCATGGCGAGTCCGCACGAAAGAAAAGTTGCCAAAGGCTATCAGATTGATCACTGCACTGGCGTGGTCACGAACAGGCATTCTGGGTTGACCACCCTCCCCATCGACTATATGGTGTGTCACTAAAGAGCAATTAACACCACATAGTGTGTTTTCAGCCTGACAAGCTACGCTATCGACACAACCGTCAGGAACGCGATTACTCGCGAGAGGTCGCCGCCGAAAATTCGCGAGGCCAGCTCACTCCTGGTGTGTTTTTGTTAATGCTCGAACATTTTTACGCCCGTCCAAGACCACACACCCTGGTCAAACCCGCCTCCTGCGAAAGGAAACTCCTATGTTGAATTGGGACAGCTCTGACAACGAAGACCTTGATTTGCGTGCCGAGCAACCCGCACCGGCTGCACTGGACGCACTCAACAACGCTGGCGATCAAGAAGCCGCCAAAGCACGCCAAGTCACCGCAGGTGACACACCGGCCATCATTCGGGCCAAGGCGGCCCTGAATTCGCTGGACATTGCTGAGGGCATGGCTGAGCTGGAGGGCGCTTCGGCACGGGTGGCGGTGGATGAAAAACGCATGATCAATTGCCGCGCCGACCTGAACCAGTTGGTACCGTTCAAGTACGACTGGGCGTGGCAGAAGTACCTGGACGGTTGCGCAAACCACTGGATGCCGCAAGAAGTCAACATGACTGCCGACATCGCCCTCTGGAAAAACCCCGAAGGCCTGACCGATGATGAGCGCCGCATTGTCATGCGCAATTTGGGGTTCTTCTCTACGGCCGATTCATTGGTGGCCAACAATTTGGTACTGGCCGTCTATCGACTGATCACCAACCCGGAATGCCGCCAATATATTTTGCGCCAGGCCTTTGAAGAGGCTATTCACACCCACGCGTATCAATACTGCATTGAGTCGCTGGGCATGGATGAGGGCGAAATTTTCAACATGTACCACGAGATCCCGTCGGTGGCTAAAAAGGCCGCGTGGGGATTGAAGTACACCCGTTCGATCTCCGATCCGAAGTTCGAAACCGGCACTGTTGAAACCGACAAAGAACTGCTGCGCAACCTGATCGCTTATTACTGCGTGCTTGAAGGCATCTTCTTCTACTGCGGCTTCACCCAGATCCTGTCGATGGGCCGCCGCAACAAGATGACTGGCGTTGCCGAGCAGTTCCAGTACATCCTGCGCGACGAATCCATGCACCTGAACTTCGGCATCGATGTGATCAACCAGATCAAAATCGAAAACCCGCACTTGTGGGATGCCGACATGAAGGAAGAAGCGTCGCAGATGATCCTGCAAGGCACTCAGCTGGAAATCGAATACGCGCGTGACACCATGCCGCGCGGCGTATTGGGCATGAACGCGGCAATGATGGAGGATTACCTCAAGTTCATCGCTAACCGCCGTCTGTCGCAGATCGGCCTGAAAGAAGAGTACCCGGGCACCACTAACCCATTCCCATGGATGAGCGAAATCATGGACTTGAAGAAAGAGAAGAACTTCTTCGAGACACGGGTCATTGAGTACCAAACGGGCGGCGCACTGAGCTGGGATTGAGCCCGCTGCATCATTCACCCTTCCCCCTTACAAACTGATGCTTATGTGTAGCCAGAAAATTAAAACGCCCTGCGTGGGATTATGCTCAACGGTTTTTGGCGACCTTGTATGCCGTGGCTGCAAACGCTTTCATCACGAAATCGTAGGGTGGAACGGGTACAGCGAAACCGAGAAGCAGTCTGTGCTGCTGCGCCTGGAGCACGTATTGGAGCGTGTAACGCAAGGCTTGGTCGATGTGTTTGATGAGCCATTGCTCATCGACAAACTGGCGCAGCGAAACATTGGGCTGCGCCCTGGCCAGTCGGTGTATTACCTGGCGTACCACGTGATCTGGCGAGGAGCGCAGACGATCAAGAACATTGAGGATTATGGGATAAGGCTGGCCCCCGACTTACGGGGAATGCCTCTGGTTGATGTGCGTACGTTGCTGGACAAGGAGTTTTTTATCCTGTCCGAGATGCATTACAAGCGGATACCGCTAGGCGAGCGTTAATGAGTCAACAAAAAAAACCATCGTCAGAACGCGTTCAATCGCGTTCTGACGCGCCGTAGTTGTACTGCAATACGGCATCATTTAAACCCACCTGAAATATGGATACTCGCGCCTGGAACGTCATCCACGATGCTCGGCGTTGTCAGCGCCCCATTTTAAACATCCGTAGTCAGCGAAAAATCGATGGTGGAAGGCGCATGTTTATCGATGACATAAGGATTACTGTCCTCGCCGATTTCATTGCTCTCCCTTATGGAAAAAGTGCGCTTTATCGTAACGTCTACACCCGGAATTTCCCGTATGTTTTCATCGACGTGAAAAACTTTAAGCTTGGAAACGACATTGACATTGGCTGTATTATTTACAGGGTCATAATCAATTGTAAAACTCAAACCCCTGCCGCTGGCCAGCAGCCCGTCTTTCAGTCCAACATCTCCCCCCCCTATAGAACTAAGTCCGTGTGCCGTCACACCTTGATGCGCCACTTCAGAAATGCGCGCGCGCATTAACGGATCAGGAATGGCGGCCTCAAACTGACGCAGTTTTAGTAACTTAATGGCATCCCCCGTCTGAATCTGAGTGCCAGGCATCATATTGAGCTCAGGTTTTTCTCGGTTGATGACCGTATATTCATTGCGATCAATATCCGCTAAAAAATTAACCGAGTAGTCGCTGTCTGCCAAGGCGGTCGGCCTGGCTCTTTCCCCCTCCGTAATCATGTAATTATCGTCAGCAACCTCCCAAGAAAGTTGAAATTGCTTTTGCGTGACCACGCCGTTTTCTTGTCGCGTATTTTTAACCGCGTGCTCATAGTTGACGTTTTTATCGAACTTTAAATATTCATCAAGCTTTTCGGCGCCTGTGGTGTCCAGCCCTTGCACCTCAAACTTACTGGCCAAGGGTGAAGCAGGTCGTTCGTCAGCAACAGGGGTAGTCGGCGGCGTGGTCCTGCGCCAAGGCCAACTTCCCCCTTGCCCCTCAGTGCGGACCCAATCACCGTTGTTGGTATGACTGACCGTTATTACGGGTTTACGAGTAACGGGGTCAATAATCTGTGCGCGGTTGTCACCGAGTTTGAAATCGGACCTGATCTCATACACCTTGGAAGCACCGCTGCTATCGGTATGACGAATGAACCACTGGTCAGCGCCACTCGAATTTTTGAGCTGATAAATACCTTTGTCATTCGGCACAACCGTCTTAATTAAACTTTCGCCGTCAGGCACTGCATAGCTGCTAATATTCCCCGCTTGGCCGGGACGCAGCCGGTTGATATCAGATTCAGTGGCAACCCTTTTATTGACGACCCCTGGGTGAGAGGTTGTTTTGGTGGGCGGTTCACCCTGAGCGGGGACATTCACTTCACCCGGTGTGTTTAACGTCTGTGGCGCACGCCGTAATTCAAGATCATGCGTCTGCTCGTTACGTTTCCAACTGTAATCTTTGACGGTAGACGTATTAGGTGAAGGGGTATCCCCTAATCCCGTCTCAACGGCGCCGGGCAATAGTTCATGCGCCAATTGCAGATTCGAAATCACCGCAGCGGCATTACCTTGAATTCGATCATCCGCCGTTTTGCCATAAATACCGTCATGCACACCGAAGACTATATTGCCGGCGTTGCCAACCACCGGCAAATAACCAAAGGTGTTACCCCACGCCTCTTTGACACTTTTCCAACTTTGCTGTGAGCTGCCAAACACCTGTGTTTGGTCGGACCATACTGAGTTCTTGGTGTTCACGGCTTGATAGTCTGACGCCAGGCCGTTGTTTAGACTGCCCTCCTTTAATGCATAATCACGGTTTCGCGAACGGGTGTAATTGAAGGTTTCCCGCACCGGTATGGCTTGATCCGAGACAAGATTGAAATACCCCTCGTAACGCACATCATTGCCAGCGATCAGGTTATCAAGCACCTCCCCAGCCTTTGGCCAATGCGTATCTTTACCCCCTTGTCTATCGCGGGCATTAAAACTTTTTAGCAGGTCATTGCGATGTGTTTTCGCCCACTTGGCAAAGCCGTCATCGCCCTGGATTTCATGAACACTGCCTTTACGTAAATCAATCATCAGCCCCTGATTTGGCCTGTGCTCAGAATGGCCGTCATAGGGGGTATTCGGAACAAATGCATACCCGGCCAGTGGGTAACCGTACACATTAGGAATGATGACCTGACCGTTGTGCGTCAATGTGCGTGTTACGGCGGCTTGCCCTGCCGGGCTTAACGATTCAAACCCCGTTTTGTCGTTAGCCAGGCTTTGCAAAGTGGCCTTTACAAGAAAGGCATCCGCTTTCCCGGAACGCTGCGCCAACTCCCCCGATGCATCGCGCATGGGCGTAGCGACCTCTTTCTCCCAATGATTTTGAAGCTGCTTGCCCAGCACTTCTAGCGCGTCGACTTTGCTCCGGTCTTTGGGCTGAATACCCATATATTGAAAATTGATCGGGCCACCCGGCTCAACTTTGTCGTGTGCCAACGCGCCGGCTGCAATTTCCCAGGCAAAGTACGTTCGCTTTTCAGTGCTTACATGATTTGTTTTATTCCCTATTATTTCTTTTCTGTAGGCGTCGAACGTCACCGTGATTTTTTTATGCGGATCATACCCCGCAGCCAATAAGCCAGCGCTGAAGAATCCAGAAGGCTCCATGAACTGGCGTGCGTTCTGGAACTTGACGTTTCTTTCACCCTCGCTCCCCTGCTCTATATTGCCAATCTGCGCTTTTACCCGATTAGCATAAGCATCGACACGCCGCTTTCGCTCATCAAGGCTATAGCTCCCCTCGGGCGGTGAAACCGTATTTGATCCATAAATCGTGTGCGTGTTGCCATCCAGTTGGGGCGGCGAATAAGACCGTGATAACGAGTTGCCATTTCCCCCCACTCTCTGCGCAGGCACCCCGGTTTCACTGGTTGAACGTTCTTGGGGGTTGGCGGGCGATGGCGCGGGGTTTTGCACAGGCAGGGTCTGATTGGTTACTGATGAGCGGCTGTGTTGCACACCACGGGCTTGCTCTTTGCTTGGCACCGCAGGAAGTTGAGGCGTGACGAGTGCGATCGACGGGATCGTGAAGGTAGACATTCGCTTGATACCCTTTCAGACGTGGCGGGAATTTATGCCTGTCAGTCAGAGTTTCCATGATCCTCCGGTCAGGCTCCCATAGGTGCGTTCATCACCTGTCGGGGTTCCACCTGGGAAGATCGCGATGTGTAAAAACTTAAATGGCGCGTGGCGTGAAATCGCCCCTGAGCAAGTGGTCTGTACAGCTAAACCAAGGGCCGGGATCACTACGGTATAAGCGTTGGTCATCGCCAAGGGCAAAGGTTGTTACAACAAACCCGAAACGAGCTTGCCTTGCAGCTACGATGTGGCATTCAACCTGCAGGCCGACTGACACTTAGCTTTCGCGAGGCAAGCTCAACTCCTACCGTAAAAGCAGTGCTTACGCGCCCATCACTTTTGGCAATCCTACGGGCTGCAAATCAAAGCGATCCGCCAGGAATGGCGTCACGTCCAACGGCAAAGGTTCATTGCGCACCAGTGCATCCAGCATGACGCCGGTGATCGCAGAGGTCAGGATGCCAGTACGGAAGTGACCGCACGCATTCAAGTAACCTTCCACCCCTTTCATGGGGCCCAGGATCGGCAGTTCATCCGGTGATCCCGGACGCAAACCGGCCCAGGTGCGCTTGAGGTTCACGTCTTTCAACTGCGGGATGCAACGCATGGCGCCTTGTACCAGGCCGCTGATTTCCGGGAAGGTGGTGGTGACGTCGAAGCCTTTGTCTTCCGTGGTGCTGCCAATCAGGATTTCACCGTTGTCTTTCTGCGCCAGATAACAATCACTGGTGGTCAGGCAGCCGTTGAGCAGCTTGGGCATGCGCTCGGTAAGCACGATTTGGCCTTTGACTGGCGCCACAGGGATGCTCAAGTCGGTGGCCATCACGCTCAGCTCTGCGGCCCATGCGCCTGCCGCGTTAATCAGGGTTTTACTGTGGAAGACGCCTTCGTTGTCAGTGCGCACACCCAACACTTTGGCGCCTTGGCGCAGTACACCGGTGACGTTGGTGTTGAAGAACAGGTCAACGCCATTTTGCCGTGCACCTTCGGTGTAGGCGTCCGTCAGGCGGAACGGGCTGACCTGGTGATCGCACAGAAACTCCAGCGCACCCTTGGCATCGTGGCTGACACTGGGTTCGGATTCACGCAGGGCGGCCTGGTCGAGCCAGCGCACTTCATGGGCCAAATGCGGAATATTGGCCACGATGTGCTCTGCGTACAGGCGGTCTTCATCGTCGTAAATCACGTACTTGAGGCCCGTACGTTCGAACTTGAAATCCATACCGTGCTTTTCTTTGAGTTCTTGATGCAGGCCGGGGTACAGCGCATTGGACTGCAAGGCAAAGTCGAAGAAACAGTCGGGCAGAATGTGCGGCGTACTGGAGTCCACCACCACTGCGCTGCCCTGGGCTTCGCGTTTGCGCTCAGCCGACATCATGCGAAAGAAAATCACCCCGCAGCCAAGGCCCACAGACTCCCCGATGGCCCACAAACCGCCTGCCGAAGCACGGCTGGCGTTGCCAGGGCGTTTGCAGTCGATCATGGCAATTTTCAAATCTTTGCGGCGTGACAGGTGATAGGCGATTGAGGCACCGATCACCCCGCCGCCGGCAATTACAACGTCATAAGTCTTGATCATGTCAGGCATCCTTGCAGGCATTGGTGAAAGCAGAAAAAGGCACAGGCTCCAGCGGGAAGCGCGGGCGCAACCAGCCCACATCCTTGCGCCCGGTGGCATCACGCAAGCGATCGCTGCAATAGCCGACGCACATCCGGCCCTGACAATCGCCCATGCTGACGCGGGTGCGCATTTTCAGCCCGGCCATGTCTTGCACGCCCTGGCTAAGCGCCACGTCGATATCAGCGCGCGTCACGTGCTCGCAACGGCAGACCACAGTGTCGGCCTGAGGCAGGTCAATCTGACGGGTGCCGCGTTGGGTGTAGCGGTCAATCCCGCCACGGAAACGCACGATGGTGTTGAGTTTACTCATGTAAGCGCGACGCTCTTCAAGGGCCTGTTTTTCACTCAGGACCCCGCGCTGCAGCAGTATCGACAGGGCCGCGATACGCCCTGTGAGCATCGCCGCTTCGCCACCACGCAACCCGGTGACATCACCGGCCAGATGGATACTCGGGTCACTGCTTTGCTGCCAGCTGTTCGCCGTTGCAGCCAGATAGCCATCAACGTTATAGGCGTGCTCAAGGCCCATTTGCTGGGTGAGCTGGGTGCGCGGAATAAACCCGTAGCCCACCGCCAGCGTGCGCGCGACAACCGGCTGCGCCTTGCTCATGTCGGCCTGCCAGGTGCTGGAATACGGCGCAACAATCACTTCTTGCAGCTCACCTTGACCACGGGCCTCGACCACGCCCCAACCGTAACGCACTGTGATGCCGTGGCGCTTGAGGTACACCAGCATGCTCAGGCCATCGAGGAACAACTGCGGCTGGTTAAGCAGCGCCAGGCTTTCTTTGGCGATACGGCCCAATTCACACGCTTCATAAACACCGGCTATTTCGACACCCGCCGCATGCAACTGGCAGGCAACCAGCATCAACAGAGGCCCAGTGCCCGCGATGAGTACCGGGCCTTTAGGCTTGACTACACCACTTTTGATCTGCAATTGCAGGCCGCCGAGCATGATGACTCCCGGCGTGGTCCAGCCCGGAAAAGGCACGCTGCGTTCATGGCAACCGGCCGACAACAACAGTTGCGGGAATTGAATCTCTTGCACCTGTTCATGGGCATCGAGCATTTGTAACCGCTGTTCGCCCTGACCACCAATCACGCGATGATTGAGCCGCACATCGACCAGATGGCCAAACTCGGCGAATTCAGCGTGCAATTTATGCAGCGCGTCTTTATAGCGCTCACCCAAATAGTCCAGCTCAACGCCTTCGCGCAACGGGCCGCGATACACCACACCGCCCAGGCGCGACGCCTCTTCGAGCAAGGTGCTGGCTACGCCATGCTGTGCCAGCTCGATCGCGGCTGACATACCCGCCGGGCCACCCCCAACGATGACAGGATTAAGGCTCATAGCACTTTCTCCTGTTCGGCGACCCGGTTGTGCCCGGTTTCGACTTTCATGCCGGGGTGTACCACGGTCTGACAGGCGCGACGTTTGTGGCGACCGTCAATATTGACCAAACAGCAATAGCACACGCCCATGCCGCAATACGCACCGCTGATCTGTCCATGATCGTTGGCTGACACCTGGCGCACACCCACTGAATTCAAGACGCTGAGTACGGTTTCCCCTTGCGCAGCATTCACCGCCTGACCATTGATGAGGATGGTCATGTCCGCCTGCATTAAAGGTTGAATGTCGTACTGCCGGTTCAAATCATCCATTTTTTTATGTTGTCCTTTTAATGTGTCTTGTGCGGCACACCCGCAGGTGCCGCACCGCTTCATGCGGGCCTCTGGATTTTTTGGGCAGCCAGAGGTCTTGGCGTTTAAATACCAAGACCCCGAACGTTAGACGATTCGCAAAAATAAGCATTGATATAAGCCAATAGATTCACCTGATTTTTCGAGTTTTCGATCTATTGCACTTACACTGAACGCCCTTTGCACTGCGGCGGCCCTCTATGGACCTGGATCTGGCTCGAACCTTTCTTGAAATTGTTCGCTACGGCAGCCTTGCCAGCGCAGCCCAGAACCTGCATGTCACCCAGACCGCCGTCACGGCACGGGTGCAGAAACTTGAAAGCCTGCTGGGCGTGACGTTGTTCATTCGCAACCGCGCCGGGGCCAGGTTAACCCCCGAAGGCGAAGCCTTTGTGGTGTATGCCAATCAACTGCTGCAAACCTGGGAAGCGGCACGGCGCGATCTGCCGCGCCCCGAAGGGCTCAATCAAGTGCTGCATATCGCGGGCGAGGTCAGCCTGTGCAACCCGCTGATCCTGAGCTGGACCAAAGCCCTGCGCCAACACCTCACCTCCCACGCCGTGCGCGTGCAAATTCGCGATGGCGAGCAGTTGTTGCGTCAAGTGGAAATGGGCTTGCTGGATGCCGCTCTGGTTTACCGGCCCGCGTATTGGCCTGGGGTGCAGGTGGAGCAATTGCTGGAAGAAAAGCTGATTCAAATCCGCCGCCCCGCCTTACCAGAGCCTTATGTGTACGTGGATTGGGGCGAAGACTTTCGGCGTCAGCATGATGCTGCACTGCCCGATAAAGCGCGCGCCGTGCTCAGCTTCAACCTGGGGCCTGTGGCGCTGCACTACATTCTTGAAAACGGCGGCAGTGGCTACTTTCGCACGCGGGTGGTGCAAAGCTACCTCAACAGCGGTGCGCTGGAGCGGGTGCCCAAAGCGCCAGAATTCAGCTACCCCACCTATCTGGTGTATTCGCGCGAACGTGATTGCGCGGCGCTGCAACAGGCGCTTGAGCTATTGCGCGACATCGTCAAACAAGACAGCGACTGGTCGCAACGCTGGGGACCGGAGGTCTGAGCTGTCCTCTGCGCTGAATCCTCAGCATGTGTGACACGGTGACCAGTGAAACCTTTCAGCTGTTCAACGGATGATCAATCCCTTAGGCTGCACGCGCTGGATCATGCCCAAAAAAAACAGGTGGCCCATGATTGATCTCACTCGCACGCACGCTGGTTCGATGGCTTCTGTTGCGCACCATCAATGGCTTGATGAGCAAGGCCGAACGCTGATTGAATTCGCCAAAGCTGCGCGAGTACCACAGGGTTTTGCCTGTCTGGACCGTTTTGGACACCGCGCCGATGATGCTTGCGCAGACACCGTTACCACCGCACGCATGGTGCACAGTTTTGCGCTCGCCCATCTCAAGGGCCTGCCCGATTGTGTGCAACTGATCGATCACGGGTTGGCCGCGTTGGCCGGGCCTTTGCGTGATGCCAAACACGGCGGCTGGCTCGCCACCTCGACCGCACACGCGGGTACTGCCCGCAAACAAGCCTACCTGCATGCCTTTGTTGCGCTGGCTTTCAGTTCGGCGGTCATGGCCGGTCGGCAAGGGTCGGCCGAACTGCTGGGCGATGCGGTCCAAATCCTTGAAGATACGTTTTGGTCTGAAGACGAGGGGGCATTGCTGGAGTCCTTTGCCAGCGATTGGAGTGACTGCGAGGCGTATCGCGGGGCGAACAGCAACATGCACGCCACCGAGGCTTTTCTGGCGTTGGCCGATGTGCTCGATGAAGACGTATGGCTCGACCGCGCCCTGCGCATTGCAGAACGGGTGATCCATCAACATGCCGCGCAATCGGACTACCTGCCGGTTGAGCACTTTGATGGCAACTGGCAGCCCTTGCCCGATTACAACCGCGATAACCCGGCCGATCAATTCCGGCCTTTTGGCAAGACCCCAGGCCATGCCTTTGAGTGGGCGCGGCTGTTGCTGCACCTGGAAGCTGCACGCACGCAGCGCAGCCTGTCGACGCCCGCATGGTTACTCGAAGATGCCCGCCAGCTGTTTCACAGCGCGTGCCGCTACGGCTGGAATGTCGATGGCAGCAGCGGCATTGTTTACACACTCGATGAGGACAACCGGCCGGTGGTGCGTGAGCGCTTGCACTGGACGCTGGCCGAGGCCTCAGCCGCGGCAGCTGCGTTGTGGCAGCGCACAGGCGAGGCGCAGTATCAAACGTGGTACACGCAGTTTTGGGACTACATCGACCTGCACCTGATCGACCGCCAACACGGCAGCTGGCATCACGAACTGAACCCAGCCAATCAACCTTCGGCGCGCATTTGGCCTGGCAAACCTGACCTCTACCACGCCTACCAGGCCACGCTACTACCCCGCCTGCCGCTGGCGTTCAGCCTGGCATCAGCCCTGGAGCAGCAGGCCCGAGGCCAGAACCCCCAAACCGATTAAAAACGCGAGCCATGCGTGTTGAATGGCCTTGTGGCGCGAGAACGAAGTACCAGCGCTCAGCACCCGGCGCACTTCTTTGAGTTGATCAGGGTCTGCGGTTTGACGGGATTTAAAACTTAAAACATCGGCGACCCGCTGCCAGACAGCCAGGTGTTCCGGGTTTTGCGCCAGCCAGGCTTTGAACACCTGACGTTGGGAGGGACATGCGTGGCCGGACTCAAGCAGCAACATCCAGTCAACAGCCGCACGGGTAATGGGGTCAACGCTGCTTTTGCTCATAGGGACTCCGCCACTCGAACAATTCATAAAAAACAACCAGACTCAAATAGTAATAAGTCGCATTATCGACTTATTGACTTCAATTGCAAGACCAACGCCCGGGTTGCTTTTAGCTTTTCAATATCTCCCTGCTGCCACCCTCATAGATCGAACAACGCAAAGGCCCCTCACAGAAGGCTGAGCGCAGTTACTGTTGCGGGGATGCCGAGACAGCCGTGCTGGGCCAAGGAGGGCCCGTCGCGGCGTGCCCCCGCAACAGTGCCGCAGCGAAGGCCCCGCCGCGCCTTGGCCTGGCGGCCGGATGGCAGGGCGAGCCTATCTAAAGCACAGCAACGCTTGGGCGCTGTTCAGCGTCCGCCGCCCATGTCGACGAATGTGCCTGTGGCATACGAGGCTTTGTCCGATAACAACCACACAATGGCCTCAGCAACTTCTTCAGGGCGACCACCCCGGCCCATCGGGATGATGGACTCCAGCTTGCTGACACGCCCCGGATCACCGCTCAAGGCATGAAAGTCAGTGAAGATGTAACCCGGCCGCACCGCGTTGACTCTGATCCCTTCACCCGCCAACTCTTTGGACAGGCCCACGGTGAAGGTGTCCAGCGCCCCTTTGGACGCGGCGTAATCAACGTACTCACCCGGCGAGCCCAAGCGCGCCGCCACCGACGAGACGTTTACGATGTTGCCGCCCTGCCCGCCGTAACGCGGGGACATGCGCAGCACAGCATGCTTGGCACACAGGATCGGGCCCAGCACATTGGTTTTAAGGGTGTGCAGAATGCGGAACTCGGACATCTCTTCAACCCGCGACTTGTGCCCCACGGTCCCGGCATTGTTGACCAGGGCAGTCACCGGCCCCAATTCCTGATCAACCCGAAGGAACAGGCTGATGACTTCGTCCTCATTGCTGACGTCGGCGCGCACGCTGATCGCCTGTGCGCCCAAGGCCCGGACGTGCTCCAGCACCTCGTGCGCCGCCGCGTCGTCAGCCAGGTAGTTGATGCAGATTTTATAGCCTTGCCGGGCCGCCAACAGTGCTGTTGCCGCGCCAATGCCACGGCTGCCACCGGTGATCACGATGACTTTATCCATAAATACGCGTTCCCCATTCACGGTGTAAACCTGCGGGCAGAATAACTGGCAGCAGGGTGTTTGTCAGTGCGCCGTGTTTTTCTGCACAAGCGCTTGTTGGCCTTGGTGGATATCGGCCATGAACTGTTGCGCAGGTTTGGGGTGGCCCAACAAGAATCCCTGCAACGCGTCGCAGCCAAGGGTGGTCAAAAAGCTTTGCTGGGTATCGGTCTCAACCCCCTCGGCCACAATGCGCAAACCCAGCGCCTGCCCCAGCGCCACGATGGCCGAGACGATGGCCGCGTCGTCACTGTCGTGCTCCAGGTCGCGCACAAAACCACGGTCGATTTTCAGCTCGTTGGCCGGCAAGCGCTTGAGGTACATCAAGCTCGAATAACCCGTACCGAAGTCATCAATGGACAGGTCGACCCCCATCTGTGACAGCTGTTGCAGCACGTTCATGCTGGCATCCGCATCGCTCATGGCGGTGGTTTCGGTAATTTCCAGGGTCAGGCTGTTGGCCGGCAATTGATGACGCGCCAGCGCCGACGCCACGCTGTCCACCAGCCCCTTGTGACAAAACTGCAAGGCCGAGAGGTTCACCGCCATGCGCCAGTGGCTGTAACCCTGATCACTCCACAGGCGCATCTGTCGGCACGCTTCGTTGAGTACCCATTCGCCTATCGCGATGATCAACCCGGTTTTTTCCGCCAGGTCGATAAACGCCTCCGGCATCAGCAGCCCCTGCTGTGGATGCTCCCAGCGCAACAGCGCTTCGGCCCCCACCGGCTGGCCATTGCTGGCGTCGAATTTGGGCTGATAGTGCAGGCAAAACTGCTGATGCTCCAAGGCATGACGCAGGTCCTGGAGCAGTTGCAATTGCTTGCGCGCATTGGTGTTCATGGACACATCAAAAAAGCTGTACCCGTTTTTGCCCGCGCCTTTGGCGTGGTACATCGCCGCGTCGGCGTTCATCAACAACTCCTCGGCGCTTTCACCATTGCCGGGGTAGAGCGCAATGCCAATGCTCGCGGAGATTTGCAACTGATGCTCGTCCACTTGAAACGTTCTGGACAACAGGCTGACCTGGCGCGCCGCCACCTGTGGCGCATCATCGGCTTCATTCAAGCGCACCAGCAGCACAAACTCATCGCCGCCAATGCGCGCCAGGGTGTCTTGCCCGCGCAACTGCTCACGCAGGCGCAGCGCAACTTCACGCAGCAAGCGATCACCTAAATGGTGGCCGAACGCATCATTCACCGGTTTAAAACCATCCAGGTCGATAAACATCAACGAGAAACAGCCACCCTGCTCCGCGACTTTGCGCATGGCCTGACCAATACGGTCGGCCAGCAAAATACGGTTGGGCAGCCCGGTCAGGTTGTCGTGCAGCGCCAGTTGCGTCAGTTCTTGATTGGCCAGCGTCAGCGAGTCTGCCAGTGCCGCAGTCCGCGCATCGAGCCGGGCATCAAAAATCGACGTCAGCAGCGCGATAATCAACACCGCCAGGCTGGCGACCAACACCAGGTTGTCCAGGCCTTTGCCACTCAAACCATCGAGCGCCGCACCGCAAAAACTGCCCACAGGAAAACTCGCAGCCGCCATGCCGGTGTAGTGCATGCCGACAATCGCCAGCCCCATGATGACCGAAGCGCCCGCCCTGGCCAGACGCACATAAGGCGTTTGTTGACGCAAGCGAAAGGCGATCGACAGTGCGGCGGCCGAAGCGCCCACCGCAATCACCAAAGACAAGCCAAACAGTGCCGGGTCGTAATCGATGCCTGGCTGCATGCGCAACGCGGCCATGCCGCTGTAGTGCATGGCGCTGATGCCCGCTCCCATGATCAAGGCGCCAAATAATAATTGCAGCGCCGGCAAACGCGGCTGGCTGACCATCCACAAGGCAAAACCTGAGGACAGGATGGCCACCAGCAACGACCACAGGGTCAGGCCCACGTCGTAACCCAGCTCAATGGGCAAGGACAGCGCCAACATGCCGATAAAGTGCATCGACCAGATGCCGAAACCCATCGCCAGCGAGCCGCCACCCATCCATAGGTAAACGGCACGACCACGGGCCGTGGCGATGCGGCCTGCCAGATCAAGGGCCGTGTACGACGCCAAAATGGCGACACACAGTGAAATCAAAACCAACGCGGGGGAGTAACTTGCAGAAACCATGGGCCTTCTCGTGAGCGTTTGCCGAACTGCTTCCATGCTCGGTGAAAAGTGCGCGATTGTACTGGTTCCCATAGCAAACGCACGCAAAGACATTGGCTATGTGCCAGTACCTAATCAGGTCTTTTTGATCGATCCCTCATCAGCGGCTTAATGCCGCCTCGTTTACCCGGAAGTCGTGCTTGGCGTGCTCAATGTAACGCGCCACGACCGCCGACTTTTCAAAGCGCCGATGAATCAAGGATAGCCATGAAGTCACTTCACAGCCGTCGATGGGACGATAAATCACACTCGGCAAACTGATATGCCCCACCACGGACGCTGGCACCACCGCCACGCCCTGGCGCAACGATACCAATGCAATGACCGCGACCAACCCGCCGGGTTGCGGCCCCAACCTGGGTGCATAGCCACCTTGCGCGGCCACTTGCAAGGTGCCGCTGATTTGCTCGGGCAGCACGAACGTCTCGTTTTGCAGATGTTCGGGGCTGATGCTTTTAAGGCGCGCCAGCCACGAGTCCGCCGCCAGCGCCAGCACAAAGCCTTCTGCGTTCAAGCGCAGGGCTTGCAGACCTTCTGGCAGCGCCATCGGTGAACGTATGTAGCCAACATCGAAACGACCTTCGACCACCATCAGTGGCAAATCGGGCATCAGTGCTTCGCGCACGGTAAGGCTCACGTCGGCGCATTCACGACTGAAACCCTGAACCTGACGCTGCAAAACCCCCGAATACACCGCCGACGCCACATACCCCAACTCGATATGCCCCAACTCGCCTCGCCCTGCACGCTGGGCGTTGCGTTGCGCCAGCTCAAATTGGCGCACCGTGGCCTGTGCTTCGGGCAATAAGGCCTGCCCGGCTTGCGTGAGGCTGACCTGGCGCTGCTCGCGGACAAACAGGCGAACCCCCAGTTCGGTTTCAAGGTCTTGTACTTGGCGACTCAACGTCGGCGGCGCGATGCCGAGCACCTCGGCTGCGCGAGTGAAATTGCGTTGGTGCGCAACCGCCAGAAAGTAGCGGAAATGACGTATATCCATAGCCGTATTAGCTCAAAGGTAATGAAGTCCAGCACACTCGCTAACAAACACTCTGTTACACAGCGATACCCTGTGCCGACAGTCACACTAGAGAGTCCTTCACATGTCCGTCAAATCCCCTGTTTTATTGCCGTGCAGTGAGTCAGCCGGGGCGCATGCCCCAGCCCGTATGCAGTGCATTGCCTGCAACGCAATGAGCCGCACCCACCGGGAGCAACAGCCATGAAAGCCGTCAGCCCACGTCTTACCCTGCTGGCCGCATCAGGGGTGTGTTCACTGATCGTGCTCGACACCAACATCGTCGCCGTCACCCTGCCCAGCATTGCTCAGGATTTAGGCGCCAATTTCGTCGATATCGAGTGGGTGGTCAGCGCCTACATGCTGGCCTTTGCTGCACTGCTACTGCCTGCGGGCAGCATTGCCGATCGTTTCGGTCGCAAAAAGACCCTGCTCTGGGGCTTAAGCATTTTCATCCTCGCCTCCATCGGCTGCGGGGCGGCACCGACCACGCTGCTGCTGGACATCGCCCGTGCGGTAAAAGGCGTGGGCGCGGCGCTGCTGCTAACCTCGGCACTGGCTTCAATTGGTCATGCGTTCCATGACGAGGTGGAGCGGGCCAAAGCCTGGGCATTCTGGGGCGCTTGCATGGGGGTGGCCATGACCGCCGCCCCGACATTGGGCGGCCTGATCACCCAGTACCTGGGTTGGCGCTGGATCTTCTACCTCAACCTGCCGGTGGGCCTGTTGCTCATGGCACTGGTTAGCCATGCGATAGCCGAGTCCCGTGACCCGCAGTCTGCGCGCCTCGACCCGTGGGGCAGCCTGGCTTTCAGCGCCAGCCTGGTGTGCCTGATCTGGGGCCTGATTGAAGCCAACCGCATTGGCTGGAACAGCCCGCTGACTTACGCCCGGATGTTCGGCGGGCTGATGCTACTGGGCGTCTTTGTGGTGGTTGAGTCCCTGCAAAAGCGCCCGATGATTGACCTGCAACTGTTCCGTCATCCGCGCTTTATCGGCGCGTTACTTGGCATGTTCGCCTACGCCGGTTGTGCCCAAGTGATGATGACCCTGCTGCCGTTCTACCTGCAAAACGGCTTGGGATTCAGTGCCGTCCTGTCAGGTTTGGGCATGCTGCCCTTTGCCCTGACCATGTTGATTTGCCCGCGCATTGGCGCCCGCCTGGCCTCACGTTACAGCCCCGCCACGATGATGGCAGCGGGTTTGACGCTGGTGGGCTGCGGCAACCTGCTGAGCGCCTGGGCGGTGGAGCACGGCGGGTATTTGAGTTTCGCGCTGACCACTGCGGTGACTGGCGCCGGGGCAGGCTTACTCAATGGCGATACGCAAAAAAACATCATGGCCTGCGTACCGCGCGACCGGGTGGGCATGGCGTCAGGCATGAGCACCACCATGCGCTTCAGCGCCATCGTGTTGGCGATCGGCGTGTTGGGGGCGTTACTGGGCGGACACACCGAGCAAAACCTGCATGCCAGCTTGAAAGTGGACGCGGCGCAATGGGTGGGGCAAACCCACTTTATTGCCTCGCGAGTCGCTGCCGGGGACATGACCGGGGCCTTGAGCCAACTGCCCGATGCTGTGCAGCCACAGGTTCAGGCGCTGGCGACGCAGGCGTTTGTCAGCGGGTTCAGCGTGGTGTTGTGGGTCGCCGGTTGGCTGGGATTACTCGGCGCGTTGGTGGTAGGCACCCTGATGCGCAAGCCGATTCCACAGATGACGCTGATCACGCGCCCGCTTTAAAGACGCTGTGCGAGTCAACCCTCGCGACGAGATACCTGCCGCGGAGCTGAACATGAAGAATAATTAAGAAACGTTTCAGCTTTTTGTGGGCAAAATGTGCTCACCGCTGTGAAGGCTTATCAGGTGACGGTATGACCCGCATTTTGACCATTGAAGACGATGCCGTAACGGCGAAAGAAATCGTGGCTGAACTGAGCAGCCACGGCCTGGAGGTCGATTGGGTCGACAACGGCCGAGAAGGCCTGGTGCGCGCTGTAAGTGGCGATTACGACCTGATCACCCTCGACCGTATGCTTCCCGAGCTGGACGGGTTGGCGATTGTCACCACCTTGCGCACCATTGGTGTCAGCACCCCGATCTTGATGATCAGCGCCTTGTCCGATGTCGACGAACGTGTGCGCGGGTTGCGGGCCGGTGGCGACGATTACCTGACCAAACCGTTCGCCAGCGACGAAATGGCCGCCAGGGTTGAAGTGTTGTTGCGACGCAAAAGCCCGGCCGACAAATACGAAACCTCCCTGCGCGTCGCCGATCTGGAGCTCAACCTGATCACCCGTGAAGCCAGCCGCGCCGAGCAACAACTCAGCCTGCTGCCCACAGAATACAAACTGCTTGAGTTTTTGATGCGCAACACCGGGCAAATCCTCTCGCGCATGATGATTTTCGAAGAAGTGTGGGGTTATCACTTTGACCCCGGCACCAACCTGATCGACGTGCACATTGGCCGTCTGCGCAAAAAAATCGATCCGCCGGGCCAGGTGCCCCTGATTCGCACCGTTCGAGGCTCGGGTTATGTCATTGCCGAACCCCTCTAAGGGCTGGCGCTCTTCCAGCAGTCGCTTGCTGGCGCTGTACAGTTTTCTGTTCGTGGCCTGGAGCTGCATCCTGATGGGCGTGCTGTATTACGAGGTGTCGCACTACCTCGGCAATCTGGCCAAGCACTCCTTGATGCAGCGCCAGCACCTGTTCTCGCGCTTTGAAGGTGAGCAACTGGATGAAGCGCTGGCCACCAGCCTGACGTTCGACATGCGGACAGTTGATGCCTATGGACTGTTCGATGCGCAACACCGCCCCCTCAGCGGTCCGATTCAAGTCATCCCTGATGACCTGCCGCTCGATGGCCAGATCCACGAGCTGCGCACCTGCATCGACGCCGACGATCCCAACCTGCCGCAAGACAGCTGCGACGCCGTCGCCACCCAGACCAACGATGGCCGCTGGCTGGTGCTGGTGCGCGACAACGGCTCATTGTTCGCGGTGACGCGGATCATTTTGCATGCCTTGTTTTGGGGATTGTCACTGACCATCCTGCCCGGCATCGCGGGCTGGCATTTGCTCAGGCGTCGGCCCTTGCAACGCATCCGAGCCATCCAGGCCAGTGCCGAAGCCATCGTGGCGGGGGATCTGACTTATCGTTTGCCGCTGTCGAACCGGCGTGACGAGCTGGACATGCTGGCGGCCATCGTCAACGCCATGCTCGACCGCATTGAGCGGCTGATGCATGAAGTCAAAGGGGTGTGTGACAACATCGCGCATGATTTGCGCACCCCGCTGACCCGGCTGCGCGCGCAACTGTACCGCATTCAACAGCAGGCACCCGAAGGTTCGCCCCAAGCGTTGCAAATGGATCAGGTGATCGCTGAAACCGATACTTTGATGGCGCGCTTTCGCGGGTTGTTACGCATTTCAGAACTGGAAGACCATCAGCGGCGCTCAGGTTTTGTGCAACTAGACCCACTGCCCTTGCTGCAAGAGCTGTATGACTTTTACTTGCCGCTCGCCGAAGAAGGCCAGGTGACGCTGCTGCTGGACGTACCTGCCAGCCTGCCCGGCCTGACCGGCGACCGCGCATTGTTATTTGAAGCGCTGGCCAACTTGCTCAGCAATTCGATCAAATTCACCCCGCCGGGTGGTGAAGTGATTCTGCGCGCGGTCAACGATGACGCCAGCCCGCGCATTGAGGTGCTCGATACCGGCCCCGGCATTCCCGAAGCAGAACGTGAGGCGGTGTTCCAGCGCTTTTACCGCAGCGACGACAAACATGGCGGCTTTGGCCTTGGCCTGTCGATTGTGGCTGCCATCGTCAACCTGCACGGTTTCAGCCTGGAGGTGGATAACCGCGAAAGCGGTGGTGCCCGGCTGACCCTGCATTGCCGCCAGAGCCTGATCAGCGTGGGGTAACACTGCAACAGCGGGTCGGCGCCAACCGTCCTACGCGGCAACGATCAGCCGCGTTGCATCTTTACATTTCCTTTGACACAAACTGGCACACTTTTTTCTTGTAAATCCGCGTTCGCAATTATTCGGCTGGAATGACCCCTCCCGCGTGCGCAACCCGCACCCATTGCGAACACGGACGGTAACGCCGTCCACATTCGGTGCAATGACGGGCCAAAAGTCACGTCAATAAGCGGCTGTTATAAAGGAATATGAACGATGTCGGATGTGTGCACAGTTTCAACCACCCCCCCTGCCCCCGCCCTGTTTGTCGCCTTGCGTCTGCCGGTCTGGCATTCGTGTCCGGGCACCGACACTTAGCCTGACGCTGCGCTGACGCCCGCGTTTATGCCGGGGCGCCAGCGATACGCACTCACTGTTTGCTGACCCTCAGCCCGTTTTTGGCTGCGCCTTTTATCGCGCCGCCAACGCGATTCCTTTTGCTCAAAAAAAGAAGGCAGCCCGTCATGTCTGAAGTTGACGCTATCACCCTTCCACCCAAACAGCCGTGGGCCTTTGTGTGGCATTACATTCGCCTGTATCCCGGCTGGTATTGGGGCATTGCTCTGTTACAAGTTGGGGCTGCCATGACCGCGACACTGATGCCCTACGCCATCGGCCAAATTACCGGTGCCGTCAGCGATGGCGCCTGGGATCAGGCTGACGTGTGGCACGCCAGCCTGCCCGCGCTGGGCTTACTGTTTGCCCTCGCAGTAGCGCAAATGCTGTTCGCACGCGGCGCCACGCTGTGCATGATCATGGTTCGCCCGCAGCAAAAAATACGCATTATCCGCGACCTTTTTGCCTACTTGCAGCGCCATTCGCCGCGTTATTTCAGCGAGCACTTTGCTGGCAGCCTGGCTCACCGTATCGGTGAAGGCAGCATCGGTTTGCTGGAAATCACCTGGTCGCTGGTGGTGGAAATGCTGCCGATTCTGGTGGTATTGATCACCAGCCTGGTATTGCTGACCCTGGCCTCACCGTGGCTGGGCCTGGGCTTGTTGCTGTGGGTGGGCGCTTATTCGTGGCTGGCGTTTGTGCTGTCGCGCAAAGCCCAGGTGCTCGCTGGCAATCACGCGCAAGCGCGCAGCGTGACCACCGGCAAAATCGTCGACGCCGTGGGTAACTTGAGCAGCATCCGCCTGTTCGCCCGTCAGGGGTTTGAGCTCGATTACCTGACCCGTTACCAGACAGAAGAGAAACAGGCAGCTCAGCGCTCCTTCTTCTATCAGGAGAAAATCCGCCTGCTGCAAGACAGCCTGTCCATCGTGTTGCGCGTGGGTTTGGTCGCCTTGGCCTTGTACCTGTGGCACTTGGGCAAAATCGATGTCGGGCAACTGGTGATGGTCGCCACACTGGGTTTGATGATCGTGGCGCAGTGCAGCTTTCTGAGCATGCAGTTCATGCATTTCTTCGAGTTCATCGGCAACATCGAAAACAGTATCAATACGCTGCTGCAACCCCACGAAATGCCGGATCAGCACGGCGCGCAAGCTGCCCGCATCGAGAAAGGCTCGATTCACTTTCGTGATGTGAATTTCGGCTACAGCCCCGACAAACCGATTTTCAAACACTTCAATCTGGACATTCGCGCCGGGCAACGTGTGGGCATTGTCGGGTTTTCGGGCTCGGGTAAATCGACGTTACTCAACCTGCTGCTGCGCTCATACGATCCACAGAGCGGCAAGATTGAAGTCGATGGTCTGGATATTCAACACATGACCCAACAATCGCTGCACACCCATATCGCGCTCATCCCCCAAGAGCCGGGCCTGTTTCACCGTTCACTGCGCGAAAACATTGGCTATGGCGACGTGCACGCCAGCGAGTCACAAATCATCCTCGCGGCCAAACGCGCCCACGCCCACGAATTCATCCTAGAAATGCCTGAGGGTTATGACGCGTTGATCGGCGAGCGCGGGGTCAAACTGTCAGGAGGACAACGCCAGCGCATCGCCATCGCCCGCGCACTCTTGAAAAACGCACCGATCATGGTGCTCGACGAAGCCACGGCAAGCCTCGATTCAGAAACCGAGAGCCTGATTCAAGGCAGCCTCGACGACATCATGTCGGACAAAACCGTGCTGGTTGTCGCCCATCGCCTGTCCACCATCGCGCACCTGGACCGTATTGTCGTACTGGACAAAGGTCAGATCATTGAAGACGGCACCCACGCGCAACTCCTTGAACGCCGTGGCTTGTATTTCCGATTATGGCAACGCCAGTCGGATGGACTTCTCAGTGAAACTGACGATCAAGTCCAGGACAACTTAGTGACTCAAGAGTCATGAACGTTAAACGTCGCCCCTCTTATATCTCGCTCTATCGACAGTCGATAGCGCGTAAAACCACAGCAACTTCATTCTTAATGATTCATGCCACATGAAACTTGCACTAAGGCATAACTTATTGGCGCACATCTTGCTCTTTTAGATTGCCAGACTTGCTCGATATTTTTATTGCCGGCCTTTAATCAATGACGCCCTGCGTGCTCGGTTTCGTTACGCGTTTCTCTGTAGCGCAGGGTGATTAACTACAAGGACATTAGATTCATGACTGACGCACAGTCGTCTTTACGACAGTTCATACAGCGCTATGCACACGCCTCCGATTTTTTGTCGTTACGCCTGGTGGAGCAGCACACCCACCACATGGCCGTGACCCGAAACATCATCGAGCCACCCCATATCAGCTACGAACGCGGGGTGATGATTTGTGTGCAAGAAGACGGTCAACAAGCCTTTGCCGCCACCAGTGATATCACCGACACAGGTCTGCTCCAGGCGCTGGCTCAGGCCCGCGCAACGGCCAAAGCCCTGCGCGGCCACGGTTTGCTGAACTACAGCGCTCCCCCTGCACCGGGTGTCCACGCCCATTACTGCTCGCCCGACCTTGAGCAGCCGCTGCCCGACACCGCGCAATGGCTGGCCTTGCTCATGGACGTGTCGCACCACGTGCCTGAGGACCCGCGCCTGGTTCATTGGGCAAGCCGGGTGCGGGTAGTGCGCGAACAGCAGGTGTACCTGGACAGCTGGGGCAATGATATTCAGCGCACCCAACAGCAAATGTTTCCTCATCTGGAAGTAACGGCATTTGACGGCCATGACAGCCAACGCCGAAGTTTTAATCTCGGCCAACAAGGCAGCGCCGCCATCGTGACCGACGCAGGGCTGGCTGATGAGGCGCGCCGGGTGGCGGACCAGGCCCTGCAACTGCTGCTGGCCCCCAACACCCCGACGGGCAAGCGTGATGTGTTGCTCATGCCGGATCAGATGATTCTGCAAATCCATGAATCCATTGGTCATCCGCTGGAGCTGGACCGCATTCTGGGCGATGAGCGTAACTACGCCGGTACCAGCTTCGTCACCGCCGACATGTTTGGTCATTACCGCTACGGCTCCGACCTGCTCAACGTCACTTTCGACCCTACCGTGCGCGGTGAACTGGTCAGCTACAGCCATGACGACGAAGGCCTGAAAGCTGAAAAACAACACCTGATCAGCGAAGGTATTTTGCAGCGGCCTATGGGTGGTGCGCTGTCGCAAGCGCGCAGCGAGTTGCCCGGTGTCGCCAACAGCCGGGCTTGCAGCTGGAACCGCGCGCCCATTGATCGCATGGCCAACCTCAATATCGAGCCTGGCGATCAATCGATGGCGCAGCTGATCGCGGGCATTGAGCACGGCATTTTGATGGCCACCAACCGGTCGTGGTCGATTGACGATGCCCGCAACAAGTTCCAGTTCGGCTGCGAATGGGGCCAATTGATTGAAAACGGCGAGCTGCAAGGGGTGGTTAAAAACCCCAACTATCGCGGTATTTCATCGCAGTTCTGGCGCAATTTGTGCGCCGTGGGCGATGCATCGACCCATCAAATCATGGGCACTCCCAATTGCGGCAAGGGTGAACCCAACCAAGCGGTCACCGTCGGGCACGCGTCTCCCGCGTGCGTGTTCAGCCATATAGATGTGTTCGGAGGCCAGGCCTGATGAACGATTGCCGATTTGCCCATGCATTCACGGCCCTGCAACAGTGGCTCAAGCACCAACTGCACGCAGACGAACACTTCACGCTGTGGTATTCGGCTGAGGACAGCCAGTTCGTGCGCTTCAATCACGCCAAGGTGCGTCAGGCTTATCCCGTGCTGCAAATAGAGCTGACCCTGCGACTGATTCGCGACGAGCGTCACAGCACTTATCACCTGAATCTGACCGGCGACGAGCAACTGGACTGCCAACAATTGGCGCAAGCCCTGGAGCAACTGCGCGCGACACTTGCTGTGTTGCCTGCCGATCCCTACCTGCTACTGGATACCGACACATGGACTGACGAACGCGTAGTCTCTGGTCGCACACCGCCCGTGAGCGAGGTTATCCGTCAGGTTTGCAGCCTCAGCGAAGGCCTGGATATGGTCGGTATTTATGCGGGCGGCACGCTGTATCGAGGGTTTGCCCACTCGTGGGGCGCATTGGGTTGGCATGCGTGCAGCAGCAACACCCTGGACTGGAGCCTGTTTGATGTGAGCGGCGAAGCCGTGAAAACCGCCTATGCCGCCCCCGATTGGAACGTGCAGGCTTTAAGCACTCTGTTTGCTCAGGCACGCGAAAAACTTGAACACTTGCGCACGCCGCGAATCAGCCTCACGCCCGGTCAATACCGGGCTTATCTGGCGCCGGCTGCGCTGGATGAAATCATCGGCATGCTGAGCTACGGCGGCTTCTCGGCCAAAGGCTTCGCCACCCACCAAAGTGCCCTTCAGCAGTTGAAGTCCGGTGTGCAACAGCTGTCACCGCTGGTCAATATTCGCAATCAACCGTCCACCGGACTTGAACCCCGCTTCGGCCGTGAAGGCAACCTGACCCAAGATGTCGCACTGATTGAGAACGGCAAGCTCACCGGGCAACTGATCAACTCGCGCTCGGCGGCTGAATACGGCCTCACCAGCAATGGCGCAAACACCCATGAAACCCCGTCCTCTCTGATCATGGAGCCGGGCGACTTACCCGATGACGAGGTGCTGAACGCACTCGGCACGGGGCTGTACATCAGTAATCTGTGGTACTTGAACTACTCGGATCAAAGCGCCGCACGCCTCACCGGGATGACACGCTTTGCGACCTTCTGGGTCGAGAACGGCAAGATCGTCGCCCCCATCGAAACCATGCGTTTTGATGACACGCTGTACAACATCCTGGGTTCCAACTTGCTGGCCCTGACCCGAGAACAGGCGTTGTTCACTACGACAAGCACCTATGAACGCCGCGAGGTCAGCCGTTATGTAATGCCCGGAGCACTCTTAAGTGCATTGACGCTCACGCTGTAACTTTCACGCGCATAAAAGTGCACTCATTTCATACAGCAACTGGTCACTTTGGTGCATTAAACAACTCCACTTAAGCCGCTCGTATGATTGTCCAACAATGCTAATTAAGTGTGTGTATGTCTTTTGCAGTTCACCGGGTTAAACCGAGGCGGGTTGTGCAGAGATCCTAACGTTTGCACCTGTACTTTTTATTAAAAGGCTGGCGCATTGTTCAGTGAAGGGGGCGCCGGCCTTTTTAAACTTAACTGTTGGCATAGCCATTGCTAGTAATAAATTGAAATGGATTTAACGTTCTAAAAACAACGCGTCATGACTGGCGTTGGCGTGCACCAAGGAGTTTGTATGACGTCGTATCCCATTAGCCCTTAAGTCATGTCGATCCGTGAAGTATCACGGATCGACATGATTGGCAGATCACCGTTTCAAAGACAGTTGTCGTCCCTGCATGCAAGGGCGAACGGAGCCTTATTGCCCTTCTTTTAGTCGAGGGACTCTTAATGAGTGACGAGGTAAAGAACAAAGCGCGGCCCGCGCCGCCACTCGACGCTGAGCGTGTGCAGCTATGGACGCATATTCCCCATGTGCCCAACACCTCAACGCCCGGCGGGTTGAGTACGCCGCGCGTGTTGTTGCTGATCGGCGTGGCAGCGCTGTTGCATGCCGGTGCCTGGTGGGTGTTCCAGCAAGCCAAAGCAGAACCTGTGATCACCCCGCCCGAAATTCCGGAAATGACCGTCGAGCTTACCAGCCCGGCCCCTCCTGCACCGCCTGTGGAAGAGCCGCCACCGCCACCCCCGCCGCCCGAGCCTGAAGTGCCTCAGGAGGATGAAGACGCGGTCAAGGAGCCGCCCAAACCGGTAGAAAAACCCAAGCCGATCGAAAAGCCCAAGCCGGTGGTCAAGCCTAAGCCTGTGCAAAAACCACAGCCGGTCAAACCTGCGCCACCTGCGCCACCAGCCCCTGCCGCTCCTACTGCGCCAACAGCGCCGGCGGCCCCTGCCGCAGCGCCTGGACCGGTCAAGGAAACCGCCGCGGTGTCTGGCCTGGCCAGCCTCGGCAACCCGCCACCCGAATACCCGTCGCTGGCCCTGCGCCGCAGTTGGGAAGGCACGGTGGTGTTGCGCATCAAGGTGCTGCCCAACGGCCGCGCCGGGACGGTCGAGGTGACCAAGTCCAGCGGCAAGCAAGCGCTGGATGAAGCCGCCGTCACCGCCGTGCGCAACTGGAAGTTTGTCCCGGCCAAACGTGGGGATACACCCATTGAAGGTTTTGCAACCCAGACCATCGCTTTCAAATTGCCGGCATAACCCTTCAGGGGCCGACATTTACTTTCATTTAGTCGCGTGTGAGGTGTAGCCATGAACGAATCTCTGTCTTCCATGATTGTCCCTGGAGTGTTGTGGGCATTGGTGCTGTTTTCAGTGGTGAGCTGGGCACTATTGCTCATCAAGTCTTCGCAGTACTTGCGTCAGAAAAAACAAAACAAGTTGTTTAGCAAAGCGTTTTGGGCCGCCCCGGACTTGCTCACCGCCGCCGAACACGCCAGCCAGTACCCCGGCGCACTGGCGCGCATCGCCAACAGTGGCTTTGAAGCCATGATTGTCGATGACTCCCCGCGCACGACCCAACAGCTGGCCCACACCATCAACCGTTCAGACCGTCTGGAGCGCAACCTGCGCCAGCAAATCCAGAAAGAACGCCGCGCGCTGGAAAGCGGTCAGGCCATCCTCGCCAGTATCGGCAGCACCGCGCCCTTTATCGGTTTGTTCGGCACCGTTTGGGGAATCATGGAAGCCCTGCAAACCATCGGCGCTACAGGCTCGGCCAGCCTTGAAACCGTTGCTGGCCCCATCGGCCATGCCTTGATCGCCACCGGCGTCGGCATCGCGGTCGCCGTCCCGGCGGTGTTGATTTACAACTTCTTCCTGCGTCGCCTGAAACTGGCTTCGGCCAACATGGACGATTTTGCCCATGACTTCGACGCCCTCGCCCAACGCAGCGCCTTCGCCATTGATCGCCAGGCCATTTCCACCAAGCGCACCCCGGTGCGGGAGGCAAGCTGATGTCTTTCTCAACGCAGGACAGCGACGAAGTACTCAGTGAAATGAACGTCACCCCGCTGGTGGACGTGATGCTGGTACTGCTGGTGGTGTTCATCGTG
Source organism: Pseudomonas sp. TWR3-1-1 (assembly GCF_049896545.1). Lineage (NCBI taxonomy): Bacteria > Pseudomonadati > Pseudomonadota > Gammaproteobacteria > Pseudomonadales > Pseudomonadaceae > Pseudomonas > Pseudomonas sp. TWR3-1-1. Next base: position 338,409 of record NZ_JAFCUO010000004.1, read on the forward strand.
ACCACGCCGATGATGACCAACGCGATCAAGATCAACCTGCCCAAGACCGACGCGGTGGCCAGCCAGCAAAAGAAAGACCCGGTGGTGGTCAGCGTCGATCAGGACGGCAAGTTCTACCTGGCCAAAAACGAGGTGGCCCCCGAGCTGCTGGAAAAAAGCCTGCAAGACGTCAAAAACCAGGACCCCGACGTGCGCGTGCAGCTCCAGGCAGACGAGGGGGTCAATTACGGCCAGGTGGCCAAGGCGATGGCGTCTATCGAACGTTCGGGGATCACCAAAATCTCGGTGATGACAGCCAAATAACGCCCCTGTAGTCGCCGCCGTTGGCAGCGACTACAGAGATCACTGTGCAATCGCTGTAACCACGCAGTACCCACGCCGCGCAGGGGCTCTTTGGCCCTTGCAGGGGAGCGGCTTGCTTGAAAAACGTGTTTTGCCAGGGTCGACACAACCCAACTGGAGTCATGAGGGCTCACAAGGCCATTCCAATAAACGTCTGAAAAAGTCGGAAATAACCATGCAGATGAAGAGTTCAGGTTTTACCCTCAAACCGCTCGTTGCGAGCCTGCAACGCCATCGTTTTGTGCCGCTGTATCTGGTTGCTCTGGGGATGAGCGCTGGCCAGTTACACGCAGCCGAAGCGGCCCCTGCGGACGATTCTGGCAGTGCGGTGAGCACCGCAACAGTCAGCACAGATGCCGTGGCGGCACCTGCCACCACGCAACTGCAACGGGTGGAAGTGACCGGCTCGGCGATTCGCCGGGTCGATGCCGAAACCGCTGTGCCGATCACCATTCTGCGTGCCGAACAGCTGCGCAATGAAGGCGTGACCACCACCGCTGAAATCATGCAACGCGTGACCGGCAACCAGTCGATCCGCAACTCGGCCAGCTCCGTTGGCTCTGCCACCGGGGGGTCGACCTTCGCGGACATGCGCGGCATTGGTGCCAACAAAACCCTGGTGCTGCTCAACGGTCGCCGTCTGGGCAACAACGCCATCGACGGCTCGGCAGTTGACTTGAACACCATCCCGTTTGCAGCCATTGACCGGGTTGAAGTGTTGCGCGACGGCGCCTCGGCTTTGTACGGCACCGACGCGATTGGCGGCGTAATCAACTTCATCACCAAAAAATCCCTGACCGACGGCACGCTCTCGCTGGGCGGCGAAGGGGCCGATGCCAGCGGTGGCGGCAGCAGCCACGACATCAGCGGCAGTTGGGGATATGGCGACCTGGACAAAGACCGCTTCAACGTCATGGGCGTGGTGGGCTACAACAAACAACGCGCACTGCAAAGTAAAGACCGCACCTTTACCACCAACTACGCGCCGGGCCGTGGGCTGGACCAAACCTCCGGCACCTCTTACCCGGCCAACTGGAGCCAGGGCAACATCAATACCAGCCCGCTGGCCGGCAGCAATTGCAGCGGCGCCAACCTGGTGCTGCGCCAGGGCGTCTGCCGCTTCGACACCCGTGACTACATCGACTTGCTGCCCGAAACCGAGAAAACCTCGTTCTTCGGCAAGGCCACCGGCAAGCTCACCGACGATGACAACGTCAACCTCGAATACTTCTGGGCCCGCAACAACAACGCCACCTCGGTGGCGCCCGCGCCGTTGACCGGGCTGACGATGGACCCCTCTTCGCCTTACTTCCCCGGCAACGGCATCACGCCGGGCACCAACGATCCGTCCTTCGACCCCAGCCAGCCGATTGGCCTGAACTGGCGTGAAACAGCCGCAGGCGGTCGTCAGTCCAAAGACCAGAACACCAGTCAGCGTCTGGTGCTGAGCTTCGATGGCATGGTCAAGGGCTGGGATTACAACGTCGGCGCCTCGTACAACCAAAATCAGGTCATCTCCAGCCTGACCGGGGGTTATGTCAGTGATGCGGCCATGATCAACGGCATCGCAGACGGCATCATCAACCCCTTCGGCCCGCAAACGTCGGCCGGCCAGGCCTACATCGACGCCAACAAATACCACGGCCAATACTCCTCCTCGGTGGGCCGTGTAAGCGGGATCGACGGGCGCATGAGCCGCGAGGTCGGTGACTGGTTCGGCGCAGGCCCTGCCGGTCTGGCCATCGGCGGTGAATACCGTCAGGAAAAATTCCACCAGAGCTACGAAGCTTATGCGGCTGACGTCAGCAGCCTGGGGGTTGACCCGGACGGCAGCGTCAAAGGTGACCGTAACGTGAAGGCGGTGTACACCGAACTGAACGTACCGGTGCTCGACAGCCTGGAACTCTCGGCCGCTGTACGGCATGACAAATACAGCGACTTTGGCAGCACCACCAACCCGAAATACTCGTTCCGTTACCAGCCCGTCAAAGAGCTGGTAGTACGTGGCGCTTACAGCGAAGGGTTCCGTGCACCGTCGCTGTATGAGCTGTACAACCCGCAATACACCACGTACACCCAGGGTTACTACAACGACCCGGTGCTGTGCTCCGGCGGCGTGGTGCAACCGGGCGGCAACAGCGGGCGCGATTGCGGCCAGCAGTTCCATAACCGCACCGGCGGCAACACCCAGCTCTCGCCCGAAAAAGCCCGCAACGTGACCTTGGGCTTCGTCTATCAACCGGTGCGCGACCTGTCGCTGGGCCTGGACTTCTGGTGGATTCACATCGCCAACCAGATCGCCGAGTTCCCGGAATCCACCGTATTTGACGACCCGGCGCTGTATGCCGACCGCTATGTGCGTAACCCCGACGGTTCACTCAACTACGTGCAAACCGGCCTCGCCAACCTGGGTGCAGTCAAAACCAGCGGCATTGACGTGAGCATGGACTACCGCTTCCCCAACACCCCATACGGCCAATTCGGCCTGGGCCTGCAAGGCACTTACGTCACCCGCTATGACTTCCAGAGCACGATCGGCGGTACGTACACCGATAACGTCGGTGACTTTGAAGGCACCGGGGTGGTGGCACGCTGGAAACATGTGCTCAACGGCACCTGGAACCTGGGGCCATACCGTGCCTCGTTGGTTAACCGCTTCACCAGCGGCTACAACGACTACGACCCAAGCACCCATGCCAAAGTGGCCTCTTACACCCTGTGGGACTTGTCTGCGGGCTACACCTTCAACAAAACCGTCGACCTGGATGTGGGCATGAAAAACATGTTCGATCGCAATCCGCCGTTCTCCAATCAGGCCTATAACTTCCAGAGTGGTTTCGATCCACGGTATGCCGACCCAATGGGCCGTACTTTCTTCGCCCGTGCCACCTACCACTTCTGAGTGATCACCGACGCAAGCCTCCTCCAGCTTGCGTCGGCCTAACTGCGAAATCGCGACCCCACGGCCTGTTCACGCGCAAGGCTGTGGGGATTTTTCACGGTACTCAATGGTTCTACACGCGGTACAAGGAAACCCCACACATGTCTTCATATTTCCTGCCCCTGATCCGCTCGCTGTTGGTGCCCGTACTCGCGTGCGTAAGCATCGGCGTCAGTGCCGCGCCCAGCCAGGCCATGACGGTCTACGGCGAGGCGCCCAAATACCCGGCCGGTTTCCAGCACTTCGACTTCGTCAACCCGAACGCCCCCAAAGGTGGCTCCTTGAGCCGCGCGTCGATGGAAATCGGCCAGTTCAATTACCTCACGCCCTATGTCGACCAAGGCACCGGCGTGGCGCAGGTGGATCAGTGGGTGTATGCCCCGCTGGCCTTTCGTTCACTGGACGAGCCCTACACGGTGTATGGCCTGGTGGCCAAAACCATGGAACGCGACCCCGATGGCCTGTGGGTGCGTTTCAACCTGGACCCCAAAGCCCGTTTCGCTGACGACACCCCTATCACGGCACAAGACGTGGCGTTCACTTACCACACGCTGATGACCCAAGGCAGCCTGAGCTATCGCATGCTCTATGGCGAGGTCAAAGACATCGTGATCGAAGGCCCGTTGCAAGTGCGTTTTGACTTCAAGAGCAACCAGAACCGCACGCTGGCACTGGATTTGGCCAGCATGCGCATCCTGCCGGAGCACTGGTGGAAGACCCGCGACTTTACCAATGGCGGCGGCTTCGAACCGCCGCTGGGCAGTGGCCCGTATGCCGTCTCAAAGGTTGACCCTGGTCGCAGCATCACCTTTGAGCGCAATCAGCACTGGTGGGGCGCAAACCTGCCGGTCAGCAAAGGGATGTACAACTTCGACCGCCTGACCGTGAATTTTTACGGCGACACCGATGTGGCGCGTGAACTGCTCAAGGCCGGGGCTTTCGACTACAACCGCGAGTTCTCGGCCACCGGTTTCAGCATCGGCTATGACAGCCCTTCGCTCAACGATGGCCGCCTGCAAAAAGGCGTGTTCGCCAAAGACAAACCGGGGGCCGCCCAAGGCTTTGCGTTCAACCTGCAAAACCCGTTCTTTCAAGACCGCCGCGTGCGTCAGGCCCTGAGCCTGTTGTGGGACTTTGAGTGGACCAACAAACAGATGATGCGCAGCTTCTACGTGCGCCAGCAGAGCTACTTCCCGAAAAGTGAAATGGCCGCCACCGCCCTGCCCGATGCCCGCGAACGGGAGATCCTTGAACCGCTGCGCGGAAAAATCCCGGATGAGGTCTTTACGCAGGTCTATCAGGCCCCCAAAACCGATGGCAGCGGTTACATCCGCGACAAACAACTGCAAGCGCTGGCGCTGCTCAAAGAAGCGGGCTGGACGGCCAAAAACAACACGCTGGTGAACGCTGAGGGCGAACCGCTGCGCTTCACTTTCCTCGATGGCCAAGGCGGCTTTGACCGCATGATTTTGCCGTACAAGCGCACCCTGGCGCAGATCGGCATCACGATGGACATTCGCAAGATCGACTCGGCGCAGTACATCAACCGCCTCAACGCGCGTGACTACGACATGATCGTGGTGGGCTTTCCGCGCAGTGGCCAGCCCATCGTCTCGCCAGGCCGCGAGATGTACGACATGTATGGCTCGCGCAGCGCCACCCAGGTCGGCGCCTCAAACGCCTTTGTGCTGCGCGACCCGGCCGTAGACACCCTGCTCGACGGCTTGGTGCAGGCCAACAGCCGCGCAGAGATGGTGCATTACGCCCGGGCGCTGGATCGGGTCTTGCAGTGGGGCTACTACATGATTCCCAACTACTACTCAGTCGGCACCCCCACCGTGTACCAAAACCGCTTCGCCCGTCCGGCACAGGAGCCGATGTATGACGAAGGGCTGGACACCTGGTGGCAAGTCAGCACAACCGCGCAAACCAACGCCGCCTTGAGCGCCGCCAGTACGTCGTCGGAGGGCCATTGAAATGTTGCATTACATGAGTCGACGTTTATTGCTGATCATCCCCACCTTGCTGTGCATTCTGGTGGTCAACTTTCTGATCGTCCAAGCCGCACCCGGTGGCCCGGTGGAACAAGCCATCGCGCGCTTGCAAGGCTTTAGCGGGGCATCCGTGGGCGGCGGCGCGCGGGACATGGCGGCCAGCAGCGGTGGCGCCAGCCGCAGCAGCCGCGGCCTGGACCCGGCGCTGGTTGAAGAAATCACCAAGCACTACGGCTTCGACAAGCCCATGCACGAACGCCTGTGGTTGATGCTCAAGAACTACGCGCAACTGGATTTCGGCAACAGCTTTTTTCGCGGGGCCAAGGTCACGGACCTGATCCTGCAAAAGCTCCCGGTGTCGATTTCACTCGGGTTGTGGGCGACGTTGATCACCTACCTGATCTCAATCCCCTTGGGCATTCGCAAAGCCATTCACAACGGCAGCGCATTCGATGTGTGGACCAGCACCGCGATCATCATTGGCTACGCCATGCCCGCATTCCTGTTTGCGATTCTGTTGATCGTGGTGTTCGCGGGCGGCAGCTACATGAGCTGGTTTCCGGTGCAGGGCATGGTTTCGGACGGCTTCGAAAACCTGAGCTTTTTCGCCAAGATCGGTGACTACCTGTGGCACATGGTGCTGCCGGTCTCTGCCTTGGTGATTGGCGGCTTTGCCACCCTGACCATCCTCACGAAAAACAGCTTTCTCAACGAAATCAGCCGTCAGTACGTGGTCACGGCGCGGGCCAAGGGCCTGACCGAGCGCCGAGTGCTTTACGGCCATGTGATGCGCAACGCCATGCTGCTGGTGGTCGCCGGTATCCCGCAGGCGCTGATCGAGGTGTTCTTCGCCGGTTCACTGCTGATAGAAACCATCTTCAACCTCGACGGCATCGGGCGCATGAGCTACGAAGCCGCCGTGTCGCGTGACTACCCCGTGGTGTTCGGCACCCTGTTTCTGTTCACCTTGTTCGGGTTGTTGATCAAGCTGATCGGCGACCTGTGCTACACCCTGCTCGACCCCCGTATCGACTTCTCGGCGAGGACTTCCTGATGTTTACCCTCTCTCCTATTGGCAGGCGCCGTCTCGCACACTTCAGGGCCAACCGCCGCGGCTGGTGGTCGTTATGGCTGTTTGTCGCGCTCTTCATCCTGTGCCTGGGTGGGGAGTTGGTGGCCAACGACAAACCTTTGGCGATTCACTACAAAGACAGCTGGTACTTCCCGATAGTGGCCAACTACGTCGAAACCGACTTTGGCGGCGAGCTGCCTTTCGAGCCGGATTACAGCAGCGACTATGTGCGCAAGCTGATCACTGATCAGGGCGGCTGGATGCTCTTTGCGCCCATCCCGTTCAGTTACGACACGGTCAATTACGACCTCAAGGAACCCGCCCCCAGCCCACCCAGCGCCACCAACTGGCTGGGCACCGACGATCAGGCCCGCGATGTGCTGGCGCGGGTGATTTTCGGGGCGCGGATTTCCATCCTCTTCGCCCTGATCCTGACCGCCATCAGTGCCGTGGTCGGGATCACCGCTGGCGCTTTGCAAGGTTTTTACGGCGGCTTGGTCGACCTTTTCGGGCAGCGCGTGCAAGAGGTGTGGGCCGGTTTGCCGGTGCTGTACTTGCTGATCATTTTGTCGGGGTTTGTGGCGCCGAGCTTCTGGTGGTTGCTGGGGATCATGGCGCTGTTCAGTTGGCTGGCACTGGTGGACGTGGTGCGCGCCGAGTTCTTGCGTGGACGCAACCTGGAATACGTTAAAGCAGCCCGCGCACTGGGTTTGACCGACGGTGCCCTGATGCGCCGACACATCCTGCCCAACGCCATGACCTCAACCCTCACCTACCTGCCGTTCATCCTCACGGGCGCCATCGCCACCCTCACCGCACTGGACTTCCTGGGCTTTGGCATGCCGCCCGGCACCGCCTCGCTGGGCGAAATGATTGGCCAGGCCAAACGCAACCTGCAAGCGCCCTGGCTGGCGCTCACGGCCTTCTTCACCCTGGCGCTGATTTTGTCGCTGCTGGTGTTTATCGGCGAAGCCTGCCGCGATGCATTTGACCCTCGGAGCTGAGATGACCAACACATTGATTGAAATACGTGATCTGCGCGTCGGCTTTGCCGGGCGCGAAGTGGTGCACGGGGTCAACCTCGACATCCGCCGTGGCGAATGCCTGGCGCTGGTGGGTGAATCCGGCTCTGGCAAGTCCGTGACCGCACACTCGATTCTGCGCTTACTGCCGGGCAAAGACGTGCAGACCCAAGGCAGCATCCGCTATGACGGCATCGACCTGGTGAATGCCAGCGACGCCCAACTGCGCGGCCTGCGCGGCAACCGCATCGCCATGATCTTTCAGGAGCCGATGACCTCACTCAACCCGCTGCACACCATTGAAAAGCAAATCAGCGAGGTGTTGCTCACCCACAAGGGCCTGAAAAACCGCGCGGCACGGGCACGCACCCTGGAGTTACTGCAACTGGTGGGCATCCGCGACCCGCAAACACGCCTGAAAGCTTACCCGCACCAACTGTCGGGCGGCCAACGCCAGCGGGTGATGATTGCGATGGCGCTGGCCAATGAACCTGAACTGCTGATCGCTGACGAACCCACCACCGCACTGGACGTCACGGTGCAGCAAAAAATCCTCGAACTGTTGATCGACCTGCAACAGCGCCTGGGCATGTCCCTGCTCCTCATCAGCCACGACCTGAATCTGGTGCGCAAAATAGCCCAGCGCGTGTGCGTGATGCGCGGCGGCCAAATCGTTGAGCAAGCCCGGTGCGAAGACCTGTTCCGTGCACCGCAGCACCCTTACAGCCGCATGCTGATTGAAGCCGAACCCAGTGGCACGCCAGTGCCCAGCGACTATCGGCACAACCTGCTGGAAGTCGACAACCTGCGGGTATGGTTTGCGCTGCCCAAGCCGCTGTTCAGCCGCGAGCGTCAGTACGTCAAGGCCGTGGACGGGGTCAGTTTCGAGCTGAAAAAAGGCAGAACCCTGGGCATTGTCGGTGAGTCGGGTTCGGGCAAATCCACCCTGGGTCAGGCCATCCTGCGGCTGGTGGACTCCGAGGGCGACATCCGTTTTGGCAACAAGCAGCTCAACCTGCTGAACCAGAACCTGCTGCGCCCGTTGCGCCGGCAAATGCAGGTGGTGTTTCAAGACCCGTTTGGCAGCCTCAGCCCGCGTATGTCGGTGCAGCAAATCATCGCCGAAGGTTTACTGGCGCATGACATCGGCACGCCCCAGGAGCGCGAAGAGGCGGTGATTCGGGTATTGCACGAAGTGGGACTGGACCCGCAAAGCCGTCACCGTTACCCCCATGAGTTTTCGGGGGGCCAGCGCCAACGCATCTCCATCGCCCGGGCACTGATAATGGAACCCGCCCTGATCCTGCTCGACGAACCGACCTCGGCGCTGGACCGCACTGTGCAAAAACAAGTCGTGGACTTGTTGCGCGACCTGCAACTGCGCCACGGCCTGACCTACTTGTTTATCAGCCACGACCTGGCGGTGGTGCATGCCCTGGCCCACGACATGATCGTCATCAAGGACGGCAAAGTCGTGGAACAAGGGGATGCGCGGACGATCTTCAACCACCCTCAACATCCGTATACCCAAGAGCTGTTACAGGCCAGCAGCTTGAAGCCAATGGCATTGGCAACCGGTGTGACTCCTACCCCACAGGTGCTCTGTAGCTGACGAGGCAGGAGGCTGCGACATGCGGTGTGTCTTAAGCACCGCATGATCGTTGTAGCTTGCCACTTGCTTTTCTCACTGCCTTCATATTCAAAAATGGAATATTCAAATCGTTTTATATTCTTTTTTAAAAGATAAATTTCCTGTAACACTCTCCTCATAACGATTCCAACTCATGATGAGAACGAAATGAAGAAAATCACTGCCCTCACCGCTCTGACCCTGGCTGTACTGTCTGGCCTGGCCCATGCTGATCGTCTGGATGACATCAAAAAGGCCGGTGTGCTGCGTGTGGCGTCGTTCGACAGCAACCCGCCGTTCGGTTTTGTGGATGCTAAAAGCAAGCAAATCGAAGGTCTGGACGTCGATTACGCCAAAGCCATCGCCGACAAACTGGGCGTGAAGTTGCAGTTGCAGCCGACCAACCCGGCCAACCGTGTACCGCTGTTGGTGGCTAATAAAGTGGACTTGGTGCTGGCCAACTTCACCATTACGCCGGAGCGTGCCGAACAGGTGAACTTCAGCATTCCGTATTTTTCGTCCGGCCAGCAGTTCATCGTTAAAAAGGGCACGCTCAAATCCCCCGAAGACTTGAACACCTGGCGCGTAGGTGTCGACAAAGGCACGGTCAACGAAGGCGTGCTGCGGGCCAAGTACCCCGGCGCAAAAGTGGTGGCTTACGATGACACCCCGTTCGCGTTCACTGCGCTGCGCAACGGCAACGTGCAAGCCATTACCCAGGACGGTCCCAAACTCATCGGCTTACTGGCCAACGTGCCGGACAAGGACAAATACGAAGTCCCGCCCTTCACCATTTCCAACGACCTGATTGGCGTGGGCATCCCCAAAGGCGAAACGGCGTTGACCAACGTGGTCAACGAAACCCTGGTTGAACTGGAAGGCAAAGGTCAGGCGCAAACCATTTATGACGCCTGGTTTGGCCCAACCACCAAAACCCCGCTGACCCGTCTGTACAAGATCGGCGACAAGAGCTAAAACCTGCGCGCTGTATCGTTAAGCCCGTCACGGTCAACCGGACGGGTTTGTTTGTTTCTGGATGGACGTTGTTTATGTTCGGTGAACTGCTTGCCCCGCATTACCTGCATTGGCTGCTTGATGGCTTCGTGCTGACGCTGATCCTTTCACTGCTCACCTGTATCGTCGCCACCGGCCTTGGGTTTTTGTTGTGCCTGGCGCGCCTTTCGCCTTCACGGCTGTGGTCATGGCCGGCCCGTGCTTATCTCTCGCTGTTTCGCAACACACCGCTGCTGGTGCAGTTGTTTTTCTGGTATTTCGGCGTCACCGCAATGCTGCCCGAAGGCCTGGTGATGTGGCTCAACCAGCCGCGCAGCCTGTCTGTGGGGCTGTTTGAGATTGAATGGCCGTCGTTTGAATTTCTGGCCGGGTTCTGGGGGTTGATGCTCTACACCGCGGCCTTTATCTGCGAGGAGTTTCGCGCGGGGGTCAGTTCAGTGCGCATCGAGCAGCGGGCTGCCGGGCTGGCCCTGGGTTTGACCGGCACGCAAGTGTGGCGTTACATCGTATTCCCACAGGCTCTGCGCACCGCGCTGGGGCCTTTGTTGGGGCAATACATGAATGCACTGAAAAACTCATCACTGACCATGGCAATTGGCTTGGCCGAATTGTCTTATGCCTCGCGCCAGGTCGAGACTGAAACCTTCAAAACGTTTCAAGCGTTTGGTTTTGCCACCCTCTTGTATGTGGCGAGCATTGCGTTGATCGAAGTGATCGGCCAAATGGTCGCCCGCAGCAAGTGGTACAAGCAGGGAGTGGTGTAAGTCATGGACTTCTCGGTCATTAGCGACAATCTGTCGTACTTTTTGCTCGGGGCTTACCCCGATGGCCCGCTGGGCGGTGCCGCTCTCACGCTGGTGTTGAGTGCGCTGTCAGGCATTATTTCTGCGCTGTTAGGGCTGGTGCTGGGTGTAGCACTGGTGATGATGCGCGGCTGGGGGCGCTGGGTGTTGCTGGGCGTACTGGGGTTTCTGCGCGCGATCCCGGTAGTGATGCTGATTTTCTGGAGCTACTTTCTGCTGCCCATTGTGTTCAAGGTCGATGTGCCTGCGCTGGCCACGGTGGTGTGTGCGCTGTCGTTGATCGGCGGCGCGTACCTGGCGCACTCGGTCTATGCCGGTATCAGTGCGTTGCCGGCTGGCCAGTGGGCGGCGGGCAAAGCGCTGGGTTTGAGCAGTTGGCAGGTGTTGCGCCTGATTATCCTGCCGCAAGCCCTGCCCATGATGCTGCCCTCCTTCCTCAATCAATGGATCTCATTGATCAAGGACACCTCACTGGCATATGTGATCGGCGTCGGCGAGCTGTCGTTTGTAGCCACTCAAGTGAGTAATCGGGTGATGGTGCACCCGACCGAGATTTTCCTGTTTGTGGCGTTGGTGTATTTCGCGTTTTGCAGCAGCCTGGACATCATCGCCAACCGCTGGGTCAACACGCAAAAACCTTCTCACGTTTGACAGACGGTGCACGCCACCCCCGTAAAAGGGGATTGGCGTGCATCATCCACGGGCGTTAAACAGCGTTTCTGATGGTATGTGCCCGATCTTCAAGGTCTTCAAAAAATGCCGCCAGGGGCAGCGTTTTATCCGAGCCGGACAAGTTGCCTCCAGAAAAGTGGGTACTCGCATCCTTCAACCAAGTGCCCAACTGACCCAGGGTTCTTGGCGCCTCATGGCTCGTTACAAACTCACTCACATTGCCATAGTGCTTATGGGCAGCCTTGAGGGCGGTGAACGTATAGCGTGCGTAATCGACACCGCTCTTGGCGTGTGAAACTGCGCTCAATTGCTTATGCAGCTTATTCAAATGTTTAAGCCCCCCATTACCCCGCACAACCGTGTTGGTGTTTGCCAGTGGCCGCACGGCACTGGTCGCGACCGCCCCCGACCATGTTGTGTGGGTAGCGGCCTTTCCCACTCGATCAATTGTTTTAGCCAGCGCAACACTGAGGCCCTTGTTGACGGCTTTCCCTATCGCCCAATTCACACCCGATGCACCGCCAAAAGCCAGGCCGGTATAGAAGAACGCGTTAGCCACGGCTGTATCAGGCGCCAACTCTTCAAGCACCGCCGAAGCAATCGAAATACTCGTGGACACCACCTCATAAACGACGCTGATGACCGACGTCAGCGAGAGTGCGACAGAGGAAGACGCCGCACCAAACGTGAACAGGGTGAGTGCCAGGGAGGCCAGTAAAAGGCCGATGGTGACCCCGAGCTTCACCCCTTGCACCGTCGTCAGGTGGCCGGTCGGATCGCTGAAATTTATGGGGTCGCCCAGGCAATACGCATAAGCATTGAGCCCGCCACCATCAAATACGCTCAAGCTGTCGGGCGAATGAAATCTCATAAGTATCGGGTTGTAAGCACGGTAACCATTGCCCAGCAGATAACAACCGGTGACCGGGTCGGGTAACTCGCCATTGAACCCCAGTAATGAACTCATCCCATCATCCAGCGGCCGGTTGCCATAAGGGGCGTAGGCCAAGTGCGCATCGCCGTGATTGGAAAGTGCGTGCAAGACACTGCCCTGGCTATCGGTGCCCAGCAACGTACAATCGTGTGCTGTCACCTGAGCCATCGCATGGCTCCCCTGCTGGAAATAACTGCACGTCTGCTCTCCCTGAACCTCATTGGCCAGTGAGTCTTCGTGGTAGAAACACGCCTTGGCCACTCCCTGCCCGGGCACAATGCTCTGAATTTTGTCCATTGGGCTGTAGCTGTATTCCACCAGATTGCCCGATGGCGACAATGAATCGCCGCCCACCGAACGCAAGCCACCCAATGCGTCATACGTCAGTACACGGCCCAGCTCATCAGTGAGCTGATGACCGTCGGCATCGTATTCAAATCGACAGTCCAAAGAGCTGTAATCAGGGTGACTGTGGGTCAATTGGCTGAGTTGGGTTCGATCAATGTAGTCATAACCAAACGTTGTGACATCCTCACTGTCTTCGAATCGGGTGGTTAAGGAGCGAATGTTGTCGAGGTAGTCGTACACATAGTCCTGCGACACAAGGACGTTGCCCAGAGGATCGACCGGGGCTTGCGGACCGCTGCAGGTGTATCTCTTCAAGCGCCCTCGGGTGTCGTACTCATAGGTTTCATCGCGCAACACCGCGGGTCCGTCACTCAAGGTTCGCCGCTGGAGTTTGTCCTGCGCCGTAAACGCTTGCTCAAGGACTAGCCGACGATCGTGCTCCAAGATGAACGTGCGGCGAATTTCCCGGGCGAAATCATCATGTACAAGTTCGGTTACCAATCTTCGCCCTGCTTGAGTGTCGTTGACGCTCAGGGTCTTTAGCGCCCCACGTGCATCGTAGCCATAAGCGCTTTTAACGGGTCCTTGTTCAACTTCAGACAACCGCCCGTAAGCGTCATAACGTGAGTGACGGACGCCCCCCGTAATATCGGTGAAGTTGATCGGCTTACCCAATAGAGAGTAGGTGTACGAGGATTCAAATAGCGCCTCCCCGATCACATGCTCTTTGCTCTTGAGTTTGCCCGATGCAAAGTAGGACAAATTTTCCTGGCTATAGGGGTTGGACGCTTGAAGCAACTCGTCATGCGGCGACGCCCGATTGAACGTCGTGGTCAAGTCCGAATACCCCTCGACGGAACGCCGGGCCACTTCGCCTTTGCACACCGGATCAAGCGTGAAGTGGATGATTTTCCCGCTGGCGCAGGTCTTGCTCGACGGTTCTCCACGCCCGCGCTCATAAGTAAAACGTTCGGTTCGCCCGCCGACGGTCGTACTGCTGATGCGCATGAACGCATCGTAAGTACGTGTGCCCAGTACATAGTCATTGGCTTTTATCTGCGTGGGGTAAGGGCCAATACTGTGTGCGCTGTAGAGCCGTGTAATGACGGTGCCGTCGGGTAATACCGATTTAGTCAGGCGCCCAAACACGTCGTAACTGAACTGGTTGAGCAGCCCTGGCGGACTGAGCGTTTCCAGGCACCGGCCCAGTCCGTCATAGGTGAACAGCGTTTTGCCCAGCGAATGGCCTTGCGTATCAATACGCTCAACACTCGCGGGCTTGGCGAAAACATTATTGACGGTGACGGTTTGGCCTGCCCCCTCGATCCATTGTGTGTGGGTGCGGGTTACAGGGTCATGAAGTTCGTGAGTCACGGTGCCATCCGGGCCTGTGACCTGTGAAACATTGCCCCAATCGTCATAACTGAACCCAGTGCGTACTGTGTGCGCCACGCCTTCAAACCAATCTGTCGTGAACTCCTCACTGAGCTGACCCGATGCTGTGTACACCGCGCGATACACCTCACGCATGGGTTTCTCTGTACCGGGATGGTCAAGGTCTTGCATCGCTACATGCACCTTGCGACCCAGGCCATCAAAGGTGGTGGTGTGCTGCCCACCACGCGAATTTACAATCGTGTGACGTGCCTCCCCTTCTGCATCGCTCGGTAAGTGATAGGCGTATTGGCGGGAGGCAGGGTGTGTCGGCGATGCCACGGTTTCGCACTTGAGACGCCCTAAACCATCGTAGGTCGATTCAAGCAGGCTTTGGTCGTGGTCACAGACTTTGACCTCCTGACCGCTCAACTCGTCATACCAGGCCTGCTGCATAGATGAATGACCACCGGCCTCCACGCTCTGACTGACATGCAGACAGCCCTGGGCTTGGGTGTAAGTGTGTGTATAGGTGGTAGCTGCTCCGCCCACGGTGTCGGTCCTGCCACTGACTTTGCCGTATTGGGTCTGCGTCGGATCAGTCACATACCGGTACGTCGTGCGCACGAGCGGCTCAGCCGTGCCGACTTCATATAACTCATCGCTAAGCAGCACAAGGAAGCGTTTACTGCTGCCCTGAAGAGACGGCAGATCCGCGTAGGTGTGCTCTATTCGCGTGCTGGGAGCCGCGCTGAAGGCAGGAGAAGGTATGACTGATTTACTTTTGAGAAAGTGCACAAACCCGGATGGGCTGGCCGGACACCCGGTCTCCCCCGCAGCGGCGTAATACGTATTGATCTCCCTGCCACCTGTCGGGCTCTGCGTTTCCAATAAATTACCTGACGAATCGTAGGAGGTGCGGGTGATCTCTGTTCGGGCATTTTGCGGGCTGCGCATATCGTAGTAGGTGACCGACAGGCTTTTTTGCAGTTGGAAAATAGCCGGTTGTTCGTTAAAACTTTTCCCGTGCGCATCGTGGTAGTCAATGAGCGTGCGTTGAACCTTTGTGCCGATCGTTGTCTGCTGCGAGATCATCAGGTGAAACCGGTTATAAAGCCTCTCAATACGCGTGGACTGTGCCCCTGCAATCATGGTTTCAGTCGACGAATACACATAGTCGCTGGCGTTTTGGTAAAGGTAATCTTCGTTGTCGCTCCAGAGATAACCGGCGCCGTAACCAAAATAGTTATGCCTGGAAAACTCATATTCACGAACAACCGCCGGTTGTCCGGCGCCAGGAGCAATACGCCAGGAGGTCACCACCGGCACCGCTTCTACGGGAGCACCGGGCGGCAATGCATGACCGTAAAGGTTATAACTCAGTGTTTCTACGGCCCCCGCAGGAGTCTGCACGTGCGTCATCAGCAGCGCAGCCGTTTCGCTGGGTTGATAGTCAAATACCCAGTGGGCCGCCTCCCTGCCATGGCGCGTGGTCAGTGATATTTGACGCAGCCAGTTATCACGGATAACAAAGTTAAACTTTCGCGCCTGAAGCAGACTGTCGGGCCACAGCGTGAGGCCCGGCTGGCTGTCCCAGTTGTTATCGCTTTCATATTCAAACCGCAACAAAGACTGATGTTGATCGCGAAGCTCTCGCAGCAACCGTTGCCCCTGAACAATGCTGTAGAAGAAAGAGATATAACGCCCTTCGGGAGAGAAGATTTTAGAAGGCAGCCACTCATCATCTTCTTCACTGGGGCGCGTCAGTTCTTCAACCGTGCCATTTTTATGCTCAATGACCCAAGTGTCTTCACGGATATGGACCTTGACGGTATCAAGCTTTTTGTCCAAAAGACTGACCGTATTGCCGTGGGTGTGTACGTGGTAGCACGTACCCGAAGACAAAGACAGTTTGTGGGTCGTCCGGTTGTACGAACTCAATGGTAAAGACCAGCCCGTTCCCAATCCCGAATTTCGACTATTAAACGCACTGAACACCAGTGCTAGCGGGACGCTCGGCCCACACAAACAATTGCCCAGCACTTCATTCAACGCCAGGTTGCAACTATAAGAACCGGTGCGAGGGTCGACACCGCTTTGAATAAAACTCGAAAAATTGAAAGCGCCAGAATGCAGCGTTCCCGGCCCTTGATTTGATGTCTTCATTGATCACTTCCGTGTGTCTAAAATTCTGGTCTATCTATCACCGCTCACGCTTGAACCATTAACCTGGGTGGCGAGTCATCAGAGGACGCAATTCGGATAGTTTGTAGGTTGCCGTACATGTCAATCACATTGAGGCGCCAGTGGTCATGCTCTTCCCTGAGCTGAGAACGCCCGCCCGTTTTTGCATAGCTCATCAATAACGTCAGTTCGCCGGGAACGTCATAATACTGAGCCACCGCATGTGGCATTTCGAAACTCATGTGCCGTCCATAATGATCAGGACTCGCATTCAAGTACGCTGTTGTGTAATAGCCCAGGTAATCCGGGTGGCGACTGAAGCGCAAAAAAGCAGAAGGGTACACTTCATATATTCTGGCGATGCCAATTCGTTGATTGTCGGCGACTATGCGAAGTGCATAAACATCCAGCTTTGCAATATTGGCCGAGTGATAGGGCCGTTGCGCCACGTATTTGAGGTGAAAGTGATGTCCTTGGTACACGGCAGGCGCTAGAGCATTCAGTGTAATTGTCCCGAATTCCGTTTTTAGCCCCGAGTAAAAGACTTTACCGTCCCGCCGTGTAATCGAGGCTGATAATGAAATAGAAGACGAGGCATTGGTGCTGACGTAAAACTCACGCACTGAAAATTTACTGCCCTCCAGCCCCCCCTTGATCGGCCCATGATAAGGGAACGACTTGAAGCGGGGATCAGGGTCATACACAAACTTCCAGACTTCAACATCATCCGACTTGACCACACTCCACGCCAAAGGTTTGTGGGTATGGGTGTCCACTAATGCAATAGAGGCCAAAGACTGCTCATCGAGATCAACTGGCATATTCAGCGCATTGGTCACGCGGACAAGCACCCGCAGCTTCATCTGCTGCCGGCCGTTACCATACAGTGTATTCCCACCGTCAGCGGCGATGATCTGGAAGTCCTTTACCGTCTCCCATTGTTCGTCGCCTGGCGAGGGGGCTACCTCATTCGAGGGGTGAAGACGCTCATCAAACGAAGCACTCAGTGCCTCTGCCTGTTCAGGCCCAGCATTAATATCCATATTCAATTCCGTCCGTATCGTTATGTTTAAGTCACGCAGCCTTATTAAGACTTGCCCTCAGTAAACCGCTGAGAGACACCTTCATAGCCACTGCGCGTCCTGCATAAACATCAGATTAGAACAGGTTAAATAATTACTAAAAAAGGGCCACCAATAGCAGCCCGACACCAACACTTGGTCAACTTCAGCTCAAGCAGACTTTCCCCTAAAACTGCACAGACAACACGCTTATCTGCGTAGTCCTTTTAGACCGCCGAATCAAAACAAAAACACGCACAACGAAACAATACCCAATTAGGGGTTTTATTATAAAAGACACATTAAACAGCAGACACATACTACAGCGGCAGTCCGCACTGCTTGTGCAGCATGCCTGTTGCTTTAACCGTTATATGAAGTTGGCGCCCCACCTTATTAATACGGGGCGCCGTGGATAATCAAAGAACCGTCACAATCACTGCCCACACCGGCGCAAAGCCCAAAGGCAGCCAAACGGCCAAACGTGGTCGATAAGGCAGCACCATCAGCAAGCCAAAGCCACTGAGCGAAAGCATGCCAAACCACCCTACCGGTCCCATCGCCCACCCCCAGGCAAGCCCGCAGAAGTAAAAGCTCAGCGCCAGGCTGCACCAACCTGCTGCCCGCAACAGATGCCTCAACCCCTCAGGAGGGACTTTTTTCCACACTTGCTTGTAGTGCCGCTCCAGCCCCTGACACAAGGCAAGCATGCCCATATACGCAAAGGCGAAAGCTGCAAAGTAATGCGCCAGCATCTCAATTCACCTCGGCCAATTGAGCCGCCTTTTTGCGCGGCACGCGCTCAACAACCGGTTGCGCGACTTTCCAGCAGGCCCACAACAACAATGCCCCCAACACGACAGCCACCAGCTCAACGCCCAGGCGGCTGGGCAATGTCCAAGGCTGATTGACGGTGAGCAGGCTCAGCAGCGGTAACGTCATGCACATCACACCGGCCAACCCCAATTGCTCACGCCACGCCTGCATGCGTGGCCTGAACAACGCGTGGCCCAGACTCAATGCCCACACGCAAAAAAACACATTCAGCTCAGCATCACTGCGCTCGGCCAGGCTGACCGGTAACAGACGATTCCCCCACAGCAGGCTGATACAGGCCAGGCTCAAGCCAGCCATGACCGTGACGTTAATGGCCTCGACCAAGCGATAGAGCACCTGCGCGACCTGGTTTTCATTGGCGTATTTGCGCCGACGCTTGACGGTGAACAGCACCAGCCCGCTGGCGATCATCGCACTGCTGATCAAGCCGCAAATAAAGTACAGCCAACGCATCGGGTAGCCGCCGAATTGAGCGAAGTGCAGACCGGAAATAACCTTGTGCGTGAGCACGCTGGAACGCATGTCGGTCGGGCCGGACAACGGCTCACCGCTGACCCCGTCGAAACGCATGCCCTGACCTTTGGCCAACGCAATGCGGTTACCCAGCAGGGGGCGTATCTGAATCTCTGCATTACTTTGCCCCGGGTTAGTAATGCTGACACTACTCAAAGGCCCCATCACCTCACGGGCCTTGCTCAATAACGGCCCCAGGGCCACCAAAGGTGCAGGCTCAATCGTCGCCGCGTGCTTGACCTCAAGCGCGGGTGGCGTGCGGTCCTGGGCTTTGAAAAACGCCTCCCGGTTGCCATCAAACAGCGCGTCCATCGCCGCGGGCATGTAGATCACCAGGAAAATCGCCAGCCCGCTGTACGTAATCATTAAGTGGAACGGTAGCAACAACACCGCGCTGGCATTGTGAGCGTCCAGCCACGAACGTTGACCCTTGGCCGGGCGAAAGGTGAAGAACTCCTTAAAGAATTTTTTGTGAATCACGATACCGCTGACCAGTGCCGCCAGCATGCCCATCGCCAACGCGCCCACCAGATAAATCCCGAGCATGCCCGGCATGTGCAGGGTGAAATGAAAGAAGAAAAAGAAAAAGCCGCCAGCAGTTTCACGCACCGGCAACACCTCGCCGGTATTGGGGTCCAGCGTCACCGACACCCCGTCGCGGCGCCCACCGGTCGAGGCTTGCAGGCTGGGCGTGCGTTCATTGGGCAAGCTGATGCCCCACTGCTTGGCGTCAGGCTTGTGCTCACGTAAATAGCCCAAGGCACGTTCGGCTGCTTGTTCGTCACTTAAGTGATGCGCAGGCAGTTCGGGTTGCATCCAGTTATCAATTTCCTGATCGAACACGGCCAGGCTGCCGGTCAGGAAAATCACGAACAACAACCAGCCCACGATCAGGCCACCCCACGTGTGCAGCCAGGCCATGGATTGAGTCAGGGTCTGTTTCATACAAGGCGCTCCAGCAGTTGCGGCCAAAACCCGATGACCGCCAATGGTAGTGCGAGTACCGCGCCCATCCACGCCGACCATTGCCGTTTAGCGGCAAACGCCCAGAGGATGGCAAAGGTGTAAATGAGGAATGACAGCAGGCTGGCGACGATCAACGCATCCACGTTGTCCAGCGGTAATAACCGGGCCAGCGCCGCCGTAAAGGCATAGGTGAACACATAACCGCCCACCAGTGCTGCCAGTGTGCGAGAAACAATGGGTACCCAGGCCGATGTTGCGAGTTTCATCGTTTAAATCCTTCATTGCGCGCCAGCCACGGTTTTGCCAGTGCCAGATGTGACAACGGCGCGGCACCCGTAAAAGGGTGTCGCGCCTGTAAATGCCGGCACTGTCGCAAGCACAGTGCTAAGGCGATTGAGGTGATCAGAACGAGGTGGTCACCGATGCAAAGTAAGCGCGACCCGGCTCGTTGTAGGTTTGGGCGCCCGCTTCATCCGAGTTGCCTTTGCGGTACAGCTGTTTGTCGAACAGGTTATTGATGCCCAACCGCACGCTGAGATTCTTGTTGAACTCATAGCCCCCGCTCAACCCCACAAGACCGTAGGGGTCGATCGGTTGTTGAACTGATTTGTTGAGCTCTTCGTTGGCGCGGTTATTACGTTTAGGGGCTTCCTGTTTGCCGTAGTACGTCCCGCTGACCTGAAACGACAGTTTCTCGGTGGCGTACCAGTCCAGCGTCGTGTTGACCGTGTACTTGGGAATGATACTCAACGGATCGCCGGTTTCCTTGTCTTTGCTCTCGATCATGTAGGTCAGGTTGGTGTTCCAGTCCAGGTCGTCACGCAGATTCACGAACAGGTTGCCTTCGATCCCCTGAACGATGGCTTTGCCACTGTTATCCCATTGGTAGACACGGCGACCATTGGGCAAACGGTAAGCCGCTTCGTTGCTGGCGTTGATCTTGTTCTGATAGTCATTGCGGAAATAAGTACCGCTGGTGCGCCATGTGCCTTTGTCGAAGGCCAGGCCAATTTCTTTATTGACACTGATTTCAGGTTTCAAGCCCGGGTTACCCACCAGGTAGCACCCGCCGATATTGACTTCGACCGAGCTGCAACCGGCGCCGCGGCTGTACAACAGGTAGTTGGGGTTTGACTGATACAAGTTCGGGGTTTTGTAGGCGCGTGCAATACCGCCCTTGATGCTCAGTTCGTCCGTAAGTTGATGCGACGCATTGAGGCTTGGACTCCAGTTACCACCAAATTCGCTGTGATGGTCGAAACGCACACCTGGCGTGATGATGGTTTTGGCACCGGCCTCAATGTTGTCTTCCACATAAAATGCATAACTGTTGGCGGTGGTTTTGGTTTGCGTACGGTCCTGCCCCGCAATACCTGGCGTACCATCGCTGCCCGGATCCCAGCTCTGTGGACGCAACGAACCCGGGTCATTCAATGACTCATACAAGTACTCGCCACCTACGGTCAGCACCTGCTCCGTCAGCACGCTCAACGGCACGTTGACCTCGCCCGTTGCGCGCGTGTTGCGCAAGCGTGACTCGAACGTGCCCGCACTCTCAGACGGCGCACCTTCACCATAGCCGGCCAAGCCTTCGTTCAGCCGGGCATTACGGGTCAAGTCATGGGTTAACGAGGCTTTGGTCGATCCCCAGTCAAACGAGCCGTTGTGAGTGGCCGAGAATGTGCTGCGTTGCAGGATGCTGGTTTCTTTACCGGTCAAACTGTTTACGTAATCACCGCCGCTGTTGAGCATGGTGTCGCCGGCAAAGATGTTGCCCTGACGGCTGTAACTGGCTTCAAGATCCAGCGATTGTTCGGGGGTGAACTGCCAGCTGAGCAAGCCATTGATGTCTTTGTTGCGCACGCCTTCACGGCCTGCAACCACACTGTCGCGCGAAGCCTGCTCGGCAGTGTTGATAGCCGCGTCATCCGCGTCGGTTTTGTTCATCCCGCCGTAGACGCGAAACACCAGATCGTCCGTGATCGGCCCGCTGAGGTTGAAATTGGTACGTTTGCTGATACCTTCAGCGTCGTCTTCCGGGGCCAGGTAGTAGGCGGTCAACGAGCCTTTAAGCTTATCGGTAGGGCGTTTGGTGATGATGTTGACCACCCCGCCCATCGCGCCCGAGCCGTAGCGTGCAGCGGCTGGACCACGCAAGATTTCGATGCGCTCGACTTCTTCGGCAGGCACCCAGTTGGTTTCGCCACGGGTGTCGCGGTCGCCGCTCCAGCCATAACGCACCGCGTTGCGCGACGACGACGGTTTGCCGTCAATCAGGATCAAGGTGTTTTCAGGGCCCATGCCCCGCAAGTCAATCTGGCGATTGTTGCCACGGCTGCCACTGGTGCTGTTGCCGGTCAGGTTGACGCCCGGCTCACGGCGCATGATCTCGGAGAGGTCATTGGCGGGCGGACGCTTCTTGATGTCTTCGGCGGTAATGATGGACACACCAGGGGCTTGCTTGAGCTCTTGGGCGGCGGTGCCCAGAACGCGAGTTTCTTCCAGCTCCAACGCCTGCTTTGTGCCATCGACCGGTAAATCAGTCGCCTGTACCGGGACCTCATCGCGATCACGTTCCAGCACATCGGCGAGTAACGTGGGTGATGCCAGGGCGGCCACAAAAGCGAGTGACATTTGACTGCGTTTGAATCGAGACGACATGTCCAGTTGATCCCTTAACAATGGAGTGTGCTCAGCAGGCGTAAGACTGGAATCGCATGCGCAAGGCTCTAAATGGGCCTGATGCAGATGAGCTTTTCCCGGCACTGCCAGGACGCCAATAATAACCAGTCTCATTTGAGAGTAAAGCGCGAATGACAATGCAACTCATTGTTAAGTTCCCTGACCCTCACTCGATTCACACCTTTGCCCGATAAAAAAGGTTGCTGGGGCACGCCAAGTCTGAGAAAACGCCATCCTGCTCACGCTAAGGAAGGCGAACTGCCAAGTTGTTACATTTTGTGTATTGATTGCGTCTCCTCACGACATCGGCAATACACCCTTCCCACTTTTTGAGAAAACAGCATGACCCAAGAACTACACATCACTGATCTCGCAGTGGGCGACGGTAAAACCGTGGTTAAAGGTGCACTGATCACCACCCATTACACCGGCTGGCTCGCAGACGGCACGGTGTTTGACTCCTCCCACTCGCGCGGCAAGCCTTTCCAATGCGTCATCGGTACGGGGCGCGTAATCAAGGGCTGGGACTTGGGACTGATGGGCATGCAGGTCGGCGGCAAGCGTGCGCTGAAGGTGCCTGCGCATTTGGCCTATGGTGAAAGAAGCATGGGCGCGCATATCACACCGAACTCTGATCTGACCTTTGAGATCGAACTGCTCGAAGTGCTGACGCGCGACGACTGACACGCAGCAGCAGGTTTTATGTTTTTTAGGGAGATAGCGCTTGGTGAATCGATTTGGCCTGCACTTTTTATCACTTATGTCGTTGGCTGTTATTGCAGGTTGTAGCAGCCAGAGCACGCAGACAGGCCCCCACCTGACGCCTGAACAAACGCGGGCGCGAGTCGTGCAACTCATGCCGTCTACGGTCGCGGACCGTCAGGGGTGGGCAGCCGATATCCAGGTCGCCTTTGTTGCACAAGCACTGGCCCCCTCCGACGAGAACTTGTGCTCGGTACTGTCGGTTACCGAACAGGAGTCGACGTTTCAGGCCGATCCGCCCGTACCGGGGCTGGCGAAAATCGCCCGCACTGAAATCAACCGCCGCGCCAGCAAACTGCACATTCCCGAATTTCTGGTGCGCAGCGCGCTGAACATCACCTCACCGACAGGCAAAACCTACAACCAGCGCCTGGATGCGGCCCGTACCGAAGGCCAGTTAAGCGCCATTTTCGATGATTTCATTGGCATGGTGCCGCTGGGCAGCACGCTGTTTGGCAGCCTCAACCCGGTGCACACAGGCGGACCGATGCAAGTGAGCATCGCCTTTGCCGAGCAACACGCGCAGGAATACCCGTACCCGGTGGCACAGTCGATTCGTCACGAAGTGTTCACCCGGCGCGGCGGTTTGAACTTCGGCATCGCCCATTTGCTGGGTTACCCCGTCGATTACACCCAGTCGCTGTATCGCTTTGCTGACTTTAATGCGGGCTGGTACGCCAGTCGCAATGCCGCCTTTCAGGCTGCGGTTAGCCAGGTTTCAGGCTTACCGCTGGCGCTGGATGGTGATCTGACCATTCCGGGGTCCTACGCCGTGGGATCGACTGAGCGGGCCGTACGGCTGCTGGGTAAACAACTGGGGCTCAATGACAATGCGATTCGGCGTCAACTGGAGAAAGGCGACAGCCTGGCGTTCAATGATACCGCTCTGTACCGGCAGGTCTTTGCGCTGGCGGACCGCCAACAAGGCGCCCCGCTGCCCCGCGCCGTGCTGCCGGGCATTACGCTGCAAAGCCCGAAAATCACCCGCAACCTGACCACCGCCTGGTTTGCCAAACGGGTCGATGAACGGCGCCAGCGCTGTATGACACGTGCCGGGGCCGCGCCCCTCAAATAGCCTGGGTCAAAGCGTGTACTGCTTGAACAACTCTTCCTTGATGATCAGCAGTGCATCTTCGTAGTAGCGCTCGCCTCTTGCCTCGCTGAGCAATACCGAGCGCACGCTGCCTTCGCCGATGCTGGGGGTGTGCTCGCAGGTCAGGTAAAACTGCGCGGTGTCGGGCTTGAATTCCAGGTAATAAAACAACTCGCGACCTTCACGGTGCCAGTAACCGATTTCTCTGCGCATAGGGGCCTTGTGACGGATGAATTGGGAAGGTGACAACGGCGTGCGTAGCCGTTGCCGAAGGCAAGGTTCGATTGCGAAGCGATCGTAAACCCGATGACCGCGCTGTGCCAGATGCGCCAGATCACAAGGTGTTCGACCGCTGCGTGCCCTGCTGTTCAGCGGTCACTCAAGCGTTCAGCCACGCGATGCAGCGCCACACTCAAGCTTTGGGCATTGGGGGCTGCCGTCAAGCTGATGCGCAGGGCATTGGCGGTGGTGGATTTAACCGCGAACACTTGCGCGGGCACCCCCTCCATTCCTGCCGCACGCCACGTGTGCACCAGCGGTGTGTCACCGTCTGCCAACTGGAGCCAGATGTGCGGCGATGGGCTATGGGTTTGCTCCATCATCGGGCCCAACAGTTTTTTGGCTAACCGCCAACGCCGCGTGACTTCGCCGGTTTGCCACGCGACGCGCTGTTGCGCGATGCCTTGGCTGATCCAGTGACAGCCAATCGCCAGATTGATGGACGAAAGCCCCCAGTGCGCCGATTGAGCGTGAGGATCAATGCGTGCAAGCACATCGGGGCTGGCCGCGATCCAGCCCAAGCGCAAACCCGCGCCCACTGTCTTGGACAAGCTGCTAATCAATACACCCTGTTGCGCCAGGTAGTGGCACAGCGGCGGGCTGAGGGTCAGTGCACCGTACACGTCATCTTCAATCACCCTGACCCCGTGATGCAGGGCAATCCGGGCAATCGCCTGTTTGCGCTCAACACTCATCACCGCTGAGGTGGGGTTTTGCAGCGTGGGCGTGAGTACGGCAATGCGCGCTCCGGTGGCGCGAATCATGCGGTCAAAGTCCTCCGGGACGATGCCTTGCTGATCAAGCAGTACGCCGTGCATCGGCAAGCGCAATTGCGCACACGCCGCTTTTATTCCCGGCGCGGTAAAGGCTTCGACCAACACCGGCTCGCCCGTCTGACACAGCGACAGCAACACCGTAAACAGGCCCTGCTGCGCCCCCGTACACAACATGAGGTGTTCAACCGGCAGTTGCAGGCCGCGCGCGGTGAGCCACGCGGCCCCCTGCGCCCGCGCCAACACGAGATCGTCAGCGCTCAAATACCCTTGCAAACGCTTGGCCTGACCCGTTTCGAGCAGCCATGACAGCGCGTGGGCATCCTCTTCGCTGGCGTGATTGATCGCCGGCACGTTGGTGCGCAAGTCCAGACGTTCGGGCTGAGCGTCGGCATGCTGCAATTTGAACAACGTGGCTTCTTTGCTGCCGGCCAGTACATAGGTGCCGCGCCCCACTTCACCCGACACCAGATGACGCCGCGCCGCTTCGCGATAGGCTTGCAGGGTGGTGCTGGGGTTCCAGCCCAATGCCCAGGCCAAACGCCGTTGCGGCGGCAAACGCTCGCCGGGGGCTAACTCGCCAGTGGCTATGGCTTGGGTAATTGCATCGACCAACGCCAGATAACGCGGCTGCTGGGGGTCAATCAGGGTGGGCATCCACATTTATTGTCGGCCATGCAATATAAGGATCGGCCCATACAATGCTTCGTGCCTAGAATCGAGTCAAACCTTCGATAACGGTGCCCGCCATGTTTGATTTGAATGCTCTTCGCCTTGCTGCGCACGCAGTTCACCAAAGCATGGCCCCCACCCCGCAACTGGCCTGGCCGTTATTGGCTGAGCAGTTGGGCTTAGCGGTGTGGGTCAAACATGAAAATCACACCCCGACCGGCGCCTTCAAAGTGCGTGGAGGCTTGCTGTATGTGCAGGGTTTACTGGCGCGCGAACCCGCCACGACCGGTCTGGTGACGGCTACACGCGGCAATCACGGGCAAAGCCTGGCACTGGCGGCGCGGCACATGGGCCTGGCAATCAGCATCGTGGTGCCCGACGGTAATTCGCGGGAAAAGAACGCCGCCATGCGGGCCTTGGGGGCCAACGTGATCGAATTCGGCAACGACTTTGACGAAGCCCGCGCCGAAGCCGCAGCACTGGCTGAGCGCCATCAACTTCATCTGGTACCGGCGTTTCACCCTGACCTGATTCGCGGTGTCGCCACCTATGCGCTGGAACTGTTTGAAGCCGTGGCCGATTTGCACACCGTGTATGTGCCCATCGGCATGGGTTCGGGCATTTGCGGGCTGATCCAGACCCGCGATCTGCTGGGGCTAAACACCGAAATAGTGGGCGTGGTGTCCCAGCATGCCGATGCATTTGCGCAAAGTGTCGAGCAAGGTCATGTGGTGTGCACCGACACCGCCCACACGTTCGCCGACGGCCTGGCCTGTCGTCAGCCATTGCCTGAAGCGTTGGCGATTATTGCTCGCGGCGCAGCGCGAATCATCCGGGTGTCTGACCGCGAGATTGCGCACGCGATACGCGTCTGTCATCAAACCACCCACAACACGGCAGAAGGCGCCGGAGCAGCAGCGCTGGCGGGCTTGATCAAAGAACAGTCGCAGCAACAAGGTCGACGCGTGGCCGTCATTTTAAGCGGTGCCAACATCGACCGGCAGTTGTATGCAGGGATTTTGAGTGAAGGCTTCGATGCCTGAGCCATGACCCGCAGGCCACTGCTGCCGCGTAATCAGGCGCTCGGCAAAGCACCTCAATCTGGCTATGCTCAATGGCATGACTCCACCTTTAGCCATCCGCCAACCTTGCCCACCGGGTGTTTGCATCTGCGAGCGCGAACAGTTGCTGGGCGAAGTTGGCGCAGACCTGCGCATTCTCAAGCTCAACCGGCAGGCTGAAAAAGAGTTGTTGGAGCGTCTGGAAAATGTGCAAAGCCTGGATGAACTCGAACACTTACGCCGCCGTTTACAAGAACAACTGGGTATTAAGCTGACCCTGGAGCCCGGCTTTAATGAGGTGAGGACCATGCGCGGCATCGCCATACGGCTGGCCGATCAACCCGGGCTGTGCCGAAAAACCCGTCAAACAATCCCCGCGGCCATCCGTCGTGCCCTGGAACGACGTCCTGAGATTGCTTATCGACTGCTCGATGACCACGACTTGCTGCGCGACACCTAAATCGCTATTCGATACTCATTCACAAAAAAGCCGTTATTTGCCTCGTGCTGGAAGATTTAACTTGCCTATGTGTCAACGCTGAAATATAAGCCCGTCTTTCACATTAATAGAGTCATCCCATGAGCACCGGATTCACCGAGGACGAAATGCGCAGAGCACTCGGCCTTGATACACCCACACCCCCTGCTGCCCCTGCATCCAAGCCTGAACCCCAATTGCCTGAAGCCGACGCTGAGCCCGCCAAGGTGGCTGCGCGCGCGCCTGTAAAGCGCAGAGGTCCGGTATTGCGCGTCACGATGAACGTGAGCAAAGAATACGATGGCGAAGTGACCCAGTTCATTCACGACTCAAAATCCCTGAGCCGTTTCGATGCTGAGCAGGAAGCCAAAAAAGCCTTGGCCAAAGCCAGGTTCAAATATTACGAATTGGCCTCGATCGTTAAAGTCGACTGAGCCATTCGGCACGCGCACTGGATTAACGCTGCCTCAAGCGCCATCCTGCGCGCCCTTTCAAAGCGCAACCCATCGCGCCCGGCACAGGAAACCGTCCATGCAAGCTCAACCCTTGAACGCTGCCGACTTCTCGCTTATCGAAAACACGCTGCTCAAACACGGCAACGACCATAGCGTCCTCAATCCCAGTGAGCTCGACGGCTATTTCACGGCTCTGGTTTCAGGGCCCAAACACGTAGAGATCGAGGCGTGGTTCCCGGCGATCTGGGGCGGACAGCATCCTGACTGGGAAAGCCCCGAAGAAGCCCGCCAGTTCTTCGACCTGTGCGTGCGCCACATCAACACGCTGGCACGCCAACTGGCTGAAGAACCGCACGCATTTGTGCCGCGTTGCGAGCAGACCGAACACCAGGGCCACACCGTAACCCTGGCCGAAGAATGGTGTTTCGGCTACTTGCGCGGGGTGCAGGTTGCCAGCTGGCCGCCTCTGCCTACCCCGCAGGCAGAATTACTGGGCGCCATTTCTGACTGCGCCGAACAAGACAACTTTGAACTGCCCGCCGATCTGGACGTCGCTTCTCACCAACAACAGGTCGCTGAACTGGCTCCGGCGGTGCGCGCTCTGCATGACTATTGGCTGAGCCTGCGTGCCCCAACACTTCACGCCCCGCAGATAAAGGCCCCATGACGCTTCTTACTCACTTTGATACGCCGGTCAGTGAACCGATCAGTAGCCAGATTTTGCAACGGGTCGTGGACCAGCTTACCGAGCTGAGCATGATGGAAATCACGCCGAGCAACCCGCTGTACAACCTTTACCAGTACGCCATCGGCTACGAAGTGCACTTGTACCTGCAAGCGCTGGACGGCACTAAAGGGATAAGCGTGGAGCTGATCGTCGCGACCGATGCTCAAGCCCCGGATACCGTGACCGGCTTCGCCCTGTACCTGCCGGTCAAGGATGATCCTCAGGCCTGCGGTATCGCTTACATGGCCGCCAGCACCCCCGCCGTCACGCAAGCCATGGTGCAGCAGGTCATTGCACGTTACCCGCACACCGAACTCACGTGCAGTGTGCGCAACGTGGAGCAATACGAAGCGATGGGCTTTCAAGTACTAGGCTCCCGTGGCCCACGTGTGCTGATGAACACCCGCGATCACTGCACGGACGGGCTGATGGGCGTGCTGGATGTGTCGGCGGTCTACAGCTCTACCGAGGTGCGTCAGATTCACACGTACCTGCTCAATCGCAACGGTAAAAAAGCGATGGTGGAGGCCGAAAAAAAGCGTGATCGCCAGATCGATCTATTGACGCTCAAAGCCCGCACTTTCGTGGCCGAACGGCTGGGGCGCGCGTAACTGCTCCCTGCTCAGGCGCGTGTCATCGCGCCTGAGCGCTGGCTCATGCGTCAGTGACGCCATAAAAGCCAATCTCCCCTTGCCTGTACCCACGCCACATACCGCATCATGTGCGCATTCCGTTCAGAGGCAATGCTCATGCGCGTTCACTTCACACTTACCCGTTTGGCAGCACTCACTCTGGGGCTGGTGCTGGCCGCCCCGGCTATGGCCAGTGAAACGTCGCAGCTGGCCGAGTTGATCAATACGTATCGCAGTCAAAGTCAGAACTGCGCGGGCCAGGTGTCTCTGGAGTTACCACCGCTCGCCGTTGATCCACGCCTGATCCTGCCCTCCAACAGTTTTGGCGACCTGCAACAAGCCCTGAGCCGCGCGGCGTATCCGTTGGTCAACGTGCAGGCCATCAGCCTGTCTGGCCCCAGAGATGCCCAGGCCGCAATGAAAGCCGTGCAAGAAAGCTTCTGCAAAGTGGTGCTCGACCCGCAATTTGTCGACATCGGTATCAGCCGCGATCAGCGGGAATGGAGAATTGTGCTGGCGCGCCCATTGCTGACCGCTCGCCTGGGCGATTGGCAGGTCGAAGGGCAAAAGGTACTGGACCTGATCAACACCGCACGCACTCAGCCTCGTCAATGCGGCACCCAAGCATTCGCCGCCGCTGCGGCATTAACCTGGAATGCCACACTGGCAACCGCTGCCCAATCTCACTCACGAGACATGGCCAATAACAATTACCTTGATCACAAGGATCGTAATGGCGGCACACCCGGTGATCGCGCTGAGCTGGCAGGCTTTATCGGTCAGCAGATCGGCGAAAACATTGCCGCCGGGCAAGACACCCCGAACAAGGTCGTAGAGGGTTGGCTGGCCAGCCCCGGCCATTGTGCGAACCTGATGAACGCGCAATTTCGTGAGCTGGGTGCGGCCTATGCCGTCGACCCTAAAAGTGATGCCGCCATTTACTGGACGGCCGTGTTCGGTACGCAGTGAGTGTGCGCACGGTCAAAAGAAGGGAAGGTGTAGCGAGGGCGTAACGAAAACAGTAGCCCCGCCCAACATCGTTGGGCGGGGCTGCTTTTTTACAGGGCCATGTCAGCCGCTGGGTTGCTTGGCGCAGGTGTAGCTGGCGCTTGAGCAGGTGCTTGTGGTGCTGCGGTTGCCGCCGGAATAGCCGGTGGCGGTGTCAGTTGCAGGGTTTCGGCCGTGTAGGCCCATTCCTGTGCAACGCGCTCTGGCGAGCCGTTCAGCTTGGTGCCGTAGCTCGGCACGATCTGGTGCAGCTTGGCTTGCCACTCAGGTGAGGCAACCTTGTCCTTGAACACGGTTTCCAGCACGGTCAGCATGATCGGTGCCGCGGTGGATGCACCAGGCGAAGCGCCCAACAGGCCGGCAATGCTGCCATCTTTGGCGCTGACGATCTCGGTGCCCAGTTTCAGCACGCCGCCCTTCTCTTCGTCACGCTTGATGATCTGTACGCGCTGGCCGGCTTGCCACAGGCGCCAGTCTTCAGACTTGGCATTCGGGAAGTATTCTTTCAGGGCGTTGAAACGGTCTTCGTCCGACAGCATCAGCTGACCGGCCAGGTACTCAACCAGCGGGTATTGTTCGATACCGACTTTGGTCATTGGCCAGAAGTTGTGCGTGGTGGTGCTGGTCAGCAGGTCGAAGTAGGAGCCTTCTTTCAAGAACTTGGTCGAGAAAGTCGCGAATGGGCCAAACAGGATCACGCGCTTGCCATCCAGCACACGGGTGTCCAGGTGTGGCACCGACATCGGTGGCGCGCCAACCGAAGCCTTACCGTACGCTTTGGCCAAGTGTTGCTCGGCCACCGTCGGGTTATCGGTCACCAGGAACGAACCACCCACCGGGAAGCCTGCATATTCCTGAGCTTCAGGAATGCCGGACTTTTGCAGCAAGTGCAGTGCACCGCCGCCCGCGCCGATGAACACGAACTTGGCGTCGGTCTGGGACTCAGTACCGTCTTTAAGGTTTTTGTACACCACGCGCCAGCTGCCATCTTCGTTGCGCTTGATGTCTTTGACTTCGCTCGACAGCTTCAACGAAAAGTTAGGCTGTGCCTGCAAATGAGCGGCGAACTGGCGTGTGATTTCGCCGAAGTTCACGTCAGTGCCGATCGGCGACCAGGTGGCTGCGATTTTCTGGTTCGGGTCACGCCCTTCCATCATCAGCGGTACCCACTTCTTGATCTGAACCGGGTCTTCGGAGTACTGCATACCGGCGAACAATGGGCTGGCCTGCAGTGCTTCGTAGCGCTTCTTCAGGAACTTGATGTTGTCATCGCCCCACACAAAGCTCATGTGCGGTGTGGAGTTGATGAACGAACGCGGGTTCTTCAGAACACCGTTCTTGACCTGCCAGGACCAGAACTGACGGGAAATCTGAAAGGCTTCATTGATTTCAATGGCTTTCGGGATTTCAACGTTGCCGTTCTTGTCTTCCGGGGTGTAGTTCAGTTCAGCCAGCGCCGAGTGACCTGTACCCGCGTTGTTCCAGCCATTGGAGCTTTCCAGCGCCACACCGTCGAGACGCTCAATCATCTCCATCGAGGTGCCGGGTTCCAGTTCATTGAGCCATACGCCCAATGTGGCACTCATGATGCCGCCGCCGATCAGCAAGACATCGACTTGCTTGGTCTCGGCTGCGTGCACGGAGGTTAGCCCCATGGTCAGCGCAAGGCCCAATAGCCCCTTGTTCATTTTTTTTAACATGTTGGAGTACCTAAGATAAAACATCATCTACCCGGCACGCGGTTCATGAGCGATTTCGACTCATCACAGGCGGGTCTGCCTGCAATCGAGCCCTCAGGCCTTGAACGGGTAGATCGATAAAGGCCTATGCACACTATAGACCTCACGTTTATGTACCTTGGGTGCTGATCTCTTATTAATTATTGGCTTCAGCTACTTGGGTGACATGTATGTTGTGTGTCAGCTATCAGTGAACGCGGCCAACAGCAGAGTGAATCCGCCCAGCTCCTTCACGCCCACTGACCTTTTCGCGATTCCCTTGCCATCTGACCGCCCCGCGGTTTCCTCCAAGAAACCTGCGTGAACCTATCCATCCGGGGGTGACCAGCCTCAAAACCGCGACATTCTACCTCAGGTAGCCCTTGAGACGAAAACGCATCTTTTCGCGTTTTTTGTGACGGCTGAATCGATTGCGAGCGGGATTTGGCGCAGGGTTGCCTGCGCGATTCAACGCCAATGACTGATCAGTCACGCCCCCGACCTTGGGCGGGATGCTTGGGCGGCATCAAACTGTCTGCCCACTGTTCAACTGCCGCGTCTGCAAAGGCCTTTTTTAACCCCCCGGCAACCGGTAGCATTGCGCCACTAATCTGCTCCCCCTCTTCAAGGAATGAACTGTGCGCCTCAACGGCCCCTTCGCAGTATTACCCCTGCTGTTCGTCGCCACCTGCGCAGTGGCGAGCGCCGAAAAAGACCGAGTGTTCGTAGAGTCGCGCTGGTATGAACTGGACGACATCAAAGCGTACGTGAAGCACCACTCCCCCAAAGACGTGAACTGGGTGTTTCCCTCTACACGGCGCTACATGCTTGAAGGCCAGGGCGTACATTCAACGCATTTGCCCGAAGTCGAGTTAAGCGAGCAAAACAAACAGGTCGGCAGCCGCAAAGGGTTTACCCAATACCCCGACAAACCGATGAACCTTAGTGCAGAGCTGGACAAAGCCTGTATGGCTGCCTTCAAGGTCACACTGGTCCATATCGGTGGGCGAAGTGCCCCCTTTGGCCCGGTCAACAAAAAACTGCCCTATGAAGTCGTGGGCATCCAGAGCCACGTCATGGCACAAGCCCCGCTCGACACTTACCACAGCCGCAAACGCAAAATCATTGCGCAAAAACCGCCCACCTCCAACGCACTGCTGTGCTCTGTGTACAAAATTCCGAAGAAAAATGGCCGTGCGTATTACGAAACCATGGTGGTGCTGACCGCCAGGGCCGCCTACGGCACGGGCAAGTGGTAACGCATTATTTCCCGTGACCGGGCGTGATGTTTGCGTATGATGGCCGGCTTTCAAGCACCGCCAGCCAACAGGAACCTGCATGCCGCCCAACAAACGTAATCAGTCACAGGTTGAACAGCGCCTGATTAAAGCCCTGACCAAAGCCTGTGAAACCGCCAAAAAGCACATCGAAGGGTTTGTATGGCTGACCCACGCGGCCGATTACGAAACCTTCCCTGCCGGCTTCAAAGTGGTGTGGGTTTTCGACACGCAAGACAACAAAGACTTCGCACTGGCTGATGGCGCCGCCAGCTACATGGTCGACCTGACAGAAAAGGCGCTGAAAAACGCCGATGTCAAAGTGCGCAATGTGGCCACTTACGTGTATTACGACTCAGAAGAAGAATGCCAGCGCACCGACTCGGGTAATTGGCCGCAACGCATGGCGCGCAAGGGCGCCAATCGGAAAAAATAAGCCGTGGCCAAGGACATTGAAAACCCGTGTGTGGCCACGTGCCAGTTGAGCGGCGATGTGTGCGTCAGCTGCGGGCGCAATAAAGCAGACATCAGGGCCTGGCGGCGCATGAAGCGGCCTGAAAAAATGGCCGCGGTACAACGCGCCACCGCGCGCCTGAAAAGCCTGCAAAAAAAGAAAGGTTAAACCGTGTCTGGCGCTTCAAGGCGCCAGATGGCGCGTCGTTCAATCGCTCAAATCAGCGCTGATGCAACGCATTAACGTCACCTTTGCCCGACGTTTCGCGCAGGTACTCTTGCATCGAATCATCCAATGCCTGTAACCAGCGCGTGTGATGCGGCACTGCTGCCGTACCCGTCATGACAGAGCGGTAGGATTTATCGCGATAGCCCATGATGTCCCGCTTCTTGTCAGCCTTCCATTTGAGGAATATCTGATTTACGGCGTCGATATCAAAGGCGGGATAGTCCGTGTGCTCAATCAAGTGCCTGATGTACTCACCTTGAAACTCGTACATCGACGCGGTGGATTGCAGCCCCTCTTCAACCTCACGCCAGCGCGCACTGTCAGCCTGCATCTCGGTTTTTTCAGGCAACGTGATGCGGCCCAGGATGCAGTCGCGCACAAACCAGGCCTGCGCGTCGAACAAGTTGAAGCTGTACCACAAGTCCTGCATGCCCAGGTAAATCAACTGCGGGTTGCGCTCCCAAATCACTCCCTTGTACAGCCCGAGCGGCCACAGACGATTACCTGTTTTCAGCGTCAGCTCATCCGCTAAAAAGCTGAAATGGTGCTGATACCCGGTGCACAGGATGATGGCATCCACCCGCTTGCTTGACCCGTCGGCAAAATACGCGATGTCGCCCTCAACCTTGCGCAGTAACGGGCGCTCCTCCCAACCCTTGGGCCATGTGTAGCCCATAGGCTGCGAACGGTAGGTACTGGTGATGGAGCGGGCACCGTATTTGTAACACTGCGAACCAATGTCTTCAGCCGAGTAACTGCTACCCACGATCAGCAAATCCTTGCCCTTGAATTCAGTGGCTTCGCGAAAGTCGTGGGCATGCAGAATGCGCCCCGAAAAACGCTCAAAACCAGAAAATTCGGGCACCTGAGGCGTTGAAAAATGGCCACTGGCGACAATCACGTAATCGAACGTCTCAGTCGTGCTCAGACCTTGGGCATAGTCATGCGCCGTGAGGCTGAACTGGCGCGAAGCCGGTTCAAAGGTGACGCTTTTGACCACCGTTTTGAAACGAATGAAATCACGCACACCCGCCTTTTTGACGCGCCCTTGAATGTAGTCCCATAGCACTTCGCGAGGTGGATATGAAGAAATTGGGCGCCCAAAATGCTCATCAAAACTGTAATCCGCAAACTCTAAACACTCCTTGGGGCCGTTGGACCACAGGTAGCGGTACATGCTGCCGTGCACCGGCTCGCCATGCTCATCCACCCCGGTGCGCCACGTGTAATTCCACATGCCACCCCAATCGGCCTGTTTTTCAAAACACACCACATGCGGCATGGGTGCGCCTTGCTCATGGGCGGATTGAAAGGCACGCAGCTGCGCCAGTCCGGCAGGGCCGGCCCCAATGATTGCGACACGAATAGACATCGAATTCCCTCAACAGATTGAACACTGAACAACGCAAACCCCTGATGCGAGCCCCGTAAAAATGGCGCTGGCAGGGTAAAAATTCAGGCGATCAAACTGAAGGTGGAGGCACCGCGCGGCAGCGTTTGCCTGTTACAAGGGCGTCACGCAACGAAGTAGGTGGCAGGTGAAAACGCGTGGCCAGCGAGTGACAAAAAGTGGTCACTAACACAGGCAGCGCCGAATGACGGGAGGGCCTTGTTCCATCGCTGCGTTGCGCAGGATGAAGGCCTGGAGAGTCAAAGATACGTGTGGTCTCATGCATCGGGCTTGGTTAGCCTCTTATTGGGTTATGGATTCCTTTTTAGCTATAACGGATGAAGATAGGGATTACAAGTTTGAAGTACTTTTCGTACATCTGGGGCGCCGATAAAAATGGAATCAGCCTTTGAAGGTTATCTTTTCTAAAAGCCGTGAAATTTGTTCGATTGAGTAGGGTTTAGGCAAAAACTCGAAGCCCTCGTAGCCACTCAGCGCCAGCTCTTCGCTGTAACCGGACGCCAAAATGATCGGCAGATCCGGTCGCCGCTTGCGCAGCTCCTTGGCCATCGCCACACCCGTCATGCCGGGCATCACCACATCAGAAAACACTGCATCAAATGTCATCGCATCAGGCCCTACCATGCGCAAAGCCTCTTCGGCATGGGTGGCCCAAGCCGTCTCGTAACCAAGATCCTGCAAGATCTGGCTCGCGAAATGCCCCACTTCCAGGTTGTCTTCAACAATCAACACCCGGGGTTTGTTTTCAGGATGCATCAACAAGGCAGGTGCGCCCGCCTCATGCTCACTTTCGCTGCGATCCTCTGCATCGGCCTGCGGCAGGTACAGCGTAAAGACCGTGCCTTGGTCGATCACGCTCGTGACGTCAACGTTGCCGCCCGATTGCTTGGCAAACCCGAAGACCTGCGACAAACCCAGCCCGGTGCCCTTGCCCACAGCTTTGGTGGTGAAAAACGGCTCGAAGATTTGGCTCAGCATCCGGCTCGACATGCCGCAGCCGGTGTCTGCCAATGAAATGGCCACGAAACGCTCGTTGGAGCCTGCATGGCCACGGATCGTCGGTAATCCTGCGCGCTCGATGAGACGAAGCGCCAACGTGCCCTGCCCCGCCATGGCATCACGCGCGTTGAGCGCCATGTTGATCAGCGCCGTTTCAAACTGACTGCCGTCCGCGCGGATGCAACACGACCCTTGCGGCAGGTCGACCACCACCTTGATCCGCGCGCCGGTAATGGTGTCCAGCATGTCGCCGATGTTCTGGATACGCTGACCGGCATCAAACACCTGCGGGTTAAGCGGCTGGCGACGGGCAAACGCCAATAGCTGACTGGTCAGCTTACTGGCGCGCTCAACCGTGTCAGACACCGCATTCACGTAGCGCACACGGCGCTCATCCGAGAGGTGCGGCATGCGTAGAAAATCCACAGAGGAGCGAATGATCGTCAACAGGTTATTGAAGTCGTGAGCCACGCCTCCGGTGAGCTGACCGATCGCTTCAAGCTTTTGCGACTGATGCAGGGCCGCTTCGATCTGGAGCAAACGCGCGCTGCGCTCCTGCACCCGCTCCTCCAGCGTGGTATTGAGCTGCGCCAGCTCAAGCAAACCCTCGCGCACCGAAGCGTCAGCCCTGGCGCGCTCGATATGCGCCCACGAACGCTCCGTCACTTCACGCAACAACGCCAATTCATAGGCTGACCACTGACGGGGTGACCGATCATGAATGGCCATTAAAGCGGTTAAGCGCCCACCCTTGATTAAAGGCAAACAGATCGTCGCTTTCACGCCCAGCGCGGTAAAACTGGCAGCATCTTGCGCCGGAAACTCTTTCACCACGTCATTGATGACCAGCGGTTTGCCCGCCTGCAATTGAGAGGCGGCCTGCTGACCAAAATCAGCCAGACTGTACTGGCCGACGATGGTTGTGGCGCCCTCTGACAGCCAGTTGTCGCGAATAAAGAAAGCATCCTGGTCCGCTTCCATTTCGGCATACGCACAGTGCGTGACGTGTAAATGCTGCGCCAGCATCTGCATGGTCGTGGCCAGGATCTCCTGCGCATCTGTGGCGTTGGCCACCGCATGGCCAATGCCGTCCAGCACAGCCAGACGCTGCGTCATATACACCGTGGCAGTGGTCTCGGTCACCGTATCCAGCATGCCGACGACCGCGCCATGCGGGTCGCGGATCGGGCTGTAGCAAAAGGTGAAATACGCCCGCTCAGGCTGTTGGCTGCGCTCAATCATCAGCG
This sequence comes from Pseudomonas sp. TWR3-1-1, assembly GCF_049896545.1. Lineage (NCBI taxonomy): Bacteria > Pseudomonadati > Pseudomonadota > Gammaproteobacteria > Pseudomonadales > Pseudomonadaceae > Pseudomonas > Pseudomonas sp. TWR3-1-1. The sequence goes on from NZ_JAFCUO010000004.1 coordinate 376,072, forward strand.
GGAAGTTTTCGATATACGTCGCTTCACCGGCAAATGCAGCGTCGGCAATTGCGCTGATTTCACTCCAGGCTTCTTTCCAGACCTCATTGAACGGTCGGCCCAGCGCCTCAGGCTTACTTCCAAGAATGGGCACAAAAGCATCGTTGTAGAGGGTGATTAAATCCTCACCCCACACAATTGACTGCGGAAAATGTGAGGCCAACATCAATGCCACGCTGGTTTTCAACACGTCCGGCCACTCAGCCAGCGGGCCAAGCGGCGTGCTGGCCCAATCATACTGTCTGATTCGCCCAGCCATTGCGCCATCGTGTTGAAGCCAGTCAGTCATAACGCCTTTACCCTGATTACTGCCATTAATCGTTGAATCGCCGACGATGATAAGTCAGGCACAAAAAAACTGCCCGACAAAGCCATCAGGCAAGCTCTCACTCTTTGTCACACATTAGAGACAACACGACCGAGTCTCAGGTTCTACTGCGCGGGCTTGCGGGCTAACATGCCGCGCTGCGACTCATGGCCATCGGCCGTTAGCGATCTGAGTCAACATTGATGAACAGAGGGATTGAACGGTGAAAATTGTATTTGTGCTGCTGCTAAGCGCGCTCTCCATGCTGGCCCAGGCAGCTGACATCGGTGAGTCGTTGACGCCCTGGACGCTGAACGACCAATACGATCAGCCCTACACCCTGAACGAGCAAACCCGCATTCTGCTGGTGGCGCGCAACATGGATGGCGCCAAGCTGGTCAAAGCGGCGCTCAAAGACCAACCCAAAGGCTATCTGGAAGCGCGCAATGCGGTGTTTCTGGCCGATGTTCATGGGATGCCTTCGCTGATCGGCAAATGGTTTGCCATTCCAGCCATGCAAAAATACACCTACCGCGTAGTGCTTGACCGTGATGGCAGTATTGCCGCTCAGTACCCCGGCGCAGAAGACCAAGTGCTGTGGCTGCAACTGCAAGGCAACACAGTGGTGTCACAACACACCTTCACCAGCGCCGAGCAATTGCAAAAAGCATTGCAAGACACGCCAGCCCAGTAATCGACTGACTGCCCGGCTCAAAAAAAGCCGCCAATCCCTGTGGATTTGGCGGCGTTTAGGTCGGGCCGCGTTTTAACCTTGCTTGAGTTCAAAACCACGCCCATTCCAGCTGTAACTTTCAACGGTTTCAATGCTCGGGCAGCAACGAGGGTCATCCGGCCCACTGCTCAGTGACGTTACCGAGACACGCTGCACACCACCCGGCGTGATATCAGTCGCAGCGCCTGACACTGCCGAATGCCCTTGGTACACCCAGCCCGCACCCGAGTGGTAAAAACCGGCCAGGCTCTGGAAAGAGCCATTGCCGCCACCTTGCCCCTCAATCGTAAACAGCACCACTGCATCCGGCTGGCCGTCGCCATTGAGGTCCATGTAAATCACCTGGCGGCCTTCGGTGTACTCAGCGCCACCGTCCTGAGTGGTGAGCGTAGAGGTCAGCTCCTCGATTGCCATTTGCAGCACATGATCGACCTGACCGGCGACAGGTGCGGCAACGGTGGGCGCAGCGATTGCCGGCGCAGTTGCATCAGCCGTTGGCGCGTACTTGGCCGCACCTTTTTCCGTCAGGCTAAGGCCCTGCTTTTTGCCCTTGGCCACGAACTCGGCCATCAGCGCGCCTTGCATCTCTTTAAGGTCCTGCTCAGAGAGCTCCATCATGCCTTTGCCGCTAAACGGTTGGGCGTCACCCAGAAACCAGCGTGAGAAAAACCCGGGTCGCACCGACTCCAGCTTGTCGATCAATTGCTCGGTTCTTTGCTCAACCAGGTCAGTCCAGAGCGGGCCAGCCTCTTTGCCCAACGACTCGACCAAGGTGTCATCTTGAGCCAGCCACCCGGCTTTGACTTGCTCCAGCAGCATGATGTTGTAGTCGATGGTTTTACTCACACAACTATTCGTGAAGTTGCCCATGCACTCCTGGCGCAAAGCATCACGGGCCATCGAAATCTTGACGTCGCTGTAAACACCGCAGCCTGACAACAGAACGGTCAAACCAACCACACAACCTATGCGTTTCAAGGTGCTCTCCTTAACGCTCAGAAAAGCCTGAGCGACACTCCATTTATTCTGGGCACGGGGCCGCCGCCCGGTTTATCGGCAGACAGCAGCAAGGCTTGAGAACAGACAATCGAAGAGGCGCCCCACCCGCTCGACAAATCGCGGGCAAAAAAAAAGCCGCTATTGCTAGCGGCTTTTTTTTGTATCTGGCTCCACGACCTGGACTCGAACCAGGGACCCAATGATTAACAGTCATTTGCTCTACCAACTGAGCTATCGCGGAATGGCGTCTATCTTACTGATATAAAAAGAGAAGTCAACACTTTGGATGACCTCTCTGTGGATTATTCAGATGACCTGAACAATCGCATCGGTAACGGCTTCAATGTTGCGCTGATTCAACGAAGCCACGCAGATTCGGCCGGTGTCGAGCGCGTAAATACCGAACTCTGCACGCAAGCGCGTCACTTGCTCAACGCTCAGGCCCGAGTACGAGAACATGCCGCGCTGACGCGCTACAAAGCTGAAATCATGCTCAGGGGCTTTTTTGGCCAGCAGCTCGACCATTTGCAGGCGCATGCCACGAATACGCAGGCGCATTTCTGCCAGTTCTTGTTCCCACATCGCGCGCAATTGCGGGCTGTTGAGCACAGCGGCCACAATGCTTGCGCCGTGAGTGGGCGGGTTGGAATAGTTGGTGCGGATTACACGCTTGACCTGAGACAGCACGCGCGCGCTCTCGTCTTTCGATTGCGTGATGATCGACAGTGCTCCCACACGTTCGCCGTACAGCGAGAACGACTTGGAGAACGAGCTGGATACAAAGAAGCTCAAGCCCGATTCGGCAAACAGGCGCACGGCCGAGGCGTCTTCTGCGATGCCATCGCCAAAGCCCTGATATGCCATGTCCAGGAACGGGATCAGCCCTTTGGCCTTTACCACGTCCAGTACGTTCTGCCAGTCGGCCGGGGTCAGGTCAACGCCGGTCGGGTTGTGGCAGCAGGCGTGCAGCACAACGATAGAACCGGCTGGCAACGCGTTCAGGTCTTCAAGCATGCCCGCACGATTTACATCGTGTGTCGCGGCATCGTAATAACGATAGTTGCGGACCGGGAAGCCTGCGGTTTCAAACAGGGCGCGATGGTTTTCCCAGCTTGGATCGCTGATCGCGACCACAGCACCGGGTTGCAGTTGCTTGAGGAAGTCTGCGCCGATTTTCAGTGCGCCAGTGCCGCCAACCGCTTGGGTGGTGATGACACGGCCAGCAGCCAGTAAAGGCGAGTCGGCGCCAAACAGCAGCGTTTGAACAGCCTGGTCGTAAGCCGCAATGCCATCAATGGGCAAATAACCGCGCGAGGCATGCTGGGCAACGCGAATCGTCTCGGCTTCAATAACGGCACGCAGGAGCGGAATTCGTCCCTCTTCGTTGCAGTAAACACCGACCCCCAGATTCACTTTGCTGGTACGGGTATCGGCGTTGAATGCTTCGTTGAGGCCCAGGATAGGATCGCGGGGTGCCATTTCGACAGCGGAGAACAGGCTCATTATTACGGCGGCTCTGAATAAGGAATGGAGGGGGTGACAACGCTCCAGCCGATTGCACTAGAGCGGTGCACAAACGGGGAGCAAGTATAAGCGCGATCACGATTCGGGCAACAGCCGATTCCCGGATTTGCTCAAGTATTTCAGTTTATTTACCGGCCACTGGTCTAATTGCAATCTTGATCCAAATAGCCGTGTCAGACGCACGCCTTGAAACAGTCGGCCACCAGCACCATATTTACCCGTATCCTGTTTTTGCCTGCGGCTTGCGTCGTGTGCAGTCTTTCTCGCGACTCTGAGGTCCATGCCTTTATAGACGCGCAACCAGAGGTCAGATATGTCCGATTTTCAGCTCGTTACCCGCTTTGAGCCGGCAGGCGACCAACCCGAAGCCATTCGCCAATTGATCGAAGGCATCGAGGCCGGTTTGTCGCACCAGACCCTGCTCGGGGTAACCGGGTCGGGCAAGACCTTCAGCATTGCCAATGTGATCGCGCACGTAAATCGTCCAACACTGGTGCTCGCGCCAAACAAAACCCTGGCCGCGCAGCTGTATGGCGAGTTCAAGTCGTTTTTCCCCAATAACGCGGTCGAATACTTCGTCTCTTATTACGACTACTACCAGCCCGAAGCCTATGTGCCCTCCTCCGATACGTTCATCGAGAAGGATGCCTCGATCAACGACCATATTGAGCAGATGCGACTTTCGGCGACCAAAGCGCTGCTGGAGCGCAAAGACGCGATCATCGTCACCACGGTGTCGTGCATCTATGGCTTGGGCAGCCCCGAAACGTATTTGAAGATGGTGTTGCACATTGATCGCGGCGACAAACTCGACCAGCGCGAATTGCTGCGCCGTTTGGCTGACCTGCAATACACCCGCAACGACATGGATTTTGCCCGTGCCACCTTCCGTGTACGCGGCGATGTGATCGACATTTACCCGGCCGAGTCCGACCTCGAAGCCGTGCGCATCGAACTGTTCGACGATGAAGTCGAAAGCATCAGTGCGTTCGACCCGCTGACCGGCGAAGTGATTCGCAAAATGCCACGCTTCACCTTCTACCCCAAGAGCCACTACGTCACACCGCGCGAAACCCTGCTCGATGCGGTTGAAGGCATCAAGGTGGAACTCAAGGAGCGCCTCGATTACCTGCGCGCCAACAACAAACTGGTTGAAGCCCAACGACTGGAGCAGCGCACCCGCTTCGATCTGGAAATGATCATGGAGCTGGGCTACTGCAACGGCATCGAAAACTACTCGCGCTACCTCTCGGGCCGCGACTCGGGTGCCGCACCACCGACCCTGTTTGACTACCTGCCGGCCGACGCACTGCTGGTGATTGATGAATCCCACGTCAGCGTGCCGCAAGTCGGCGCGATGTATAAAGGCGACCGCTCACGCAAGGAAACGTTGGTGGAGTACGGCTTCCGCCTGCCTTCGGCGCTGGATAACCGGCCCATGCGCTTCGACGAATGGGAACGTATCAGCCCGCAGACCATTTTCGTCTCCGCCACCCCCGGTAATTACGAGGCCGAGCACGCAGGGCGCGTGGTTGAACAAGTGGTGCGCCCCACCGGTCTGGTAGACCCGCAAATCGAAATCCGTCCGGCGCTGACCCAGGTCGACGACCTGCTGTCAGAGATCGGTAAACGTGTCGCGCTGGGAGAGCGGGTATTGGTCACCACCTTGACCAAACGCATGTCTGAAGACCTGACCGATTACCTGGCCGACCACGGCGTGCGCGTGCGCTATCTGCACTCCGACATCGACACCGTGGAGCGGGTCGAAATCATCCGCGACTTGCGCCTGGGGGTGTTTGACGTGCTGGTGGGCATCAACTTGCTGCGCGAAGGTCTGGACATGCCAGAAGTGTCACTGGTGGCCATTCTTGACGCTGACAAGGAAGGCTTCTTGCGCTCCGAACGCTCACTGATCCAGACCATTGGCCGAGCCGCACGTAACCTCAATGGCCGGGCGATTTTGTACGCTGACCGCATCACCGGGTCGATGGAACGCGCCATCGGCGAAACCGAACGGCGCCGGGAAAAACAGATCGCCTTCAACCTGGCCAATGGCATTACGCCAAAAGGCGTGTTCAAGGACGTGGCCGACATCATGGAAGGCGCCACCGTGCCGGGTTCGCGCAGCAAGAAGCGCAAAGGCATGGCCAAGGCCGCCGAAGAAAACGCCAAGTACGAAAACGAACTGCGTTCACCGAGCGAAATCAGCAAACGCATTCGCCAGCTGGAAGAAAAAATGTACGCACTGGCCCGCGATCTGGAGTTCGAAGCGGCGGCACAGATGCGCGACGAAATTGGCAAACTGCGCGAGCGCTTGTTACAGGTTTAACCCTTGATCTGTAGTCGCTGTCGCAGGCTGCGATACTGTCCATCGCAGCCTGCGGCAGCGACTACAGAGAGGCATTCTCTTCGAACATCACCGCGTACAGCACCCTCGAACGACAAGGAAGCCCATGACTGCCGCCAACACCCAAAAGCCCTTTGTGCCGGGCCGGCTCGAACAGGTATCGACCCGCATTGCCTTCTTTATTGCCGGGTTCGGTCTGGCCGCCTGGGCACCGTTGGTGCCTTATGCCAAAGCCCGTGCCGGGCTGGATGAGGCCACGCTTGGGCTGTTGCTGTTGTGCCTGGGCGCAGGCTCGATTCTGGCGATGCCGATCGCGGGCCTGCTGGCCACGCGGTTTGGCTGTCGCAACGTCACCATTGGCGGCACGCTGCTGATTTGTCTGGCCTTGCCGCTGCTGGCCACCGCCAGCAGTATTCCCTTATTGATTGCCACACTGTTTATTTTTGGTGCCGGGCTGGGGGTGGTCGATTCCACCGTCAACCTGCAAGCCGTGATCGTCGAGCGCGCCAGTGGGCGCAACATGATGTCGGGCTTTCATGGCCTGTTCAGTGTCGGCGGGATTGCCGGTGCTGCGGGGGTCAGTGCTTTGCTCGCGCTGGGTTTGTCGCCACTGTGGGCGATTGCAGTGGTGATTGTGCTCATCCTCGGCGCGCTGGCCAAAGCCGCCCCGCACCTGCTGCCTTATGGCAGTGAAAGCAGCGGCCCGGCCTTTGCCATTCCCCACGGCGTGGTGCTGTTTATCGGTGCACTGTGCTTTATCGTGTTTTTGGCCGAAGGCGCGATGCTCGACTGGAGCGCGGTGTTTTTAACCACTGAAAAAAGCATGGGCGATGCCTATGCCGGGCTTGGCTACGCGGCGTTTGCCTTGACCATGACTGCCGGACGCTTGTTCGGTGACACGGTGGTCAAGCGCCTGGGGCCGACACGCGTGATTGTGATGGGCGGGTTATTCGCCGCGCTGGGGATGGGACTGGCCACGCTGGCACCGGGCTGGGAAGTGGCGCTGCTCGGTTATGCACTGGTCGGGGTGGGATGCTCAAACATTGTGCCGGTGCTGTACTCCGCCGTGGGCAAGCAAACCGTGATGCCCGAGCACATTGCCGTGCCGGCCATCACTACCCTGGGTTATGCAGGCATTCTGGCAGGCCCGGCCGCTATCGGCTTTATCGCGCATGCCAGCAGCTTGAGTGCCGCGTTCCTGTTGATCACCGCCCTGCTGGTGGCCGTGGCCATCAGCGGACGCATTTTGCGGGTTTAACTGCACATCCCCCTTAGGCGCTGACGATCGCTGCTGCGCACGGTTCGTCAGCGCCTGCGCTGCCAGGCACTCGGCGGGTTAAAACCCGACGCTGGCCTGCACGAAGAACGTACGCGGTTCACCCAGATACAGCCCTGAGTTGTTGTCGCTGGAACGGGTGAAGTACTCCTGATTGAACAGGTTTTTGATCCCCGCTCCGACTTTCAGGTTTGACGCTTCTGGCCCGAAGTCATAGCCCACGCGCGTGGTCCACGTTGCATAACCATGAATGTCGCCGTACTGGCCATCTGCGGTCGGCTCAGTGATGTACACCCCGCCCGTTCCCGGTGCGCGCTGTTTGGACTGGGCAAACATGTCCACGTTGTAGGTCCAGCGATTGACCGCGTAACGCAGCCCCAGGTTGACCACCTGGCGCGAATACAACGGCAAGTCACGGCCTTTGAAGTTCAAAATGTCGCCTTCAGAAGTGGCCTTGGTGTAGGTAAAACCTGCATTGGCCGTCAAGCCGTCAAGGCGCGGGTCCAGGCTCGCCAAATCATAGTGAATCGAGGTTTCCAGCCCTTGGTGTTTGGTCGCGCCCAGGTTGGTCCAGCCGATGTCGTTGCTGATGTATTGCAGTTCATCGGAAAAGTCGATGTAGAACAACGTGACTTCACCGCCCCACACGCCATTGTCATAGCGCGTGCCCAACTCATAGGTCTTGGCTTTTTCAGGTCGCAAACCGGCGGCGGTCTGATCGCCGGTGCCGCCCTGCCCCAACTGGAAATACTGCAAGCTGCCAAACGAGGTTTCGTAGTTGGCAAAGAGCTTCCAGGCGTCCGAGAGGTGGTACATCACGCTCAACGCCGGTAACGCTTCGTTGCTGTCGATGCTGCGGTTCTTTTCCTGCACCGGCTTGCCTTTGGCGTCCAGCACCGGGCGGTCGTGCCATTGCGTACTGATGCGCTCAAAGCGAATGCCGGGGGTCACGGTCCAGTTGCCTACATCAATTTTGTCGTCGATGTAGAACGAGTTAGCCTCCGTGCCACCGGTACGGTCCTGATACACATGTCCGTCGCCTTTTGGCCCCACCACGGGCACATTGTTGACCAACTGAAGTTGGCTGGCCTGCTCGTGCATGGCTTCTTTGAGGTAGCGATAACCGACTCCGACTTCCTGCGTAACCGGCCCCAGCGTAAACACATGGGACAGCCGCGGTTCGATGCCGTAGGTGTGATAGTTGCGCGGATACGAGGCCAGCGTTTCAAGGTTGCGCGAGGCAATGTTGCTGCCACGAAAACTGTCGGTGTAATAGGTCAGCACTTCAAACTGGGTCTGATCGTCAATCTGGCGCAGGTACTTGAAGGACACGTCCTTGCGCCGTCCGCTGAAACCGTCATAGTCGCGCACTGACTGATACGGGTCGGCATCAAACTGCTTGCGCGTCAGACCGCCGGGCATGTCAGCGGTCGCATCGTAATAGTGAAAATTGAGACTGAAATCGTCTTGATCGGTCGGGGCCCAGTGGGTTTTGAGCAACACGTCGTCAATATCGTTGTCATTGTTGCGCGCGCGGTAACCATCGCCCTTGACGCCAGAGTACAACAGCGCGGCACCGATGCCGTTGTCTGCCGTGCCGCCCAAAAAGGCCGTTTCCATGTGCTTCCAACCGCCGCGCTCGGAGGTTTCAAGCGTGGTGCCGACTTCACCCTGGAACGTCTCGGGAATGGCGCGAGTCACAAAGTTGATCACACCACCCACGTTCTGCGGCCCGTAACGCACCGAACCGGCGCCGCGCACCACATCAATGCTGTCCAGATTGCCCGCCGAGATCGGTGCCATCGACAACTGCGGCTGACCGTAGGGCGCGAACGCTGCCGGAATGCCGTCAATCAATACCGTGGAGCGCGGCGACAAGCGCGAGGTGAGGCCGCGCACCCCCACGTTCAAGGAAATATCGCTGCCACCGGTGCCGTTGGAATCTTGCACCTGCACGCCGGGAATGCCTTTGAGCACATCGCGCACATTCATTGCGCCCTGCTCGACCATCGCTTCGCGGCGTACCACGGTGCGCGCACCCGGATGGTTTTGCACCACCGATTCGTTAGCATCGCCCAGCCAGTTACCCACCACCTTTACGTCCAGCGGTGCCAGTTCCAGTGTGCCGCTGCCTACTGATGCGCTGCTCACAGGCGCTTCGCGCAGCGTCACCGCATCGCCGCTCAACTCGTAACTCAGGCCACTGCCTTGCAGCAACTCGCTCAGTGCCTGTTCAGGTGACAGGTTGCCGTTGACCGCCGGTGCGTGTTTGCCAGCCACCAGCTGTGGGCTGAAAAACACTTGCAAGGCGGTCTGTTGTGCCAACTGGCTCAAGGCTGCGCCCAACGGTTGGGCCTGAATGTGAATGGCGCTCGACGCAGACTCATTGGCAAACGCGGCAGGCACCGCTGCACTGACCGCCAGGGCCAGCGCCAAGGGCAGCCACAGCGCTCGGGGGGAGGAAAGTGGAGTACTCAGAGCTGAGTTGAACGAAGAAAATCGTCCACGGGAATTATTGTTTTTCACGTCGAGTCTTGCCCTATTGATCGCATCTTGAGTGCGACTGTTAATGCAAACCAGTCTCAGTTGTTCAAGAAGACGAAGAACTCGAAAAAAACCTGAATCTATCGCGCAATTATTTCCTGACTGCCATCGGCGTGGGTCTGGATAACCACCGGCAGAATTTTGGGCAAGGCGCTGAGCAGCGCATCGGTGTCATCCACTTTGAACACACTCGACAGGCGCAATTGCGCCAGCGCCGGGTTGCTCACACGTAACGGCTTCTGGCGATAGCGCGATACCTGGGCCGCCACTTCTTGCAGGGTGGCATCGTCAAACACCAACTGCCCTTTGCGCCAGGCGGTCAGCGCCTGGGCATTCACCGCATACGCCGCTGCCACTTGCCCTTGCGCCGTGACGTAGGTGCCCATACCCGCCGTCAAATTGACCTGCGTGTTGGCGTCAGCCCCTTGCACCTGCACATGGCCCGACTCGACGACCACTTGGGTTTGATCACCCTCAAGGCGTACATCAAAGCGCGTCCCGGTGACCGTTACTTGCCCCGGCCCGGCCTGCACGACAAAAGGTCGATCGCTGTCGTGGGCCACACTGAACATGGCCTCCCCCTGCTCCAGCTCAACATGGCGCTGGCCACGTTCAAAGTTGACGCGCAAGCGGCTGCGGCTATTGAGCTCAAGGTGTGTGCCATCAGGCAACGTCACGCTGCGCCGCTCGCCAAGGGCGGTCGCGAATTGGGCTTGATACCCCGCCGATGTGTGCTGATAGCCCCATACCCCGGCGCCTGCGGCGATGGCAACCAGGCTGGCCGCCAGCCCGTAACGCAACACCGAACGACGTTTGAGCGGCGCTGCGGGCGGCTCACATAACGCCTGCAAGCGCGCCTTGGGCAATACGTCGGTGGCCGACCATAGGGTCAGCAGCCATTGGTATTCCGCTTCATGGCTGGGGTGCTGCGCCCGCCATGCGGCCAATTCCAGCTGCTGCGCGGCACTCATGGCCTGCCCTTGAGCACGCGCAAACCAGGTGGCGGCGGCGTCACGCACGCTTGCGCTGTCACAGCTACGGTCACGGGTATCCATCATGGAATCCTTACGGGTGCTGGCGGTAAACCGTTCAAGCGTGTCTGGCAACCTGACCTCTTCACGGAGCCTCCACGCGTTCACGCAGATGGCGCAGGGTGCGGATCATATACTTTTCCACCATGTTCTTGCTCAACCCCAGGCGCTCGGCAATCTCGGCCTGGGTCAAGCCTTCAATCTTCTGCCAGACGAAAACCTTGCGGCAATTGAGTGGCAGCTCCTGCAATGCCCGTTCAACCGACTCAGCCAACTGGATAGCGCGCATGTACTGCTCCGGGTCGCCCGTTTCGGACGAACTTGGGGGAACGGCTGCCTGCTCCTTGGCGTCGCGTAGCTCTTCACGGCGAAAACCATCGACCGCGATATTGCGGGCGGTCTGGTGTAAATAGGCACGCGGCTGCTCGACTGCATCCGAGTCGGATTCGAGCACGCGCACGAAGGTGTCATGGGCCAGGTCCTGCGCCTGCTGGCGATTGCGCAGGCGGCGGGTCCAGGTGCCAATCAACTCTTCGTAATGGTCAAAAAAGCCCGTTCGACGGGGCGGTTTATGCGTCATTGCTCTGGGCTATGAAGGCGGGGCGCGAATAGTAATGCTTCCTATTAAAGCCAGCAATCACTGTGACGCCCCGCTAACATCAGTTGTTCAAATCAATGGGTTTTAACGCCTCCCACGATTCAACAGGACCTGGGGCTTGCGCATAACTCCCGCCGCCCAGACATACCGCGATTTTGTTAACCGCGTTGATGGCACTGCTCACCGCTCCCTCGGCCCAGCCACCCGTCCATGAAACATCATCGCCAGCCAACACAAACCCATCAGGATTGCCCTGCGCAACGCCCGTCATAAACTGGGAAAAAATGCGCCGCTGGTATTCATAGTGACCCGGCAGGTTCATCTTGAAAGCACCCAAATGGAAAGGCTGGTCTTCCCAGTTGTATTCGATAAAGGCATTGCTCGTGCTGAAATGCTCACCCAGCTTGATGTCAGGGTAAATATTCTCAAGCAACGTGGTACACAATTGAGCGTGCGACAACGATGCCCTGTCGCCGAGAAACTTCAACGCGTCATCATTCCACGTGTAGGACAAATAGATGCCACTGCCCCTATGCTTGCCGCGGCTATCGCCGTAATCCACAAGGTAAGTGCCACGTGTCAAACGGTCTGACAGCGTGACACTCATCTTGCGCGGGCTTCCCTCGGGGGGTGTTTAGTTCCAGAACGCTGAGGTCGTGGCTGCAAAAATTTTTGCGGACTGCATGTAATGGGTGTTCATGATCGCTTCCCAGGTTTCAGCAGGAAGCAAGGCCAGCTCTGGATTCAGACTCTGCGGGGTATTGGCGTAGCGCATCTTGTCCAGTATCCGCACATGAGGTGTATAGACGACAAAATCAAAGGGGTGCCAGTCCGCTTGCCCGTCAGTTGAGTTGTCTTGAATCAATACCGAAAAACCGCCATCAGCCTCACGCTTTATATCCCGAACCTCTTGGTTGAAGGGGGTTGGCAATACGGCTTTGCTTAGCGATTCAACGCTTTTGTCGTTCGCCCATTCAACGCACGCATCCCCAAGGTCACGCGCGGTGCTTGACCACAGTTTTTGCGGCAGGGTTGAAGAGCCGTCATACATTAACGCGTGATCAGCATCCAGCCCGGTGTAAAGCACCCGCAACAATTCAAGAATGCTATTGGGATAATTGGTATTCCAGCCGCCTGTACCGAAACCGATTTGTCCAAACAAATCAATATCCTGTTTGCTCCACCCAGACTCTTGTAACAAAGCAGCATAAAAACTTACATCATCCCAACTTCTGCCATCCGCTAATTTAAGCAGGCCATTCCACAACTGTTTTATAAGGGCCTGATCAATAGTCCCTTCCGTCATGGCGGCTTCAATTTTTTCGAAGTTAAAAGGTTCTCCTCCCACAAAATTTTCAAAAAACTCAGTTTCAAGCTGCACGTATTCAGCGGGTTTGGGAAAGGCCTCACTCTGATTTTCGTAGTAGTTGGTTGTGCCCTTGAAATCAACCACAGTACTGACGGCTGCATCAGAACCGGGATTTGGAAAAGGCGCCGAATTGAGGTTCATTCCAACTTTTTTGAAATAATGAAACAGGGCCTTTCCGGATGCAGGAAAGCGCATGGCCCCCAGTTCACAGATCACCTGCTTGTCCGGATTTGCAGGATCACCTTGCAGCACTGAATACAAACGCCCGCCAATTCTGTCAGTGGCCTCGACAACAACCGGATGCAGGCCCATTTTCATTAATTCATAGGCTGCGACCATCCCACACACGCCAGCCCCTACAACCAGGACCGTTTTTGTGCCGTGCAACAGCGGATCAATCTGGCATAAAGGCCTGGCTTGAGCCTGCGCATCATCGAGATATTGACCGTAGTGAAATGGGAAATCCGGAATCAAAGCCGTGACATTTTTATTGGCCAGATGCGGGGATTTAAGCGAACGCGAAGGGATCGACGGCATGACTGCACTCCATACATTCCATGACATTCCTTTGGCATAAACACTATGCGAGCAGCCAAAACAGCCACCTGAAACAAGTCCAGTCCAAATTAACCCACGCGACAAGTAGAAAACCCCTACATATCGACCAGCGGCAATCCGTCACCATAGACAGGCAAACGTCAAAGTTTAGAAATCCATAAAGTAATTATTTGTCATGTCTTATTCTCATATTTAGACCCATGAATAACACTGCCCCGACATCACGCAACGTCGACGACAGCGGCTGTGTGCGAGCCGCAAAAAGACCTATAACAAAAGATGAGGATGCCCAATGAGCCTTGACAACCCGACTGCCCCTGCGCGCCCAAAAATTGAAGTTCGCTCCATTGATTATGTGCCGCGCAGCGAGCGCCACGGCAAGGTGTGGCATCAAGCGCCATTCTGGTTCACAGGCAATTTCGTGTTGACCACTATGGTCACCGGCTTCACCGGACCTGCGTTGGGCATGGGCGCACTTTATTCAATACTGGCCATTGTATTGGGTGTCGGTTTCGGGACCTTTTTCATGGCCTTGCATGCCAATCAGGGGCCACGCATGGGCCTGCCACAAATGATCCAGTCGCGAGCGCAATTCGGTCTGCGTGGCGCTATCGTCCCCTTCGCAGCGGTTGTGTTTGTTTACATTGGCTTCAATGTGTTCAACGTTATCCTTGCCACCGATGCCATCAATACCGTACTGCCCGGCGTGCGCGCCCCTTGGTATCTGTTACTGATTCTCGTCGCCGTGCTGCTGGCGATCATCGGGCATGATCTTTTGCACACCGTGCAACGCTGGCTGACATACGTGATGATTTCAGTGTTCGGGGTGCTGACTGTCAGTGCATTGATGACATTGCAAATGGATGCAGCTTTGGCAAACGCCCATTTTTCATGGAGCGCATTTCTGATCCAGCTCTCTGCCGCAGCCGGTTACCAAATCAGTTATGCCGTGTATGTGTCCGATTACTCGCGCTATCTGCCCCATGACACCCCGACGGGCAAGGTGGTGTTCTGGACCTATCTGGGTGCCGCAGGCTCTGCACTATGGCTGATGTCGCTGGGTGCATTTCTCGCCTCTGCCCTGCCGTTCCCGGATGCCATTGGCAGCGTGCGCGAAGTCGGCAACCACTTCTACCCCGGCCTTGGCACCTTTACGATCCTGATAGCAGTACCGTCACTGATCGGCATTATGGCCATCAACTGTTATGGCGCCATGCTCACCAGCCTCAGTGCCATCGACGGATTTCGCAAGGTCAGGCCGAGCCTCAAAGTGCGCGTCGCGGGCATTCTGATCATTTCTACTGCCGTGTTTCTGATAACCCTGTCGATTCCGTCGAGTTACCTCAGTAGCTTCAACACCTTCGTATTGCTGATGCTGTATTTGCTCGTGCCCTGGACAGCCGTTAACTTGGTCGATTTTTATGGTGTGCGCAAAGGTCGATACGCCATCAGTGAAATATTCAATCCGTCGGGTATCTACGGCCTGTGGAATAAAGCCGGCCTGGTGGCCTACTGCACGGCACTGATCGCAATGGTTCCCTTCATGTCACTCGACTTTTACCAAGGGCCTGCTGTTCAGGCGCTGGGTGGGGCTGACGTGGCTTTTTTCATCGGCTTACTGGTCGCCAGCACGGTCTACTGGAGCATGACCCGCACGCTGGACTCAACACTGGAAACACCCTTTATCGACCACAGCGACTGCCTGCTTGAGGAGCAAATGAAATGACCCCACACACCGTGGTCGCATGCTGTCAATTGGCACCTAGAGTGGGTGATGTTGCACATAATTGTGAAATTTCCTTGCAGGCCATACACAACGCAGCCCGCCAAGGGGCACAGGTCATCGTCTTGCCAGAGTTGATGCAAAGCGGCTATGTATTCACCGATCACGCACACGCGCTGAACCTTGCAGAAACAGCCACCGGCGCGACGGTATCGGCCTGGTGCGAGGCTGCCAGGGCGCTGGACATTGTCATCGTGGCCGGTTTTTGCGAGCGATTGGATAGCACCCGGGTGAGTAACAGCGCGGCACTCATTGACGTAAGCGGCGTACAGGCGATCTATCGCAAAGCGCACCTGTGGGACCAGGAAAAACACATCTTCACGCCAGGTAATGAGCCGCCTCCCGTGGTAGAGACCCGTTTTGGGCTGATAGGCATGATGATCTGTTTTGATCTGGAGTTTCCGGAGTGGGTTCGCTTGCCAGCGTTGGCGGGAGCCGAACTGCTTTGTGCGCCCGTCAACTGGCCAGCCAGCCCGCGCCCCGTCTCAGAGCGGCCTTGCGAAGTGGTCAGGGTTCAGGCCAACGCAGCTGTCAACCGGATGTTTATCGCGGCCTGCGACCGTACGGGCACAGAACGTAATGTGGACTGGGTGGGCGGATCGGTGATCGTGGATGCCGACGGTTATCCATTGGCCGGGCCAATGGAAACACCGTCAAACGGACCAGCAATGATTCTGGCCACCCTTGACTTGAAGCAAGCCCGCCATAAACGCATCAGTGCGTTGAACCATGTTCATGCGGATCGCCGCACTGATCTGTATGACAGCGCTCGGCGGGCCTGAGCGCTAAGGTTTTCTCTAAGCGTAAACCTGCACTACAGGTCCACCTTGGCCACCAGGCGCCGCTCGACATGATTGCCCCGCGCAAAGCCGAACCGGCGGGCGGTGAGCAGCCCGACCATGCCCATCAACGCACAAAACACCACGCACACCCACGGGCTCCACGGCATCAGCGCGATCAGCAGCAGCGGTGTGGTGCTGGCCCACAGCGCATAAGCGATGTTGTAGGTAAACGAAATCCCCGAAACCCGGATCGGTGCCGGAAACAGCCCCACCATCACCGACGGCACCACGCCGACAATGCCGCAGGTTAAGCCGGCAAAAGCGTACGCCAGCCCCGGCAGCGCCCACTGCCCGACCAGGCTGGCGTAAAGCAGGCCAATGCCCAGCGGCAGCAACAGGCTGTACAGCACAATACTGCGCCACACGCCTATGCGGTCGACGATCAGCCCGGCCAACACGCAGCCCAGGTTCAAGAACACAATACCCAGGCTGCTCAGGGCGAACGTGTGGCTGGCGTCCATCCCGAACCGCTGTTGCATCACGGTGGGAGTAATCACCACAAACACCACCACGGCACTGGTCAGCACACAGGTCAGCAACGCGGCCGGCAGCAAAGCACTGCGATGATCGCGCAGCACGGTACGCAACGGGAACTCGGCCCGGCCCTCTGTGCGCTCGCGCAACGCCAAAAACACAGGGGTTTCGCTCAGCCAGCGGCGCAGCCACACACCTATCACACCAAACACGCCGCCCAGCAAAAACGGATAACGCCATGCGTAATCGAGGATTTGCTCCGGGGTAAACAACTGCGCCAACACCGTGGCAGTCAACGCACCCAGCAAGTAACCAAAGGTTAATCCGGCCTGCAAAAAGCCCAGTGCATACCCGCGACGCCCCGCCGGTGCGTGCTCGGCCACAAACACCCAGGCGCTAGGCACCTCGCCACCCACCGCTGCACCTTGCAGGATGCGCAGGGCCAATAGAATCAAGGGCGCGAAGTAGCCGATGTCTTCGTAGGTGGGCATGATCCCGATCAGCAAACACGGGAGCGCCATCATTAAAATACTCAGGCTGAAGACTCGCTTGCGGCCCAAATGGTCAGCAAAGTGCGCCATCAAAATCCCGCCCAGCGGCCGCGCCAGATAACCGGTGACGAAGATGCCAAAGCTTTGCAACAAGCGCAGCCACTCAGGCATGTCCGGCGGGAAAAACAACTGACTGAGGGTCAGGGCGAAAAACACGAAAATGATGAAATCGTAGATTTCCAACGCCCCGCCCAAAGCCGCCAATCCCAAGGTTCGGTAGTCAGAACGGGAAAAGCGCACCCCGCAGGGTTGAGTATCAGCAGGCATAAATACGCTCAATATTAAAAGGACACGCCTCAGCAGACGCGGCGATCAGGGGCGCGAGCATAGCAAATCTGCGCCCCCGCGCTTCAGTCCCGCAACCTGTGATGCAGTTGCTTGCTGCATCAGCGCCGTGCATTGACCGATCCAGCCTCCCAGCCGCCACCCAGCGCGGCATACACGTCAACCAGCGACAACGACACTGCAACCGTGCTGTCCACCCACGCAGCTTCGTTGGCCAGCAGTGCGTTTTGCACCGTCATGACGTTCAGGAAATCCACGGTGCCCTGCGCGTATTGCTGGTGCACGCTGTCGAGCGCGCGCTGGCTGTGGCGCACCGCTTGCGCAAGGCTGTCACGACGCCGCTGGCTGGCCTGATACGCCACCAGCGCATCGTCCACTTCGTGCCAGGCCCGCAGCACGGTTTGCTGATAGCCGATGCCCGCTTCCTGTTGTCGCCCTTCTTGCAACTGCAAAGCGCCTTTTAAGCGTCCGCCTTCAAAGAGCGGCACGCTCAGGCCAGGCCCAAACGCAAAGTTGCGCGCCCCCCAACTGCCCAGGTCCGACAGCTGCATGGCCTGCAATCCGAGGCTGCCAGACAACGTGATGCGCGGATAAAAGTCCGCCTTGGCCACGCCGATGGCAGCGGTCGCTGCGTGCAGTTGTGCCTCGGCACGGCGTATGTCCGGGCGTCGCTGCGCCAGTTCGCTGGGTAACCCGATGGGCACTGGCGCTTGATAAGACGGCACTTGCGCCGGTGTCGCCAATTGCGCCTGCAAGGCACGCGGCTCCCTGCCCAGCAACAGGCTCAGGGCGTTGATCAATTGCGCGCTGCTTTGCTGCAAGGGCGCCAGCCGCGCCTGCATTTCAGCGACTTGCGCGGCCGCTTCAGACACTTGCAGGTCCGTGGCCACACCTTCCTGCACTTGCAACTGCGTCAACGCCAGCGTGCGCCGGGCAATGTTCAGGTTCTGCTCCACCACCGCCAGCGCCTGCTGGGTGCCGCGCAACTGGATGTAATGCTGTGCCGTCTGTTGAATGACCAACAGCTGCACGCCGTGTCGATCTTCCTCGGCCATGCGTACCGACGCATCGGCGGCCTCCACCGAACGTTTGACCCGGCCCCACAGGTCAGCTTCCCAACTGAAACCCAGCCCGCCCTTCCACAGGTTGAAGGCCTGCTTGCCGTTGCGTCCCGAGGGGTCATTCAAACCGTGCCGGCTGTTGCGGCTGCGACTGTAGTCCAGCCCTGCGTCGACAGCGGGCAACGTGTCGGCGGTGATCTGACGCCGCAGTGCTAGGCTTTGCTCCAGTCGGCTGGCCGCCCGTTGCAGGTCGAAGTTGTTACGTTGCGCCTCGCCGACCAGGGCCGAGAGCTGCGCATCACCAAAGCGCTGCCACCACTGTGTATCGACCGGTGTTTCCACCGCTGCGCTGTGGCCGGGTTCACTCGGGGTGGCTGCCCAGTGCGGGGCAAGCGGTGAATTCGGGGTTTTAAAGTCCGGCCCCAGCACGCATCCACTCAGGTTTAACGCGCAGTAACCGACCACTGCGCAGGCCCATGCAGTGTGTTTCATCGCGCGCTCACCTGTTGCGGCTGGTCCGACGCCGTATCGATAGCCGCGTCCACCGACATGCCCAAGCGCAGTTGATAAGCCAGGGGCTGGTCGTGATCCAGACTGATCTTGACCGGCACCCGCTGCGCCACTTTGGTGAAGTTACCGGTGGCGTTGTCCGGCGCGATGGCGGCGAACGTCACGCCCGTGGCAGGCGCAATGCTGTCCACGGTGCCGTACAGGGTTTCGCCGGGGAAGGTGTCGACGTGGATCGTGACCCGCTGACCAGGGCGCATATGGGTCAATTGATGTTCAAGGAAATTGGCCACTACATAAGCCTGCGCCAACGGCACCACCGCCATCACTGTGTCGCCGGGTTTGACATAGGCCCCCAGCCGCAGGCTACGGCGCCCGACGATGCCGTCAAACGGCGCCAACAACCGGGTGTGCGACAAATCCAGCTCGGCGCGGGCCAACAAGGCTTGGGCGTGCTGCACCGACGCTTGAGCGGCCGTGTGTTGCGCCACCAGCACACGGGTTTGCTGACGCGCAGCTTCCAGCGCGGCCTTGTGCTGAGCCAGCAAGGCGCGAGCGGTTTGCGAGCGGTTTTTGGCCTGCTGCGAGTTTTGCAACGTACCCGCGCCCTGCCCGGCCAGGTGCTCATAGCGCTGTAACTCATGGGCGGCGAACTCCACCTGCGCAAGGTCGGCGTCCACCGTGGCACTGGCCTGCTCGATCAGGGAACGCTGGCGTTCCATCATGGCCAATGCATTGGCCTGCTGCGCCTGCGCCGTGGCCACGCCGGCAGTGGCTGCTTGCACTTGCGTTTCATAGTCTTGGGGGTCGATACGGGCCAGTAACTGGCCCGCCTTGACCGCCTGGTTGTCCTGCACCAGCACCTCGTCAATGAAACCTGCCACTTTGGGCGCGACCAAGGTGAAGTCAGCGCTGACAAAGGCGTCATTGGTGCTTTGCACCGGCGAGGCCGCGAACACCAGACGCCACAGTCCATACAGCACCAGAACGCTCAACAGGCCCAGTGCGGCTATCAGCCAGGGCTTGCGCCCGTGCGTTGTACTCATGTCATTGCTCCACTACAGATTCAGCTCGGCGCCCGTGGCGGGTAAATCCGCGTCGGGCCAAAAGGGATTAATACGATCAACAACACAGCCAAACCGGCCATGCACAGGTACAAGTCCGAGGAACTCAGCACCATCGCCTGTTGATGGATGCGGTGCGCCAAATCCGCATCGCCACTCACCAGCGGTGAGTTGCCCGCACGGTCCACCAGCATCGTCGAATGGAAATGCTCGCGATTTAGCGTCACCACTTGCAGCACGCTGCCCGCCGCCATTGCCGAAAAGCCTTTGACTGTGTTGAACCAGGCCGAGGCAAAGGGTCCCTCAGCGGGGTGCAAGCTGCCCGTGGCCAGCATCAGCAACGGAATCACGGCCATTGGTTGAGCAATGATTTGAATCGCTTGCAGCACATAAAAGTTTTCCCGGCTCCAGACCGAGGTCACCTGCGATCCCAGGCCACACGCCAGCGCCAGCAAGGCCAGCCCAACCGCCAACACCCAGCGGCAATCGACTCGCCGCAGGTTGCACAAGGCGACGACCAAAGGCAGCGCAATCAACTGCGGCAAAGCCACCAACAGCATCATCGGAGCGGTTTGCAGTGGCCGATAACCCTGAATTTGCGCCAGGTAAGCCGAGGGGATCTTGATCAACGCCAGCAACACAAACAGCACCCCGCCCAACGTGATCAGGGCATGTGTCAGGTTGCGATTCTTGAGCAATTGCAATTTGAAGAACGGCAGCGGATGCGACCACTCGTTGATAAAAAACAGCACCAGCAGCGCCAGGCCTGCGACGATAAAAATGCGGATCATCGACGACTCAAACCAGTTCAGGCGCTGACCCAGCTCCAGCCCCAGAACCAACATGATCAGCCCCGGCAACCCCAGCAACAGACCGCGCCAGTCAAACTGCTTGAAACGTTCCAGTCGCAACGGGTCTTGCGGCAGGCCCCAGGCCACGCACCCCATCGCCAAAAGACTCAGCGGAATAATTTGCCAGAACGCCCACTGCCATCCGGCATATTCCACCCACCACGCCGACAGCGGCGTGCCGAAGCTGGGGCCAAAGGTGGCGGTCAGTGCGTAACTGCCCAGCCCATAAAGCCGAATTCCCGGGGGCAAAAAACGCAACGCCACGGACATCAACATGGGCGGCAGTGCGCCCCCGGCAAAGCCTTGCAAGGTGCGCAGCAGCATCAATACATCGACATTGGGGGCGAACGGGCACAACAGACCCAGCAATAAAAATGCACCGATGGCGCAGAGGGTGAAACGGCGCAGTGAAAATGTCGCCGCGCACCACGGGGCAAAGGCCATCGCACTGATCGAGGTGGCTGAATACACCGCCAGCAGCCACGTACTTTCGTCATAGCCGATGCCCATCGCACCACGAATGTCCGGCATCGCGACCTTGGTCACATTCTCGTTAAAGCCTGCGACCAGCACCGCCAGCAACACGCCTACCAGCCCGGTAAAAATCCGCAACCCAAAGGCTGCACTGCCAGCGGGCGCCGGTGCGGGCGTGGTGATCGCCTGCGCACCGACCGTCAACGCAGTCACAGCCCCACTCTTGGCGCGAGATCACGCCCACAGCTATAACGCCCACACATCGCTGACTCCGTCGCCTTACAAGATGACGAAAAGTTTAATCACCGCTGATAGCTATAAAAATTGATATATCGACAACTGTGGATTGCACCAAACGCAATCGACTGGCGGCGCTTAAACCGACGCGTTGTCGCAGAGGGTTTTTAAGGTGCGTCGCAACCAGCGATGCGCATGGTCGTTATCGAGGCGCGGGTGCCAGGCCTGGCAGATTTCAACCGGTTGCAACGCAATTGGCAGTTCAAATGCCTTGAGCTTCAAACCCAGCGGTTCAAGGGTCCTGAGCAACAGTTGCGGCATCAACGGCAAAATCAGGTCCGAGTCGGCCAACGCAAAAATCGCCGAGTAGAACGTGGGCGTGGTGAAGAGCACCCGGCGTTCCAGGTCCAGTTCAGCCAGCACTGCATCAATCGGCCCACGGGCACGACCCCGGCGCGACACGCTGATATGGTCGAAGCCTGCGAACCGTTGCGGGGTCATGGCCTGCTGAAAAATCGGATGTCCTTCACGGGCAAGCCCTACAAAGGGGCAACTAAACAGCTGCTGCACCTTGATATCGGCACTGAAGTGATGGGTGGCACTGATCGCCAGATCAATACGTCCCTCGTTCAGCGCCTCATCATCCGTAAAGCCTTCGGGCACCACGCGCAGTGCAGCATTGGGCATCTCCAGCGCCATTTGCTGACGCAAGGCCCCGCCGTAAATGCCGAAAAACACATCATTGGCGCGAATGCTGAACGTGCGGTCCAGTTGGCTCAGATCACTGTCCTGACTTTGGGTAAAAACGCCGTGCGCCAGCTCCACCACCCCGCGCACTTGCTCACGCAACTCTAGGGCGCGCGGCGTGGGCACCAGCCCACGACCGGAGCGCACCAGAATCGGGTCATTGAGCGCTTCGCGGATACGCGTCAACGTACGGCTCATGGCCGGAGCGCTGAGGTTCATGCGCCGGGCAGCGCCCACCACCGAGCCTTCTTCAAGCAGGACGTTGAGGGCAACCAATAGATTCATGTCAGGTATATGCATGGGGCCGAAGGGTAGCGTTTAACCCTTCAGGTGAACAGTTCAAAGGTCTTGAACCGACCTGAGTCTTTCGATACCCGGCTCAGCGAAGCAGGCGCTTTCAAAACAGAGAATCAAAAACGCACCATTGTTGCGCGCAGGGTAAAACTGTTTCACACCTGCTTAGCTAGCTAACTAAGTGGCTGATTGATACATTCGCCTCCGTCAGGTCAGTCCTGACGCTCTCTTTGGTTGAGATTTTTGGCCATTACCGGATCCCCATGAAGGTAATGGCCTTTTTTATTGCGCCATCGCATCCCCCCTCTTTGAATTCAACGCCTGCATCCGCCCTGTTCCTGACGCCATCAGGGACACCTCGATTTCGTCCGGCAAATCGTGGCGGGATGTGGAGGACAGTGCGCCCTTGAACTACGCTGCCACACCTGTTTACAGCAGCGATGGGGGCCACCATGCAACTGGGCAAGAAGATCTCGACCCTGGAACAGTTGGCCTATCGCTATTACCGCTGGATTCATGCGACACGCATCAGCCTGTCCTTTCTGATTACCTTTGCCGCCATCCGCTATTTCAAGCTCGATGATGCTTCGTGGGCTCTGATTACCATGCTGATCGTGATGGGCCCGCTGCCGTATTGGGGCAACGTGTTCGCGCGCGCAGTGCAGCGTACCGGTGGCACGGTGATTGGCGCGCTCTCGGGCCTGGTGGCGTTGTACCTGGAAATGCATTCATTTCCCGCCATGTTGCTGTGGTGTGGGGCCGTAATGTTTGCGTGCGGCTACCTGACACTGGGCAAGCATCCGTACATGGCATTGCTGATTGGCGCGACACTTGCCGTGGTCAGTTGTTCAGCCCCCAACGACATGCAGGCCGCTGTTTTGCGCAGCGCCTACGTGCTGGCAGGCTCCCTGCTAGCGCTTGCGTACACCCGTATTTATCCGCAAAGGGCCTATACCGATTGGCGCATCAAGTTCAGTCAAAGCATGGGCACGCTCAATAGCCTGTACGAGGCCTACTTTTCACCGCGTGTGCCAGAGCGCCCCGACCTCGATGAGCAACTTAAAGAAGAGCTGGACACGGTGGTCAAACTACGCAGTTATACCGGCGCGGCCAGTAACGAGAGCCACTTGAAGCCTGAGGTATTCAACGCACTGCAAAACCTTCACCGCACCGTATTAGCCACGCTGAGTCTGATGATTGAGGCGTACTGGTCCTCTCGCGACCATCATTTATTAATCAAGAATGAACCCGCCTTAAGTGATCTCAATCGGTTGATTCCACTGGCCCTTCAATCCTTGCAAAACAAGTTAGTCATGGGCATTCCTAACAATGAGATCAGCCATGAACTGCGTAAAAGCAGCCATGCCTTACGTGAACTTGCACTTAAGAGTATTGAGGGAAAAGAGATTGAAACGCCCTTTTATGCTTATGTCTGGTTAAGCCTTGAAATGCTCAGACAGTTGACGGCATTGAATGATCAACTGCACACCGCGCTGTTCCACCCGGGCCATAAACACGTGTTCAAAAAAAACCCACAACAGCCAGACAGCTAGTAATCCAACAGGCCCTGCAACAACGATTCCTGTACACCCAAAGAATCGAAATCCGATATGAATCAGGTCTTTTTCTTAGGATTGTTCCTACTATAAAAGACGATTTAGAGCACTGAAGATGAATAATTGGGCGGCTCATACGGTTCGAAATCGTTCAACAAGACCGCCAACCCCCACCAAGCCGGATTAAATAATTCACATAACATATTGTTTTTATTTATTTTCAGGTGAGAGATCAGTTTCACGCCTTTCGTCAAGCCTTCCCCGGCACACTTCACCCACACTGATCGCGACACTCACCGCCTGGAATTTATCGTCTACGCTCTGATCGCGCCCGTTTAACATGGCATAAACCAAAAGAGTCACAGGGCACATCAATGCCCGTCTATCGCTAAACATGCACAGCGCCGCGTGAGTGTAAGGCCACAAGTTTCAAACTCACACGGGCGATGAAACGTAAACTTTAAGTGCACTGTTACCAGGAGGGCCTATGCAGCTCACCCCGAGAGAAATCGATAAGTTAATGATTTACACCTTGTCGGACGTGGCACTTCGACGCAAGGCGCGCGGCTTGAAGTTGAACTTCCCCGAAGCGGTTTCAATTATTACCGTTACCGCCCTGGAAGGTGCCCGCGATGGTAAGTCGGTTGAAGATGTCATGACCGAAGCCAGCAAAGTATTAACCAAAGATGACGTCATGGAAGGCGTGAGTGACCTCATTCCAAACGTTCAGGTAGAAGCGATTTTTACCGATGGCAGTCGCCTGGTCACGGTGCACGACCCGATCAAATAACGGCGCGCAGTCCAGCCGGTTAACGCCAAACACACCCGTTTGAGGACTCCGTCATGAGCAGTAAAAAAACCGCCTCACCGCATCAGGACACGCACCCCGACCACAAAATCCCCCACGCCAAAAACCCCGGTGGCGTCTCCAAAGGCAGCGAAGACAACGTGCCGTTGGGCGGCTGCATTTACGCCAGCGCGCCCATTACGTTTAACGAGGACCGCCCGGTCACCCAAGTCAAAGTGCGTAATACCGGTGATCGCCCGATTCAAGTGGGTTCGCATTTTCACTTTTTCGAAGTCAATCGCGCCCTTGAATTCGACCGCGCGGCAGCGTTCGGCAAGCGTTTGAACATCACCGCCACCACGGCCATCCGGTTTGAGCCGGGCGACGAAATTGAAGTGCCGCTGATCCCTTACGGCGGTAAACAAACCCTGTACGGCTTCAACAACCTGGTGGATGGCTGGGCGCCCGACAGCACGGTCAGCGGTCATGAACGCCCGGAAAAATTGCAGGCGATTCAGCGCGCAGCCGATCGCGGCTTCAAGTTTTCCAAGCCTGCCAATTAAGCGCGCATTTCATATTCTGCCTCGCACCGTTGCACCCTCGACGCGCGCGACGCATGAGAAAGGAGCCCCTGATGCCAACTATTTCACGCAAAGAATACGCCGGGCTGTTTGGCCCGACCACGGGCGACAAAATCCGCCTGGGTGATACCAACCTGTTCGTTGAAATCGAAAAAGACTTGCGCGGCTACGGCGAAGAGTCCGTGTACGGGGGCGGCAAGTCCCTGCGTGACGGAATGGGCGCCAATAACCATTTGACCCGCGACAACGGGGTGCTCGACCTGGTGATTACCAACGTCACCATCATCGACGCGATTCAGGGCGTGATCAAAGCCGACGTCGGGATCCGCGACGGCAAGATCTGCGGGATTGGGAAAAGCGGCAACCCGGGGATCATGAACGGTGTCACCGATAACATGGTGGTGGGTGTGAGCACCGATGCCATCTCGGGTGAACACCTGATCCTGACGGCGGCCGGGATCGACACCCACATTCACTTGATCTCACCACAGCAGGCGTATCACGGCCTGTCCAACGGCATCACCACCTTCTTTGGCGGGGGCATTGGCCCAACCGATGGCACCAATGGCACCACGGTGACCGCAGGCCCCTGGAACATTCGCCAGATGCTGCGCTCGCTCGAAGGCTTACCCATCAACGTTGGCATGCTGGGCAAGGGCAACTCGTTCTCGCGTGACCCGCTGGCCGAACAAATCATCGCCGGTGTGGCCGGGCTTAAGGTTCACGAGGACTGGGGCGCCACCTCCAACGCCCTGCGCCACGCCCTGCGCACCGCTGATGAGATGGACATTCAAGTGTCGGTGCACACCGACAGCCTCAACGAATGCGGGTACGTCGAAGACACCATCGATGCCTTCGAGGGGCGCACCATTCACACCTTCCACACCGAAGGCGCAGGCGGTGGTCACGCCCCCGACATCATCAAGGTGGCCAGCCAACTCAACGTGCTGCCCAGCTCCACCAACCCGACCCTGCCCTACGGCGTCAACAGTCAGGCCGAGTTGTTCGACATGATCATGGTCTGTCACAACCTCAACCCGAACGTGCCCGCTGACGTGTCGTTCGCTGAAAGCCGGGTACGCCCGGAAACCATTGCGGCCGAGAACGTGCTGCAAGACATGGGCGTGATTTCGATGTTTTCCAGCGACTCCCAGGCGATGGGCCGGGTCGGTGAAAACTGGCTACGGGTGATGCAAACCGCACACGCCATGAAAGTGTCACGCGGCAAGTTGCCGGAAGACAGCGCCAACAACGACAACTTCCGCGTGCTGCGCTACGTGGCCAAAATCACTATCAACCCGGCGATTACCCAAGGCGTCAGCCATGTGCTCGGCTCGGTCGAGGTGGGCAAGATGGCCGACCTGGTGCTGTGGGACCCGCGCTTCTTCGGTGCCAAACCAAAAATGGTCATCAAGGGCGGGATGATCAACTGGGCCGCGATGGGGGATCCAAACGCCTCCCTGCCGACGCCGCAACCGGTGTACTACCGACCGATGTTCGGCGCGTTCGGCAAAACCCTGCAAGACACTTGCGTGACCTTCGTTTCGCAAGCGGCATTGGAAGACGGGGTCAAAGAAAAAGCCGGGCTGGAGCGCCAGGTCATGGCTGTGCGCAACTGCCGCACCATTTCCAAGAAGGATCTGGTGCGCAACGACCAGACGCCAAAAATCGAGGTCAACCCGGAGACCTTCGAGGTCAAGGTCGATGGCGTTCATGCCACGTGCAAACCGATTGATGTGGCCACCATGAACCAGCGTTATTTCTTCGGTTAAAGCAGACGTCCCGGTCCCGTGCATGCGTGCGCCACGGCCGGGGATCAAGGAAGGAGTTTGCAACATGATTTTAATTGAACACATTCTGGGCAACGCCAAGAAAGACCCCGCCTGGCAACACACCCTCGAAGGCGCCCATATCGACTTGTTGGTACTGGACCCGCGTGAAGCGCAAAAAAGCCGCTGCCGCCGCACCAGTCTAGGTGGGCGTGATTTGGGCATTTCATTGGAGCGCAACGTGGTCTTGGCCGACGGCGACGTGCTGTTGTGGGATGAAGCCAGCCGCACCGCGGTGGTCGTGCAACTGAACCTGCGCGATGTGATGGTGATTGACCTCAAGGAACTGAAAAAACAGCCCCTGGATGTGCTGATCAAAACCAGCTTCGAACTCGGTCACGCCTTGGGCAACCAGCACTGGAAAGCCGTGACCAAAAACAATGAGGTCTACATCCCGCTCACCGTCGAAACCAAAATGATGGACTCGGTGATGCGCACCCATGGTTTTGAGCACCTGCCCTACGCGTTTGTCGGCGGGGCCGAGATTGTGCCCAACCTCACCCCATCCGAAGCACGCTTGCTGTTCGGCGGCGCCGAAGAAACCGACACCCACGTCCATGTCGCCAGCCCCCAGGACAAACTGGACGCAGCCGCGATGAAGACTCAAGGCCTGCACAGCCATGGCGACGGCATCCGCCATCGTCACAGCCACGAGCACGGCCACGCGCACCACGACCATAAGCATTAAGCACCGCAAAAGGCGTGACCATGAAGGCAGCAGATCTGATCCGCATCATGCAGTTTGGCGACTCGGTATTACCGGTCGGTGCGTTCACCTTCTCCAATGGGGTGGAGTCCGCCGTGCACACGGGCATCGTGCACGATGTAGCGACGCTTAAAGGTTTCGTGCACACAGCGTTGAAACAGGCTGCCAGTTGCGATGGCATAGGGGTGGTGGCCGCGCATCGCGCCGCTGTGGCGGACGATTGCGAAGGTATTTTGCGTGCCGACTGGGCGGTGCATAACCGCAAATTGAATGAAGAAAGCCGCCTGATGGCGACGCGCATGGGCAAAAAACTCGCCGAAATGTCGATCCATGTGGTCGAGACACCGCTGGTGCGCTGGTGGCTGGAGCAAATCAAGGCCGGCAACGCCGCAGGCACCTACCCCGTGACCCAGGCCGTGGTGATGTCGACCCAAGGCATCGGCGCGCGCGAGGTGGTGGTGATGCATCAATACGGGGTGGCGATGACCATTCTCAGCGCCGCAATGCGGTTGATGCGGGTCACCCACCTGGACACCCAACACATCCTGTTTGAACTCAACCACGACATCGAAGCCTTCTGCGACATCGCGCAAACAGGCGATATCGAGCAAATGTCGTCGTATGTACCGATTGTCGACGTGCTCGCTGCCGTTCACGTCAAAGCCCACGTGCGGCTGTTTATGAACTGAACCCGATGCGCCCCGTCTGGCACCTGCCTGCGCGGCATCGGTTTACATCTTGGTTTTTAGGAGCAAGTGCTGTGAAAAAGATTACCCGTATTGGTATTGGCGGCCCGGTCGGCTCAGGTAAAACCGCCATCATTGAAGTCATCACCCCAATCCTGATCAACCGCGGTTACAAGCCGCTGATCATCACCAACGACATCGTGACCACCGAAGACGCCAAACAGGTCAAACGCACACTCAAGGGCATCCTGGACGAAGACAAAATCCTCGGCGTTGAAACCGGGGCCTGCCCCCACACTGCCGTGCGTGAAGACCCGAGCATGAACATCGCGGCTGTCGAAGAGATGGAAGAGAAATTCCCCGACAGCGACCTGATCATGATTGAAAGCGGTGGCGACAACCTGACGCTCACGTTCAGCCCGGCATTGGCCGACTTCTACATCTATGTGATCGATGTGGCCGAAGGTGAAAAAATCCCGCGCAAAAACGGCCCTGGACTGGTGCAAGCCGACATTTTGATCATCAACAAAATCGACCTCGCGCCATACGTAGGCGCCAGCCTCGATGTGATGGAAAGCGACACCAAAGTGGTACGCGGCAACCGCCCCTATATCCTGACCAACTGCAAGACCGGCCAGGGCATTGAAGAGTTGGTGGACATGATCGAACACATGTTTCTGTTCGCCCAAAAACCTTCCACCCAAGAGGTCAATGCATGAGTTCACAGAGCCTGAACATCGTGAACACCCCTTCACGGCTTCGCGCTCACGCATTAGGCAATGACGCGCCGGAGCTGGCGGAGTATCAGAACGAACCGCCACAGATGAACAGCGGCGCCGTCGGTAAAAGCGGGTACTTGCGCCTGGGGTTTGAGCGGCGTGGGGGTCGCAGCATTTTGGCCGACGTTGAACGACGTGTACCGTCGCTGGTGCAGCGGGCCTTGTACTGGGACGAAGAAATGCCCGGCCTGCCCTGCGTCACCATGATCTCGACCTCGGGCTGCGTGCTGCAAGGCGACCGTCTGGCCACCGACATCAATGTGGGGGTGGGCGCATGCGCACATGTCACCACCCAGTCGGCGACCAAAGTGCATTCGATGAATGCCAACTATGCCTCGCAAATCCAGCACTTTCAGATCGAGGAAAACGGCTATCTGGAGTTCATGCCGGACCCGCTGATTCCGCACCGCAATGCGCGATTTATCACCGACACGCGGATCAACATTCACCCCACGGCCACCACGATTTATTGCGAAATCCTGATGTCGGGGCGCAAGTACCACCATGTCGATGAGCGCTTCGGCTTTGATGTGTACTCTTCGCGGGTCAGTGCCCAAACCCTCGAAGGCCGGGAGCTGTTTGTCGAGAAGTACATCCTGGAGCCGAAGAAGGAAAGCCTGGACGCCATTGGTGTGATGCAGACCTTCGATGTGTTCGCCAACGTGGTGCTGCTGACGCCCAAAGAACACCACGAGCGGATTGTCGCGCGGGTGCCTGCGCTGTTCGACATCAAGGCCGGGCTGGCCAGCGGCGTGACGCGCTTGCCGAATAACTGCGGGCTGATTTTCAAAGTGCTGGGCAATGACAGCGGCGAGGTCAAAGCGCAGATCCGTGAGTTCTGGAAAATCGCCCGCGAAGAAATTCTGGGCGTCACGTTGCCAGCGCAATTCCTTTGGCGTTAAACAGCCGGCTTGGCGGGTTCAGCTTTCAATAGCCCGCAGCCTGTTGCCAGCGTCTGCCAGGAGTCTTTAATGGGGAGGAAGTTCGATGGATGTTGCCAATGCACCCGCACCCAAATGGACACAATGGGCAAACAGCAATCGGCTAATTGAGATCATCGATGTCAGCCTGCGCGGCTGTGCTCAGGTTATGTTCCAGAACAACCCGCTGACCGGCGTACTGTTTTTCGCCGCGATCTTCGTCGGTGCCTACAGCGAGGGCATTCCGGCCGTGGCCTGGGGCTGTGTGCTGGGTACGGTTGTCGCCACCTTGGCCGGCGCTCACCTCAAGGACCGGGCGTCATGGAAAGCCGGGCTGTACGGCTACAACGGTTGCCTGGTGGGCGCGGCCCTGCCGACGTTTCTGCACGTAAGCCCGATCCTGTGGCTGTGCATCCTCTTGGGCAGCGTGGTGTCGGTGATTGTCATGATTTGCATCGCCGACATCCTGAAAACCTGGAAAGTGGCCGCCCTGACTGCACCCTTTGTGCTGGTGACCTGGACCCTCCTGCTGGCCAGCTATGCCTTTGGCGGCCTGCACAATTGCGCGCTGCCCTCGCCCAACCTGCCCCATGACCTGATCGCCTACAACAATGACCTGTTCGATGGCATTCACCTGTTCGACGGCCTGTTGAACGGCATCTCTGAAGTGTTTTTGATCAGCTCGCTGATCGCCAGCGCGTTGTTTATCGCCGGGCTGGCGGTGTCATCGTTGTGGGCCGCGGTGTTTGCCGTGTGCGGCTCGCTGCTGGCGGTGCTCACCGCCACGGTGCTGCAAGCCGAACACGCCAATATCAACAATGGCATGTATGCCTTTAGTGCCGTGCTGACGGCCATTGCGCTGGGTTCGACGTTTAATAAACCCAGCTGGCGTGTGCTGATCTACACCCTGATCGGCGTAATTTTCACTGTATTTGTACAGGGTGCTTTGAATACGCTACTGACGCCGGTGGGCATACCGACCTTGACCATGCCGTTTGTCTTGGCGTCGTGGCTGTTTCTGGTGCCCAACAAGGACGTCATGCCTGCCCACCGCCAATAGCGATCTACCCCTTAGCGGAGCCTTTACATGACAGCGATAGCCCAACCCCTGGTCCAAACGCCACCTTCGAAGACCACGCGCAACGCGATCTATTTGCTGATCGGCCTGATTGCTGCCAACGCGCTGGCCTGGCTCTGGGCGTTCAGTGAGTTTGGTACCAACCCGGTATTGATGGGCACGGCTTTGCTGGCCTACAGCTTTGGTTTACGCCATGCGGTGGACGCGGACCACATCGCCGCCATCGACAACGTCACCCGTAAACTCATGCAGCAAGGTAAAACCCCGATAGCCGTGGGCACCTACTTTTCCCTTGGCCATTCCACCATTGTGGTGCTGGCCTCGTTTGCCATTGCGGCCACCGCCATGGCGTTCAAGGACGATATGGCCTGGTTCCATGAAACCGGCGGGCTGATCGGTACCCTGGTGTCGTCGTTATTCCTGCTGTTGTTTGGCGTGCTCAACCTGGTGATTTTGCGCTCGGTGTACAAAAAATTTAAACAGGTCAAAGCCGGTAAAACCTTTGCCCCTGAAGAGCTGGACGGGATAGTCAGCAACAGCGGCGGTTTGATGGCGCGCCTGTTTCGCCGAGTGTTCAACCTGGTCAACAAAAGCTGGCACATGTACCCGGTGGGGTTTCTGTTCGGGCTGGGATTCGATACCGCGACCGAAATCGGGCTGCTGGGCATCAGCGCCACCAGCGCCTCCCACGGCATCAGCCTGTGGTCAATCATGGTGTTCCCGGTGCTGTTCGCCGTGGGCATGGCCTTGATCGACTCACTGGATAACTTCGTGATGATTGGCGCCTACGGCTGGGCGTTTTCAAAGCCGGTGCGCAAGCTGTACTACAACATCACCATCACGGCGGCGTCGGTGGTGGTCGCGTTATTTATCGGCGGTGTTGAAGCGCTCGGGCTGATTGCCGACAAACTTGAATTGAGCGGCGGCATCTGGACCCCGATCAATGCAATCAGCGATCACTTCGGTGAAATTGGTTACTGGATCATCGGCATGTTCGTGTTGTGCTGGCTGATCTCAGCCTTGAATTACTACCTGCGCGGTTATGACCACTTAGGAGCCAATGCCTGATGAACAGGTTCAGCAAAGGGATGTGCCCGTTATTGCCTGATCGACACTCCACCCACTCTTTCACTGAGGCGTCGTAGGAACCATGACTTTAAAAGAGGACATAAAAGCCAGACTTTCCTTTGCCCATGTGGTCGCCTTGCTGGTGGCCATCAATGGCTTTCTTTTATTTTTGCCGGTGTTGCAACGCGGGGTCGCGCACTCCAACGCGGCCCTGGGCACCTTCGACACATGGAAGGAGGCCTTGAGCTTTTTGGCCTTACTGGAAATACCCGGTTTCGTGGTCGGGCTGGTGTTGTTGTTGATGTCCATCGGTTTGGTGATCAAGTCACGCATCAGTTGGTTTTTTGCCCTGTTGTTGCTGGTGTCCACCGTCTGCGTCGACGTGTTCATCGTAAAAAAACCCACCTGGATAACCGTCTACTCGCTCTTCACCATTGCGGTGCAGGTGTATTACTGGCGCCGCTTTGACCATTACAGCCTGGCCACCGGCAGCTTCTTTGCCGTGGTCAGTGTGGCGTCATTGATCGTCTACAGCATGCTCGGCACGCTCTACATGGGCGACCAGTTTGCACCCCAGGTGAGCGATCTGCCGACCGCGTTCTATTTCGCCATTGTGGTGATGTCGACCGTGGGCTTTGGCGACATCGTGCCGCACACCACCGATGCACGCATGTTCACCCTGACCGTGATCATTCTGGGCATCACCATCTTCGCGATCTCAGTGGCCTCGATTGCCGGCCCGCTGATCAGCAACAACATCCAACGCATTGTTAAAGGCAGGATTACCCACATGGCACGTAAAAATCACTACATCCTGGTGGGCGCCAACTCGCTGGCGCAAAACGTCTACAAGAGCCTGACTGATCGTGGAGAGCATGTGACAGTGGTGTGCGCACCTGGCACCCAGCACGACTTGCCGGATAAAGCAGACATTATCGAGGGCGATACCTCGGCGGCTTCCACCTTGAGATTGGCCGGCGCGGGTGAAGCCAAATACATCGTCACGTTGTGCGACAGTGACGCAGAAAACGTATTCGTGGTGCTGGCGGCCAAAGAAGTGGCAGGCGATAACACGCAAACCATCGCGCTGGTCAACGAAAGCCAAAACATGAACAAGGTCAAGCGCGTCAACCCGACCATGGTGCTTTCACTGCCGCAACTGGCCAGCGAACTGCTGGTGCGCACCCTGCAAGGCGACACGATCAATAACGACCTGATCACCGAGATGTTCTTCGGTAAACGCACCTCGCTGGGCTAAGCCTTGCGCGTTCAATCCGCACGCAAGCGCTTGCGTGCGGGTATGACGTGTCACTGCGGGGGGTCGGTTGCACGCGGCGCTGGCCGCTTGGCACCGGCGATCAAACCCAGTTCTACCGCAACAAACCCTGTCACCAGGCTGGCCACCAGATAACACACAGACACAAACACCCCCGCCGGGTCGTTCATCATTTGCACCGCGCCAAACACAACGCTTGAGAACGTCGCCAACCCGCCCATGATCCCGGTGCCAACCATGACATGGATGTACTGATTGATACCGTTGCTCTTGAACAACGACGTGGCCACCGCCCAGGCCGACCCAAAAAACGTCCAGTGCCGTCATGGAAATTCCTCTGGCGGATGTGGGTAAACGTCAGGAACTCTAGTTCATGCAGCGCAGGCGGGCAGCTGCTGGGCGTCGGTTAGCGCGGGATTTGCCAGGCTGGCCCCGGCAAAAAGGAGTACCCTGCCGCCCTGCTCAGAATCCACCGCACACGGAACCCCCATGTACCCCAACGCTGACCGCTACAACCCTGACACCGAGTACGCCAACAAACTGGTCGACCGCATCGGCCAAACCCCCGCCTGGATTGCCTCGCGCATCGGAGTGACGGAAAAGCGCATGCGCTACATCCTCGCCGGTTCACGCACGATCAAAAACGACACCACCGAGATTTTCATGACCTATGCAGAGCAGTTCTGCATGGAGTGCCTGGCCGTTGAAGCCAAGGCCGCCAAAGACCGCGCCAAGTCCAAAGCCCTGGCTGATGCAGCCGACAAGGCTTAAAACAGTCCCAGTTGCCCGCCGACCAGCGCACTGAAGTCGTCATCGACGAACACCAGAATCGCATCCGCCACGGGCTGTAGCTGACGCGTCAGGTAGTGGTCGTAATCCACCGCAGCGGTCAGGTTTTCCAGTGGCTGTGGCCCGGCCACGGTAATCAGGTAGCGGATGCTGCCACCACGCTGATATTGGCGTGGCCGCCCGTGCCGGTCGTTGTAGTCATCGGCCAGGCGCGCCGCCCGCACGTGGGGCGGCACGTTGCGCTCGTAATCACTGAGCGGGCGGCGCAGGCGTTTGCGGTAGATCAGTAATTCGTCATGTTCGCCCGCCAGCGTGCTGCGCACAAAATCGCGCACGTAGTCCTGATACGGCTGACGCTTGAAGATGCGCTCGTACAGCGCCTGCTGAAACTGCTGCGCCAACGGCGACCAGTCGCTGCGCACGGTTTCAAGGCCCTTGTAGACCATCTCCAGTTGACCGTCAGGGCGTTCAACCATCCCGGCGTAGCGCTTTTTACTGCCCTCTTCGGCCCCGCGAATGGTCGGCATCAGGAAGCGTCGGTAGTGGGTTTCAAATTGCAGTTCCAGCGCGCTGCTCAGGCCATATTGCGCCTGAACATGGGCCTGCCACCATTGATTGACGTCGCTGACCAATTCACGGCCGATACGGCTGGCGTCGGCTTCGCTGTGTTCACTGCGCAGCCAGACGAAGGTGGAGTCGGTGTCGCCGTAAATCACGCTGTAACCCTTGGCTTCGATCAACGCGCGGGTCTTGAGCATGATCTCGTGACCGCGCAAGGTGATCGACGAAGCCAGCCGGGTGTCGAAGAAACGACAGCCACTGGACCCCAACACGCCGTAAAACGCGTTCATGATGATTTTTAGCGCTTGGGACAGTGGCGCATTCTTTTCACGCTTGGCCACTTCGCGGCCGTTGGCCACGCGCTCGATGATCGCGGGCAGACAATGCCGGGTGCGGGAGAACCGTGCGCCGCGAAAGCCCGGCACCGACGCTTCATCGCGCGGGTCGCGCAGGCCCTCGACCAAACCCAGCGGGTCAATCAGAAATGTGCGGATGATTGACGGATACAGGCTCTTGTAATCGAGCACCAGCACCGACTCGTATAAACCCGGTTGGGACTCCATCACAAAACCGCCGGGGCTGGCCTGGGGCGGGTTGTCGCCCAAATTGGGTGCGACAAAGCCCTGGCGGTGCATCAATGGCATGTACAAATGGTAAAACGCGGCCACCGAACCGCCACTGCGGTCCGCTTCCAGCCCCGTCACTGAGGCGCGCTCCAGCAGAAACGTGAGCAGTTCGGTGTGTTCGAAAATACGCGTGACCAGTTCACAGTCTTTAAGGTTGTAACGCGCCAGCGCAGGTTTGTCCTCGACGAACATGCGATTGATCTCGTCCATGCGCTGATACGGCGTACTGATGTCCTTGCCTTCACCGAGCAGGGTTTGAGCGACGTTTTCCAGGCTGAACGAGGGAAATGACCACGTTGCCGAACGCAACGACTCAATGCCGTCGATGATCAGACGGCCCGCCGCACTGGCGAAGAAATGGTTGTTGCGCGCGCCGTGCTCACGCCATTGCATTTCGCTGGCGCCACGCCCCAGCAACAGCGGGATGCCCAGACGTCGCGCGTGCTCATGCAACACCCGCATATCAAACTGGATGACGTTCCAGCCGATGATTGCGTCCGGGTCGTGCAGGGCCATCCACTGGTTCAAACGCTGCAACAGCTCACCACGACTGGCGCAGAACTCAAGGTCGAAATCGACAGCGCTGTCGGTCTCGGTGGCCTTGCCCAGCATGTACACCTGTCGTTGGCCGCAACCTTCAAGGGCAATCGAGTACAGGTCGCCTTGCTCGCTGGTCTCAATGTCCAGCGACACCAGTTTCAAACGCGGCCGGTAGTCGGGGTGGGGTTTGATTTGCGCATTGAGCAGCAGGCCATCAGCCTGCACCTGGCCGCTGAAACTGACCGGGGCTGTGATAAAGCGCTCCATCAGGTAGCGTTCCGGGGGGCGAATGTCAGCCTCATACACATCCAGCCCGGCACGCCGCAACCGCTGGGCGATGTCGATCAATTGCCCGTGCTGCTGGCAATAAAGCCCCACCACCGGGCGCGATTGAAAGTCGCACAAGGCCAACCCGCGAAACTCAACGTTGCGTTCATCCTGCAACAACGCCTCAGCCTGCTCGCGCTGCTGGGCCGGGATGAACGCAGTCGAGGTCTGATACGCCAGGCGCACCTGTTGCGGCCCCTCATCGGTGGCCAACCAAAATTCGACTTCGATGCCCGACGGCGTATCGCGCCAATGACGGGTCAGCACAAAACCCTGACGCAGGCTCACGGGGTCAACCTCAGCGCCAACGTTGCGCCGTTACAGGCATGTAGCCAACGCGGCCAAACGGCGCAAAGCCACGCTGTCATCGGGTTTGGCGGCGTAGTAGCTGGCGTTGGTGCCCGTGCCTTGGGGTTGCAGGTCAGCAAACGACTCGGCGCCACGGGTATACACCGTCATACGGCCGTTGTTGGCGTTGTCCATGTAGCCACTGGCATCCACGCCGTAAACCGCTTCGTCTTGCCACGCAAATTGAACACACTGAGCCACCAGCGGTGTCGGTTTGTCGGACATCAGCAGGCGAACCGGCTTTTGGTTGCGGGCCTCGTTCATCGCAGATGAAACACAACCGGCCAGCAGGGCCAGGCTCACAGCGCCAATCAGCATTCGCATCACGTATCCCCTCAAAAATGGCAAGCACGATAGCACGCTGATAGCGCGGTTTCATTTTCCCTGCGCACGCGCACCGCCCGTCGTTAAACAGTGATGCAGCGCACGACAGGCTGTCGCCCAATGCCTTGGACCGGGCAGTGGCGATGCAGGGTTGTGGCCAAGTGGGCAAAGCCTGCGAGCAATTGGAAGAACAGCTCAAGCGCCAACCTTTCAACCGTGAGGCGCGGCTGTCGCTGATCCAGTTCTATCCAGAGAACGGTGAGGAGCCCAAAGCGCAGGCGGTGCTGCAAGCGTGGAAGGCTATCAATCCTGAAGATGTGGCGCTCAAGCACTGAGCAGTTGCAGGGTAAGCCTGTGTTTGACGGCACAACGGCCCTCACGCGATGACCGGATCCACGACTGCGCAATTTTGGATCCAATAAAAATCGCACGCAAAAAAAAGCCCAAGTAGCTGATGGAAACTTGGGCCTTAAAAATGCATAAACCGTGGTAGGTGAACGCGGGGCGATCTTACCTCAGCGTTACAACTCGTAACAAGATATTTTGCATGAATATTTTCAATTTATTACTGATCTAAGTCATTAAATAACCAAATATTTTTCATTAGATTAGGCTCATAAGCCCATTCCACTTGGCCATAAGCTGAATCTTTTCAGCAGGTTATGCAGTCGGATCCAATTTGCAGGCTTATTTCACCTTTGGCCTTGACTCATCGAGGCTGCGCTTGAAGCGGCGATTTATCCCGAATGTGCATCGCAGATGGCCTAACCGCCCACGGATTAGATAAGCTCTGACCCCACGTTCAGCCCCTGTTGTGTGAGCCGTGCAATGAGAACCGATATGACAAGCCATTTTGAGCAACACAATGCCTCTGAAACCCAATGCAGGCCTGATGAGCGCAGTCACCTGTCCACCTCCCGATCAACGGCGGTGAAGGCATGATCGAAGTGACTGAAGTATCGATAGCCCAACTGCGCGCCGCGCTTGAGTCGGGACAAACTACTGCCGTAGCGCTGGTCGAGGCGTACCTGGCGCGCATCCAAGCCTATGACGGTCCAAACACCGCCACCGCACTGAATGCGGTCGTGGTACGCAACCCGCAAGCGCTCGAAGAAGCGCAGGCAGCGGATGCCCGTCGCGCCGAAGGTAAAACTCTGGGGCCGCTGGACGGTATCCCCTACACCGCCAAAGACAGCTATCTGGTCAAAGGGCTGACCGCAGCGTCTGGCAGCCCGGCCTTCAAGGACCTGATTGCTTATCGCGACGCCTTCACCATCGAGCGCCTGCGTGCTGCCGGTGCCATCTGCCTGGGCAAAACCAATATGCCGCCCATGGCCAACGGCGGTATGCAGCGCGGTGTTTATGGCCGCGCCGAAAGCCCCTACAACGCACATTATTTGACCGCACCGTTTGCCAGTGGCTCCTCCAACGGCGCAGGCACAGCCACCGCCGCCAGCTTCGCAGCCTTTGGCCTGGCTGAAGAAACCTGGTCCAGCGGTCGCGGCCCGGCATCGAACAATGGTTTGTGTGCCTACACCCCCTCGCGCGGTGTGATTTCAGTGCGTGGCAACTGGCCTTTAACCCCGACAATGGACGTGGTGGTGCCCTTCGCCAGAACCATGGCTGACCTGCTTGAAGTGCTCGACATTGTGGTCGCCGATGACCCGGATACCCGTGGCGACCTGTGGCGTCTGCAACCCTGGGTGCCAATCCCGCGTGCATCTTCTGTGCGCCCTGCTTCGTATGCGCAACTGGCCGCAAGCCCGCAATCGCTTGCCGGCAAGCGCTTCGGCGTGCCCCGCATGTACATCAACGCAGACCCTGAGGCAGGCACCGCAGAGAAGCCAGGCATTGGCGGCCCCACCGGACAAAAAATCATCACCCGCGATTCTGTGATTGCTCTATGGGAGCAGGCACGCAAGGCGCTCGAATCGGCCGGGGCACAAGTGATTGAAGTGGACTTCCCGCTGGTGTCCAACTGTGAGGGCGACCGCCCCGGCGCACCGACGGTTTTCAATCGCGGGCTGGTATCAAAAGCCTTTATGCATGACGAATTGTGGGAGCTGTCGGCCTGGGCTTTCGATGACTTCTTGCGTGCCAATGGCGACCCAAAACTGAATCGGCTGGCCGATGTCGACGGGCCGAAGATTTTCCCGCACGACCCAGGCACCCTGCCCAACCGCGAAGACGATCTGGCCGCCGGCATGGACGAATACGTGAAAATGGCCCAGCGCGGGATCACGCCGTGGGACCAGATCACGACGCTGCCCGATGGTTTACGCGGACTGGAACAGACACGCAAAATCGACCTCGAAGACTGGATGGATCACTTGCAACTTGATGCGGTGATCTTCCCCACCGTGGCCGACGTCGGGCCGGCCGATGCGGACGTCAACCCGCAATCTGCCGACATTGCCTGGAGCAATGGGGTATGGGTGGCTAACGGCAATCTGGCCATCCGCCACTTGGGCGTTCCGACGGTGACCGTCCCCATGGGCGTGATGCAGGATATCGGGATGCCGGTCGGGCTGACATTTGCCGGGCGCGCCTACGATGATTCGTCATTGCTGGGCTTGGCCAGCGCGTTTGAGGCCACGGGCTCAAAGCGCATGATCCCGCCTCGCACCCCGCCACTGAGCAGCAACCAGGCATAACCACCACGGGATTGGCGTGCGTGCACGCCAATCTTTACTGATTCAGGCTTCAAGCGCGCAATAACACTTGGCCATGACAGCGCTAACAGAGCGTGCTGAACAAGAACATAGATAGAAGAGGAGATAAAACAGACAACGAAATCACCTGACGCAGAGGCGCTGGGGGTTCGAAGAGATAAGCTTGGAGAAAATGGCAGGGGCGGCTGGATTTGAACCAACGCATGGCAGGATCAAAACCTGCTGCCTTACCGCTTGGCGACGCCCCTGTATCTGTTGCAACGAGTGCTTGGCACTCTATTCCTGGTTGTTCTGCGCAGGTGGCATATATGCCCTCTGCAGCAGGCCATGTGATGACCTGTCCCGGAATGCGCGCAAATTTACCAACATTTGTTACATCTGGGAACCCCCCAACGCACAAATTTATTAAAAAACAGCTACTTAGTGCAAAAAACCTGGCATATCCGCGTTTAGAGGACTTGTAAAGACGTGTACGCGCACTGCAAGAGAGGCGATCACGATACGGCGTTGCCTTGAGCCATCACGCCCAGGCAACGCCTGAACACGCTAGTTCTGGGGTACAACCCGGGCATCACTGCCTGCCCCCTCGATGTAAACGCTCATACCGGGCTTAAGTACGGGGTTGATCGGCTGAGTCACCGACACCAATACGCCGCTTTTCATGCGCACAATAATTTGCTGCGCCTGCTGAGGTTGGTCGTAGCGCGTTCTCTGTGTGTAATTACCCCCCGCCGCTCCCGCCAGCGCACCGGCGACCATCGCAACATCGCGCCCTGTGCCATGACCGATCAGGCTGCCGATACCCGCACCCGCAAGCCCGCCCAGAATCGCGCCTACGCCACTGTCATGGTTGGTCTGCACTTGCGTGAGCTCAATTTGTTCTATCACACCGGTACGGATTTCGAACTCACCCGGCCCGGCGTTATTAGCGCCTACCGCTACACAGGCACTCAGTACCAAGGCGGCCACTACCATCGTCAACGTTGAAAATGCGCTATTCATCACCGAACTCCGTGTTTAGGGCATGAGTTTATTCAAGGTGAAAAAGAGCGTAGCACAGGGTTTTTCAAGCGTTAGCCGCTCACTCCAGCCACACAGCTGCAGTCAGAACGCAGAGACTCAAACCACGGCTGAAGGGATGAGGTGAGGTACGGCTTAACAAGTGAAATACGGGCTTACAAGGTGCACATGAGCTTATAGATGCCGTGATGAGTTCCTAGTCCTTCTGCCCCTCCAGCACTTTTATGCGTGCCCACAGCCGCTCTATCTCTAATGCTTGGGCTTCTAGCATTTCTATCGCGATGGCTTGTGCTTCCACCAAATGCGGAACGTACTGCTCATACCCCATTGACCAGACATCAAGCCCGCCAGTATCTGCGTGATGGCTTACCCCCGTGAACGTGATGCCTATCTTTTTGGCAAGCGCGCTAACCTTCTGCGCGGGAAAACCAGCATGTAGGGATTTTCCGGCTTTAGACCCATCGGGTTTACCGCTCGTATACTGCGCCCGCAGGTCGTATCTGTATTGAATCGCCATGCCTTTGTGAGCACGAATAAACTCATATGATTTTTTTAGCGGCTTCACATCCGTCGCATCACGCTCATCCGCGCGAATTTGAAGAGCCGCGAACGCGTACGGGACCGTACCGAACGCGCCCAACTGAACCTGGTTGTCCCCGGTCGCAGCAGTGCTCGACCCCAGCAGGGTGCAACCGTTGAAAGCGTTTGGAGAAAATCCGGCCAGGGCACCTAAAAAAGTGTTGTTGATCCCGGTACTGCCTGCACCCGCTTGAGTGCCGACAGACGTAACGTATTGGGCACTGGCCTCAGAAAGAGCGCCAATGGCCACTGATTTAGGGCCTGATGCAACCGCGGACTCGCCAATGGCCACCGTTCTGTCACCACTTGCCGCGCTAGAAGCGCCAACAGCCACGCAAGGCGTGGCACCTGCCGCA
Source organism: Pseudomonas sp. TWR3-1-1 (assembly GCF_049896545.1). Lineage (NCBI taxonomy): Bacteria > Pseudomonadati > Pseudomonadota > Gammaproteobacteria > Pseudomonadales > Pseudomonadaceae > Pseudomonas > Pseudomonas sp. TWR3-1-1. The sequence goes on from NZ_JAFCUO010000004.1 coordinate 417,975, forward strand.
CTAGAAGATGAACCAATGGCCACCGAAAATGGCGACGAAAGACTCAAGGAGCCACTTCGCGCCTGGAAACCAATGGCGATGGCGTTGTCACCTGCGGCCAAGGACTCTCGCCCCACGGCCGTTGTATTGGCATAGGTGGCATAGGCAGCCCCATTGCCGTAACCGGCATATGCCCCCACATAAGTGTTACCCGACCCGGACAAGGCCATCATTCCAGCGTTGGAGCCATGGGCGGTGTTGAAGTTACCCAGCAGCAGGTTTCGCAATGAGTACCAGCCAAACGCACAGTTATCTGTACCGGTTGTATTTAGACCTAGCGACCAAAATCCCGTCGCTGTGTTGGCCGAGCCTGTGGTGTTATTGGTTAGGGATTTATAGCCGATAGCTGTCAGCTCTCGGCCTTTAGTATTGAGTTTTGCAGCCGAGTACCCTAACGCAATGTTGTTTGATGTTTCGTTGAATTCAAGTGCGTAGGTCCCTATCGCGGTGTTCTGATCACCGAACTGATTTGTTGCCAGAGCTTTGGCACCAATCGCAAGGTTATGCGCAGGGGTTTGAGGTAATCCATCGTATTTAAGACTGGCAAGTGTGTATCTATCCCCAAATGCAATGTCGTTTCGACCATAAGCGCAGGCCTTGAAACCAATCGGATTTTTTGGCCCGTTCTCTGTACCCGCTCCCGCCAGGGCAAACATCGTCTCCGCCACAGGCACAAGGGATAACGAATACACCTGACCGCCCCAGGAGGTATCACTCTCTATAGACACCGTTGTAAACGCGGTCCCACTCGTCGCATAGATGAAACTGTAAGTATTGGGGTCGATGTCGCGGTTATTTTCAACCCCTGCTGTTTTGATGGGCGCTGTTGAAAACAAGTAGCCCGACGGCTGATCAGACATTATCGGCGCGCCATCGAACTTGATATTCAAGCAACCTGCAACTTCGGTCTGAAGTACAACTGTCACCATGTAAAGCGAGAAGTCCGAGCCGGCTGGGGACGCGGTCGTTGTCATGTTTCCCAGTGATCCAGAAGCGTGATAGCCCGAGGCATCAAAATTCACTTTGCTGAACACAGCAAATTCGGGCAGCACGTTGTCACCGTTAAGCGAATAGTCACGCGTATTTTGAACAACCCCACCGAGGGCAAAGCAATTGTTTTCACCCACACGCTTTAGTACATCCGCCACCGTCTCAGCGTTATGCCCCAACAATAGCGAACCCTGGGAGCCCGACAGATGCTGGACTTTCGCAACCTCGTCATTTGGGCCTACATAAATAATGTTGTCTGCTGTATCCGTGAGATCTTCAGCGCTAACGCCACGTTCAGCTATAAGCCTATCAACAAAGTGCTTTGTGGCTGCGTCCTGCGGATCAACAGGATCTTTGACCGAGGCAATACGCCGATTTTGCGCATCGAAACAGTCACGCCCAAATGGTCGAGTCAGGACCTGACTGAAGAGTGCATAGGCTTTACGCACCAACAGGATCAATCTGTCGAACACGCCTGCGTTCGCCTTGGACAATGACGCTCCCCGCTTGCCTGACATGGCCTGCTGATAAACCTGCCTGTCCCGAAATACAATCAATTGCCCAGGGCCAGCCAGAATCTCTCGGGTCTGTATGCTCGCCCCGTCATTATTGCCAGCGCCGATGAGCGTGTAGTGCATTCCCATTAACAGTTTTGAGCTGACACCCTCAGGACTGATATAGATAACCACCAGATCCTTGCCATCCAGAAAATTGAAATAAAACGGGAAGCTATTAACTGTCCCGTTGGTCACAAACTCTGCACTGCAATCTATCGTGCCGACACTCACCGTCGTAACTCCTTTTAATACAGGCGAGATCAAGCCTGCCAATTGTTTATGTCTTTAGCGTAGCGCCTAGTTATCGAGCAAGGGGGCAGTATCCGGCAAACGGTCTGGCGCTATCTCCCCTGGTTCCCGCCAGTAGCCTTAACCTGGCTCGCGCTGGACACGGCACTGCATCAGGCTGAGATAGCCGGGCGAGAAGTATTCCTGTGCTTGGTGAAAAACAGGAGGCCCATAACAACTCTGGCGTATCTACTATTCGCGCCGGGGATGCGAGCTTTACTCAAGCGGATCAAACTCGCGCCAACGCGCGAGGCGTCTTCTTTCTCAACAGCAAGCTGAACAACGCTTCAACATCACCCAGCAGTGGCTGAGCCTCCACCTTACGTGGCTGTGGAGAATAGGAAGTCACGACATAGGGACAGGCCGCAGCCTTTGAGCTTTTCTGCCACACCAAAGTTTAAGCCAGACACACCGCCCAGCTCGCCATCAAACATATTTGGGGGCGCGCCCGACTGCTGACAATCTCGTTGAGTTGAGTTTTTACACCCTGAGCCGTGGTGCTAGCGAACAACGCAGCCCTGCATCCGGCTGACCCTAATCGTTTTCCTGAGCCAAGACGGATCAAAAGTGTTTGAAGGGCATAGAAACCGGGAAGGATTTGAACTGCCAGAAACTGCGCATACTCTCGCTGCTCCTGCGTGCTGTTGCTGTGCGTGAAAAGCGTATACACGACCATCTGCAAGCATCACCAGTCAATCGCCCCAAGGGCTGGGCAACTAATCGAAGCGGCAAACACAGCATCGTAGGCTGTCATGCGGGAGGGGGGGGGGGGAACAGACAAATTTGAGGCGTAAGTCGCGGAGATGTCCCGCAAAAGTCATGCACATGAAAAAGCCCAACTCGCAAAAGTTGGGCTAAGTCATTGAATAATATGGTCGGGACGGAGTGATTCGAACACTCGACCCCTAGCACCCCATGCTTGCATACCTCCTAAAAGCCCAATGAAATCAGGGCTTTGCACCTCGCGCTCGCTGCAACGACGCCCCACGGTGCTCTACCATGATGAGCCATTCCCCGAATTTCCCCCGACGTAGCATTCCACCCTACCCCGGCTTCCTGCCAAGACTCGCCTATCCCTTTTTGCGAAAAAAAGAAACATCATCGGGATCAATTCCTGCATGAATTGAGGTCGTGTTGATTTTTACGACCGCGAATGTAGGTCACTTACACGCCTCCCGCACGTACTCCAGCACCCCCTTCAACGCGGCACAGCTACCGAGTCATAGGATCGCTCGCAGGCGAACCCGGCCCTACGACTTGCTGTAAGCGCTGTCGCCAACTCTCCCGCATATCCATCAGCTTCTGATCGCAGCTCGGCGAGCAGATCGATAAGGTCATTGATTGTCTTGCCTCGCTGGGCAAGGCGGGTATTGAGGGTGGACTTGTCGGCAAGTAGCTGACGGGTTTTGTCGCGCAGGCTGTCATTGTCAGCGCGCTGCTCAGCAGCAAGAGCATTGTCTTTCTGTTTCTGGTGGGTTGCATCAGCGCGCACCTGGTCAATGGCTCGTTGGCGTTGCTGTTCGGTCTTGCGGGCCTTCTCGCCTGCCTTGGCGGCGGCATTAGCGATTTCTGAGAGTGCCGTTTGATGTGATGCGCTCAGCTCAGCCAGTTGCTTCCCGTAGCGCCAAGCGTCCACTTTCCATGTGGAAAAACAAGCAATGGCCATCGCCACTAGTACGGCAAAGCTAAGCCCGCGACCCTGACTCACGCCAACACCTTGAGCGCCCGCGCATACAGCGCCTGACGATCCGCTAGTCCATTCAGCCCGCCATTGATACGGCGGGTGATGGTTTCAAACTTGCCCTCATCAGCCAGGGTGTTGAGGCCTCGGGTGGCCCAAAACCACGCCGCCGACATGCACGCGTGCTGTGGCTTTTCCAGCAATTCGGGTTGGTTGATCAGGTCAAGGCCCAGCGCTTCGCCGCACGTTTTGTAGTTGCTGCGGCCGGTGATCTGGATCAGGCCACGCCCGCGAAACTTGGAGCCGTCGCCCGGGTGGGTGTTGCCGAGGTCGGCCCTGCCCTCGTATCGCGCTTGAGCGGCCGTTGGACCCCAGATTTCGCGCATATATTTGAGCTGACCTGATTCGTGGCCGATCTGGGCGATGAAGGCCGCGACACGCTGCGGGCCGACGATCTGGTACCGGTTCATGGCGGTGTTGAGGACAGGTGCAAAAACGCCGGCAACGTGGCCGGCGTTGGGGAGGATTTGCAGCAGCTGCTGCGCGGTGATGGGCATGGCTTTCTCCGGGCGTAAAAAAGCCCGCACTTGGCGGGGTTCGGTGGTTCGTGCGGCTTTAGTCTTTGGCCGGAACGACCGCCTTGGGCAGCGGGAAGCGTTTCTTGATGTCGGCGACGGAGGCCAGCCACGCGGTGTAGTCCGGCGCGTTGCCCTGGCTCAGGCCGTCATAGTCAGCCTCCAGCCGTAGCGGGTCTGACTCGCTCAGGTAAGCCGCGCGGCGTGTGGCCAATATGCCGTCGAGTTCGGTGCGTTCTTTGTCAGCCTGGAGCTGTTCGGCGGTTTTGAGTTGGCTGAAGTCGATGTTCATTCAGGAAGCCCTATGTGGCCGTTACGTGGATTGACGATGTCTTCGGGGAAGTTGGCAGCGTCCGTA
>NZ_JAFCUO010000005.1:0-365806 GCF_049896545.1 Pseudomonas sp. TWR3-1-1
AGACAACACCCTCAGCGTCGACTACGCCTACGACCCGCTGGGGCGGCGCATCCATAAATACTCCAACGCCCACCACAAGCATCGACCGGAAGCCGGCTCGCACTGGAACCAAAACGAACGGGCACGCAAACAACGCGAACTGGGGTGCGGCTTCACCCTCTTCGGTTGGGACGGCGACACCCTGGCCTGGGAAAGCAGCCCGGCCCAGGCCGATGGCACGGCGGGACGCACGGTTCATTACCTCTACGAACCCGGCACCTTCGTCCCCGTGGCACAGGCCATGCGGCATCAACCGATCCGCCTGTTGGCGCAGCCGAACTACGAAGGCGCCTACGACATCGACCAAGACCCGCTGTGGACGCACACGCCCCAAGCGCTACCGATTGACGTGTTGACCTGGTACCAGTGCGACCACTTGGGCACGCCGCAAGAACTCACCGACCCCAACGGCCAACTCGCTTGGAGTGCGCAGTACAAAGCCTGGGGTGAAATAAAAGAACAGCGTTCGGAATGGGCTCAGCGTGAGGGCCTGACCAACCCGATCAGATTTCAGGGCCAGTACCACGATCACGAAACAGGGCTGCACTACAACCGCTATAGGTACTATGATCCCCGGGTTGGGCGGTTTATCAGTAAAGACCCGATCAGTTATGCGGGTGGGTTGAATCTTTATGCGTATGCGCCTAATCCTACGGGGTGGGTTGATCCGCTGGGGCTGGTTCGGATCAAAAATGCAATCGAAGGAGACCGCCGCCATCAAGAGTTTAATGCCAAGATTAAGGAGAAATATCCGAATGCGACGATTCAATGTGAATGCTATTTGCGGGACGCTGCTGGAAAGTCAGTTAAAGATCCTATAACAGAAGAAAGGCGTCGAGTAGACACTGTCGTTATTGAAAACGGCAAGGCGCAAACTTTTGAGGTGACTAGCACAACGGCAGACAAAACCAAGCAAGTATTGAAGGAAACCAACATTCGCTCCGAGGGTGGTATATATATACGTGACAGATCCACCAAGGATTTGATTCCAGTTAACGGCGTATCAGAAATCGTGAGAATACCTTGATATGAACCATAATTACTCAGTTTGGGGAGCAGTAGAGTCAACAGTCTCAGCTTACAAAGTGATGAACGAAAGCGGTGAGATAGTTCCTGATGTTGAATCACAAGACATTATTAGAACCATGCTTATCGCTCTTAGGAGATTTTTTTCAGACAATGGATTGCTTACGACTAGTGCATTTGATGACAATGGAAACCTTATCGATCGTCACTATTATAAAAATGACTTTACCGAAGATGGGATTACTCTTATCAAACGTAAAGAGTCCGCTTGGCTAAAATCAAAGGCTGCAAAAAAAAAACCTCCCGACATGTCAATGCTCGAGAAAGAGTTAACTAAAATTCGCACCGAAAAGTTAAAGGGTTAAATAAAGATCGAGCATGACCTTTATTTAACAAAAGGACTTTATACATGTGAGCGGTTTAATTTCATGATCGTAAAGTCTGAGATGTGAAAGATATTATCCGCCTAGGCGATGCCACAACCCATAGTGAAACTGTACTTGAAGCTTTTCCAAACCCCGACCTCAACGGCAAACTCATTGCCGGGGTCGGTCACAAGGTCAGTTCCCCTTTGTGCAAAGGGATTTTCCCAATTGCCTAGGGCAGCGCGACTTACTCCGTTGACGGCATTGCCGTTGCACTCGTTGGAATGAAAGCAGCGTGTGGTGCCGCACTGATTGCCAGTGGCCCGAAAGGCGCAGCCAACCGTTGAACCGCAACACCGTTCTTTAAAAACTGAGCTGGTATGGATTGATATTTACTGTTAGCACAACTGCCAACAAAGCCAAATGCGCTGGGACCTGTTCGACCGTCTGGTGCGCTTTGAAGACAACACCCTCAGCGTCGACTACGCCTACGACCCGCTGGGGCGGCGCATCCATAAATACTCCAACGCCCACCACATACATCGCCCGGAAGCCGGCTCGCACTGGAACCAAAACGAACGGGCACGCAAACAACGTGAACTGGGTTGCGGCTTCACCCTCTTCGGTTGGGACGGCGACACCCTAGCCTGGGAAAGCAGCCCGGCCCAGGCCGATGGCACGGCGGGTAAAACCGTCCACTACCTCTACGAACCCGGCACCTTCGTCCCCGTGGCGCAGGCCATGCGGCATCAACCGATCCGCCTGTTGGCGCAGCCGAGTTACGAAGGCGCCTACGATATAGACCAAGACCCGCTGTGGACGCACACGGCCCAAGCGCTACCGATAGACGTGTTGGCCTGGTACCAGTGCGACCACTTGGGCACGCCGCAAGAACTGACCGACCACAACGGCCAACTCGCCTGGAGCGCGCAGTACAAAGCCTGGGGTGAAATAAAAGAACAGCGTTCGGAATGGGCGCAGCGTGAAGGCCTGAAAAACCCGATCCGCTTCCAGGGCCAGTACCACGATCACGAAACAGGGCTGCACTACAACCGCTATCGGTACTATGATCCCCGGGTTGGGCGGTTTATCAGTAAAGACCCGATTGGATATGCTGGTGGTGCGAACCTCTTCCAATACGCCTCAAACAGCACAGGCTGGATTGATCCTTTAGGCTTGGCACGAAAATGCCAATTAGGCACCTACGGGAGTCTTACGGGAAAGACGAATACCGGTGATGCCCTGGATGCTCATGAATTTGTACGCAATGAAGCACTGGAGCAAATGGGGTTGACACCCGAAGGGGTTCGCAATAAATCTAACCCATCAATTGCTATCCCTCGCGGTATGCATACAGATGTCCACCGAAATGAAAATGCTTTGGCAGCTTTGCATCTCAATGTTGGCCGCGACGAGTTCCAATTTGGACCAAATGGACTACCCTCCAAACGTCAAATGGACGTATGGCAAGGTGCGCTAAGGACCTCAGGCTTACCCGCATCACGTGCTAGAGAACTACGCAAAGAAGCTGAAAACTTCCTTACTTCTTGCCCATGCCCCTGCAAATAACGGAGTGCAGAAGATGTTTAATGAATTAGTTTTTATCGATGGGACTCCAAGTAACTCTGAACCCTACCTTGGAGGCGACCCTTATCTGCCGACTGCTTTAGCTTGGCCTAAAGGCTCAGAAGGTGGGCCATTACTACACCTTGCCACCTTTCCAGCAGCGTTCATCAACAAATATACAAACTTCAACCTAGACACACAGTTGGTCATTTCAATTTTTACGCCTTATTCAAAAACTTCTGACGACTACATTGAAACCACCATGACCGAAGGAGGCAAAGTGATTGCTTATAAGCCTTCCATGCTACAGATGGGTGCCTATGCAGACCCTATTACTCCTTCAAAAAAAATAACGGTCATTGAAAACCCCAATGAAGATAGCAATGAGAATGGCATTGCTAAAATAGGAGGAATTCCAGCATGGATTCAAGATGATGAGAACTTAAAAACCCTGGATTACGCCCTCCAAATAAACAGCTCACGCTTAAATAAAGCAGCCCCCTACCACAAAGGCATACTCGTCGGCGGCATAGGGTATTTGATGCTTAAAAAAAATATCTCTTGTCAAGATATCGATGCAGGGAAATTCTTAATTCAAACAAGTTAGACTTTAAACAACATGAACATTCTTAACTTTTTTCCCACTGACGTCGTGCCACCACAATGAAAGACATCATCCGCCTAGGCGACTCCACCACCCACGGGGGTGTCGTGCTTGAAGCTTTTTCCCGGACTGACCTCAACGGCAAACCGATTGCCGGTGTTGGTCATAACGTCAGTTGCCCGTTATGCAAAGGGGTTTTTCCCATTGCCGAGGGCAGCGCGACTTACTCCGTTGACGGCATTGCCGTTGCACTCGATGGAATGAAGACGGCTTGTGGCGCGGCGCTAATAGCCAGTGGCCCTAAAGGCGCTGTTAGCAGTTGATTGTGCCTTCGCTTCACGCCAGAAAAGCTCTGTACACCTGCCTTAAATCCGTTTAATACAGGTGTGCTTTCACCTGTTGGGTACTCCCGGATCCGGCAAAGATTCAACCCTCCCGCACGTTCACATTTGCATCAACTTTAATGGATTAAACATGAACCTCAAGTTTTCAACCCTGTTGCTGGCTACCACCGTTTCTTTATGTTCTGTCGTTCAAGCAGCTCCCGCACCTGCTGCGGGCATGCCCGATGCTGCAACCCTGAAGCGCATCTATGACAACAGCCGGTCAATGTCGGGCTTGATTTCGTATTGTGTCGATCAAGGTGTATTGACCAATGAAAGCCAGACCAATGCCGCAAAAATGGTGGATTACGTCACTAACATGCCGGCTACGTTCGATAAAAGCGCGGGGGACGCGATGGAAAAAACCGGCCGCCAGGGCATGACCCAAGGCAGTGATGGCAAACTTTCGAATATCAAAGAAACCCCGCAAGGCCTTAAAGGCTGGTGTACAAGCGCAGACCAAGCCCTGCGCCTAGGCTTGAAATCCATGCAGCCATAAACAGTACGAGCGCTCATTAAGACGTTTGTACAGGATGCTTCGTTTCGATAGCCCATGAATGCTCAGGGCTGTCGAACTCGATAAGGATCATCCGGATATAACGCATCACAAGTGCCCATTCACTTATTGATATGTGAGTGGGCATTGGCTTACCCCTTTAAGGATTTTTTGTCATGGATAGAATGTTCAGTGCCCGCCTGGCACCTTTGGCGTTTTCGTTATCTGCCTTATTTCTGGCGGGATGTAATGAAGATACCGCCCAGCCTGCTGCTCTCGCCTCGATGGTCATTCCAGTCTGTGTCAATGATGAATGCCTGGTACTGGATCAAAACGGTGCGATGTTGGTCAACGGCGATAATACGTATGCCGTGACATTGTCCATACCGCTGAATAACACGTTTATCTTTGCCGAAGACGGTCAATGGAATCTTGCCAATGCCAATGGCTCTCAGATCATTAAACCCAACTTCACGGATGGCCTGCGTTTGCTGACACCGGGTTATTTCGGTTTCGAACGTGATGGCAAGTTTGGCGTGATGGATCAGCAAGGTAATGAAGTTCAAGCGCCTGCTTATGATGAAATCTATTCAGGAGGTGACCTGCCGCCGGGCATGGGTCAGTACATCGTCTACGGGATCGACGAAAAGTTCGGCCTGCTTGGCGCTGATGGGCATGTTGTCACTGAGCCGCTCTTCGACTCTCTAACAACATACAAAGACATCGCGCTGGCCGGCGGCTGGATTCTTGCCGAACGTGACGCTCAGAATTGGGTGATTAACCTCCAGACGGGGGAAACCAAACAGGTCGGCTTCGATAAGTTCGATGAATATGCCAACGACCATTTCGTGGTCTCGCTCGGTAGCAAGAAGGGCTTGGCAGACGCGTCAAACAAGCTGTTGACCGACCTCAAATATTACTGGATGGGCATACCGGGCAATGGTTTGGTTGCGTTCAAGGAAAACCACGACAGCCTCTGCGGCTATCTGGATTTTCAGGGCAAGGTCGCCATTGCTCCGGCCTATGCAGAATGTGAGGTTTTTGGTCAGAAAGGCGCAATGGTTAAGCCCAAGACCGATGACGGCGGCAAGGGTAAATTCAGTTTCATCGCACGCACCGGGCAAGCACTGACTGAGCCGACGTTCGACTGGGTCGGACCTGCAGTGCATGCCCCGATGGGCATGTTCAAGAATGCCCCTGGCTATACCCAGACCGGCACGCTGCAAAATATGTTCGTGGCTTATTACGGCATTTTTGACACCGACAAGGGTATTGAACTGCTCAAGCCCGAATACGTGCAGGTAGGGGTTTTGACGCCTGATCTGTTTGTGTTTGCAAAGCCCGATTCGCCTACCAAAACCGTCACGTTTCTGGGCGCCGCCAATCAACAGCCCACGCTGGGCGTGATGAATGCCAGCGGCAAGGTGCTGATTGAACCCGGCCAGTATCTGCACATTACGCTGGACAAAAGTGGCCATTTTATCCGCGCCATGACCGAATCAACCCGCCAGACAAACACTGCGCTTTATGACCTGAAGGGCAAGCTCCTGGTGCCTGCCCAGTGGCAAGAAGTGGTTGTAGATGAAGCGCGCGGCGCGCTATTCGCTTACGCGCTGGAAGGTACGCCAAACGATGAAACCCGCAGCCTGCGAGCCTTGTATAGCCTCAACGGTACGCCAAGTTTTCAGACCCGCACGGTTGGCTGCGATGTGCAGCAAGTGATTGATGGCAGCGGCAAAGTAGTGTGGCCCACCGACCCGGAAAATTTCTGCGGCGAGCCAGAAGATGACGAGGCGGCTGACGCCCAATAACCGGATTAACCACCCAGCCGCCCTTGCTTGCTGCGCAATGGCGGCTTTGCTGTGACGCAGTTTGTTAAACAACGAAATAAGGTCAACACATGGAGTTGAGTGTGAACAATTTAAAGGCACTTACCGGCATCGCGCTGGACCAATTCATGGACCGTGTGGACGCTGAACGTCAGGAACACGATGCCGATACCGCGTTGGCGTCCCTGCGTGCTCAGCCGCTGAAGGCTGATTCTCTGGATGCCATCGACCGCCTGCATGTGTTGTGGGTGAACGCCGGGGATGCGCAGGCCGCCAAAGCCGTACTTGAGCAGGATGCTGCTGCGCTATTGCTGACCGTTCCTGGCGCGCAACAGCCTGAGCTGAACATGAATCTGGCTTTTTTGCGCTTGCGCCTGGCCAACTATTTGAATGAAGACAGCGCCATGCTTGAGCAGCTTGAAGCGCTGGCAGCGATGGCGACTCAAACGTTGGACTTCGACGTGGAGCATTATCGCCAGCACCGTCTTTTCGACGAACTGGAGTGCGGCAGCCTGGAGGTGGCGCTGCAAACCATTGAGGTGCGCCATCGCCTGGCAACTGCCAATCCTGATCGCGTTGCAGTGCAGGCCTGGGATCTGGCGGATCGGCATCAACGGCGTGCCGGGGTGCTGGCGGCTTATGAGCAACACGAACAGGCACGTGAGGCGGCATTACACGCCGTGACCGCCTTACGCACCGCAGGCGCCGATCAGGATGTCGATGCCGCCGACTGGGTATGGCTGGGGAATGCGCTGATCGAAATCATTCCTTTGCGCCTGGCAATGTTTGAACAACCTATCACCCAATTGACGGCACATTTACCCCTGCCTCAACAGCGCGAATGGGAAGTGCAAATGGCGCGTCTTGCTGCGCGTTCCAAATACGCGCAAGGCGAACTTGCCCAAGCACTGGAAATCTGTGCGGTGGCAACACTCAGCCTGGACTGTGAGGGAGGTCATAACTTCATCCACTGCCACTTACCGTGGCTGATGGAGAGCGGCCAGATCGACGCCGCTGGGCAGCGCGCATTTCACGACGTTTACGAACTGGGCAGCGAGCTATGGCCTGGCACTGTGCGCCTGGTGCATGAACGCCTGCAAGATCCCGAAGACCAGCGGGTGTGGTGGCCGTTGTGCGTGATGCGCGCGTGCGCCAGGCCTGAGGCGCTGCACGCGTTTATCGAAGCCCTGCCACCCCTCGATACCTGCAGCACTGCGCCCTGCCCCTTGCTCGCAACCCTATATCAAGCCACCGATACGGCACAGAGACTAAACGAGGTCTTTGCCCTGGCCCGTGCCGAAGCGCAACGGCGAGCACCGGATCATTACTGGATCAAGCGTCTGGCGGCAGTGCACGATGGCGAGGCCGGCATCATTGATGCCCCGGCCCAATTGGCCTTGTTGCTGGAAGCTGCCCACGCCGGCAATTTGCAAGACAACCGTACCGCTTTCAGCCTGTTTACAGCCCGCGTGCATGCTCTGGGGGTGATTGCAGCACTGCGACACCCTGCTCCCATTTTTATCTGTGGCTTGCATGCTTATAACTACGCGGGCCACATAGACAATCTGATCGAAGAACAGTCTAAAGGGCTACCGGCTACAGAACGTCAAGAAGCCAAGGCGCTGCTGGCAAAAGCTCAAATCCATGCCTACGAGCAAGGATTGGCGCACATGGAGCGTTATTTCGCCAGCGGCACCGGGCATCCCTTCAATGCCTGCACGCACCTGTACTCCATGCTGTGTAACAACCTTGCGATTCAGTACCAATGCGCCCACGAACCTAGTCTGCAAGAACGTGCCATCAACCTGCATCAGCGTGGCATTCAAGCCAGTCCGTTTGCCGAGCACTATGACGGCATCCTTCGGGTATATCGCGATCAGAATAATCACTCGGCCATCGTTGAGGCTGCCGAACAGCTTTGGCATTACGCCCTTGAGTTTGGCTACGGCCGTCATGAACTCGACCAATATATTTGTGACGTTGCCTACGCCTTACTTACCTTGAATCGTAGTGGCGAAATTCTGATCTGGATTGAACGCTTGCTCAAATGCCAGGAAGCACAGGGTATCAGCGATCAGCAATTGACGGCTAACGGGCTGATTTCACGCATGGTGCTGGCACGCTATCTGGCGCACAGCCACCCCGACAATGCATATGCCTTGTGGCTGCGCTATGCCCCTCAAGTCGAGACCGCGAATATGCTGACGCTGATGGTCCAGGCCGCCTCGATGTTCAAGCGTTTGGGACGCAGGGCCGAAGCCATCGAGTATTACCAGCGCGCGTTATTAATCCGTTCAACCGAGGCCGACTGGGCGAACCCGGACGCCTCAGCCATAAAGAAAAGCATTGCAGAGCTGCAACGGGCTGAAAGAGCAGCCAATAAAAGCTGGTGGCAGATATGGAAGTAGTGCCCCACCTGCACCACGGGGGTTACGCACCGCGTAATGCCTTAAATGCAGACGAGCTGAAACAGGGCATTACCGAGCGTAGCCAAACACGGGGCGATGAAACGTCGATCCGCGCATGGTTGCAGAACCACTTTTATCGCCATCTGGTAAGCAACTTTGAGCCTGCACAGCGTATCCACACTCAGGAAGATGCACTCACGGTACTGGGCTGCAGCCCGGCGCCGCGGTGGCTGAGCCGCCACTTCAATGAACAGGACAAGACCGTGCCACTGGTGTGGGTCGACCCCAAGGCGCCGCCCCTGCTGCAACAGGAAGCATTGCTGGTGGAGTTTTTGGCGTCGCGCAGCGGCACGCCACTTGAGGGCAAACTTGAGCGCATTAATTGCCCTCAGGCGCTGATGTTGTGGGAAAAAGAGCATGCGCAAATGGTCACCCGTACAGCGCAAGGCTGGCGTGCCAGTCAGCCTCAAGCCCTGCGCAGCGTGGTGACGTGTGGTGAGCATACGTGGGTTGAGTTGCTGCCAAAAAGCCCATTGCTACGCGCCGAAATGGCCTATGAAAGCTATGCCATGCGCCATTGCCTGGGGCAGTTCGCCGATCGCAAAGCGCTGACCGGAGGCTATGGCGAACACTACGCCCACGCTGCTGAGAACGGTCACATGCGGTTGTTCAGTTTGCGTGACAGCCAAGGCCAGCCGCACATCACGCTCAGCATGACGGTGCACGCGAATGGCGAAATGACCATCGAGCAAGTGAAAGGCAAACAGAACCGTGCGCCCATTGAACGCTACGTTGAGCCGCTGCTGAGGGGCCTGAACGCACTGGGCACTGATCAACAATCACCACCGGACTGTATCGCCATGGGGATTGTGCGCACACACGCAGGCTGGATGCGTATCGAGCAGGTCAGCGATGCCAGCGACCAGACCCGGTTGGTGGTGCGTTATCCGCACCTGTTTGCTCGCCTTGCGGCGCCTTCGGCCATGGTCGAATGGCTGGTTGCAGCCCGTCAGGTCGACCTGTTGCAGCACGTCGAGCCGCAAGCCGCCTCGGTTCGGTATGCCGTACGCCACGTGCTCGACCCCCTCAACCCACCCGATCTGTCGGATAACCGACACTTCAGCACCGAGGGTGTGCCATGGGTTGGCCTGTCTTCTGCGCACGCGGCGGGCATCATCGATTGGCAAGCAAAAACACGGTGAAATATTTGCGATGGTAACGATTCTAATTATTACGATTTTATGCCTGAGTTGGTGGTCGTTCAGAAAGCCGCGCGCTGTCGCAGCTTCGCCCTTCACGCAACGCAAACAGTGGGCGCTGACACTGTCCCAACCCATGGTCGACGCCCAGGGGTTGACGGGGTTCTATGACCCGGGCACCACCGCGTTTACAGACCAGACATTGGCGCAGATCAGAGGTCCACTTTTGCATCAATTGGGGTTTCGCAGCACCGCCACCGATGACGAAGTGCGTGCGCATCTGCAAGCAACCCTGGAGCGTCAGTGGTTTGGCCTGGACCTTGAGCATTTGTCGCCCGACGATGATCCTCGCGCAGCCATGGCCTTTGCCTGTATCCGCACAGCGTTTCTGATGCGCTGTGTGATGTTAATGACATGGCTGCCTGAGCAAACGGTTTGGCGCGTGCTGTTACTCAACGCCCAACGTGCACAGGATTGTTTTGCCAGTTGGGAGGATCTGGGCAAGGCGTTCATTGATGGCCGTCAGCAATGGGTAGCGGCCTTTCGGGCTGACCCTTTGGGTGAGCGTTTCAATGAAACGCGGTTGAATCAATTGCTGGCACCCAAGACAGGCGCATGGGCAGGCATGCCTTGGCGCGAGTTACCGGCCTTGAACCCGACGCCCGCGTGATAGCCCTACGCTCGTGATGACAAGGGGGCATTGCGGCCTTAAAAGTGTAAGGCGCCCGCAAGAGTATCCTCGCGCGACGCCTCTTTGAGGCGTTGCTGAAAGCTTGGACATTGCTCATGGCTGGCCGATGGGCACGCGGCCGCACGACGCAGTTGATCACGCACCGCGCTGACTTTATCCAATAAACGGTCCAGCTCGTCAGCCTTGCGGGTGAGCTGTTGCCGGTCAAGTGTCACTTGGCCATTTTCTGCCAGCATCGGGGCAATTTCATCCAGTGAGAACGTCAGCGATTGCGCGAGTGTGATCAGTGCAAGACGGTCCAGCACGTCTGCGTTGAACACGCGACTCAAGCCGCGTCGGCCTATTGAACGGATCAATCCTTTTTCTTCGTAGTAGCGCAAGGTCGATGCGGGCACCCCGCTACGCTTTGCGACTTCACCAATACCTAACGCTTTCATGCTTGACCTCAAGTCGACTTGAACCTGCACACTCACCTTTCAATTAACCCAAACGTCTGCCCGACAAGGGGAACCTGACATGAGCAGTGCTGAAATGATCGCCAGGATGGTAGGGATTGGCTTGGGGGCCACCCTGTTTATGGACCTCGTGGCCTGGCTGCGCAAGCGTCTTTTTTATGTGCAATCACTCGATTACGCACTCGTAGGCCGATGGTTAGGCCATATGGTTTCGGGCACGTTCAGCCATCCCTCAATTAACAGCGCCCGCCCCACGCGGCATGAGCGCCTGATTGGCTGGGGATTTCACTACCTGACCGGCGTTGTCTTTGCAGGCTTGCTGGTGGCGGCCGTCGGTAAAGATTGGCTCTATCAGCCCACGTTGGTTGCCGCCTTGCTTGCAGGCTTGCTTAGCGTTGCGGTGCCGTGGGTGATTATGCAGCCCGCGTTTGGCATGGGTATCGCGGCTGCAAACACTCCCAATCCGCGCCTGGCACGCCAAAAAAGCCTGCTCACGCACCTGACCTTTGGCCTTGGCTTATATGTGGCGGGCTGGCTGCTGGTTTAGTGGCAGGACACTTTCCACAACTGGTCCAGCCGAGTGGTGTAACTCTGACTCATCAGGTCTCGGCGCATGCCCCAGTCTGGATGACTCGGCACACTGGCCGCACGCAGCGTCCCCCTGCCCCAGCGGTTATTGATCTGGTCAAGGACGGCCATCACCTTGCTGGCTTCGGCGGGCTGGTTAAGGGCAAACAGGTCATCGGAAAACTCGCCCGGTTGGCGCAAGTCGAGCAGCATGACTTCGGCCTTGCTGTATTTGAATCCGGGCTGAAAAACATGCTCCACTGCCTCGACGGCGGTTTTAGTGAGCAGGCGCACGTCATCGGTCGGGTATGGCAACGTCACCACCACCCCTTTGGCGTATTTGGCCTCGTCGGGGTTGAACATCCCGGTACGAATGCTGACGCGCACCTTACGGCAATAAGACTTCTGTTCCCGCAGCTTTTGCGAGGCACGCATCATGTACGTCGCGACCGCTTCTTTGATCGGCGCTATGTCGCTCAAACGTTTGCCAAACATTCGGCTGCAACAGATTTCCTGTTTCGGCGGGTCGGGTTGATCCAACTCCAGGCACGGCGTGCCCGCCAATTCACGGGCGGTTTTTTCGATCACCACGCTGAATTTTTTACGCAGCATCCAGGGGTCGGCTTTCGCCAAATGCATGGCCTTGGTAATGCCCATGCCTTCCAGGTGCGCGCTCATGCGCCGCCCAATCCCCCAAACATCCGAAACGGGTGTATTGCGCAGCGCCCAGTCTCGCGAAATATCCGGGCACAAATTGACCACCCCACCCGTTTGCTCCTGCAAACGTTTAGCTGTGTGGTTGGCCAGCTTGGCCAACGTTTTGGTCGCCGCGATACCGACACCGACCGGGATACCGGTGCATTGCAAGATACGTGCTCGCAATTGCCGGCTTACCTCGGTGACATCTGTAATACCGGTCATGTCCGCGAACGCTTCATCGATGCTGTACACCTCGACGGCAGGCACTTGAGCCTCGATCAGGCTCATCACCCGTTCACTCATGTCGCCGTACAACGCATAGTTCGAGGAGAACGCCCGGATACCGTGCTGCTGCAGGCACTGTTTGATCTGAAAATAGGGCGCGCCCATTTTGATAAACGGTTTGGCGTCATAGCTGCGGGCAATCACACAGCCATCGTTGTTGCTCAACACCACAATCGGCACCTTGGCCAAGTCCGGGCGAAACACGCGCTCGCAACTGGCATAGAAGCTGTTGCAGTCGATCAGGGCGAACACCGGCTTGGGGTCAGTGACCATGAGTGCGCACCGTATGGGTGATCACACCCCAAATCGAAAGCTCATCGCCCTCCATGATGTAGCGGTTGGGGTATTTAGGGTTTTCAGAGATCAGGATGAGCGTGTTGCCCTTCTTCGACAGCCGTTTGCAGATCGGGTCGTTATTGAGCAGCGCCACCACCACATGCCCGTGGCCCGCCTCAATCGCGCGGTCGACCACGGCCAGGTCACCTGAAAAAATCCCCGCGTCCTCCATGCTGTCGCCCTCAATGGTGACGAGATAGACATGGGCCGCGCGGATATTGAGCGCTTGATCGAGGGAGATGTGCTTCTCGATATGGTCCGCTGCCGGTGACGGAAAACCGGCAGGCACCTTGAACGAACACAACGGTCGGCGAACACCACCTTCAGCCAGAGGACCCAAAACCGTGAAACCCATGACGCACGCCTTATCTGATAACTGTATAGACATACAGTAAACTGCGACAAGCGTTGCAGGTCAATTTATCTGTAGGAAATTTCGACGAGAGGCACGGCAAGAAGTGTCATGCCCTGCCGGGTAGGGCCCATGTTGAGCGTCAGGATCACCTTTATGCGTCCGCAAGGAGAGCGCTTGTTTACCTTGAGCTTTGGCCCCTCGGATCTGGTCGCCTTGTTCCTGGCGGCCAGTGTCATGATCGTTGCCCGCAGCTTGCACCGTGCATGCGTGTTGGCGCGCGAAAATCAGCAGTTTGTTTAAGAGGTAAACATGCCCATCGAAATCAAGCTGGACGTGATGCTGGCCCTGCGCAAGGTAAAGTCCAAGGACTTGGCACAGATCATCGGTATCACCGAACAAAACCTTTCGCTCCTCAAACAAGGAAAGGTCAAAGGCATAAGGCTGGCGACACTGGAGGCCATTTGTGCAGCACTGGACTGCCAGCCGGGTGACCTGCTGCACTATCGGGCTGATGAAGAGCGTTGATACGCAACATTGCCGATCACTGCGCTGCCCGCTCGCTGCCTATGCCAGCAAACGGGTAACCGCGCTTTGCGCTTGCACCCTTGACGGCTTCCATCCGGCCGTCCTGGCGGATTATCAACCTCAAACCTCATCCCACTAGAATTTAATTCTAATTAGTAATTTAAAAACCGAATAAAAAGCAAAAATAAACACGCAAAGCATCGGTATCATTTATCGACACTCTCAGCCAAGACTGACGACCATGCACGATGCCACCACTCACTATCTCCATTGCGGCAGAGACTCCGAGGCCTACGGCGGGTTGATCAATACCCCGGTATTTAGGGGTTCAACCGTACTGGCCAAAGATTTCAGCAGTTGGGAGGCCAGCAAAAAAGACGGCAACCCATACGCCCACTACGGGCGCTTTGGCACGCCGACAACCCGCGCCTTCGAAGACGCTATCGCCGAACTGGAAGGTGGCCACTCAAGCCTGGTATTCCCCTCAGGCCTGGCCGCTTGCGTACATGCCCTGCTCGCCTTCGTGAGTGCCGGTGATCATGTGCTGATCACCGATAACATTTACGGCCCGACACGTCACTTTGTCAGCACGGTACTGACGCGCCTTGGCGTAGCGGTGGAGTTCTTTGTGCCCAGCGCAGGTGCGAACATTGCGCGCCAACTGCGAGCCAATACGCGCGTGGTGTTCACCGAATCGCCCGGTTCGCTGACGTTTGAGGTGTGCGACCTGCCGGCCATTTGCCAGGCGGCCCACAGCGTGGGCGCCTTTGTGCTGCTCGACAATACGTGGGCCTCGCCGCTCTATTTCAAACCGTTCGAACACGGCGTGGATGTGTCGATACAGGCTGCAACCAAATATATCGTCGGTCATTCGGATGCCTTGCTAGGGGTCGCTACGGCCAACGAACGGGCATGGCCCCTGTTAAAAGCCGGCGCCCATGACTTTGGCCAAACCGCCAGCCCGGATGACCTGTTCCTGGCGCTGAGAGGCCTGCGTACCCTGCCCGTACGGTTGCAACGGCATTGGAGCAACGGCGTCGAATTGGCCAGCAGCCTGGCACACCATCCGTTGATCACTCGCGTCATGCACCCCGCGCTGCCTGGCGACCCCGGCCATGACCTGTGGAAGCGCGACTTTCTGGGTGCCAGTGGACTGTTCGGCATTGAGGTCAATACACAAGACCCGGTGGTATTGGCCCGCCTGTTCGACAACTTAAAACTGTTTGGCATCGGGCTTTCATGGGGCGGCTTTGAAAGCCTGGTCGTGCCCGTAGGCCAGCCTCAGCGCAATCATTGCACCCCGGCGCAGGGCTATCTGATCCGTGTGCATGCGGGGCTGGAGCACATCAATGATTTGCAGCACGACTTCCATCGTGCGCTGGACATCGCGCTCAACAAGCCTTGTGTGGCGGTCGCCTGAGGCTGACCGATGGAACCGTCAGGGTGCATAGCGCAGTGGCAGGCTCGTCGAGTACTTGATCTGCTCCATCGAGAAACTCGAGCTGATGTCCGACAGGCCCGGTATACAAATCAACTGTTTGTAGACCGCGTCATAAGCGGCGACATCAGGCACTGCCACGCGCAACAGGTAGTCGGTATCACCGGCCATGCGGTACACCTCCAGCACTTCTTCGATCGCAGACACCGTGGCATGAAAACCGTCAAGCCAGTCCGGGTTGTGCTGGGTGGTCTTGATCGACACGAACACGATCACCCCCACGTTCAGTTTTTTACCGTCCAGCAACGCAACGCGGCCACGAATAATGCCCGCCTCTTCGAGTTTCTGGATCCGGCGCCAGCAGGCCGTGGTACCCAGCCCGATTTTTTCGGCGATATCACCTACCGCACGCGTGCAGTCAGTTTGCAAGATTTGCAGAATTGCCTTATCCAGCTTGTCCATGAAAAGTTGAGGCCTTATGCGCAGGAGATGAAGAAACAGCCCGTGGAAACCACGGCATATTCCGACACTCCACCCGCAGACGCTACCGGACTTTTGCGTACCAGGCATCAATCAGGCCGCCTGAACAAGCTTCAAATAACCGTCGCAGACAGATGCAGCAGCGTCTCATCGGGTTTTTAGAGCATTCAGACGTCTGTACACTGGCCCGCCTTACACCCCAGACAAGAGTTCCCCATGACTACCCCTGATCTGACCTTTATCCCTGATCCTGACCCCGCCTCCATTTCGTCTGATGTCGCCTGTTTTGCCGGCGTACTGGTGTCTACCCAGATCCCGACACATGCCGATGGCAGCCTCGAACTGGGCGGTATCACCGAACAGAGCGAATGCACGCTACAGGCGCTAAAAGTTGCACTGGAGCGGGCAGGCAGTTCAATGGAGCGCGTTATGCACCTGACCATTTACCTCACCGACATGGCTGACCGGGCTGCTTTCAATGAGGTGTACAAGCGTTTCTTCAGCCAACCATGGCCCGTTCGCGCAGCGGTGGGCGTTGCCTCCCTGGCAGTCGCAGGCATGCGCGTTGAAGTGACTGCCATGGCCGCCAAAGGCTGATGGTGTAACTCAGCGCACGGGCATGGTTTTCTGGCCGCTCTGATAGCAGATGCCTCATCAAGTCGAGGACATTTAAGGTCCGGAAAGAAAAAACGCCCCGTGGTGAATTTTTTCGTGTCTCCATGTATCTGATCCCCAAGAGCGAGTGCCATCACTGCGATGGCATTCAGCGCGCGCAAAACGCGTCTACCCTTCATACGACTGGGTCAGCGGTTTGGAACGGACAGAACAGATAGAAGAGGGACACGCATGATATCTCGCAAGAAAAAGGCCAAGCCCATCGGGTTGAAAGACATCACCATTGTCGACGACACCAAGATGCGCAAGGCAATCACCGCTGCGGCATTGGGCAACGCAATGGAGTGGTTTGACTTCGGCGTCTACGGTTTTGTCGCCTATGTCCTGGGCAAAGTCTTCTTTCCCACTGCGTCCCCCAGCGTACAAATGATCGCCGCATTGGCGACCTTCTCGGTGCCCTTCTTGATCCGGCCTTTGGGCGGACTGTTCTTCGGCGTACTGGGCGATAAGTACGGGCGGCAAAAAGTCCTCGCCGCGACCATCGTTATCATGTCGCTCAGCACCTTCGCCATTGGCTTGATCCCCTCTTACAACTCGATTGGCATCTGGGCGCCGATCCTGCTGTTGCTGGCGAAGATGGCCCAAGGCTTTTCAGTGGGCGGTGAATACACCGGTGCTTCAATCTTCGTCGCCGAATATGCACCCGACCGTAAACGCGGCTTTCTCGGCAGTTGGCTGGACTTCGGCTCCATCGCAGGCTTCGTGTTCGGCGCAGGCGTGGTGGTGCTGATTTCCACCGTCCTGGGGGAAGAAAAGTTTCTTGAGTGGGGCTGGCGCGTGCCGTTTTTCCTGGCTTTGCCACTGGGCATGATCGGCCTGTATTTACGTCACGCCCTGGAAGAAACACCGGCCTTCCAGCAGCATCTCGAAAAACTGGAGCAAGGTGATCGTGAAGGTCTGGCCGCAGGCCCCAAGGTGTCGTTCAAAGAGGTGGCCACCAAACACTGGCGTAGTTTGATGACGTGTGTCGGCGTGGTCGCCGTGACCAACGTGACCTACTACATGCTGCTGACCTACATGCCGAGCTACTTGTCACACAACCTGCACTACAGTGAAAACCACGGTGTGCTGATCATCATTGCGATTATGGTCGGCATGCTGTTCGTGCAGCCACTGATCGGTTTTGTGAGTGACAAGATCGGTCGCCGCCCGTTCATCATCAGTGGCAGTGTGGGGTTGTTTTTCCTGGCTGTACCCGCGTTCATCCTGATCAACAGCGGCAAGCTGGGATTGATCTTCGCCGGGTTACTGATGCTCGCCGTGCTGCTCAACTTCTTTATCGGCGTGATGGCCTCCACACTGCCTGCGATGTTCCCCACGCACATTCGCTACAGCGCACTGGCCAGCGCCTTCAACATCTCGGTGCTGATCGCAGGCTTGACCCCGACTGCCGTGGCCTGGCTGGTAGAAAGCACCAACGATCTGTACATGCCTGCTTATTACCTGATGGTGATCGCCGTGGTGGGCCTGGTAACGGGCATCACCATGAAAGAAACCGCTAACAAACCGCTACGCGGCGCCGCGCCGGCAGCCTCTGATATTGAGGAAGCACGCGAGTTGCTCCAGGAGCATCACGACAACATCGAGCAGAAAATCGAAGACATCGACGCGGAAATCGCCGATCTGGAAGCCAAGCGCAAAAACCTGGCACAGCAGCATCCGCGCATCGAAGAGTGATCTGAGCCGAACCCGAGAGCCACGCACGCTGTGTCATGTGAATGAACAGCGTGCGTTATTACGCTTTAGGTTCACGTGAGCAAGTCAGTGATCCACCGCATGTATTGCTCTGTTTCCTGGATTTTTTCACGGGGGACTGCCTGGCGCGCCAGGCTCAAGCTGGTCAGGGTTTTGTGTTTTTGCTGTTGCATGCGCTGCCACTTGGCCAGAAACAACGGGCTGCGCGCTTGCATGAGCAACGGCCCGAAGTACAGCTCTTGGGCGGAGTAACTCACCGGCCCGCTGCGCTCGGCGACGATTATTTCGTAAAAAAAACGGTTCTCGCGCAGCAGCTCCTCGCAGAGGATGCGGTAACCGTTTTCCATCAGCCAATGGCGCAGAGGCTGTTCACCGCCATTGGGCTGCAAGATCAAACGCTCCTCACCGCTGAGTATTGCCTTGCCGTGTTCGAGGATATCGCGGATCGTCTCGCCCCCCATTCCGCAGAGAGTGACGACAGTGATGGCGTCTTGGGCTTCGATCGCTGCCAGACCATTGGCCAGGCGCACAGTGATGTGTTCATTCAGGCCATTTTCACGCACGGTGCGGGTGGCCGCATGGAACGGCGTCAGCGCCACCTCGCCTGCTACGGCTGCCACGATGGCGCCGCGGCGCATCAAAGCCACTGGCAGATACGCGTGATCGGAACCTATGTCCCCCAAACGCCCGCCCGCCGGGACGTGCGCCGCCACGCGCTCCAGGCGCACGGACAATGTGTGTTCATTCAAACGATGCTTCCTTTTGACCACGACTGCCCGATACCTCGGGCATTTATCAGTGGGCGGCATGATGCGTGGAGAGGCTTACAGGGTAAAGCGGTGAAACGCGTTGAAGTCAGGCTTGAATGCCTAATCAGCGTGTTCGCCTTGAAGCCGGGGATAGAGGTCAAGCACTTCGGCCGCGGTGAGTGTCGAAAACCACAGCGCCGATTCCCCGTCGTTCACATGCGCAACCAGGCGAGGGAACGCCGTTCCCGGATTGTAAGTTGAGCATTCCGAGCCTGTTTTCAATGCAACATCACCGAACGCAGATACAGGGGGCGCACCCCCTGAGAGCCGTATCCAGATCCCGTTTTTAAGCTAAAGGATCAGACAACAGGCTACCTGCGCCTTGTGATTCAGGTTTTCTAAGAGTCAGCCCGATCCCCCGCTTGTTTATGTCCGTAACGCCTGACATATCAATCGTATAAATATGGGGCGCTTCTTTATAAAAAACGGCGCCCTCCGGCACGTGATTCAAATTAAGTGTGAATGCTTTTTCTACGCAGCTCCAACGGGGTGCACCGATCCGGGTCCGGCCAAACACATCAATCACATGTTGCGGATTGCCTCTCATCTCACCAGGCGCAATATCCGTGAAGTAAATGACATGTTTATATTGCTCGGTGAGCGCCCCTCGACCAGAAGGGTTGCTACTGCTGTAGGGGAGGACATTGCCTGAACCTGTCCCGCGAAGCGCTGCGTATTTATCATTCGTTAAATAGTGGTAGGCCTGCGGAAGATCTGCCTTGGCGATTTTAACGCGCTGGAAAGTGGCTGGGGCTGCCGGTCTTGCCCGCCTGGCCGAAGGCGCTGCTTCATGCGTATCGGATGCCGGGCGGCGTCTACTGGTCTGTGGTGCAGTGGATGGCTGAACTGGCGCAGGCAAGACAGGTTCTGGCAGAACCGCTGCCACTCGACTTGCGGCCGCTCCTTGAACAGCCTGCGCCGCTTTCAAAGCCGCTTCATGCTTGCCTTTATAAACCGGGCTGGTAAAAGAACTGCCGACCGCGTTTTGTTGTAATACTTTTTTAATGGCGGCATAGCTATCGCCGCCGTCCCTCAGCGTATCGACATACTTGATTTTCTGTTCAGGGGTCAGCGTTTTCATGCCCGCAACGTTATCCATGATGGGGGACAACTCTTTGAGGGCCTCCGACGACCTTGCATCCAGGCTCTGACGGGCGCAGGTCACTGTTAAAGGGGTCGATTTCATACCGGCAGAAGCTCCATCCCCCGCGCTCTGACCAGGCCCGCCCCCCCGCAGCCCTGCATGCTGCTGAAGATGCCAACGGCCATCCTCCCAGTTAACCCTGCGCGAATCTGCCCGGTTATTCGGCGCATAAATGATCCGTTCCCCCTGCTGCACAGCTGTTTTTACGTATTGCCCCTCCAGCTTCAGATAGCCCTGCGCACCTTGTTGATAGAGGCCGCGCTCCTTGTTGGTGACTTGAAGCCCCTTGGGGTCAAAGCCTTTAATCACATACCCCCTGACCTGCGGATTGAGCAGCCGTGGCAGCGACGACAGTGGCACGTTTGCCTTGATCCCGCGCCCAAGCCTGCCGCCACGCGACAATATGAACTCTGCCCCCCCGTCCTTGAGCACGTTACCCAGACCGCGAAGAAAATCTCCGGCCCACTGGTTAAAGCTGCCCCCCTCGCCCTTTATCGACGATAAAGCGGCCCCCGCCACCATCATGGGTAGCATTGCGCGCGCCAGAATCCCTCCTGCACGGCCAGCCGGAAACATGGAGACCATTTCTAAAAACAGCAAAATGGCTTTTTTTCGAGCTTGCTGCGCCGCATCGCTGTCACGTTCAGCGTTCGACACGGTCAGCATGTCCGCTGTTTTCAGCGCACTGCTCATCTGTGCCTCGTGCTGGGCTTTGAGCAGGTTGCCTGTCACCTCTACTGATGCGAGTTTTAACCGAAAATCTTCAGCGGACCGGTGTTTAAGCGGTTCGAACACGGACTGTATGGCCGTTGTGATTTTGTTACCCGGTACGGGGGCAGCCTCCTTCGGCGGCAAGCTCCCAAGCTGCGCCTCTTGTAGTTGGAGCGGTAACTGCGAAATCAGCCAGCGGGTCATCTGCGGCGTGGCGGTCAGCGACTGCGCGACAGCATTATTCAGCGCCTCAACCGTATTGGCATGCACCTCCCGGAAAACCTTACCGTCTGGTGCGCCCGGTGTGTACAGCGTCAGCGACGGACGACTCCCCAGCGTCTTCACCCCGAACGCCACCACGTCCTTTAGTACATCCTCTCCCCACTTAAGCTGGTGAGCCACCACTGCATGGCCATTGACCAGCGCCCGCCCCTGCGGCTCGGGACTGTCCAGCACCGCCAGCACCTGTTTAAGCCCGGTTTTCTCACGGTCATGCGTCAGATCACCCGAGATATGGGCGGCCAAAACTTCTGCCCTCATCTGCTTGCCTTTGAGCTCCATCCACTGCGCCTGCTGCGCTCGACCCGTAACTCCCAGTGATTGCACGAAGCGGCTGCCCACATCAGCCGTTTGCACAACATCTAGAATCTGCGCATGACTCAGTCCCCCCTGCTCCTTATGGTTAGGCGCATTGCGTTCGCCCGGCGTCAGGTTGGAGATGGCCCAGTCCGTCAACGAACGGGTGTCGTAAAAAAAGTCCTTTATAGAACTCAGTAGTACGTTGGGTGAGATCGGCGAAGAATCGTCAAATTCATTAAGGTTCAACGGCTGATCATCGACACTCAAAAGAACATGGTCCGGGTCAACCTGCGGGTATTTCTTCTCTGCGATGATCCGCGTCAGCTCTTTATGGGTCCAGGCCTTTATGGTGTCTGGGGTGGCCAGTGTTACCGGATCAGGGGGCAGAGAAGCCGTGTTTGCCACTGCCTGTTCCCACTCTTGGGCGGCCGCCAACCAGGCTTTTCTGTCCGGGTCGGTTACGTCGGGATTGGCGTGCAACCAGGTATTGAGTTTTTTCAGATTCACCTGAAATTCACGCTCATCCGTCACACTGGCAAGATCCAGCCATGAACCCACGTCCGATGCCGCATCCAGCCTGCTCAGCCAATCCTCGCAGGTTTCATCGCCAGCGGGGCCCTCTGCCAAGGCGCCCGTCACGTTGGCCTTCTGCATCTCACGTATCTCCCCAACCATATGGGTCAGGAAACTCCCTGCGACAGGAACGAGTTTCAGCTCGCCTGCCCCGCTCTCATTCTTTGCCAGATGAGCGTTGAGCGCCGCGCAATCAGCAAATTCCTCCAGTGCGCGCCCTGGTTGCCACAGCACCAGTCGGCCCGGATCAGCAATGCTGTCGTGCTGTGTTATCACGCAAGAACCCGGTAACGGCATGCCGCTGTCCCACCCTTCAGGCGTATAACTGAGCGAATACACACCGGGGCGACTGGGCTCAGCCATTTTTGCGCGTGACTCCACGTCAGGTGACGCCAGAGCGGCTGTCACCTGCTCGTGCGCCTGTGAAGTCAGCGCGCCGTCCTGCAAAAACATATTCGCCTGCGCACCCAGCTGCTGCTGCAACTGTGTAGCCAGCCAGTCGCTGACGTTACGTCCCTGGGAGACACCGCCAGGTTTATCCCAGAAAGCGTTAAGTGCCCGACCCAACATAGACGCCGTGCCGGACGATGCGGCATCAACCAGCAGTTTTTCAATTTTCCCTTTGGCATCATTGCTGTTCAGACCTGGAGCGAGCGTTGTTACGCTCCCCGTCTGGCGCAGGATCTCAACGTCCCCCATGTTTAAAAACACATCGCGCAGATTGAGTTGACCGGCTACTGCTTGCCAGTAGAGATCACTCAGCGCAATTGTCTTACCTTCATTCTGTGAGCCGGTCTCATTTTTCAAGAAACGCACCGACAATTCATCCGCTTTCAGGGTGCCCACATGAGAAGGAAAGGTGTTGGCAAACCAATCATTCAAATGCCGCGACGCCGTATCGCTGGCCCGCGGCACGGTCTCGTTCAAACGAATCATCTCTTGCTGTGAAGCGCGCAGCTGGGTGATGAACGGCGCTGCAGGATCTGCCGGTGGAACTGCGGACTGAGCGCTGGAACGGGGTACAACCGGCAGTGGCAGGCTTTCTTGCACTGCACGGCGAACACGATGGGGGGAGGATGAAGAGATGGCGCTCAAGGCCGATGGCCCGGTTAGAAAAGCAGTCAGTGTCTGAGCCAGATGGCCTGAACGATCGTGCGAGCCTGAGGCAACTGCCGGAGGACGATATTGAAGACTCATGGCACCGCCGTCATGCAATGATTTTTCCATCTTCAATACCTTCATCACCGCTTCACGCAAGGCGTTCACTCTTCTCTCAACCAGAGGCGGGGAAGCGGCCATCCTTGATAGGTTCCCTGCAGGCTGACGGCGCAGGTTAAGCGCCAATGCCAAAGACAGCGCGCTGGCATGCTCCCTGAGCTGTCCATATTCAGACTGGGCCTTGCTCATAAAGTCTTTGGCGGCACGATGGTGTTCTTTTCTTGGCTGATGGGCGTTTTCCTGCAAGTTCTCAACGCCCCCCAGAAAGGCAGTGCTCAAGCGCTCGGCATCGGGCGCCATGGCGCGAAGACGCATCAATGATTGGGCCAGCATGCCTGCACGCCCACTGGCATTGTCCTCACCGGTAATGTCGTGAAGCTGGTGGGCTAACGCGCGAAGTGCTTGAGTACTTCGAATCAACTGACGGCAATTATCTGTGAGCTTTTTAAAGTCTCGCAGCTCTTCGGCAGACGGCGTGACAGACGCGTCTGTTTGCGGAGTTAAATGCGCAGGTGCAAAAGCAGAAGAAGACGATAGTTTCAAGCAGACCCCCGGTCAGCAAAGGTGTATCTCTATTTGATTTACAGAGGAGTGGCGACGGGAGTGGGGAAAGTTCACCGTCGATAATTACACAGTCGTTACCCTATAAATCAGTGACGCCGCTACATCAGAGTGCCTCACCAACGCCCGATCTCGCGCAGTAGGACGCGCACATGAACAGGTGTCGTATGCAGGGTTGCTTAGCTCAGGCACAGAGCCGGTTCAGCGCTCTCAGTTCGAAATATCGCACACAGCAATACTCCGGCAGCTTGAAGTTGAGGTACTGCATTTCTTCTCTCTGTGGAAGTCATCATCGTTGATCGGGGCGAAAAGATCGGGGTATCCCTGGGTACTGATATCAGCCAGTCCATCGCCCAAGCCTGCGAAGTGCCGAAAGTGAAATGGCGCTTGAAATCATCCGTCGTGGCGGTCGATGACAGCGGTGTGACTCTGGATGATGGCCATCACATTGAGGCCAAAACCGTGATCTGGACCACAGGCGTGCGGGCTAATACGTAACCGCGCAGAACCCCGGCGAACGCGATTTGCTGGGGCGTTTGCTTGTGGACGCCAACCTTCAGTGATTGGCCTCCCCGAAATGGTCTATTCCTGTGCGGCAACTAGAAGGCTGTAGAAGAGATGTCCTGAGCCCCACCAGTGATAACAGAAATTCGCCGCCTGACAACGTCTGCGGTCTTAACTTCGATCTCTCGCTCTACGAGGCTTCCCCCGCCACACGCTCCGCTGTAGGTCGAACCTAAATTATGGCGCCCTGCTGGCAAGCCAAACCTGGTCACCCCCCCAGAGGCGAATTCAGTTGCAAGCGTATCGTCTATATATAAGCGGTAGTGACAACCAGCCCCGTACAGACTGCCATCGCGTACCACAACAATCCGAGCATCACTGTGCCCGCCAAATGCATACAGCCTTTTCGCTGGAACAGCATCTGCCCGGTCAGAGGACACTGGCGAACGCCCACAACCCACCAACATTAAAAATGCACAAGCTGCGATCAAAACGCGCATGTTCGTCCCTTAGTGGTGCATCGCTGACTGTGTCAGCTCGCCTAAATCTGTGAAAAGTATCAATCTCAGACACCTCGCTGGCCAAAGGATCTAATAAGCGAGCTCTGGATCTAAAGAGCACGAGAAAAGACCGCAACCTGGCTACCCACTGAATCGATCAGCATTGTTGCCGTAAAGAGGGCATTGATTTCCTCCAACCCATCCTAATGTTTCGCAAAAAAAGATTAGGCAGCAGCCCTCCTCTCTCACGCATCAGCCTAATCATTCAGGTGATACCCAAGACGGCTTAAAAAGTACTTGAATTCTTTTTGTGTGAGCATGAATTTTTGACATCGCAACTATCAGTCGCCCTCACACGAATTCAACTATTTAAATCGAAGAGGACACCTCAACATTGTGTGATGAGATGATCACGACACGTTCCCATGATAGCCGCCCGTCCCTTCCCAATCGGTGCGGGCACCATTGGAAGGCCCGACCAGTTCACCCTTTAAGTTCTCGGAGTAAAGCTCTTTGATATTAATGCCATTCCTCTCAAGAATAGGGCGCTCTTTGGCATTCCATGTATTGGCAAGATACGTGGCGTCCTGATTAAAAGGGTCATTCTTTGAAATAGCATGGACCGCTACAGTTTCGCCACTTACCTGATTGGCATAGCGCATGGACAAATTATCCCAGAGCATGTTTACGGCGGGCGCCTTACCCGTAGGGATAGAGGAAGTAGCACCTGTTTTGTCCATACCCGTTTGCTTGAGCATGTCGACGCCTAGACGGCTCACGCCCTTTTCAATCAATGCTTTGTGCGGTGCATACCCTGGAGGACTTGCATCAGTTGGACTGGCATACTTGAAACGTTCTTTCAGATACAAAGAGCTGTCCGACTCACCGCTGTAGTTGTCCAAGTGATGGCCACCTTCCGTCATTTCTAAAGTAATACCATCAGTCTTTCGAGCAATAGACTGTGCTGTCATCACGGCGGAGTGAATCACCTTGCCATTGCTGAACGTATTGCCACTCCAAAAATGCGACTTGTCGGGGGGAGTTGACACATCAGCCGTCGCGGTAAAAGCCCCCAATGCCGATAGCTCTTTGTTACGTTCCATTATAATTTCAGCCGCGCTTTTGAGCATCGCGGTGCCCTGGGGAGCAGGTTGTTCTCGTAACAACCTGAAATCGCCCTGTTTTTTATCGGCCGCTTGACCATGTACTTTGGCCACTGCCGCTCCGGCTCCATCGTTGCCTTTCATAAGTTCTAGACGCGTCAGATTTAGAGGCAATCGCAGTGAATCGCCTGAGCCAAAATCGTTAATCTTTTCTCGATAAGAAGGGCGAATATCAGGTAAGACCGTCGTGGAATGATTGTCTGAAGGGGTTGAGGTACTTGATTTCGCCTCGGGATTACGGCTCTCACGATTGATGCTCCGGTCGTAGTACGAGCCTGGAGTTCCCATGGGCGCAGATAGCTTCATATCCTCTCCTGTATCATTAACCATCAAAAAAGTTTCAGGCATACCAACTTTCGTAGCGGATCAACCCAACAAAAGAATATGTGACAAAAAAGACAATAAAGTTCCAAACAGAACCCATTACTACTTCCGACTCATATGCCACAAGATGTAAATATCTGTTCACCCCTTACCTCAACCCCAAGGTATCTATTAAGCCCTCCCTAATGATGCTAAATCGAAGCAGCATAAATAGTCAGGGTTACTCGTACTGTGGTGGAGTCAATCAACCAGGCCTCCAGATCAATTAATCCCTGCGCGTTGAGCTTGATGGGTAGTTGCTCAGTATCTGGTCAAACGCTGGCAGAAGCAGACATTTGTCCTTATGTCAAAAGCATTCATAATGATTGCTCCCGCAAGAGCGAAAAGTTGATGAATTTATGTTTGATCAATACTTGAAACGATGGGCGTTGACCCTCGACGGTGATGCTTTCGTCTCGCTGAATGGCCATCTACTTCCTGTTCGCTACCACGGCACACCCGCTATGCTCAAAATCTCGCCAGAGCCAGAGGAGCAAGCTGGCAATCGGCTCATGGCTTGGTGGGACGGTCAGGGAGCAGCGCCCGTGTTGGCACATGATGGCGAAGCCTTGCTTATGGAGCGCGCGAGCGGCGTGCGCTCGCTCATGGACATGGTGAACTGCGGCCAGGATGACGAAGCGACTCGTATTCTCTGTGCTGCGGCAGGCCGCCTTCACACACCACGTACACAACCGGCTCCTGCTTTAGTTCCACTGCTGCAACGGTTTGAAGCCCTATGGGGCGCAGCGGCAACCCACCAAGGCGTCTTTGAGCAATCTGCAAAAGCCGCTCGCGAGCTCTTGTATGCCCCCCGCGACGTAGGGGTACTGCATGGTGACATCCACCACGCCAATGTATTGGACTTCGGCCCTAAGGGGTGGCTCGCTATCGATCCTAAGGGGCTCTATGGTGAGCGCGGTTTTGATTACGCGAATATTTTCTGCAATCCAGATAGCCAAAGCGCTTTGGCGCCAGGTTGTTTTGCGCGTCGGATCGAGATCGTGAGACGGGCCGGTGACATCGATCACCGCAGATTATTGCAATGGGTACTCGCGTGGACCGGCTTGTCAGCTGCCTGGATGCTCGAAGACGGCATTGAACCGTCTACCCCACTTGAGGTGGCGAAGCTTGCAACGTTGGCACTCGGGTTGTGAGTTTTACGGTAGGGGCCTGTCAGAATAATTTTCTGTGAGCTTTGGGCGGATGAGGTTGTTTGATGGCTGCTGACTGCGGCCAAGAAGCGGACATTCAAAGTAAAAGCCTCTCCCGACCAGCGCTGACGTTGTCGCAAAGAAAAAAGCTCCTTCAGCGAATTTACCCCTTTACCTGTCTACAGCTTCATAGTTTAGGGTGTACGCCATAGAACGAGGGACTGGTGATGTATCGCATTTCCGAGCTGGCGCTGAAAGTAGGTTTAAGTCGCTCTACGCTGCTTTACTACGAAAAGTTGGGGTTGATTTCATCCAAGCGGCAGGCCAATGGTTATCGCGCCTACTCAGAGCATGACCTGCAACAGTTGAAGTTGCTGCAGCAGCTACAAGCAGGTGGCCTGACTTTAAAAGAGTGCCAAGCGTGCCTGGACACGCGCATAGACCGGGCATTGTTACTTGAACGATTACAGTCTCTGGAACAAGAGATTGCGCACAAACAACAATCCAGAGATCTGCTCGCAGCAATGCTTGGGAAGGCCTCCATGCGTGGCTGGCACCAAGCTTTGGAAAGCCAAGCTCCTGGAGCTCATTTGGCCTGGTTGCTCAAGCAAGGTTTCAACGAAAAGCAGGCACTGCGTTTGAAGTGGTTATCAAAAGATATGAATGAGCATGACCACTATATGGCCGATTTCGAGCGAATCTTTGATGGTTTGGATCGCTTGGGACCGGGTTCTGCTGAGGATACATTGGCGGCCCTGAGTGCGTTACCCGCTGTGCCAAAGACGTTGTTGGACATCGGTTGCGGCCGTGGGGTGAGCACACTGTTATTGGCACAACATACCCAAGGGCTGGTCACCGCCGTGGACAATGATGAGTACAGCCTGGCACACCTGAGGGCAGCCGTCACAACCCATGCAGTGGAACATCATATCCGGCTACTGTGCGCCAGCATGACCGCGCTGCCATTTGAAGCTCGTTCGTTCGATGCCATTTGGGCCGAGGGCAGCGCGTACATAATGGGCTTTTGTAACGCCCTCAAAAGCTGGAGACGGTTTATCAAGCCACAAGGCTTCTTGGTAGTCAGCGATTTGATATGGCTAACCGATAGTCCGCGCTCTGAGGCTTCATCGTTCTGGCAGAAAAACTACCCTGATATGACGACGCTGGAAAATCGAGTTTCCAGCATTACATCGCAGGGTTATCGAGTCGTTTGCAGTTTTCCATTAAGCCGCCATGCGTGGGAAAACTACTTGAACCCTCTGCGTGAAAAGATTGCAGAACTGTGCGCAGAAGACTTTTCCTCAAAAGCCCTGGCAGACATCAAAGACGAGATTGATATCCACGAGCGCTTTCTGGATGACTACGGCTACCAGTTCTTCGTGTTGCAGAACAACGGCGCCTAGCATCGAAGCAGCGCTCACCATGTCCTGACACTTATTGGATTGACACCATGAATATTTCAAAATTGGAACAACGGACGCTGCACGTCCTCGCAAAAGGCGGCCGCATCTCTCACCAGCGCGACGCGTCAGGCCGGGTCAGAGCGGTCGAATGTTATACCCGAGAAGGCCATTTGCTTTGCGACTGCACGCTGAACGTGTTCAACAAACTCAAGGCCAAGCGTTTACTCAAGTCCATAGACGGCCAGCCTTATCGAGTCAACCCATCAGGGTTGCAGGCGGTGCGTCCGCAACTGGATAACCGTTAATAATCGGAGTTGTCATGAATATTGAAACGCTGCATGGGCGCCTGGAATTCCTGCGGGAGTCCGAGCGACTAAAAAGCGTACTCAGAAGTGCCCACACTTCAACGGGGCGCCAAGAAAGTACCGCCGAGCATAGTTGGCGACTGAGCCTGATGGCTATGGTTTTCGCTGACGAGCTCAAAGGCCTTGATCTCTTGAAAGTGCTCAAACTCTGTCTTGTTCATGACTTGGGTGAAGCTATAAACGGAGACATTCCCGCCGTGAGCAAAAACGACTTTCCGCACAAAAGCGAGCAAGAGCGTGCTGACCTCTTACATCTGACTCGCACACTGGATGACGGCGCGCG
This sequence comes from Pseudomonas sp. TWR3-1-1, assembly GCF_049896545.1. NCBI lineage: Bacteria > Pseudomonadati > Pseudomonadota > Gammaproteobacteria > Pseudomonadales > Pseudomonadaceae > Pseudomonas > Pseudomonas sp. TWR3-1-1. The sequence continues at coordinate 29,444 of NZ_JAFCUO010000005.1, forward strand.
GGTGGAAATACTGGCGCTCTGGGAGGACTACGAAAATGCTACATCTGCTGAGGCCGTAGCCGTCAAAGCACTCGACAAGCTTGAGACGATCCTGCAGCACAACCAAGGCATCAACCCACCTGACTTTGACTATGCGTTCAACCTGACCTATGGCAACCAGTACACAAAAACCACTGCCCTTTTCAACACGCTACGGGGCCTAATCGATCGAGACACCAGAGAAAAACTCAATATGAATTTGAATATCCGCAATGAGCAACCTGAAGACATCAAACCCATATCAGCACTGACTGCTGCGGCATTTGAGCAGGAGCCACATTCCAGCCACACCGAGCATTTAATTGTCGATGCACTACGCCAAGCCGGGCAATTAACAGTTTCGCTGGTTGCAGTGGAGAATGATGAAATCGTTGGGCACGTCGCCATTTCCCCTGTCACCGTGTCTTCCGGTGCTGCGGGTTGGTATGGGCTAGGGCCAATATCCGTGGTGCCTGACCGCCAGGGTCAGGGTATTGGTTCATCCCTGATGAAAGCCGCTCTTGCCGAGCTACAAGGCAAAGGGGCATGCGGCTGCGTCGTACTGGGCGATCCGGGCTACTACGGTCGCTTTGGCTTCAAACCTTACGCTGGTTTGGAGCTACCTGGAGTTCCTCAAGAGTACTTCCAAACGCTGTCTTTTGGCGGCAATTTGCCAACAGGCACTGTGCGATATCATGAGTCTTTTGACGTGGAGGGGTGAGTCCTGAGCGCTGTCACGTTCATCCTGACAGCGTTTGGCTAACCTCGCGGGCTTTGCCGATGGCGATCACAACGCTTCGAGTGAATTACAGCCGCTCGTAGCAAGCCGCACGGGCAATTTTAACTTCCTCCTTTGGCCGGTTGCGTTCTTTCACGAAAGCTGGCTGAGGCCACTTGCTAGCTTTCGCTAAAAAGCAATTACCCAACTGACTGGATCGTTGCTCAAGGCTTTCTTTTGCAATGTAATTCGGGCGCTCCGTATCCCCAAGTGATTGTAGTTTCGCCCTGATGCTCCCAAAGCGTTTCATTGCGTCCAAGGTACTTTGCGCCACTGCCACTTGGCTGCTGGTACATGAGCGATAAGCTGTCGCCACGCTCGGCGATTAATGTCGGTGGATCGGTTTTGAAGAACATGACAGCAACCTCACTGGCAGGATTGCCATCGCATTCGTAATAGACAGGGCCGGTTTGCGCTACCAATCGGTACCGTGCTTGCAACTCGGCGATGCGGCGCTGGTACTCCATGCGCAAGCATGCAGCAACGTCATCACTTTTCCTGCAGTCGTCACGACCCTTTATCCACCCACGTTGTTCTGCTTTAAGCCGGGGTGGATGCTCGTTGACAGCCTTGACGCTCGCGCCGGCATACACTTGCGACAGATTGCGATCAAGCGCGGATAATTCCTTGTCCTCACATATCATCGCGTCGATAGCGCCAGGCTTAACCTTGGCGCAATCGTAAGAGGGGCCAAGGGTCACATTGACTGTCGACGATTTCCCCTGACCGTCACCGGTCGCCTGAACCCCATTGATATGCTGATCAATGTATGTGCACCACTGATCGGAGCTTCGCTCAGGGACATTCGCCCCATCGCGAACCCCTAATTTGAATTCAATCACCGACTTCCATTCATCGGAGCCTATATCCGGCCCATGCCCTTGCTCGTCAGTGGTATGCAGTATCTTATCGATCGATTGAAACCATGGGTAAGTGCATATCGATTGAGCCTGAGCAACGCCTGTGGCGCTAACCAACAACAAAACCAGATATTTGCTCATGGGTGGCTCCTTTAGATTAAGCCGTTGCCAAACACCAACTAAAACCTGACTCATCCCCGGAGTCCGGTTAATCATATCCGATTTAGCGGAGGTTCTAAGGCAGTTGTTGACCGGCATGTCCCTGCTGCGGAGTGTCGATAGCAATACTTATCGAGCGACCGCTATTGGCCGATTCTGTTGAAAAAAGTATTCATCTGAGATTTTGGCAGAACACTCAGGACTCGGATTTCACGTAGCAGCGTTCACAAGAGGTGTTTTTACACATCAACATTCGAACGTTTTGGGCAAACTGACCTTTTCAACAGAATTGGCCGGAAACAGATTACCCGGACCATAAGGCAAGCGGCACCAGCCACCCTCACAGGGCTCCAATGCAAGAAATAATGAATCGCCCCTCACTCACAATAGCGTTTCTCGATTGCCCAATGGCTGACCCTGCCTGGCCCAGCTTTTCAGGTTTCGCTGCATTCGGTTATGGATTAGCCTCTTTGCCCAGCGTGAGCATGGGATAGGGCATTGCCTCATTATCATGGGTTCTGAACACGCCTCATCATGGAGATATCATCATTTATGGAAAATATACTGGTTTCCAAGACAGCGGTCGTCACCGGCGCGGCACAAGGCATCGGCGCAGCCATTGCAAGGCTCTTTGTGCAAGAAGGTTGCTTCGTTTACGTCACTGACATTAACGACGACCTTGGTAATGCGGTTGCAAGCTCGTTGGGTAGTAGCGCCTGCTTTCTGCGTCTGGATGTGCGGCGTGAAGAGGATTGGCAACGATTGGCCACGCAGATTTCAAATCAAGGCCGCAATTGGAATATCCTCGTGAATAACGCGGGCATCACCGGATTCGAGAGCGGTGCTGAGCGGCATGACCCGGAACATGCAAGGCTGGAAGATTGGCGTTCCGTGCATCAAACCAATCTCGACGGAGTATTCCTCGGATGCAAATACGCCATTCGCTCCATGCGCCAGTCAGGAGCCGGTTCCATCATCAACATTTCCTCTCGTTCCGGCCTGGTTGGCATTCCAGGGGCCGCAGCGTATGCGTCGTCCAAAGCTGCCGTTCGCAATCACACTAAAACGGTGGCGCTTTACTGCGCCGAACAAGGACTGAGCGTTCGATGCAACTCGATTCATCCGGCGGCCATCCTTACTCCCATGTGGGAACCCATGCTAGGTAGCGATGCCGGTCGCGAAGAACGAATGGCTGCGCTGGTTCGAGACACTCCGCTCAGGCGATTCGGTATGCCTGAAGAAGTGGCCGCTCTGGCCTTGTTGCTCGCGTCGGATAACGCTACGTACATCACGGGCAGTGAGTTCAATATTGATGGTGGTCTGTTGGCTGGGACGGCTGCGACTCCGGCAGTCCTGGACGACAGCGAAACCTAGGGCGTTAAGATCGCGCCTACGAATGACAGTTTTTTGACCGATAACTGCCTATCTTTAACGGCAGCTTTCGGCCAAAAGAAGACGTTCGCAAAGCCGTAGAAGTGCGCTTGCTAAATCCTTACACTTGAAGCCGACTACAACAGCGCCCCCGACACTCTCCGAGCAGTTGTTGATACGAACTGTGCTTAATTGATCCTTCTTGAGGTGGTGAACATGCAAAAATTATGGAGGCGCTACTCGCAATTACTCGACAAGGATCTCAATGCCAAGATCTTCGACAATTTCAAAAATATGGTTCTGTGCGCGCTTCTGTTTGCAGCGGGTACGAACGCTTTGCACAGTGATCACAAGCTTTTTATGAGTATCACTGCCACCAACCTGGCTGGGTGGGGAGTGATCACCATCTCTGGATTACTGATGCTCCTGAACGTCAGTGATGGCATTCGCCGTCTAGCCCAACTCCGCTATCACCTCGTCTTTCAGCTTTTGATAGTCCTCATCTATATATTAATTTCCGCACGGGTTGTGGAGATGGTCTGGAGCTTCCGCGCGTAACGGATGGAACTTTCCTGGTCCTGAGATTTGAAGTGACGCACGCCTCTGCGAGAATGGCCGATTAAATCAACGGTCCCCCCTCATAACATCAAGAGCCAGAGTACATTCAACTCCGCCCCAGTCGCCCGAAGCATGGGAGCTGTCAGATACCTAGGAATCGAGGTCGATTAAGCCTTTGAAATGGCGACAAAGTCGGACGGCTGATTTTTTTCCCTGCGACACTATCGTAAGAGTCTTAAACAATGTCCGCTTTTGGCCAATAGCGGCCCTTCGTCACAAACCTGCTACAGGTTTCAAGTCTACTAACCTAAAATAACCCTCCCAAAGCCTCCGGCTCCCAATTCATAACAATCAGTTCCGCGTGGTGCAGAACCATTTGGAAGAATTCGTGCGTCAATTTAAATGGGCTCTCAACTCACGGCAGATATTCGAGCGGCAAAAAATGCCCCGCCCCACTTCACCGCATCGAACTTCACGCCAACACCTTGAGCGCGCGGTCGTACAGCGCCTGACGATCCGCCGCCCCGTTCTGGCCGCCGTTGATGCGCCGGGTAAAGGTGTAGAACTGACCCCTATCAGCCAAGGTGTTGAGCCCCCTGCTCGCCCAAAACCACGCTGCTGACATGCAGGCATGTTGCGGCTTTTCGAGCAGCTCGGGATGGTTGACCAGATCAAGGGCCAGCGCTTCGCCACATGTGATGTAGTTGGCCCGGCCGGTGATTTGGATCAGGCCACGGCCGCGATACTTATGCCCGTCGCCGTCCGCCTCGGGCGTATTGCCCAAGCGCCTGGCCAGTGAGCCGGTGTCGTATTTGCTCAGGTACTGAACGCTGCCCAATTCGCGCACGTAGCGAAACTGGCCGGACTCGTGGCCGATCTGGGTGATAAAGGCGGCGATGCGTTTTGTGCCGACGATCTGGAAGCGGACCATTGCGGTGTTTAGCACAGGAACAAAAACGCCGGCTGTTTGGCCGGCGTTGGGTGAACACCTGCTCCACCGAGTCCACCAGGTACTCGCCATCGAGCCCGACCTTGAAGCCTTGGGCATTGATGGTCCGTTCATCAAACAAATCAGTTCGCCCGGGCATTTCCAGACGCACTCCGGCGGTCGAGCGATTGAACGCGGCCAGCCGCGCTTTGGCGGCCTGTTCGCCGGCGGATTTGTTGGGATAGATGTGGCGGTCGGTGTGTACCGGCGGCAGACCATCCGGGGCTTCGTCGTTGTCCAAGGTGACGATGGCCAACTTGCCGGTTTTCTTGTCCTGGTGCTTGGTGCTGACCGCCTTGTGCGCGCTGCGATCACCCAGCCGGAACTGCCAGAGGCTGACGTCGCTACGTGTCAGGGTGATGGTGCCCAGCGCTGTACCACTCGCGCTTTGTCCTCCTTCGCGCTGCATCACCAGCAGATGGCCGTCCGCCACTTTGGCGGTGCCGCTATAGCCGAGGAACACTTCGATGCTGGCTCCACGGCTGGGTAATGATACGGCGCTATCACGGTCATCGATGCGCAGTTCAAAGTCGTCTGACTCCATGCCGGGTTTGTCAGTGGTTCGCAGTAAAAGCAGGCGGTCGTTGATCAGCGTGGTGATGTCAGCACCGTCTGCGACGATACGAAAGATGGGGGTCATAGGCAAATTCCGGATAATAAAAAGCCCACGCTGAGGTGGGCTGTAGATGTGTATGCTTCATGTGTTAAATACGAGCATTTAGGGAAATTTAAATCCTAGCCTTCGGTTAGATTTATGATCATTTTAGTAAGCCAGACTTTCCAATCATTGCCAGCAGCACGATGCTTATCATCAAAACAATAATACCCCACTGCATGACAACCAACTTTCGCTTGAGCATTATCGGAAAATTTTTCAAATCCTCAGGGCATAACTCGCCTCTTTTTAGATAAGAGCTTGGAAACGTTAGAACCCCTGAAATGCCGCCAATCAGCAGAAGCCTCCCCCATGGCCCACCGTGCTTAAGCGGGGAGCGCACCATGATTGCAGTACAGTTTTTCAAACATCCCAGTATCAAGTCTATTTGGGTGTAAGCCGTATGCAAGACAATAGCCAAGCATATGAGCAAACTAACGATAACGATGACACCCAAATACCCGACTATTAATTCGGCAGAGTTCATTTCGCGCTCTCGTAAATAACTTCACCACCTATTTCTCCAACCATCCCTCCAGCAAAACCACCGAGAAAAGATCCGGCCGCAACGACGACGATCCCACACACCAAGCCACCAACCCCACCAGTCGCGACTGTAAGCCCAGCACAAAGACCTCCACCAATAGCTCCTGACAGTAAATATCCTCCCCCCGCGCCACCCGCAACAGTGCCTAAAAATCCACCCGATTCAGTAAATCTGATCTTCCTGCACTTCTCTGTTTTTCCTGCCGAGCAAACATTCTGGACCTTCACGTATGAGGCTCCACCACCAATGCCTGTTCCAATCCAACCACCATATTTAAGATACTTGGCCGCTTTGGACACGCCCTCAATATGCGTTGCATACCCAGGAATATGATCTGCCCCCCCTGCTGCCGTCCAGCGATGAATCAAGCTACGACTGGATATACCCAGGGCGCTTTCCAAATTCGGATGATCAGGGAAGCCAATACTTTTTCGGGTAAGCGCTGTGAGATGGGAATCAAGCTGGGTTAAAAGGCGTTTACGCTCAGCAAAAAAATCAGGCGAGTTTAAATTCCCATTGGCCTCAAATGTTCTGACATGCAGCGCTTCGATATCTTTAAATAAGTGCTTTATGTCATCCAGGTGCTTGGCAAACATCGCTTCACCGACCCCGATAGAAGTTGACCCATAGCCTGTGAACGTTTGAATTTCATTCCGATGCTGAACCATGAAGTCAGCTTCTTCAGGCGTCATCTCTTTAATAACGGCATTAGCCTTGGCCGCAACTTGCATCAGCATCGCTTCTTCACGCGTGCATTGCAGGTTATTCGGGTCGCTCAATACGATCATCGTACCGGCGTTGATGTTGCCAAGGTTTGGATTCAGCGCTTCGAACTTACTCATCACGGTGGGATTTTGTACCGAGAATAAAGCCGCTTTTAACTTTTCGCCCGTGGTGCTCTTAGGGACGACATAGAAGCCAGGCTCTTGCGGTTGCGGTTTGAAAATCGGTTCAGCTTCCGGCAACGGCGGTTTTTCCTGCTCAACAGGCATATGGAAACTGCCCGTCCAACCGCGTCCGGTGATGTGGGAATACTCGTTGAATGTGTCTTGGCTCAGCGGACTGAAGGGATCGTCTTTAACCAATAAAATGTCGCCCGCTTCTACGGCGTCTACGATTTCTTCATGGGTTAATTGTCGGCCGTACGTTTCGATATCAAACAGGCTTAGCGTAGGGAAAGGCGTACATAAAGCGTCTTCGACTTCAAATTTGGCAAAGAAAGGGGCTTCGATCTCACTGAGACGAACCCCAAGTTCTTCTCGGGCGTCTGCATAAATCAGGCGCATGTGCATGTCGTATTTTCCTTAATCACCAGGGCCGATTAAGCAGCGGCCCGTTCCAGGTCAATCCATTGAAGTGCGCGGACTGTATCGGCCAGTTCGGCCAAGGGTCAATAAGACCTTTCCCATGATGACGGAAGCCCTATCTCTTTTGTTCGTCGATGAAGCACTAGAAATTCAAGCCCACAACATCACCACCTCATCACTCGGCACCGGCAAATCCGGCAAGTGAATAACCAGCCCGGCCTTGAACGGCTGAACCTCATCGGCCAGCCCTTGGTTGGCATCGAGCACGGCCTCGACCGTGCCGTTGAGGTGGCCGTAATAGTTCTGGCAGATCGTGTCGAGCACGTCGCCGCTAGCTGTTCTGCAGGTCGTCGCCATAGCGCACAAACTCCAAGGTAAAACCCTGTTTACGCGGGATGCCGCCTTGCAGCAGGGCGCTTTGTTCTTCTTCGATGTTTTTCAAAGACCAGTTGCCCAGTACCTCGCCATAGCCGGTGGTCAGGCACAGCAGTTGGAGCTGGGCGCCGATGCTGGGCAGGGTGTCGCGTTATTTGATGCCGCCTTTGAACCCGCCAAAAATCGCGCCCGTGAGGGTGATGCGTTCTTCGCCCATGCCCACCGCTTGTTGCGCCGGGCGGCGGCTCAGTCGCACTTGCGAGGCCCAGCGGTATTCGCTGGAGCGCTTGAGTTCGTCGAACGCGGCGGTGTCCAGGTTGAAGTAGAACGGTGTCGATCCGGGCTTGAGCGGTTGCATGATCAGCAAATGCGGGAACGGCTTTACCGCTTCGGCGGCCGGAGTCGCGTCTGCACCCAGCGCGCCGGTGGGCACGATGCTGGCCGCCTGCTCTTTGAGCACGCCGAGGCGCTCCTCGATCTGCGAGGCTGCGCGGGTGGCTTTGTTGTAGGTGGCCACCACCGCGCCGACCTTGGCCTCTGCGGCGTTAACACCGCGCATCAGACGTTGCACCTTGGCCCCGACCGCAGGGCCCATGAACGGCAAGTCGCTCAGTTCGGCGGCGGCGCCGCAGATTTCACTAATGGCACCGTTCACTGGTCCGAGCATACCGTCGAGGCTGCGGCGCCCGGTTACATCAATTCCGGGGAACAGTGAAAAAATGAACACTTCTAGAAAAACAAGATCTTACTAAATACAACAATACTCATAAAGTCATGATCAGGCCCGAGTGTATCTCGTGGTAGGGGATTCATGCCTGGCATCATGCTCAACCCTGAAGAGGCGATACCACTTCTAATAACAAGTAAATATGTGATCAAAAATACACATGAAATTAAAATCCGCCTATCCACTCCATCCAATAATGACAACACCAAGAAGAATGGGGTTATTGAATACACCCTCAAGATGGCGTCCCCAACTTAATATTTAAGCACCCGAACCCCTTAGCAGACTTAATTGCTATATATATCGCACAAATACTTCAAAATAATCAGGACAGAGACATTTCGGGCTATGGCGTGATATTAGTAGCACAGAATCTAACAAGTAACACAAAACTTCCGGACACAGATCTACATGCGCAAGACTGGTCAGTTTGCTATCCGCGAATGAGTGGCCTTCAAACAGTTTCTCCAGCACACCGAAGGCAACCTAGAGCTCTCAGGATTTCTTTAGCACTGCCTCGTCGTACTCAACGCGGGCCTTGATCGCTATATCGTCCGCCTGCAGATATGGAAGGCTAACAACAGATGCCCCGATTTTCCGGCCGTACCATTTGTCAGGGGTGTAAACAGCGCCAAAGACACTGCCGCCAGGGTGATAAAACTCGCTTTGAGAGAACCCGGCATTCGACACACGGGTGTGCTGAATGGTCTTGATAAGGCTGGCGGTCAATGTAGCCGACAATTACAGCGTCAACTACGGCCTTCGTATCACGAGCTACTTGTTCAGACATTTTCTGCGCCTCAGAACGAAAAAGCCCGCGAGTTGGCGAGTCTTGGAATAGATCGGCCCCGATAACACACCCGGCTTGGCGCTACGGGTGTGGCAGGGTCGAAAACGAAAAAGCCCCGGCCAATGCCGAGGCTTGAAGTTAGAAATTTACAGATGTTGCCCCCAGTAACAACCCAGCATCCACGTACATTTGCTGGAGCCGTTCGCGGCGATCCACTGGGTCTACGGCTAGACCGGTAAAAGTCCGGTCGCTGATAGGAACTACTCGCGATATGTCTTAAAATAGCCGGTTGCCGAAGAACCGTCATGACCATGAAGGGCTTCCATCCTTAAACAAATAAGTGTGATTAAGATGAACAAGCCTTTCATTTCTCTGTGCCCTGAAATTACTCGTGCACACGCGCTGAAGCTGATGGATTGGTTGGAGGATGAACGCGTCACCTGCTATCTGAGCGATTCGCGTCATGTCTCCCGCTCCATCGAGCAAGCTATTGATCGTACTCAATTGCCGATCCTTACCCATCTATTCAACAGGGGCGGTCGATTCTTCATGGCCTATGACCGGCATGACGCTCCGGTAGGCTTTGTCCGTCTAATCAAGACCGACTCAAATTGCGAGATAGTTCTGGTCATCGGAGACAGCGACAAATGGGGCCGAAACCTTGGCGCCCGCACGATCCGCGAGGGTATGAAGCTGGCCTTTCTCGACATGCGGGCAAAGAAGCTCATTGCCAAGATCCACCCGGACAACGCGCGCTCGCTGAAAGCCTTTCTGCGCAGCGGCTTTGTACTTGAGAGCGACACGCCGACATTAAAGTCATTCTCGATGACGGTAGGGCGCTATCTCCAGCTATTGCGAGAAGGCACCGTTGGCGATTCTACGAGGATCTACATCACTGAAATTGACAAGGCCAGGCTCGAGAGTCTAATCGCGCTCGAGGAAGGCCCGGCCGTTGTTGAACTCGAACATGAACTTGAGCGAGCCATTGTCGTCAAGCCGCAGCAGGTGGCTAGCAATGTAGTTACGATGAACTCCAGGGCCTTGCTGCAGCTGGATGACGAAGAGATCGAAGTGGCCTTGGTCTATCCTGAAGACGCGGACACCAACGCAGGTAAGCACTCCGTACATTCCGACATCGGCGCTGCCATCTTGGGCTATCAGGAGGGTGACGCCATCGACTGGAAGATATCTGATCGAACCCGTCGGATTGAGATCAGGAAAGTACTTTATCAGCCGGAGGCTGCGGGCGATTTCCACCTATGATTTCGCGTACTGCTAAGTGTTCGCCCATCTAGCCCAAAGCCATAACCCTCAAAAAAAGAACGCCGAGCGCTGCGACTGGAGATGCAACCTACCCGTGCTACTTCGCTCGGCGTCTCAGGCGCCGCACACCGGATGTAGAACGCCTTTGATTGCGCAGTCGGGTGAACGAGTTGTTCACCCAAGGCCGGAGTGCTCCAGGTAGCCGTAGCATCATGGCCATGATGCAGGACGACGGCGAGCAGATCGGGCGATTCAAGGTGCGCAGCCTGATGCGCGAACTGGCGTTGGTCAGCAAACAACCTGGATCGCATGCTTACAAAAAGGCGACAGTCGAGCGGCCCGACATTCCTGATATTTTGAACCGCAAGTTTGAAGTGCCCGCTCCTGACCACGTCTGGTGTGGCGATCTCACTTACACCTGGGCTCAAGGGAAATGGCAGTATCTGGCGGTTGTGTTAGGTCTTTTTACACGCCGTATTGTGGGTTGGACATTGTCGGGGAAGTCGGATGCCGCATGACGGTCCAACAAGCTCAGCGGGATATCAGCCATTTTTTGATGCACCGGTACAACAGAATTCGACCGCACCAATTTAATGGTGGGCTGCCATCGGCTCAGGGCGAGAAAAAACTTAACCTCGTGTCCGGGATCAGTTGATCCACTACAGATCGAGGAAGATCATGAACTCCAGCAAGCTATTGATGACTTGCTTGTGATCAAACGAGCATCACCCGAGAGGGGCTTATCTCCCCAGATTGCACCCATTCAACGATTCGTTGAGCGTGAACTGCAGCGTCTCGAAAGCATCAAACCAATTCGTAGTGACCGAAAACAAATAGAGCCCCTATTATCAGACCTGTTTCGCTCAGTGTTGAAAGAAACGTGGGATGAAAACCAAAAACTGAACCAGCCAGATCAACACCGAAGGCACCGCATGCCCGCCCCCATTGCTCGCCCCGATCTTATTTATGAATACCCGGCGCACTTGCGCGCTCAGGTCGAGGCGGCCCCGCGAGCACCCGGGGTGTATTTCTTTTATGCTGAAGGCGACGTGATACCGCTCTATATTGGCAAAAGCATCGATATTCGCAGTCGACTGCTTTCTCACCTGCGCACTTCCGCAGAAGCCAGGATGTTGCTCCAGGCACAACGGATCGAGTACCGGCAAACCGCAGGCGAAATCGGCGCCCTACTGCTTGAATCGCGGCTGATCAAAGAGCTGCAACCCCTGAAGAACAAGCGACTTCGTCGGCAGCAGCGTCTGTGCTCGCTACGAATTCGCGACGGGGTGCTGGAGATCATCGACACGACAGAAATTAGCCACGGGACCCAGTTGTACGGACTTTTCCGTAACCGGCGCATGGCCACCCAAGCGCTGATGTTGATTGCGGACGAGCACCGCCTCTGCCATTCCCTGCTGGGCCTTGAAAAAACAATGGGCCGAGGCTGCTTCAGGGCTCAAATAGGTAAGTGCGCCGGAGCCTGCAAAGGCGAAGAAAGCAATGAGGCGCATACCAAGCGCTTGTTGAATGCTTTAGAGCGCTGGGCCGTGCATCACTGGCCCTACCCTGGCGCAATCGCATTGCACGAGCGGCATGGAGAATTCGAGGAGTACCACGTTGTGGAGAGCTGGCGTTACATAGGGACCTATGCCAGCGAAACTGAGGCCAGACTGGCACCCAGGCTGGCGGGGCAAGCATTCGATGCCGATTGTTACAAGATCCTGGTACGCCCCGTACTGCTTGAAAGCACGACCATCATCTTGCTGACGTAGCGGATTTGTTAACGCAATCCACAATCACCGTTTGCCCAAGACCGAGATTAGCCAGCGCCAGTTCCTACGCGACCAAGCAACCGCTACAGCCCATGTCTCGGCTTAAGACATCAGCATCCCGGATTGCCTGCTCAATTGTATCGATGCGCAGAATGATAGACAGCACCTGCATTCGCAGCCACGCCACGTGCAATAGTCGTTTTGCCAGTACCTGGAAGGCCGCTAAAAACAATAAGCATGCAATTTCCTCTGCCTGAGTAAAAAGCCATTACCAGCAGTATCCAGCCATCAACCTTGCGCGCTGGCCCCCAAGATCCGTAACCAAGGCCAGCGTGCCTGATAGCTTCTGGCTTTGGGCACGAACAAGTCTGGCTGGAGATTGAGAGGGTTGGGACGTAGCAGCCCCTGCCCGACATCATCCAGACCATATGGCGCATACACCTCGCCCGTCTCAGGGTCAAAACCAATGCACGTTCCGGCAACAAGGTAACGATCAACACCGTCCCTGGCAGACAAAAGCGCAGGGTAAACCCTGCCAAACCGCTCGCCGTACCACAGATGGACCCGGGCCTGATTCTTGATATCGACCTTGACGCCCACGTCTTTGAACAACTGCTGGGTCTCAAGAATGACTTCGTTCTCTGCCTCCCAGGACAGATCCGTATCGAAGTAGAAAATGTCGTAGTCCTTCACACCCGCTGCGGGTGACAGACCCGACTGATGATTCCAGACGGCCTGAAAAAGGCAGCCAGCTGTCAGCATGCACTGGCTCAGGCCCAGAGAAGGCAAGCGCGACACTATCTGTACGTTAACTGGATTGGTCATGGCGATATCGACCAGGGTTTCGGGAGTCAATTGCACTGTCGGTCCTCTGGGTTCGGTATGGCACACATCAGTCAGCCCGTGATTAGGCGCCAAGCAAAGTGATAACCCAAGGGACAGAGTTGATCAAGAAATCTTGGGGGGAGAGTCAGCATGCCTGCGCAGTTGCACTTTTGAAACCTGAGCGCAGCACATTCAGCGAACGGGTTTAGCGGCCCGAGTCCATACAGGCGCACAGCGCCACCATTACGAATGCAGGCGTTTTTTTTTCGTCCGCATATTCGTTTATGGCGGTTGTGCGTGGGAGACCTTCGGGTCTGCCGGGGTCCTGTATGCCCGGTCCGCTAACCTGCGCACAGCTGCCACCCTTATTCGTTTAGCGGCGAACCGTGGCAGCTCCTCACATACAGGAGTACGGCCAGATGCACACTCTCAATCCGTTCGGAAATCGCGTAACTGCTTATCCAGTGAAGACTCTCGCCATTCTGCCCAACCGTGGCAGGCTGCCAGCTAGTCACACCCTCAGCAACATCCATATGCCCAACACCAGATCCCTTGCTGTAGAAGGAGGTGACCTATGAATTCCTCACCTTTGATTTATACAGTTGGCGGAGCATCATTCGGCAAGTGCAACGTTCAGAATCAGCGCCTGTTTAATGTTAATACTGGCGTTTCAGGGGAAGAAGCTCTGCAGCATGCATCTCTGCTTTTGAACTGTGTGAACACGCGCTCGCTTCTGTGGACTATGGACGATGGTAACGAGGCAATGAGGCAATGAGGCAATGAGGTGGGCTTCGCACTATCTCAGCGAGATGGCGAAAACGATCATTGATGATGTGACTCTGGGGCTTCCACAGTTTGAGAATGGAATTCATGACTCATCACTAACCCTTTAGTAATTGCCAGACACTCGACTTGGCCAAGATATCTGGTTGGCTGAGCTATATGACCATACGGGGTGGGACGGGACGGAAAGCAACACATCCCTACCCTCACACTGCTGCTAATGTGGCCATTAGTGAAGGAAAACCAGCAGATGCGGAAAAGGTTGCTCAGTTCGACTTCAAGGACATTCGCCCGAAAGCTGCCTCAGAAATAACTGATATTGCTGATGCGAGCCTACTGCTAGGACACTCAAAACAGGAGATAACCAAGCGGGTTGGTCGGCGTGTCGGCGCAATCGCGAAACCCTCAAAATAAAATAGTTTCGGAACTCCTCACTTTCCAGCAGTCAATAAAAAACCCCGTAGACCTGAATCTACGGGGTTTTCAATATGGAGGCCGAGGCCGGAATCGAACCGGCGTGGGCGGATTTGCAATCCGCTGCATAACCATTTTGCTACTCGGCCATTTGCAGCTGATATCTCAGAAAAACATCAGAAACAAAAGGAAATTTAATCATGCTTTAGGCTGCAAGCATTTGATTCTTCAGCAGTTCAGGCTGTGCCTCGTGCTGATGGCGCGCATTATGTACCAGAACACGGATGCTGGCAACCCCCTGAATTCTAATAATTTTTAGGGGCTACCCTATGGCTGGGAATGATTTGCGGCCGGTTATCCCTCTCCAACGTTAAAAAGGCGCGGCCGTCATGTTTGAGGATTCGACTTTCAAGGTTTTAACTAAGGGGTGATGCCCCTCTCTCTCAAATAAAAGCACCTTTAGCCATATTGGAAACTCCTACAGAACGCATCATTTCTGCCCTCGAGCATTGAGGATCCGGCTGACTTCAACGTTCGGGCCACTCCAGTAAAGTCTCGCCGCCGTTAACGAACGGACTGACGCATTTATTGGAGCTTCAAGATGAAAAAAATATGGATGACTGCCGCAGTTGTAGCAGTAGCGTTGCTAACCAGTGGCTGCATGAGCCACAACGTAAGCCAACCAAATGCACCGATCGCTGGCAGTGTCACTGCCGATCTGAAAGCAAACATTGAGGTAGGTGGTGAAATTAAAGGCCAATCCTCTTCGAACATCCTGTTTGGTGTGTTGAAGATCAGTGGGGACAGTGAGTTCGCAGACGGGGTGACCTATGGTGGTCAGGCTTCAGCCTTCAGCTTGCCAGATCCCGTATCGGCCATTAAGGCCGCTGCCGCTTACAAAGCCGTCAAAGATTCAGGCGCGGATTTGATCGTAGCCCCCCCGCTACGCGGTCTCTGTTGAGGATTACTTCATCTTCAAGACAGTGAATGTCACTGTGACCGGCAATAAAGGTACGATCAAAAGCATCCGTTAAGCCGTAACTCAGTCTGCCTGCTGTCAAGAGGCTGCTTGAGCTGATTCCCCAGTCAGTACATACCCGGTCGTGACAGGTTAACCTAATGGCCTGTAACCACTGCGAGCGGTCACACTGGAGCAGTTGGGCTGGACGGGGCGCAAGCCCCGTCATCTGCACCTATATGACAACATTGCGTACAAAGCGCACCACGCAATCACTTTCATTGCGATAAACGTGAGGCTGGTTGCTGGCGTACATATAAAACTCGCCCGCATTGAAGCGTAAGGCCTGGTCGTTGATGATCAAGGTCAAGCATCCCTCAAAGACATATAGCTGCTCACTCCAACCTTCAGCATCCGCTTCCGAAAAGTACGCTTCTCCCGGCTCCAGGCGCCACTCCCATAACTCCACTTCCCTGGTTGCAGAGGCCTTTGCCAGCAAGACGGCCTTGCTGCCCGCGATAGCCCCGGTCCATGCAACTTCATTAATGCGACTTGGGTCTGGAGAACCCGGCGCCTGAATCAAGTCGCTGAAAGCCACATTCAGGGCTTCAGCCACTCGATCCAGAGTGCTGAGGCTGACATTTTTCTCGCCCGCCTCTATGGCAACCAGCATGCGCCGACTCACGCCGGACAAGTCGGAAAGCGCGCTTTGGCTAAGCTGCGCGAGCAATCTCAGGCGTCGAACGTTTTGACTGACGTGCTGGAGAACCGAAGCACGCTGTGAATTTTCTTTGGGCACTATATTGCTCACTTCATGGGACTGCGCAGTATACTGCTCAGCGTTGGCGCATTGTGCGTCGCCCTCCCCGTAACGTGCAAGGTCGTGACATCTTTGAAAGCTTTTAGTCTGCAACCTTTAACTTCACGCCTCAGCAAAGCTGAATGCGTGCTGATCCTGATTACCATGGTTTGGGGGGTAACCTTTTTACTGGTGCAAAACGCCCTGACGGCCAGCGGCCCCCTGTTTTTTGTAGGGCTGCGCTTTGCAGCGGCAGCCCTCATGGTTGCGCTTTTTTCATTGCGCAGTTTGCGCGGCATAACACTGTTCGAACTCAAGGCAGGAATGTTTATCGGCGTGGCGATCATGCTCGGTTATGGCCTGCAAACGATTGGTTTACAAAGCATCCCAAGTAGTCAGTCGGCCTTTATTACCGCGCTTTATGTCCCTTTTGTACCGCTGCTGCAATGGTTAGTGCTGGGGCGTCGCCCGGGCCTGATGCCAAGCTTGGGGATCATGTTGGCATTTGCAGGGTTGATGCTGCTGTCTGGGCCCAGCGGCGCGTCGCTAAACTTTAGCTCCGGGGAGATCGCCACATTAATCAGTGCTGTCGCCATAGCGGCCGAGATTATTCTGATCAGTGCTTACGCCGGTAAAGTCGATGTCCGACGCGTAACAGTGGTGCAATTAAGCACAGCCTCCATTCTGGCGTTCATCCTGACCGTTCCGACTCAAGAAGCCGTTCCGGATTTTTCGTGGCTATTGTTAATCAGTGCTGTGGGCCTCGGTGCCGCCAGCGCCGTGATACAGGTTGCAATGAATTGGGCGCAAAAGAGCGTTTCTCCGACACGCGCTACCCTCATTTATGCAGGCGAGCCGGTGTGGGCCGGTATCGCCGGACGTCTTGCCGGTGAGCGATTGCCCGGTATTGCATTGCTTGGCGCAGTATTGATTGTTGCAGCAGTGATCGTGAGTGAGTTAAAAACAAAGGGTAAAGCAATCGAGGAACCCGATGAGAAGCAAGGCGATAAAGCCTGCGACTGATTCCAGTTCTCTGACACACAACGTAAATACTCATACTCGGGAGCGCTCATACAAGGATGAAGTTGGGCAAACCCTTCAACGGTTCGTACACATTTTGTAGGATTGAGCCGCAGCATGGCTGTTGGTGATCCCCTGCTCGCCACGTATGATCGCTCACAAACTCCTGCAGATTAGAAGCCTATGTCCCTGATAGTTCTACTGCTTCTGCCCTTTATCGGCAGCTGTCTGGCGGCTGTTTTGCCGCACAACGCGCGTAACAGTGAATCACTGTTGGCCGGTCTGATTGCACTCGTTGGCACCATTCAAGTCGCGATGCTCTATCCGCAAATCGCCCACGGGGGCGTGATACGTGAAGAGTTCATGTGGCTGCCCAGTCTCGGCTTGAACTTTGTTCTGCGTCTGGACGGGTTTGCCTGGCTGTTCTCGATTTTAGTGCTGGGCATCGGCACACTGGTGTCGCTGTATGCCCGCTACTACATGTCCCCCGAAGACCCTGTACCGCGCTTTTTCGCGTTTTTCCTGGCGTTCATGGGCGCGATGCTCGGTCTGGTGCTGTCAGGCAACCTGATTCAAATCGTGTTCTTTTGGGAACTCACCAGCCTCTTTTCATTCTTGCTGATTGGTTACTGGCACCATCGCTCAGATGCTCGACGCGGCGCCTACATGGCGTTGATGGTCACCGGCGCGGGGGGACTGTGCCTGCTGGCAGGCGTCATGCTGCTCGGCCATGTCGTCGGCAGCTATGATCTGGATGCTGTGCTGGCAGCGGGCGATCAAATTCGCGCCCATAGCCTTTATCCAATCCTGCTCACACTCATACTTATCGGCGCCCTCAGCAAAAGCGCACAATTTCCGTTTCATTTCTGGCTGCCTCACGCAATGGCGGCACCCACCCCCGTTTCGGCTTACCTGCATTCGGCAACCATGGTCAAGGCGGGGGTTTTTCTGCTGGCAAGGCTGTGGCCTTCGCTCTCGGGCAGTGAACAATGGTTCTGGATCGTCAGTGGTGCGGGGGCCTGCACCTTGGTATTAGGTGCTTATTGCGCCATGTTCCAAAACGATCTCAAAGGTCTGCTCGCCTACTCGACCATCAGCCATTTGGGCCTGATCACCTTGCTGCTGGGCCTGAACAGTCCATTGGCCGCAGTCGCCGCTGTCTTCCATATCCTCAATCACGCCACCTTCAAAGCGTCATTGTTCATGGCCGCGGGCATCATCGACCACGAAAGCGGCACGCGAGACATTCGCAAGCTCAGTGGCCTGTTCAAGCTGATGCCGTATACGGCGACACTGGCCATGGTCGCCAGCGCCTCGATGGCGGGTGTCCCCCTGCTCAACGGTTTTCTGTCCAAAGAAATGTTCTTCGCCGAAACCGTGTTCATCAACTCCACAAAATGGGTTGAAATCGCACTGCCTGTCATCGCGACCGTTGCCGGTACGTTCAGCGTGGCCTATGCCTTGCGCTTTACGGTCGATGTGTTCTTCGGCCCACCCGCGACTGACCTGCCGCACACACCGCACGAGCCGCCGCGCTGGATGCGCGCCCCGGTAGAGCTGCTGGTATTCACCTGCTTGATGGTCGGCATCTTCCCGGCGCAAACCGTAGGCCCGCTGCTTGCTGCCGCCGCGCAACCCGTCGTGGGTGGCGAACTGCCCGAGTACAGCCTGGCCATCTGGCATGGCCTCAATGCTCCAATGATCATGAGCCTGATTGCCATGTCGGGGGGCATCCTGCTCTACGTGCTGCTGCGCAAACAGCTCAAACTCGATCGTTTTGCCCTTCCGCCGTTGATTCGCTACTTCAGTGGCAAGCGTTTCTTCGAGCGCAGCCTGGTCGTCATCATGCGCGGGGCACGGCGTATGGAGCGTCGCCTCAGCACCCAACGCCTGCAAAGCCAGCTGTTCCTCTTGGTATTGGCGGCCGTGATTGCCGGTTTAATCCCACTGATCTACAGCGGCCTGAGCTGGGGCGACCGCCCCAAAATCCCGGGTTCAATCGTGTTTGTCACCCTGTGGTTGATGGCCATTGCCTGTGCACTGGGCGCCGCCTGGCAAGCCAAGTATCACCGTCTTGCGGCCCTGACCATGGTCAGCGTCTGTGGTCTGGTGACGTGCGTGACCTTTGTATGGTTCTCGGCGCCCGACCTGGCCCTGACCCAACTGGTGGTCGAAGTCGTGACGACTGTCCTGATTTTGCTTGGTTTACGCTGGTTGCCACGCCGGATCGAAGAAGTCTCGCCACTGCCCAGCTCATTGCGTAAGGCGCGCATTCGTCGCCTGCGTGACTTGCTGCTGTCTGCCGTTGTGGGTGGCGGCATGGCCCTGCTGTCTTACGCGATGCTGACCCGCCAGACCCCTAACGACATTTCCTCGTTCTACCTCAGTCGCGCCCTGCCTGAAGGCGGAGGAAGCAATGTGGTGAATGTGATGCTGGTGGACTTCCGGGGCTTTGACACCCTGGGAGAGATCACCGTTCTGGTGGCCGTTGCCCTGACTGTGTTCGCCTTACTGCGCCGCTTCCGCCCTCCCAAAGAGAGCATGGAGCTGCCCGCCCAGCAGCGTCTGCTGGCCAAAGACGTGGTCACCGACCTGGTGAACCCGCGCAGCGCCAGTGACACTGCGCTGGGCTTCATGATGGTGCCTGCGGTGCTGGTGCGCTTGTTGCTGCCCATCGCGTTCGTGGTGTCGATGTACTTGTTCATGCGTGGGCACAACCAACCGGGCGGCGGTTTCGTCGCCGGGCTGGTGATGTCGGTGGCGTTTATCCTGCAATACATGGTTGCCGGTACGCAGTGGGTTGAAGCTCAGATGAGTCTGCGACCGCTGCGCTGGATGGGTACAGGCTTGTTGTTCGCCACCGTCACCGGCTTGGGGGCGATCGGTTTTGGCTACCCGTTCCTGACGACTCACACCGCGCACTTCAGCTTGCCGGTGTTGGGTGATATCCACGTGGCCAGTGCATTGTTCTTTGATATCGGCGTCTACGCCGTTGTGGTGGGCGCTACGTTGCTGATTCTCACTGCGCTCGCTCACCAGTCAGTACGGGCGCACCGTCCAAGCCAGCAAGCCGCTGCACAATCCAAGACAGGAGCCGCTTGATGGAAGAAGTCATTGCTATTGCTATCGGGGTGCTCGCGGCCTCTGGCACCTGGCTGGTGCTACGCCCTCGTACCTTTCAGGTGGTCATGGGCCTGTGCCTGCTGTCTTACGGGGTCAACCTGTTCATTTTCAGCATGGGCAGCCTGTTCATCGGCAAAGAACCGGTGATCAAGGACGGCGTCCCGCAAGACTTGCTCAACTACACCGACCCATTGCCTCAGGCACTGGTGCTCACTGCAATCGTTATCAGCTTTGCCATGACCGCGCTGTTTCTGGTGGTCTTGCTGGCTTCGCGGGGCCTGACCGGTACCGACCACGTGGATGGCCGGGAGCCTAAAGAATGAACCTGATGCCGCATCTGATTATTGCGCCCATCCTGCTACCGCTGCTCACCGCCGCGTGCATGTTGCTACTGGGTGAAAAGCACCGCCCCATGAAGGCCCGAATCAACCTGGTGTCGACCCTGATTGGCCTGGCCATCTCTGTGACCTTGTTGCTCTGGACCCAGCAACAAAGCGCACCGGCTTCGATTGGCGTCTATTTACCGAGTAACTGGCAGGTGCCGTTTGGCATTGTGCTGGTGGTCGATCGCCTGTCCGCCTTGATGCTGGTTCTGACAGGGGTGATCGCCAGTTGCGCGCTGCTGTTTGCGATGGCGCGATGGGACCGGGCCGGTGCCAGTTTCCATGCCCTGTTCCAGATCCAGTTGATGGGGTTGTACGGTGCGTTTCTGACCGCAGACCTGTTCAATCTCTTCGTGTTCTTTGAAGTGTTGCTGGCCGCCTCTTACGGGCTGATGCTGCATGGCTCGGGCAAGGCCCGCGTGTCTGCGGGTTTGCATTACATCTCGATCAACCTGCTGGCTTCCTCTTTGTTCCTCATTGGCGCGGCTTTGATATACGGCGTCACCGGCACGCTGAACATGGCCGATCTGGCGCTGAAAATCCCGCTGGTGCCTGAAGCCGACCGTGGTTTGCTGCACGCCGGAGCGGCCATTTTGGCCGTCGCCTTTTTAGCCAAGGCCGGCATGTGGCCGTTGAATTTCTGGCTGGTCCCGGCTTACTCCTCTGCAAGTGCGCCAGTCGCTGCGCTGTTTGCCATCATGACCAAAGTCGGCATCTATACCGTTCTGCGCCTCTGGACCCTGCTGTTTTCAGGTCAAGCGGGCGCTTCGGCGTACTTTGCCAGTGACTGGCTGATCTACGGCGGCATGGCCACCATTGTGTGTGCCGCCATCGCCATTCTGGCCGCACAACGACTCGAACGCATGGCCAGCTTGAGCATTCTGGTCTCTGCCGGGATTCTGCTGTCGGCGGTGGGCTTTGCACAGCCCAACCTCACGGCCGCTGCCCTGTTTTACCTGGTCAGCTCCACCCTGGCCCTCAGTGCCCTGTTCCTCTTGGCTGAACTGATCGAACGTTCACGTTCTTCAAATGAAATGCTCCTTGAAGATGACGTCGGGCAACTGCCCAGTTTGATGGAATCGCTCAACCCGCCGCGTGGCACCAACCTGGACGATGAACAAAAAGCCGTGGTGGGGCAAATCATTCCCTGGACCATGGCCTTCCTCGGCTTGAGCTTCATTGCCTGCGCGCTACTGATTATCGGCATGCCGCCACTGTCCGGGTTCATTGGCAAACTGAGCCTGCTCAACGCACTGCTCAACCCGATGGGACTGGGCAATGCCAGTGACGCACCTGTTTCTACCGCCGCGTGGTGCCTGCTGGCACTGTTGATTCTTTCCGGGCTGGCGTCGCTGATTGGCTTCTCGCGCCTGGGCATTCAGCGCTTCTGGACACCCCTTGAGCGGCCATCCCCTTTGTTGCGCCGCTATGAGTGCATTCCTATCGTGGTGCTGCTGGGGCTGTGCGTCGTGCTGACCTTCAAGGCTGAACCCCTGTTGCGCTATACCCAGGCCGCGGCAGACACGCTGAATAACCCTGAGCGCTACGTCATGGCGGTCATGGGTTCACGCCCTGTGCTTAGTCCTGAATCGAAAGCGGCCATGCAAGAGGTGCAACCATGAAGCGCCTGTTCCCTGCGCCGTGGCTGTCACTGGCATTGTGGTTACTGTGGTTACTGCTGAACTTGTCCTTAAGCGCGGGCAATCTACTGCTGGGCGCGGCCCTGGGGTTTCTGGCGCCGCTGATGATGGCTCCGCTGCGCCCGCTGCCGATCCGCGTCCGGCGCCCCGGCGTGATCATCAAACTGTTCTTTGTGGTGGGGCGTGACGTTATCGTCTCTAACATCGCGGTTGCGTGGGGCGTCTTGAATGCGGGCAAAAGACCACCGCGATCCCGGTTTATCAAAATCCCGCTGGACCTGCGTGACGCCAACGGCCTGGCAGCCTTGTCGATGATTACCACCGTCGTACCGGGCACCATTTGGTCGGAACTGGCACTGGACCGCAGTATCCTGCTGTTGCACGTGTTCGATCTGGACGATGAAGCGCACTTCATTGAGCACTTCAAGTCCACCTACGAGCGCCCACTGATGGAGATCTTTGAATGAGTGCCCTGCTCTCCAATGCCATTTTGCTGAGCCTGTTCATCTTCAGCCTGGCCATGGTCCTGACACTGATCCGGCTGTTCAAAGGCCCCTCAGCACAAGATCGAGTCCTTGCACTGGACTACCTGTACATCGTGGCCATGTTGATGATGCTGGTGCTAGGCATTCGCTATGCCAGTGACACGTACTTTGAAGGTGCACTGCTGATAGCGCTGTTTGGCTTTGTCGGATCGTTTGCGCTGGCCAAATTCCTGCTGCGCGGTGAGGTGATCGAATGAATTCAATCAGCGAGTTATCCCTGTGGATTGAAATACCGGTAGCGGTGTTGCTGGTGCTGAGCAGCCTGTTCGCCCTGTGCGGCGCCATCGGCTTGTTACGCCTCAAGGACTTCTTCCAGCGCATGCACCCGCCTGCGCTGGCATCCACCATCGGTGCCTGGGGCGTGGCACTGGCCTCGATCCTGTACTTCTCGGCGCTTAAATCCACACCGGTACTGCACGCCTGGCTGATCCCGATTTTGCTGTCCATCACCGTTCCGGTAACTACGTTGCTGCTCGCACGTACCTCGTTGTTCCGCAAACGCATGGCAGGCGAAAACGTACCGGCAGAAGTCAGCAGCGGTGGGCGCAGCGAAGGTGGCAGTTAAACGCTTACCCACATTCTTGTAGCCGTTGCCCAATGCATCGCCAGATTGCGCAGTAATCACCAACCTGAACGCTGCGCAGTATCGGATGTAGCGGGCGGCATGGTTTTACGACCACCCAGCCGCCGGGTACAGCCTTCGGCAGCGGCGACAAGAGACGCTAGACGCTGCCGCAGGCTTTACATCAACCCCAACCACTTCCAGTACGTCGCGCCAAAGCCCAGCATCAACACATACCCCACAGCGGTAACAATCAAACCCACCTTGGCGAATTGTTTGGCGGTGAAGGTTTGCGTGCCCAGGCACACCATGTTTTGTGGCGCATTGATCGGCAAGATAAAGCCATAACTGACTACAAAACCCAGCAGCATGGTCATGCCCAACCGATTGAATTCACCCGGCAAGGTTTGCAGCACTGCAATCAAAATGGGTAATAAGGCCGAGGTCAGCGCGGTTGCACTGGCAAATCCCAAATGGATCAAAATCAGAAACGCACCCAGAATCGCAAAGATACCCAGCGGCCCGACCTGATCAAGCCCCGTGTGCGCCACCACCTGCACCCCCAGCCATTGCCCGGCCTGGGTAGTGAGCAGCGCAGTCCCCAAGCTGATGCCCACCCCGAATACAATCACCGTGCCCCACGGAATACGGGATTGCACGTCTTTCCAGGTCATCACCCCATACCGCGGCAACAGTAAGAAAACCAGGCCCGCATAGGTGGTCGAGGTGGTGTCAAAGCTGTGCAATTTGCCCTCGGTCGCCCACGCCAGCAACAGAGCAATGGACACCGCCATCAAGCGTTTTTGCGGGGCCGTCATCGGCCCCAATTCGCGCAATGATTGCTCCACCGCTTCCTTACCGCCCGGAATGCTGTCGCTTTCAGGCGGCAGCATTTTAAGCACCACAAACAACAACACCGCTGACATGATGATCGCCCACGGCGCCCCGGCAATCAGCCAGTCGATCCAGCTCACACGTGCGCCCAGCATCTTGTCCATAAAGCCCACGGTCAGCAGGTTTTGCGCCGCCGCCGTTTGAATCCCCACGTTCCAGATGCTGGTGCCTTGCGCGACCACAATCATGATCCCGGCGGCGATGTTGGAACGCTTGTCCACACCGAACGCCAAAATCACCCCCATCATGATCGGCACCACGCAGGCACTGCGCGCCGTGGCACTGGGCACCACCAGGCTGAGCAAAATGGTGACGGCGATAGCCCCGAGCAGAATACGCCGGGTACTGGTACCGATTTTGGACAGCGTCACCAACGCGATGCGCCGGTCCAGACCGGTATGGGTCATGGCCGCCGCAATAAACAGCGCACCCGCCACCAACGCCAGTGCGGCATTGGAAAAGCCGGTCAGGGCCATCGTGATCCCAGCCGACGTACCGTACAGTTTGGACGGATCGTCCAGTGTCGGCGCCATACCGATCAAAAACGCCATCAGCGACGTGATCATGATCGCACTGGCTTCGTACGACACCGCTTCGGTGATCCAGACCACCACCGCAAAGGCCAGA
Organism: Pseudomonas sp. TWR3-1-1; assembly: GCF_049896545.1. Lineage (NCBI taxonomy): Bacteria > Pseudomonadati > Pseudomonadota > Gammaproteobacteria > Pseudomonadales > Pseudomonadaceae > Pseudomonas > Pseudomonas sp. TWR3-1-1. The sequence goes on from NZ_JAFCUO010000005.1 coordinate 54,185, forward strand.
ATCGCCAGCATACGGTGGCCTGCGACCGGTAAATCTGCCGGCAGTGGCAGCAACAAAATGCCGACCATGACCACAACAGCAATCACGAGACCCAAGGGCAATTTCAATTTCGCCGTCGTCGGCTCCGGGGTGGTTGCGGGCACATTCATGGCCATCTCCTAATGCATAAAATCGCCTGCAGCATAGGTCAGGATCGAGGCTCGGGCTTTGATGTTTGTCAGCTTGGGGAGTGATGCACTACTGAATTTTGTAGTGGAAGGTGTTGCGAACGCCCGGCACGCTCACGGCCTGCCCATCCACCACGCGCGGTTGATATCGAAAAGTGGCGGCCGCCAACAGCGAGGGACGCATAAACATCGGGTGGCAGTTGCCGACCACCTTGGGATTTTCGACCTTGCCTTGGGGGGTCACCGAATATTCCACCGTGCAATCCCCTTCAATGCCTTTGTCGAGTGCCCGTTGCGGGTAGTCCGGTGCTTCTTTGCTGATCGGCAGGTATTGGCGGACATCGGCCACAGCAGCGGGCTGTTGAGTCCGCTGCGCGTTAGCTGCCGCCAGCCGTGCCTGCTCAGCACCTCGTTGTTGCGCGTGTATGAGTGGCTGCGCCTGCTGGGCTTGAAGTGCCTCCTGAACTTGCTGTGTCTGTTTTCGCTCCGCCACCCGTTTGCGCGCCAGCGCGGCCTGTTCGAGTTTGCGCACCTGGAGCTGCGGATCAACGGGCGCAGGTTTGACCTTGGGCGGAGCTTCAATCACTGGCACGGGCGCCTCGACCGCCAGCGGTTGCGCAGCCGGTGCAACCTGAGGCTGTGCGGGCAAGGTAATCAAACGGGTTTTCAACACTGAGGGTGCGTTCACGGGCGCAGGCTCCAGCGTCCAGCCCACCACCAGCAACGCCACTATCGTGCCATGCAGCGCAACCGTCAGCGCCCATGCCTGACTGTTGCGCCTCCACCACTCCCATGCCACAGGCCGCACGTCCATCACGGCAACGTTCATTGCGCCGCCTCGGTCACCAGCCCCAGGTTGCTGACGCCGCCTTGCTGCAAGGCGGCCATGGCCTTGACCACGCTGCCATAACCGGCCTCATTGTCAGCGCGGATGTACACCTGGGTGTCGCCGTTTTGAGCCACCACCTGACCAATCTTGGCCTGCAACTCTTCAAGGCTGACAGCGCTGTCGGTCTGGTGTTGGGTGTCCAGCTCACGGCCCAGGTTCCAGTAATAGCCACCGTCGGCCTTCACCGACAACGTAAGAATGCTCTGCGGCTTGTCATTGACCAACGCCTCGCTGGCCACTTTGGGCAGTTCGATTTTGACCCCCTGGGTCAGCATCGGCGCGGTCACCATGAAAATCACCAGCAATACCAACATCACATCGATGTAGGGCACCACGTTCATTTCGGCTTTTGGCCCGTGTTTGCGTTGTGGTCGAGCAAGCATGATCAAACTCCCTGTCAGGCAGCAGCCGCCATGTTCCGAGAACCCGCATGCAGGCCTCGGTACAAGCGCATTTGTACTTCGTTACCCAAGCTGTAATAGCGCGTCAGCAAAGTCTGGGCCCGGGAAGAAAACCGGTTATAGGCAATCACTGCCGGAATGGCCGCAAACAAACCGATCGCAGTGGCAATCAAGGCTTCGGCAATCCCCGGCGCCACCGTCGACAACGTGGCCTGCTGTACCTGAGACAAACCGATAAAAGAATTCATGATCCCCCACACGGTGCCAAACAGGCCGATGTAGGGGCTGACCGAACCGACCGTGGCCAGAAACTGCAAGCCCTTTTCCAGCCGTACCTCCTGTTCACTGATTGCTACATACAACGCCCGTTCAACCCCTTGCATCACACCCTGCGGGTCAATGCCGGGCTGTTGCTTAAGGTGCGCATATTCGTTGTAAGCAGCGGCGAAAACCTGCTCGGCGCCTGCGTCTTCATGCCGGTTGTCGCGGCTCTCGCGGTACAACGCGTTCAGCTCACCGGGCGCACGCAATCGTTCGGCAAAAGCGTCCATGCCACGCTCGCTGCGGCGCAACACAGCGCTGCGGCGCACGATTAAAAACCAGCTCAGCAACGACGCCAGAAACAACACCAGCATCACCCCTTTGACCAACAGACTTGCGTCGCTGATCAGACCCCAGATCGTCATGTGTTCCATGCTGGCTTGCATGCCTTACTCCTTGCTCAAGTAGGCGCCGCTCTGCGCGAGTGACGCACCGAAAGATTCAAACCCACAGCGGTGAACGGCTGATGACAGCCCGATCAAGGCAAGTTCAGGGTTTTGGCCACATCGGCCCACGGGATGTATTTGTAGTTCTGACTGTGCTCGGGCATACGCTTGCGCCCGTCCTGCACCACCAGCATGCCTTGGGTAAACGGGCCGCCGAGGTTGGCGGAGGTCACTTCCAGGCCATCGGTCTCTGACGCACCGTCAATCCCGGCCTCGGCGTTCACGCCGACCCGAAAGGCGCCACGTAACGCATACGGCGGTTGCGCATCGAGCACCACGTAGCTGTCATTACCCTGGCTGGAAATCACCAGGTAGCTGTTTTTTTCGCCCTGATACAGCGCCAGCCCTTCAATATCATCGTGCACTGGCCCACCGACGTTGATCACGCTGCTCAGGGCGGCCGGTTGCTCGGGTCGCGCGTCCAGTGCCCACACCGCCACGTCTTCCTCACCGATAAACAGGCGTTGATGCGTGTCATCGGCAACACAGCCTTCAGGTTGGGTCGCGACCTTGAACTGACGCACCAGTTCGCCTTGCACCTGCTCGCCCTTGGCGCTCAAGCGGTGTTGCAAAAAGGTGCCGTCCTTGTCATTGGCAAAGCTGTAGATCTCACCCGTGGGCGCCTTGAACAGGCACAACCCGTAAATATCCTTGAGCGGTGTCGGCACCTCGCCTGCTGCACGGACCTCACCTGTGGCGCGGTCGATGCTGAACACGCTCAGGCTGTTGTGATCCCGATTGGTCGCCACCGCCAGATCCACAGTGCGCGTGCCCAGCTTGAAATCCGGGCGTACATCAACGTTGTTCAAGCGCCCCACTTCCAGATGCTGTACGCGCCGCCCTTGCAGGTCATACACCTCAAGGCCGTTCTTTTTATTAGTGCCCAGCACCCGACTCAACGCCGGATCGTGCGGGTGAAGCCAAATCGCCGGGTCATCCGCCGCATCGCCCTGGCTCACGACGGGGTCGGTTTGTACGGAAGGTTTCACCACGGGCAACACCGGCGGCACACTCACCGGGACGGGATTCCAGCTCAGTCGGCCTTCAAACAGCTGATTGTTGTCAGCGTCCTGCACCCACACGTCCAGCCCTTGTGGCGTCTGGCGCACCGCCAGGTGCTCGGGTTCAACCAGCGGCTTCAACGGGAAGCGGGCCACGGGCGACCAGCCCTTGCCTTGCTGCTGATAGAGGTGCAGTTCGCCAGCTTTTGGATCAAGGCCCAGCATCCCGCCCGGTACTGGCACCATGGCCCCGGCCGCCTGTTTCACCTCGCCAAACGGCTCGATCATCGCCACCGGTACCCGTGAAGCCTGCGCCTCGGCATGGGCCGGATACGCCCACCAGCCCACCTTCTGTTCATTGACGAACAACTGATGTGCCGTGTCGTCGACCTGACACAAGCCAGCCTCTGGCGGCAGCGGCAGGCTGCGCACCAAACGCGGCTGATTCAGCCGTTTACGGTCTGCGGCCACCAGCCATTGCTCGCCCTTGCCCTCCTCGCCGACAGTGAACAGGTAAATATTGCTTGCCTCGTCGCGGTACAGACACACACCGTTGACCGCGTAATCACGCCTCGGTAAATAGACCGGCGCCAGCCATTCGTGGCTCTGGGGATTGAGGCTGAACAGCGCCACTTGCTGTTTCTTCTCGTCATGGCTGGCCACCAGCACTTGATCGCCCAAGGCGCGACTGTCCAACGAGGCGAATGCCCCCGGCACATGGCTCAGGGTTTTGCCTTGCGCGTCGAGCAGCAACACACCTTCACGCTTGCTCACCGCCAGGCGCTGATCCCCGGCGAGCCAACCCAAGGCCTGGGCTTTGGTGGTGCTCCAAGGCTTAAGCGTCGGCGCGGTTACGGGCGTGGCGGCCTGCGCATGGCCTGCACTCAGGCTGATCAACAGCGGCAACAGGCACGGTTTACAGTTAAAACGCATGATCGAAGATTCCTTCTACAGGCCCGCTCGGGCCGCACTTAGAAATGGGTAAAGGTCAGGCCCAACGAATAGGTCGGCCCGTACTCTTCGTACTGGTTGTTGTAGCGACGGTTGCCGCTGTAGACGAAGTAAGGCTGGTCGGTGAGGTTTTGCGCCTCGAAGCTGACTTGCAGGTTTTTGGTCAGCGAATAGCGGGCACTGAAATCAACAAACGTCTGCGCATCGACATGCAGGTCGTGGGCTTTGTCAGCGATGCCCGCCAACTCGTAGAGGTACTGCGATTTGTAGTTGGCCGACAGGCGCAGGCTGAGTGTGTCGTCCTCCCAGCCCAGCATCAGGTTGCCCACGGTGTCGGATTGGTTGGGCAAGTCGATGTCACGCTTGCGGTTCATCCCCCGGGCCTGGTCAAAGCCTTCAATGCTGGCGCTGGAGCGGCTGAACGTCGTGTTGGCACCCAGCAACAGGCCATTCCACGGCGCGGGCAGCCAGTCAAATTTCTGCGAGTAGGCCAGCTCCAACCCGTACAACTTGGCGCTGTCACCGTTGGCGTAGGTATGCGCCTCGCTAAAGTCAGCCCACTGGCCGCTGCCCGCCAAATCGTTGTTGTAGACAAAGTTCTTGATGTCTTTATAGAAAAGGAACGCCGAGACGGTGCCCGCCTGCCCCATGTAGTGCTCGATGCCGAGGTCGAAGTTGCTCGATTCCAGCGGCTTGAGGTTGGGGTTGCCAAAGGTGGCTTGGTCATCGTCGATCACAAAACCCGGTGCCAACTGGCCGAAGGTCGGCCGCACCACGGCGTTGGTCCACGCGGCGCGCAGTTGGGTGTTTTTGCCCCATTGATAACGCGCGTGCAGCCCCGGCAACCAGTGGTGGTAATCGCGTTTGGTGTCCTGCGCTTCAAACACCCCGTCGCGCGCGCCAGTGCCCTTGGCTTCAAACTCGGTGCCTTCGTAGCGCATGCCCGCGATAAAGCGCCAGTCGTCGATGTCGACGGTATTCATCACGTACGCCGCATTAATGTCTTCGCGAATTTTGAAATCATTGGCCCGCGACTCCTGCTCATCGTAGTAAGCATCGGGGTTAAGCCCGCCGATCAGATCCTTGATCGCACCACCGCTGAGACCGGGGCCGAACTGGCCCAATTGATAGTGCACGTTGCCCTTGTCGAACGCGCTCATGTTCAATTGCGCGTCGTTAAAACCCGCCTCGTCGAAGTCCTTGTAGACCCAGGCATTGAGGTCGTTGTCTTTATTGCGCCGACTGACCTTGCCGCCAAATTTGGCCTGCGCGGCATAGCCTTGCACGTCATAGTCGCGGGCCAGATCAAGGCGGATATTTTTCTCGGTGTCCTGGGTGTTTTGCGCTTCCCAGTCCACCTTGTCGAGCGAGAAATTCGACGGGTCATAAAAGCCCGCTCCAATGATCGGACGCGGCTTTTCGGTGTCGTAAAAACCACTGTCGGGGAAATTCGTGTTGCCCTTGAAGGTGGCGCCGGCGATATGCCCTGGGCTGTCTTCGCTCGACTTGCTGTAGCCCGCCTGCCCGCTGAGGGTCCACAGGCCCAGCAGGCGTTCGCCACCGAACACGTAAGACTGGATTTCCTGTGTTTCTTCGCGCTGCTTGAGCTTGCGCTTGGCTTTTGCCTTGCCCAACTCTCCAGCTGCCTGCGGCGTGTCGAATTCGAGGTGGGTGGAGTTGCGGGTTTCGGTGTCTTTGTAGCGGCTGTACAACGTACGCACATACAGGCGGGTGTCATCGTCAGGCTTGTAATCCACATTCAGGCCGCCGCCGGTGCGCTCGCGGCTGATGTCATACACCCGCTGTTCGAAGCTGTTGAGTCGCGCGCCGTCAGTGAAGTCCCAGGCACCGCCGGTTTCGACGTTGTCTGAACCAAAGTCACGTTTGTTCCAACTGAGGGCGGCCGCCACCCCAAAGTTGTCGACGCCATCGCCCAAGCTGAAGCGATCACTGATCGCACCGGACAGCTTGGGGCTGGTCTGGTGGGTGTTTTTGTTGTACCCCGCCTCGCTGCTGCCGGTGAAAAACAGCCCTTTGTGATCGAACGCCGACAAGCTCTGTACATCGACCGTACCGCCCAACGAGTTGGCGTCCATGTCCGGGGTCAGGGTCTTGATCACCGATAACGACTGCACCAGCTCGGCGGGCAACACATCCAGCGCCACGGCACGGCGCGCGCTCTCAGGGGACGGCACCAACGTGCCATTGATGGTGACGCTGTTGAGGTCCGGGCCCAGGCCGCGCACGCTGACAAACCGCCCTTCACCCTGATCCCGCTCCACACTGATGCCCGGCAGGCGCTGCACCGCTTCGGCGACGTTGGCATCCGGTAACTGCGCGACACCATCGGCATGCACCACGCTTTCGATGTTGTCTGAGTTGCGCTGTTGCTTGAGTGCCTGATCAATGCTGGCCGCCTGGCCCACCACCTCAACATGCTCGGTGGCACCGGCCGCCGTAGCATCGGCGGCACTCAGTCGTTCGCTGGCAATCGCCAAGGCCAGCGCACTGACCGTAAACCCCACCCACTGCGCCTTGCTGCGGCTTGTGTACATGCTTGTGTTCCCCCAGAAACCCGCTAACGACCCGGCAAGTGGCCCGGCAATAGGTAGCGAAAACTAGGCACGGCGAATGACAGTGCTGTGACAGTCCTGGGCGAGACATCCCGTAAAAGCGGGGTTTAAGGGGTATTGAAGGGCCAACTGAGCTGATTTGACCCAACACGCCGTCGTCGCGGGTGCTGGCAGCGAGCACGTTGGCAGCGCCTATGAACGTCATGACTGTTGCGCAGCCCATCGCAGCCTGTGGCCGCGACGACAGGAGGCTGTTTAAAGGAAATTTCTGGCAACACACCTGAGCTGATTCGACCTGCCTGCCCCGTCATACCGCTGTCACACACCTCTGTTGTGCTGACCGGCACTGCATTTTGGTAGACCCCTCATGACGTGGTTAAACGTACTTAAACATCATCGCTACAAGCTCACGCTGCTGGTGTTCGGCGCCAACTTCGGGCTGCTGCTCAATGTGGCGTTCGGCACCCCGAAAGCCTTCAGCGAATGGCAATGGCTGGATATTTTCGGCGAGGGCGGTACGGCGCTGTTCATGCTTTTCTGGTTGGCGCTGGTGCTCAAGAGCCGCCCTGCCGGGCGCGTCACTGACTACCTCGCCAGCGGTTTGTGCTTCATGTTTTTTTCATGGTGGATCGACGTGCTCGACGAATTCATCCGCCTGCCCAAGCACATCGGCTGGGATCACTGGCTGGAGTCGGCCCCGATGCCGGTGGGCATGGTGCTGCTGACCCTCGGCCTGTTTCACTGGCACCGCGAACAATTGGCCATCAGCCAGCAAATGGAAAAACGCGAACGGGTGTTTCGCGAACATCGTCTGTTCGACAAACTCACGCCGCTAGGCGGGGCCGACTACCTCAAACGCCAGGTCAGCGATTGCCTGACGCAAAGCACTGAGCAACAACAACCGCTGTCGTTACTGGCGCTGGACCTCGATCACTTTGCCGCGATCAATCAGCAGTACGGCCACGCTGAAGGTGACGCCGTGCTGCAAGCCATCAGCCAATTGTTGCTGCTCAACCTGCGTCGTCACGACCTGCTCTGCCGCCTGGCGGGGGATCGCTTTGTGGTGGTGCTGCCCACCACCGGCGAAAGTCAGGCGCGCTTGTTGGCACTTGAATTGGAACAGGCCGTACAGAGCCTGGCGCATAAAACCCGTCAACAAGGCGAGCGGGTCTACTTGAGTGCCAGCACGGCGGTGGTGATGGCGGTCGATGAAACCACCGAGCCCCTGCTCAAGCGCCTGAACCTGGCACTCGCCCGCGCCAAGCCGCTACGGGTCAAACGCGCATGAGCCAATTCGAGGCGTGGTACGAAGCCGACACGCGGTTCATCGCGGGCCATTACCAACCCGCTGCGTTGATTGACCTGGCGCTGTCACGGGACATCGACAGCCATCGCCTGTTACGTGGCACAGGGTTGTTTTACGACGACATTCTGGCCGGCACCACCCGTCTCAGCCCGCAGCAATTCTTCAGCCTGATTGCCAATGCCCGGCGATTACTGGACGCCGACGACAGCAGTTTCCTGCTCGGTCAGCGTTTACTGCCAGGTCATTACGGCCCCGCCAGCCACGCCCTGCAACAGGCGCCCAACCTGCAACACGCCCTGCAAACCGTGATTCACCACCGTGCCCTGCTCAGCCCGCTGTTGACACCACGGCTGCTGCTCGACGAGAAATATGCCTATGTGTATTGGCTCGACAGCAGCGGCGCACAGGAGCAACTGCGTTTTGTGCTGGAAGCGAGCATGACCGCCTTGCTGGCCATGAGTCAGTGGCTCAGTGGCGAACGCCTGCCGTGGGAGTGCCACTTCAGCCATGCCGAACCGCGTTATGTAGAGCAATACTGGGTGCATCTGGGAGAAAACAGCCAGTTTGGCTGCCAGTTGGACCTGATGCGCATCCCGCGTGAATACCTCACCCGGCCGTGGCCCAATGCGTCTGCCATCGCCCGGCAAGTGTCGTTGCAGCAAGCCCGCAACGAACTGAATGCGCTGGGTTTCAGTGCCAGTTTGATCGACCGCTTATACGTGTACTTACGCAACCACGCGCAGCACGCACCGAGTCTTGAGCTGACGGCGCAGAACTTTGGCATGAGCCAGGCCACCCTCAAGCGCAAATTGAGCAAGCACGGCACCCACTTTCAGGCCCAGCAGGACCAGGCACGCAAGCACATGGCGCTGTACCTGTACCAGATCAAAGGCATGAGCAATGAAGACGTGGCGCAGTACCTTAATTTCAGCGACCCGGCCAACTTTCGACGCTCACTCAAACGTTGGACCGGGTGCACGCCCAACCTCATTCGCCAGTTGTTTTCTTAACCCGCGCGCAACAAACGCCAGCCGTTATTGCGCCAGCGCGCGCAGCCTGGCCAGTTCGTCCGCTGCCAACGGAATGCCCGCAAGCAGCGATTTGGCCCGTTCCTTGAACCGACGATCACCCGGCAGGCGTTCAAGCCCCACGGCTTGCATCTGACGCACCAGTTCGCTGCTGCGTTGCGCAAAACTGTTGCCGCCCGATTTGCCGGGATCAATCACAATCAGCAACTGCCCGGTCCACGGTGTTTGCGCCCCCGGATGCTTGGACCAGTCGAATTCGAACGAAAAGTTACCGCCCGTCAACGCCGCGGCCAGCAACTCCACCATCATCGACAGCGCCGACCCCTTGTGCCCGCCAAACGGCAGCAGCGCGCCGCCGTCAAGGATGGCTTTGGGGTCTTGTGTCGGTTCACCGCGACGGTCCACGCCCATGCCCGCAGGCAGCTCATGGCCTTTACGCGCAGCAATTTGGACATCGCCATGGGCAATGGCGCTGGTGGCCAGATCGAACACGATGGGGTCGGCATCGGCGCGTGGCGCAGCGAATGCGATAGGGTTGGTGCCGAACAACGGCTTTTGCGCACCGTGCGGCACCACGCAGGTCATGCTGTTGACCACGCTCAGCGCCACCAGACCTTCTTCGGCGAACGGCTCAACGTCGGGCCAGAGCGCGGCAAAGTGGTGCGAATTACGAATGGCCAGTACCGCAATCCCGGCACTGCGGGCTTTTTCGACCAACAGCGCACGTGCGGCTGCCAGCGCAGGTTGGGCGAAGCCATTGGCCGCGTCTACCCGGATAAAGCCTGAGGCCACGTCTTCCACCTTGGGGGTGGCCTGACCATCCACCCAATTGCTGGCCAGTGACGACAAATAACCCGGGATACGAAACACGCCATGGCTGTAAGAGCCATCGCGTTGTGCCCGTGCGCAGTTGTCGGCCAACACCCTGGCAACGGCCGTCGAGGTGCCGTGGCGTTCAAAAATCTGCTGCAACAAAGTGGTCAGTTGATCCAGAGACAGCGATTCCACGGCCTGCGCGGAAGAGGCGGACTGAGACATGCGGGCGCTCCAATCGAGTTGTTATTGTGGGGCCAACTATCCGGCGGTGACAGATATCTGTCAATTGTTGACTTAATGACAGAAAACATTCACTTTCTGCAACGCGCTGAAATAAAAACAGGAAAACAGCCGTGAGTCAGTCGATCAAACAACGTTTGGAAAGCAGTCTGTCAACCGCCGCGCCTTCGGGCCGGGCGATTGCCAGCTACATGCTGGCCAACCTTTACGCGCTGCCTTTCCAAACCGCCGCCGACATCGCCAGCACACTGGGGGTCAGCGAATCCAGCGTCGGGCGTTTTTGCCGCGCACTGGGTTACAGCCATTTCAAAGAACTGAAAAACGACCTTAAAGACGACTTGGGCGATGGTCCCTGGCTGGTCGGTGATCGCCTGCAAGAGTTCCGCCAGCAATCGAGCCAAAGCCCGCAGGCACTGCCACGCAGCTTTGAGCTGGAAGTCGGCGCGCTGGTCAAGGTCTACGAACACAGCCTGACGCGCGAATGGCAAACCGTCAGCCAGCGCCTGGCCACGCGGCGCAACGTGTTTATTGCCGGTTTTCAGACCGAACGCGGCATCGCCGCCTCTATGGCGCACTTGCTGCAATACCTGCGCGATGGCGTGCATCTGGTGGATGGCGCCGCCGGGCATTACGCCGATGTGCTGTTATCCCCCGCCAATGATTGCGCACTGGTGGTGTTTGAGGCCCGGCGCTACTCGCGCCATGCCCAGCACCTGTGCCGCAAGGCGCGTGAAGCGGGCATTGCGGTAACGCTGGTGACGGACACCTTTTGCGACTGGGCCGACGCCTACGCCGATGAAGTGTTTCGCGTACCCAGCCAATTCAATCTGTTCTGGGAATCCACGGCAGCCATGCTGTCGCTGGTGCATTTGCTGGTCAATGAAGTGTGTAAACAACTGGGACCCGACGTTGAAAAACGTCTTGAGGCAACCGCGGCCTTGCACAACGAGTTCGTGGGCTACACCTCCTCACCCGGCACAAAACAATAAAACGAGGTGCTAGATGAACAATGTCATTCGCTTTGCCAGTGCATGTGCAATGGTTGTGGCCGCAGCGTCCAACGCTTGGGCCGATAAACTGACAATCGCCACGGAAGGCGCCTACCCTCCGTTTAACTACGTTGACTCAGACAACACGCTGCACGGTTTTGACGTCGACATCACCCTGGCGCTGTGCGAGCGCATGAAAGCCGAGTGCACCCTGGTGGCACAGGATTGGGACGGCATCATCGCTGGCCTGATGGCAAAAAAGTACGACGCCATTGTGGCCTCGATGATTGTGAACGAAGAGCGTAAACAGAAAATCGCCTTCACCAATCACTACTACCGCACCCCGCTGTCGATCGCGGTGCCAAAAGACTCGCCGATTACCGATGCCCAGAGTGACTTCAAAGGCAAGGTCGTCGGTGCACAGAGCGCTGCAACCCAAAGCATCTATGCCGAGGAGCACTACAAAGACGCGGATCTCAAACTCTATCCAACCCTGGATGAGGCCAATAGCGAACTGGCCAACGAGCGTGTTGACGTGGTGATTGCCGATAAATTCCCGCTGCTGGAGTGGGTCAATAAAACCGGAAAAGACTGCTGCAAGATTATTGGCGATGTCGACGGCACGATGGCCGACGCTGCCATTGCCGTGCGCCAGCAAGACACCGAACTGCGCGAGCGTTTCAACAAAGCGCTGGACGAGATCGTGGCTGACGGCACCTACAAAAAGATCTCCAGCAAATACTTCGATTTCGACATTTATTAAGTTGCCTGCCCTGTATTAAGGGCATCCCGCCCATTACCTTGCCCTGCGCACCCTGTGTGCGCAGCGGCTGAATATCGGCCCGATTTTGCCCGGGGATTCGAGCATGCTCGATCAACTTTCTCTGCTTTCATTTGCCAGTGGTGGCTGGGGCTCGGCACTGCTTGCCGGCTCGCTGGTGACCATTGCCCTGGCCTTGAGCTGCCTGCCCATTGGTTTACCTCTGGGCCTGGTGGTGGCGGTGGCCGCACGCTCCAAAAACCGCTGGATGCGCGCTTGGGCGACAACCTTTTCGACCGTGTTTCGCGGGCTGCCAGAACTGCTCACGCTGCTGATCATTTACTACGGCTGCCAGATCGCTGCGCAAAAGATCCTGGCGCTGATGGGCTACGACACGCAATTTACGATCAACACCTTCGTCGCCGCCATGATCGCCTTCAGCCTGGTATTTGCCGCGTTCTCCAGTGAAATCTGGCTGGGAGCGTTCAAAACCATCCCTAAAGGCCAGTTCGAAGCCGCCTCGGCGCTGGGCCTGTCGCCCTTCACCACGTTTCGTAAAGTCGTGTTGCCACAACTGGCACGCATTGCCTTGCCCGGCCTGTCGAACAACTGGCTGTCGCTGCTCAAGGACACGTCGCTGGTGTCGACCATTGCACTGGTCGATTTGATGCGTCAAACCAACCTGGCCGTCAGCGTGACCAAAGAGCCCATGCTCTTCTACAGCGTGGCGTGCTTCATCTATCTGTTTTTTTCAGCCATCTCGGGGCGCCTGTTTGCCTTTCTTGAGCGCCATTTCAACCGCCATCAGCGGAGCGTGCAGCCATGAGCCTGACGGAACTGCAAAACATGTTTCTCAGCCCCGACTTGCTGGAACGCTATGGCCCGCGCTTTATCGACGGATTGCTAGTAACCAGCAAACTGGTGGCCATTTCATTCACCCTGGGCGCCGTGCTCGGCCTGTTGATTGCGCTGGGCCGATTGTCCAACAGCCGCTTCTTGCGCAGTTTCACCGGCGCCTACGTGTACTTTTTTCGCGGATCGCCCCTGCTGGCACAACTTTTTTTGCTGTATTACGGCCTCGGCTCGTTCAAAAGCCTGTGGCAAGACGTGGGCCTGTGGTGGTTCTTTCGCGATGCGTGGCTGTGCACCTTGCTGGCGTTCACCCTCAACACGGCGGCGTACCAGGCCGAAATCCTGCGCGGCGCCATCCTGTCCGTGGCACAAGGGCAGCGTGAAGCCTGCAAGGCGCTTAACCTGTCGCGCTGGACCACCTTTCGCAAAATCGTCCTGCCGCAGTCGTTGCTGGTGGCCATCGGCCCGTTGGGCAACGAACTGATCCTGATGATCAAAGCCAGCGCCATTGCCTCGCTGGTCACCATTTATGACCTGATGGGCGTGACCAAGATGGTGTTTTCGCGCAGCTTCGACTTTCAGGTCTATCTGTGGGCCGCCGTGCTCTATCTGTTGATCGTGGAAGTGGTGCGCCGCACCTTGAAACTGATCGAAGGCCGCCTCGGCCGTCACTTGCAGTAAGCCCATTGTTCGGGCTGCGAACACGGCCCTCGTCTCAAGGATTTGTTTATGCATTGCGACACCATCGTTCTGGGAGCCGGCATTGTCGGCGTCAGCACCGCGTTGCAACTCCAGGCCAGGGGCCGCAACGTCGTGCTGCTCGACCGTGCTCAGCCCGGCAGCGGCACCAGCCACGGCAATGCCGGGTTGATTGAACGCGCCAGTGTTATCCCCTACTCGTTCCCACGCGAAATCTCACGTTTGCTGCGCTATGGCCTCAACCAACAGTCGGACGTGCGCTACAGCCTTAAGCATCTGCCCAAAGCCGGACCGTGGCTGATGCAGTATTGGCGCCAATCCGGCGACAAAGGCCTGGCCAAAGCCACCCGGGCCATGTTGCCGCTGATTGAACGCTGCGTCAGCGAACATGACCTGCTGGCAGAGCCTGCAGGCATGAGTGCACTGATTCACGACAGTGGTTGGGTCGAGGTTTATCGCACCCGGGCCGACTTTGAAAAAGCCCAGCGTGATGCTGTGGCGCTCGTGCAATACGCACTCAATTACCGTGTGCTGGGCCAACAGCAAATCCATGCGCTTGAACCCGGTCTGCATGAGGATGTGGTCGGCGGCATTCACTGGCTCGACCCCAAAACCGTGAGCGATCCCGGCGGCCTGACCCGCGGCTACGCCGAGCTGTTTATCAAGCGCGGCGGCACCTTTGTGATTGGTGACGCCAGCAGCCTGCGCCCTACGGCCGGGCAATGGCAGGTAGACAGCCACAAAGGTTTGATCGTAGCCAACGAAGCCGTGGTAGCCCTGGGCCCGCAGGCACGCGATATTTTCGAGCCGCTGGGTTATCGCATTCCGCTGGCGATCAAGCGCGGTTACCACATGCACTACGCTGCCAAGGACGGGCACACCATGCAGCACCCGATTCTGGATTCAGTGGGGGGGTATGTGCTGGCACCGATGGTGGGCGGGATTCGCCTGACCACCGGTATTGAGTTTGCTGACAGCGACGACCCGATCAACGAGATCCAGTTACGCCGCTGCGAAGAGCGCGCGCAGCGCCTCTACCCACTGGGCGAACGACTGGACCCCGAGCCGTGGCTGGGTCGGCGCCCGTGCCTGCCGGACATGTGCCCGGTGATTGGCCCGGCCAGCCGGCATAAAGGGTTGTGGTTCAACTTTGGGCATGCCCATCACGGCTTGACACTCGGCCCGGTGACAGGCCGCCTGCTGGCCGAAATGATGACCGGCGAGTACCCGTTCACCGATCCGACGCCCTATAGCGCCGAGCGCTTTTACTGATCACTGGAGACACACAATGCATGCACAACCTGCTTACGTTCACACGCCCGTGTCTCCATCTACCGATACCCGCAAGGTGGTGGTGGATATTGCTGGACTGAACAAGTACTACAGCGCCTTTCATGTGCTCAAAGGGATCGACCTCAAGGTGCGCGAAGGTGAACGCATCGTCCTGTGCGGCCCTTCAGGCTCGGGCAAGTCCACCCTGATTCGCTGCATCAACCGTCTGGAAATTGCCGAACAGGGCCGCATCCTGATCAATGACACCGACCTGTCGCACGCCACCCGCGAAGCCGCCAGCGTGCGCAGTCAAATCGGCATGGTGTTTCAACACTTCAACCTGTTCCCGCACATGAGCGTGCTCGACAACTGCATCCTCGCGCCGATGTCGGTGCGCGGTCTGTCGCGAAAAAAAGCCATCGAACTGGCACAGCACTTTCTGACCAAAGTGGGCATCGCCAGCCAGGCCGATAAATACCCCAGCCAGCTCTCCGGCGGCCAGCAACAGCGCGTGGCGATTGCCCGAGCCTTGTGCATTGAGCCAAAAATCATGCTGTTCGACGAGCCCACCTCAGCGCTGGACCCGGAGATGGTCAGCGAAGTGCTCGACGTGATGGTTAACCTGGCAGGCAGCGGCATGACCATGCTCTGCGTGACCCACGAAATGGGCTTCGCCCGCCAGGTGGCCGAGCGCGTGTTGTTTCTGGACGGCGGCATGATCATCGAAGACTCGCCGCCCAACGACTTCTTCAGTGCGCCGAAAAGCCCGCGAGCCAAGGCCTTTCTTGCACAGATCGTGCATTAAGCCGCGTTCGGCCAGCCCGGCACCTGCTCGCCGCCTCCCCTGGAGGCGTGGGCAGACCGGCCTTCTCCCCTACGGGATGTTTGTCGTTGCCGACGACCACAACAAGCGCACCTGAGGTTACAATCCCCGCCCTTCTCTCTCCCCCAAGGAACCCCCATGTCAGGGCTTGAACTGTTTGCCGCCGCACTCGGCGTCATTGCCGTCTGGTTGACAGTCAAACAAAACCCTTGGTGCTGGCCCATCGGGCTGGTCATGGTGTTGCTCTATAGCTGGATTTTCTTCGAGGTGAAGCTCTATTCCGACATGTTGCTGCAAGTCATTTATGCGGCATTGCAACTCTATGGCTGGTGGCAGTGGACACGCGCTGGCGCACAACACCAAGGTCGTCAAGTGACGGCGCTCAACACGCGCCAGGTCGCCACGGGGCTGGCCATCGGCGCCGTGGGCAGTCTGGCTCTGGGCGCCGCCATGGCGCACTGGACCGACGCCGCACAGCCGTGGCTTGACGCTGCGCTGACCGCTTTCAGCCTGGTGGCGCAAATGTGGATGGCGCAAAAACGGTTGCAGTGTTGGGCGCTGTGGTTTGTGGTCGATGTGATATTTGTCGGTTTGTTTGTGTACAAGGGCTTGTACCTCACGGCAGGTCTGTATGCCCTGTTCACGGTGATTGCGATTCAGGGCTGGCGTGACTGGCGGCTTGATCCGGCGCTGCGTACATGAAGGTCGTGGTGTTGGCCGGGCCTGAGTCAAGCGGTAAAAGCTGGTTGTCGGCGCAGTTGCAACAGCAGTTTGGCGGCCTGTTGGTCGCTGAATATGTGCGCTATTTCATGGAGCAAAACCCTCGCGATACCTGCCTTGGCGATATTACGGCCATCGCCCGTGGTCAATTGGCATGGGAGGACGCCGCTCGCGCCCAAAGCCCGCATTTGCTGATTCTCGACACGCATCTGCTGAGCAATATCCTGTGGAGCAAGACCCTGTTCGGCGACTGCCCGGCCTGGCTTGAACCTGAATTATTGAGCCGTCATTACGACCTGCATCTGCTGTTGTCGCCCAAGGATGTGGACTGGACGCCCGACGGTCTGCGTTGCCAACCGAGCCTGGACGAGCGCCTGCAATTCTTTGAACAAAGCCGCACGTGGCTCGAACAGCACCGTCAACCCATGCAAATCATTCGCGGGGGTTGGGAAGAGCGCCAAGCTTGCGCACTGCACGCTGTGGGCCAGCTACTGGCCAATTGACACAAATACGCGCCTGACATGTCCGCTACTGACACACTCATGCCCTCACCCGCCCTTGATTAATAGGGCCTGCAGGCGATTCAGACGACTGTGTAACTGTGCCGTTACATAGGCTATTCGAGCCGCCAAAGCCGCACCAAGCACCCGCCGCCCACCGTTACACGCTCGACCCGCTGTCTCAGCATTGAGACAGTTGAGGTGACGCGCCCCTGACACAAACCCACAACTCATTGCTTTTAAACGCAATTGAAAAAGCGGCACAGCTTCTGCTCTCTCTTTCGCAACGCTGATCAGGGCCAGCGTATTGAAGAGAGAACGATGTCATGGGGACTTTACGCACTCAACTCACCCGTTACGCGCTTACGGCTTGCAGCCTCAGCGCTGTACTCGTTTGCCTGAGCGCCCAGGCGGCGGGCAACGGCGAAATCGTTATCACGCGCCAGGTGTACCCGCATGCCGTTGGCAGTATCCCGGCCCCGCCTGACCCCAACCCCACCGTCGTCAACGCCAACCCAGCAGCACAGATCAATGCGATGACAGCCCAAGGCGAATTGGGCGATGGCGATTTTGCCCGCATCAGCACGGGTTCAAGCATTACCCGCACCATCACCACTGGTACCAATAACCTGCCAGGCATGATCAACCACACCGGCATGCCGGGCCTGACCAGCAGTGGCCGAGCCGGCGGCTCAGGTGGCCCGAGCGCCAATCTCGGTGGCCAGATCAATCGCAGTATCGAGCAAGGCATGCGCCCGCTCACCACATTGGGCGGCGGGCAATGAACGTGAAAAGCTCTGTGCTGGTGCTCGCCCTGCTGGCATCCACCCCCGTGCTGGCTGACAGCAATCAGGCCCAAATCAATAATTCCGGCACCGGTTACACCGGCAACATGATGATCAACCAGGCTGCCGGCAACCAGCAGCAACAAGTCAATGCCCGCACTATTTCCATTGGCAGTCAGGTGCAGGGCAACACCAGGGTGAGCCAGCAACTCACCGGGCAGGCCGACCCCGCGCTGGACGCCAAGGTCAGTATTAACGGCGACTCGTTCAGTCATGGCAGCGGTATTTTGGGGATCAACCAATCTGCGGGCGCCAACAATCAAATGGTCAACGCCGTGCGGATCAGCATCAGTACAGCGGCGCAAAGCATCGACGACAACGCCCTCGCGCAACAGAACGTGGCGTTGACACCAAACTCGGTAACGGGAGCACTCAACACCGGCAGCCGCCAGGTCGTTACCAGCGATCAGGCCTTCACCGGCAGCCGCGGAGTGCTTCAAGTCAACCAGAGTGCAGGGGTGGGGAACCGCATGGCTAACACCCTGAATGTACGGGTCGCGCAATGACTCGGGTAACGCGCAGTGCAATTAGAAAAATGCCAACACTCACTTAACTAATGAAGCACGGAGAATCACCATGAAACCTGCAATGGCTCTTAAACCACTGGTTTTCGCTCTGGCTGCACTTATGGCTGTGGCCGCTCAAGCGGACACCAGTGATCGCCACCCAACCCCTACCCCCACGCCTACCACCGCTGTGGTTAACGGCGCCAGTGCTGTGATCGCGGATGTGCAAGTCAGTCACGACAACAACATCACCAATAACGGCACGCTGAACAGTGCAAAAGTTGACGATTCGATCAAAAGCACCAGCGGCAACATCGGTGCCAACGTGGCGTCGGGTGCCGGTAACCAGCAAGATAACGCCGCTGCCATCGCCAACAATGACCAGAACTTTGTGCTCGGTACCGGCGCTGCGTTGACCAGCGCCAGCCAGTCCAGCTATTACAACAAAGTGAACAACCACGGCACTCAGAACGGGGCAACACTCAACAACTCGGTCAACACCACCTCGGGTAACGTTGGGGTGAACGTGGCTGCGGGCGACCTTAACCAGCAGAAAAACAACCTGGCCATTGCGGTGTCCGGTGGCAACCTGGCAACCGCCGGTGCCGGAGCGACGCAGACCTCCAACAACCTGACCGTGGTTAACGACCTCAGTTCGGTCAGCACCCACACCCCGTGGAGCTTTGGTTCAACCACCACCCGGGTACCGGTCAGCAACAACTCCAACATGACCAATGCGCTTAAATCCACCTCCGGCAACGTGGGTGCCAACGTCGCGTCAGGCGTGGGTAACCAGCAGAGCAACTCGCTGTCTATCAGCAGCGTCAGCAAAACCGCCATGTAACACGGCGGTTCAAAGGGCCTCTGCATCAGAGGCCCTTTCTTTGTTCGAGGTGGCCTGCTCATGTTACGCATCGCACTCGCTGTGTTGCTGTGTTTGACCGGTGTTGCGCAAGCGGCGCAAATGGCGGTGGCTGCGTTGCCGGGCGCCAACCTGATTTACAAACCGGTGCAGAGCATTCGCGAACGTCGTTTCAGTGACCTGGTGGAACAGAAAACCGACTTCAGTTGTGGCGCCGCCGCACTGGCGACGATTCTGCGTCAGGCGTACTGGCTGGATGTCGATGAAGACCATGTGATCAAGGGCATGCTGGTCAATGCGAACGAAGAGCTGGTGCGTACCCAAGGTTTTTCGATGCTCGATATGAAGCGCTACATCGAAAGCATCGGCATGCGGGCACGGGGTTATCGCATCCCGGCGCAAAACCTGCAAAACATCAACGTGCCGGTGGTGGTCCTGTTGGACATTCGTGGCTACAAGCACTTTGTGGTGCTGCAACGCACACAAGACAACTGGGTGTACATCGGCGACCCGGTACTGGGTCACAAGCGTTATTCCCAAGACGATTTCGTTAAAGGCTGGAACGGCATTGTGTTTGCCGTGATAGGCCCCGGCTACGACAAAACCAATGCATTACGTGATCCGCCTGTTCCGCTCTCAGCCAAGAACACACTGAACGGGTTCAGCCCGGTCAAAGATGCCGAGCTGCTGGACTTCGGTTTTATCCAAAGCGATTTCTTTTAAGTGCACACACTGACCACGGGGCAGGACGCTTCGGGAGAGGCACATGAATATCAACTATTGGCTGGCAATCAGTTGCGTTGCCGTCTGTTTGCAGGCGCAAGCCGACTCGATGTTTAAACCGATTGAATTAAAGGATCAGGAGTTGGCTGAGTTGCGCGGACGGTTTGTGATGCCCGGACGCATTGTCAGTTTCGGTCTGGTCATGAGCAGCACCTGGACCAACGCTCAGGGCAACAGCATCGGCGCCAGCACCTCCCTGCAATTACAGAGCTCGGTCAAACCGCAGTTCTACGTGACCACCTACTCGACTCAAGGTCAAAGCCGTCCCGGCACGCCCACCGTCGGCACCGGCAGCGTGGTGGGCGGTGCCGGGCTAGGCGCGGGGCAAGGCGTGGTCCAAAGCGTGCGCGCGGCGGGCGACAACAACGGGGCCAACAACACTGTCGATATCAATGTCAGCTATGGCAATCAGGCGCCAGTGCTTAATCAGCAAGGTACATTGCTCACGACCAACGCCCCGGTACAGCTTAACAATGCGGCTGGCAACCTGAATGTTTCAATGAGCGGCGGCGCGGTTCAGTTAGCAATTACCGCCCACAATAACCAAGGCACTACATTGCAGCAGATCGCTCAAGGCGGGGTCTTACAGAACACCACGTTGCTCGGCGGCGGTAATGCGGTGAATAACATGACGCAGTTAAATATGGTGCTGCGTAACAACGCGGTGAATACCGACGGACTTAATTCCAGTATTAACCAACTAAAAGCCCTTCGCGCTGCGGGATATTGAACTAGGCTGAGGCACTACTAAATAGACTTCCCCGGACGGCTTATTTCATGCATCGATCGTTTACCTTTCGCGCCGTTGTATGTATGAGCACTCTGCTTCCCTGCGCGCTGCTACAGGCAGCCCCGCAGGGTGATGTCGAGGCACTAAAGCAAGAATTACTGGAACTGCGTCAACGTTACGACCAGCAACAAAAAGCCCTGGCAGTACTCGAACAGCGGGTACGTCAAGTGGAAGAACAACCTGCAGCCCCAGCCCCGCAACGGCTGGTCAAGTCTCCGGCAGACCTCAAGCGCGGCCAGACCGTGTCTCAAGCCAGCGGCGGCGGTGCGGGCGGCAGCGGCAGTTCTTACGGCCAAGCCCTCAAGGACGACTCGGCGCCAGCGCAGAGCGTGACCAACCTGTACGACGAAGCCAGTGGTTTTTTTGGCGGCGGCAAGTTCAGTGTTGAAACCGGCGTCACCTACTCGCGCTACGACACACGCCAGTTAAACCTCAACGGCTTGCTGCTGCTCGACTCGATCCTGCTCGGCAACATCGACCTGGACCGGATCAAGGCCGACAACTGGACGCTTGATCTCACCGCACGCTACAACCTCGATAATCGTTGGCAGTTCGACATCAACGTGCCGGTGGTCTATCGCGAGTCGACCTTTCAATCGGCGGGCGCCGGTGGCGACGCCACCCAAACCGCCGAAAAAACGGTCACCCGCGACCCGACCCTGGGTGACGTCAACGTCGGCGTGGCCTACAAGTTTCTCGACGAGTCCGCCAACACACCCGACGCGGTATTTTCTGTGCGTGTGAAAGCGCCCACGGGTAAAGACCCCTACGGCATCAAACTGGTTCAGGCGAGCGGCAGTGGCGACAACATTTCCTACCCTGAAAGTTTGCCCACGGGTAATGGCGTGTGGTCCATCACACCCGGCATCTCACTGGTCAAAACCTTCGACCCGGCGGTGCTGTTCGGCTCACTCTCCTACACCTATAACCTGGAGGACTCCTTCAGCGATATCGGCTCCAGGGCCAATCAAACCCAACCGGGCAGCGTAAAGCTGGGTGACAGCTACCAGATCGGCGCCGGTATCGCCTTTGCCCTGAACGAGAAAATGAGCATGTCGTTCTCGGTGTCTGACCTGATCCAAAGCAAAAGTAAAATCAAATACAAGGGTCAGGACTGGCAAACCCTCACCACCAGCGACGCCAACGCGGGGTACTTCAACGTGGGCATGACCATTGCGGCCACCGACAACCTGACCATCGTGCCCAACCTGTCGATCGGCCTGACCGAAGACGCGCCCGACTTCACTTTCAGCCTGAAATTCCCGTACTACTTCTAACCCAACGCCCATGGAAAAGGCCCGCCGTGGGTGAACACGGCGGGCCTTTTCGTTGTGCCCCGCCCTAGCGGATCTGGTGCTTGTGCAACAAACGGTAAAACGTAGGCCGCGACACGCCGAGCACACGTGCGGCCACGCTGAGGTTATTGCTGTGGCGTTGCAATACGTCACACAGTGCCTGGCGTTCGGCCCGGTCTTTGTATTCTTCCAGCGTGCCCATTGCCACGCAGGGCGCTTGGCGCGTTTCAAGGCCCAGGTCAGGCGGTTCAATCTGCCGCCCTTCGGCCAGCACCAAACCGCGCCGAACCCGGTTGGCCAACTCGCGCACGTTACCCGGCCATTGATGATTGCCCATCGCAACCAGCGCCTGGGCGCTGAAGGTGCGCGGGCGGCGGCCGGTTTCAAGGCTGTAGAAGTGTGAAAAGTGATTGGCCAGCATGGCCAGATCACCATGGCGTTCACGTAAAGGCGCGGTTACCACCTGCAATACGTTGAGGCGGTAGTACAAGTCTTCACGAAACCGCCCATTGACAATGGCCGCCTCCAAGTCGACGTGGGTGGCCGCCAACACCCGCACATCCACGGCAATCGGTTGACTGCCACCCACCCGTTCGATGTGTTTTTCCTGCAAAAAACGCAGCAAATTGGCTTGCAACTCCAGCGGCAGGTCGCCAATTTCGTCGAGGAATAACGTACCGCCGTTGGCGGCTTCAATACGGCCGGTCTTGCGTTGATGAGCGCCGGTAAACGCCCCTTTTTCGTGGCCAAACAACTCGGACTGGATCAGGTGTTCAGGGATCGCCCCGCAATTGATCGCAACAAAGGGTTTGTCGTGACGCTGTGACTGACGGTGCAGGGTGCGGGCAACCAACTCCTTGCCGGTGCCGCTTTCGCCGCGGATCAACACCGGGGATTCGGTGGGTGCCAGTTTTCCCAGGAGTTTGCGCAGGTCACGAATGGTACGGCTTTCGCCCAGTAACTCATGACCGGCGCTCGCCACCGCACTTAAACCTTGCCCACGTAATCGGGCCATGCCAAACGCACGCCCCAACGTGACCTGGACCCGTGATACGTCAAAGGGCAAAGTGTGGAAGTCAAAAAACCACTCGCCGACAAAATCGCCCATTTTCTTCAGCTTCAAGACCTCAGGGCTGAGCACGGCAATCCATTCGGTGCCGCTGCGACTGATCATGTCTTTGATGGCTTCTGGGCGCTCCAGGTGAAACGGTTGAAGGCGAAGCAAGCCTACGTCACATGAACGATCAAACACGGCGTCCAGATTACAACTGTCCACATCCCAGCCGATGGTGCGCAGCCCGGGCAGTATCTGATGACAATCATCACAAGGATCAACCACTAACAGACGGCGGGATGAGGACAATTCGAGCATGACTGTTCCTTGGCGCCAAAATAATAAAAGGTTTTTAGAAACAGTAAGTTGTAGAAGCTGTTGGTAACGGTAGTCATTCTTTGACGCGCGCTTGTACCGTTTCTTTATAAGCCTAATATCAAATTGAACTTTACCCACTCAAAGAGCATTAGCCGTCACTCAAAAGAGTGTTTTCGAGCACGCTGAACATTGACCTGAATCATGTTTATGAAAAAAGGTATAAAAAAATCGATTCTGCGTGTGACCTGAGAGGGGGCATCGGTCATCAGTACAAGTAACCAACCGAACGGTATGCCCAGCCGACGGTTAATCACTTGATGGGCCTATTAGAGAGACCACCTTATGAACGCCCCGCTCCGTTTCAACGAAGCACTTTTGATTGCCGGCCACGCCTTTGAGCCTTTCCAATGCGTTGCCTGGGCTGCACAAGATGGCCATGGCGAACTGAGCCTGAGCGTCATTGACCGCACCAATACCCGAATTGTTAGCAAACAGATCCCACGCAGTGCCTGCGCCGACGCCGCCCAACTCGAAAACCTGCTGGCCCAAGCCCGCGCCGAGTTAAGCAATGACGGCTACACGCTGCAACCTTGGGTGATGCCAGCTTAAGACGCAGATCAATACGGCTGTAGCCCCTGACGAGTAGGGCGAGGCTACGTCTGCCCGCGCAGCAGTTGTCACAGCATTCTTTACAGCTGCTGCGCCCCCGGGCGCAGCTTCGTGCCTCGTCAGCGCCTACACGGTTTTGAGTTCGTCGATGTGCCGGTAATCCATGCCCAGACCGGTCGCCATTTGCTTGGCCCGGCCCAGGCGGATCGGCCCGCGCTCTATATCGACAAGTATCCCCGGGCACTCGATCAGCGCCAGTGTTGACCACTCTTTAAGACGACCGTCAGTGAACAGCAACACCTGCTGCTGTTCATTCGCAAAGCGCTTTTGCCGGGTGCTCAGCCAGGACGCTGCCTCAGCCAGCGCCTCCAGTAATGGCGTGCCGCCTCCGGCCCCCAAAGTAGTCAGCCAGTCGTGCAACGCCTTTGAGGCTTTTAGCCCGCTCACGTGCCAGGTCGGCACATTGCCACTGGCGGTCATGACGGCAACCCGCGCACGCTCGCGGTAAGCCTGCTCAAACACCTGGGCCAATAACCCTTTGGCATCGGTCAGCGATTGATGGCGACGGGTTGAAGCCGAAGCATCAACGATCACCAGCCACATGGCCTGCGGCGTACTTCGACGCTGATTAAAGGCCAAATCCCGGCGCGCTCGCGGGCGCCCGCGCAGCAGTGTCTGAACCCAATCAATTGAACCCAATGCACCACTGCGACCGGCACCTTGTTTGCCCGTTTTCAACGTTCCGGCTTGGGGTTTGGCACCCGCCCCCAGCGCTGAAAGGGGGCGAATGCCTAGGGCTTTTTTGGCCAGAGGGGTACTTCTCGACGCGCACCTACCGCCTGTGGCTGGGCTGGCAACTCGCCCCACTGCCCTTGCCCTGCGCTGGAAGTCGAGTTGCCGGTTGTGGTTTGAGGCGGCATCGACGCCGGGGCTGGCGATTGTGTCGCATGCGCACGTCGACGATGGCGCAAGGCAAACTCGGCGACGGCATCTATGTCGTGCTGGGCAATTGCGCTGGCACCGCGCCAGGCCGCATGGGCACGGGCGGCACGCAGCCACACCAGGTCGGCACGCATGCCGTCGACACCTGCGGCGAAGCAACGCTCGGTAATGATTGCCAGCGACTGGTCATCCAGCGCTATCTGGCCGAGCAATGCGCGGGCCTGCTCACACCGTGCGCGCAGGGCATCCTGATGGCTGGCCCAGCGGGTGCAAAAGCCTTGCGGATCAGCATCAAAATCCAGACGCCGACGAATGATTTCGCCGCGCTCGGCCGGTAGCGGCTGCCCGCTCATGACCACATTCAGACCAAAACGGTCGAGCAACTGCGGGCGTAATTCGCCCTCTTCCGGGTTCATGGTGCCAATCAGCACAAAACGCGCCGGGTGACGGTGGGATATGCCATCACGCTCAACCACGTTGGTGCCGCTGGCGGCAACGTCGAGCAACACGTCGACCAGGTGGTCGGCCAGCAAGTTCACTTCATCGACATACAGCACGCCGCCATCGGCCTTGGCCAACACGCCGGGCGAAAACTGCGCCGTGCCTTGACCCAACGCAGCATCCAGGTCGAGGGTTCCGACCAATCGCTCTTCGGTAGCCCCCAACGGCAACGTGACGAACTGACCGCTGGCCAGCACATCTGCCAGGCCGCGGGCCAAGGTCGATTTGGCCATGCCGCGCGGGCCTTCGATCAGCACGCCACCGACCTTGGGATCAATTGCGCTCAGGCACAGCGCCAGTTTCAAATCCTCGGCGCCCACGACTGCGGAGAGTGGAAAGTGCGGGGTGTCAGTCATGTCCAGATTTCCAAGTCAGTCTTCTTCAATGTCGAGCAGCAGGTTTTCCAACGCCTCGCGGTACTCACCCGGCTCACGCCACAATCCACGCTGCTGGGCTTCCAGCAGGCGTTCGGTCATGTCGCGCAGGGCGTGCGGGTTGTGTTGCTGCACGAACTGGCGTGTGTCGCCATCCAGCAAGTAGGCATCAGCAAGCAACGCGTACTGATGATCGTCGATCAAATGCGTGGTGGCATCGAACGCAAACACATTGTCCAGCGTGGCGGCCATTTCAAACGCGCCTTTATAGCCGTGACGCTTAACCCCCTCGATCCACTTGGGGTTGGCGGCACGCGAACGGATCACCCGGTTCAGCTCTTCTTTGAGGGTACGGATTTTAGGCAAATCGGGCTGGCTGTGGTCGCCGTGATAGCTGGCCGCCGATTGACCGCTCAAGCTTTCCACGGCCGCCAGCATGCCACCCTGGAACTGGTAGTAATCATTAGAATCGAGCAGATCATGCTCGCGGTTGTCCTGATTGTGCACCACGGCCTGTACCTGGCTCAGCCGCTGGGCGAACTGGTCACGCGCGGCCGTACCTTCATCGGCACCGCCATACGCATAACCGCCCCAGTTCAGGTACACCTCGGCCAGGTCCTCGCGGCTCTGCCACACGCGCCCATCAATGGCATTTTGCACCCCGGCGCCATAAGCCCCGGGCTTGGCCCCGAATATGCGCCAGCCCGCCTGGCGTGCAGCGGCTTGCGGCGCAATGCCTTCGCGCTCCAATTGCTCGCGCTCGGCACGCACTTTGGCCGCCAGTGGATTCAGTTCATCCGGTTCATCCAACGCCGCCACGGCTTGCACGGCGGCGTCAAACAGGCGAATGAGGTTGGCAAAGGCATCACGAAAGAACCCGGACACCCGCAGCGTCACATCGACACGCGGCCGGTCGAGCAGGCTGACCGGCAGGATTTCAAAGTCATCCACCCGCTGGCTGCCCGTGGCCCACACCGGGCGTACGCCCATCAGTGCCATGGCTTGCGCGATGTCATCACCGCCCGTGCGCATGGTGGCCGTGCCCCACACTGACAGTCCCAACTGACGCAGATGGTCGCCGTGGTCTTGCAAATGGCGTTCGAGGATCAGATTGGCCGATTGAAAACCGATGCGCCACGCAGTGGTGGTAGGCAGGTTGCGCACATCCACCGAAAAGAAATTGCGCCCGGTGGGCAATACATCCAGTCGCCCGCGGCTCGGTGCGCCACTGGGGCCGGCGGGTACAAAGCGTCCCTGCAAGGCATCGAGCAAACCTTGCATTTCGGCCGGGCCGCAGGCATCCAGACGCGGGGCGACCACCTCACGCAAGGCGTCAAAAATGCTCTGCACTTCGCACCATTGCTCGCCGTCAGGCAGGCGCAATTGACCGTCTAACGCCTGCTCGATCAATTGCGCGGCATACAGTTCAAGGCGCTCACGGGTATCACCTGCGGTGCGCCAAAGCGCCTCACTGACCGCCCGCAACACCGCCGGTCGGGGCGCTGTCCACGGTTCGGCCAGGGCGCAATCGAGCGGGTCAAAGCCCAGTTCGAATGCCTTGGCCAGCGCACGCAATACGCTGGACTGCGCCCCACGTCCGTTGCCACGCGGAATGCGTAACAACGCCAATAGCGTGTCGATGCGCAAACGGCCGCTGGGCGATTCGCCGAAGATGTGCAGTCCGTCGCGTATTTGCGACTCTTTGAGGTCGCACAGGTAGGTGTCGAGCCGCGGCAGCCAGATCGCAGCATCGGCATCGCTGTCGAGCTTTTCATCCAGTTGTAATTCGCGGTCGATATGGGTTTCGCGCACCAGCTTCAGAATGTCGCGTTGCAACTCACGCGCGCGCCGCGGGTCCAGCAGTTGGGCTTCGTAATACTCGTCAGCCAACAGCTCCAGATCGCGCAACGGGCCATAGGTTTCAGCACGGGTCAGTGGCGGCATGAGGTGGTCGATGATCACCGCCTGCGTCCGCCGTTTGGCCTGCGCGCCCTCGCCCGGGTCATTCACGATGAACGGGTAGACATTGGGCAGCGGGCCGAGCAGTGCGTCAGGCCAGCAGTGCTCTGAAAGACCGACGCCCTTACCCGGCAACCATTCCAGATTGCCGTGTTTGCCGACGTGGACCACGGCGTGCGCGCCGTAGGTGTGACGCAGCCAAAAGTAGAACGCCAGATACGCGTGCGGCGGCACCAAGTCCGGGTCGTGGTAGACCGCGCTGGCGTCCACTTGGTAGCCACGGGCGGGCTGAATGCCGACAAAGGTCTGGCCAAATCGCAGGCCGGCGATCATCAGCCGCCCACTGCGAAACATTGGATCGTTTTCAGGGCTGCCCCACCGTTCCAGCACGGCGCGCTGATTGGCTTGAGGCAAGGCCCTGAACATGGCGCCGTATTCGTCCAGCCCCATGCTTTGATGGCAAGGTCGCAGGTCAAGGCTGTCCAGGTCATTACTGACGCCGCCAAGCAAGGCGTGAATAAGCGCGGTGCCACTGTCGGGCAGGTCGGCGTCGAGCGGATAACCCTGCGCCTGCAACGCGCGCAATATATTCAACGCGGCGGCCGGGGTGTCCAGCCCTACCCCGTTGCCGATACGACCGTCACGGGTCGGGTAGTTGGCCAGAATCAGGGCAATGCGCTTTTGCGCATTGGGCACCCGTGCCAGCTCAACCCAGCGCCGCGCCAGGTGTGCGACAAAGTCCATGCGCTCCGGTTGCGCGCGGTAGCACACCACATCTGACTGGCTGCGCTCGCTGCGCCAGGCCAGGTCTTTGAAACTGATGGGGCGGCTGATGATGCGCCCGTCCAGTTCCGGCAAGGCTATGTGCATCGCCAGATCACGCGGGCCAAGGCCCTGTTCGCTGGCGCGCCAGCCTGGCTCGTTGTCTTGGGCGCAAATGGCTTGAATCACCGGGATGTTGCGCCGAAATGGCCGCAGGTGCGGCGCTTCGGGGCTTGATTGAGCAAACCCGGTGGTATTGAGAATGACCCCGGTTTCAACCTGATCCAGCAGGTCCTGCACCACCGCCAGACAACCGGGTTCCTTAAGACTGGCCACGGCGATGGGCAACGGATTCAATCCGGCCTGTTGCAGGCGCTGGCAAAACACATCGACAAACGCCGTGTTGGCCGCTTGCAAGTGCGAGCGATAAAACAACAGCGCCGCCACCGGGTAGTCGGGGTGCCAGTCGGCTTGCCAGTCCTTGAGCTGTGGGCTGGAATGCGCCGGGTGATAGATCGCGGTGCGCGGCAATGTTTGCGGCGCGTCCCACGCATAGTCGCGGTCCAGCCATTGCTGGGCCAGGCAGTTATACAGTTGCAGTGCGTTGTGTCGCCCGCCCTGACGCAAAAAATGCCACAAGCGTTCAGCCTGTTCAGGCGCAACCGTGCTCAGCGCGCTGAGTTCCGGGTCGGGGCGATCGTCACCGGGCACCAGGATCAGCGTGACCCCGCGCTCGGCCAACTGCATCAGTTGTTCTATGCCGTAGCGCCAATAGCCAATCCCGCCGTGCAGCGACAGCACAATGACTTTGGCGTGTTGCAGCACCTGATCGACATATAAGTCGACCGAGGCATGATTTTGGACCTGCATCGGGTTGGCCAGACGCAGGCTGGGATAGTCGTGCGGCAACTGCTGGGCCGCTTCGGCCAACAGCGCCAGGCTTGAGTCGCCGCTGCACAGGATCACCAGCTCGGCGGGGGTTTGCCCCAGGTCAGCAATGTTGTCGTCTGATACAAAGCCGCCGGGTTGGGTCCTGAGCAAATGCATGGTTTAAGCGCTCAACGCTGTACGCAGGGACGCTTCGAGCAGGGCGGCGTCCAGGTCCTGGCCAATCAGCACCAGCTTGGTCACACGGCTTTCATCAGCGCCCCAGGCGCGGTCGAAATGCTTGTCAAAACGCGTGCCCACACCCTGGATCAGCAAGCGCATCGGTTTGCCAGGAATCGCAGCAAAACCTTTAACCCGCAAAATGCCGTGCTTGATCACCAGTTGGGTCAGGGCGTCCAGCAGGACTCGCTCTTCGGCTTGCGGCAATTGGATGGAAATGGAGTCGAAGGCATCGTGGTCGTGGTCGTCATGGTCATCGCCATCATGATGATGGTCGTGATGACTGTGGCGGCTGTCGATGTGTTCTTCCGAGCCGTTGCCCAGGCCCAACAGCACGTCCAGCGGCAGGCGACCGCTGCTGGCTTCGATGATTTTCACTGCAGGCGGCAGCTCTTCGGCAACTTCTGCGCGTACCTTGGCCAGGTCCTGCGGGTTGATCAGGTCGGCTTTGTTGAGAATCACCAGATCGGCGCTGGCCAGTTGATCGGCAAACAACTCATGCAACGGTGATTCGTGGTCCAGGTTAGGGTCCAGTTTGCGCTGGGCGTCGACTTGATCCGGGAACGCGGCAAACGTACCGGCCGCAACGGCCGGGCTGTCGACCACGGTAATCACCGCATCAACGGTGCAGGCACTGCGGATTTCTGGCCACTGGAACGCCTGGACCAGCGGTTTTGGCAGTGCCAGACCCGAGGTTTCGATCAGGATGTGATCGATGTCGCCACGGCGTGCCACCAATTCGCGCATCACCGGGAAGAATTCTTCCTGCACGGTGCAGCACAGACAGCCGTTAGCCAGTTCATACACACGGCCGTTGGCTTCTTCTTCGGTGCAACCGATGGTGCACTGCTTGAGGATTTCACCATCAATGCCCAGCTCGCCGAACTCGTTGACGATCACCGCAATGCGTCGACCCTGTGCGTTGTCGAGCATATGACGCAGCAAGGTGGTTTTGCCCGAGCCGAGGAAGCCGGTAACGATCGTGACGGGGATTTTGGCCAGTGTTTTCATCGGATGCCCTTTGGCAAAGCGGCGGGCATACGGGACGACGACCGCAGCCAGTGTGCGGTCGTTTTCGCCACCGGATCACCCCGCCCGGTTGAAGTAAGAAACAGTCACGAGGCAGGTCTCCTGGCTTACGGCTGGGCCTCAGCCAGTGGCTGTGCCCCTCCTTGCGCCTTCCCGCGGATCAGGCAGTGGCGATGCAAGGCAATTGACCGTTTACAGTTGCGGGGGCAGCCGCGGCATACCGCGTTCCCTTCTTAGCTTCGCGTGGCGAAGAACCTCGAACGCGCAAGGCTACGCAGTGCGTTGTGACAGGTCAATGTTAAGCCGCAAGGTGGCGCCTCACACGCGGGGTAATTTAGCCCAAGGGCGCTGTTGCTCAAGCTGCGCGCCCATGCGCAGCAAGACGTCTTCACCCCCCAATGGCGCGGTGAACATCATGCCTATCGGCATGCCGTTGTCACTCATGCCGACCGGCAGAGACAGGGCCGGTTGCCCGCTGACATTGGCCAGCACGGTGAAACTGGCGCTGCCCATCGCGTTGTGGGCGTAACTGTCCCACGGCTGATTGAGGCTCAGCAGGCCCAGTTCGGGCGTCACATTGGCGGTGACCGGGGACAGGATCAGGTCATAGGTCTGAAATTGGTCTTCCATGTAGGCACCAATGGTCTCGAAGGCTTGCCGCGCGCGGTACAGGCCCTCCCCCGTGACTTTTTGAGCGTTGCCCAGCACCACCTGCGTGATGCGTTCAAGGTCTTGGGGGGTGGCGCTGCGGCCCAGGGTTTGTTCGCGGTCGTGCACCAGGGTCAGCAGCGCCTGACCAATGACTGAGCCGTGGGCACCAAACAGTTGCCGTGGGTCGATCTGCAAACGTAATTGCTCAACGTTATGGCCCATTGCCGATAGGCGCTGCGCCGTGTCATCCAGCACCTTGGCGACAGCCGGGTCCAGCGGCGCGCCGGTCAGCGAGTCGCGTACCAGCGCGATACGCAAGCGACCCGGCGCGGCGCGCAACTCCTCGACATACGGGCGCACCAGCGGCTTGGCCCAATAGGGACTGGCGTGTTCATGGCCTTGACCCACGTCCAGAAACAACGCCATGTCCCGCACATTGCGCGTGACCACATTGCCCACGCTGGCCCCGAACCAGCCTTCGTATTTGCCTGGTCCGCTGGGGGTGCGATAGCGGCTGGGTTTGAGCCCCACCAGCCCGCAATACGAGGCCGGAATACGAATCGAGCCGCCGCCATCGGTGGCATGGGCCACCGGCACAATGCCTGCGGCCACTGCCGCGGCGGCGCCCCCTGATGAACCGCCAGCGCTCATCGCCAGGTTCCACGGGTTGCGCGTTTGGCCCCACAGCAAGGACTCGGTGGTGGTGGTCAGGCCAAACTCCGGGCACGTGGTTTTACCAAACGGTACGGCTCCGGCGGCTTGATAACGGGCGATCAGGGTGCTGGTGTGCTCAGCGTCGGGGGCGTCCTTGAACAGGCGGCAACCATTGCTGGTAGGTGTGCCTTTAAGGTACGTGTTGAGGTCCTTGAGCAGTATCGGCACCCCGGCCAGCGCACCCGTCGTAGACGCGCCGCTGGCCTCACGCGCCTTGAGCAGCGCGTGGGCGTATTGATCGTGACGCATGTTGACGGCGTTGACCTTAGGGTTAACGGCATCACAACGGGCCATGGCCGCTGCCAACAAATGCTGCGGGCTGACCTCGCCTTTACGCACCGCCTCGGCCATGTCCCAGGCGTCCATCGCCCCATACTCACTGGGGGTGATTGCCGACGGGCTTGCTGCGTGGGCAAAGCGCCCCAACAGAGCAGCCCCGACGGCCACAGCACCGGCTTTAAGGACATGACGACGGGGCCAACCGGCGCAGGTTAGAGCGTCTTCGACAGGGTTGTGCAAGGGTGTTCTCCAGTCCGGGTTTTATTATTGTGAGAGCGCTTAACGCACAGGCACTGGCGAAGGCTGCGATCGGTTGATCGTCGGCCTAATCAGCCGTGACCATTGCTTGCAGGGTCGTTAAAAAGTGTTCGCCGTACGGGGGCAGCAATCCCCACTCGCGGCGCGGATCGTGCGCCGGGGCTTTGAATACGGTGCGCATGTGGCTGAATTCAAGAAAGCCCTCGCGACCGTGATAGTGACCCATGCCAGAGGCGCCGATCCCGCCAAACGGGGCATCGTGCATGGCGGCATGCATCATCACGTCATTGAGGGTCACGCCCCCCGAGTGGGTGCGTTGTAGCACGTAACGCTGCTCTTGCTCACTCTGGCCAAAGTAGTACAGCGCCAGCGGCCGTTCGCGGCTGTGAATGTCGGCCAGCGCTTGGTCCAACTGCTGATAGGGCAACACCACCAGCGCCGGGCCGAAGATTTCTTCGTGCAGGATCTGGCTGTCGCTGGGCGGATTGACCACGACCTGCAACGGCCGACGGCGCTGCTGCTCATCGGCCGCGAGCGCTTGCGGGAAAGACTCCACGCGTGCACCGCGCTCGCGGGCGTCCTGCACATAGCCTTCGACGCGGTGCAAATGCCGGGCATTGACCACTGCGACCACGTCCGGATTGTCTTCGATGCTCGCAAACAGTTCGCCATAGGCGGTGCCGAGGACGCCGATAAAGTCCTCCAGCAACGCTGCGGGCACATACACCACATCGGGGTTGATGCAAATTTGCCCGCCATTGTTGGCCTTGGCCGCTGCAATGCTGAATGCGGCCTTAGCCAGATCAGCCGTGCGGGAGATGATTACCGGCGATTTACCGCCCAACTCCAGCGTCAACGGCACCAGGTGTTGCGCCGCGTTGCGCATCACTGAACGGCCCACGGCCGAACTCCCGGTAAACACCAGGTGGTCGAACGGTTGTGAGGTGAATGCCTGCGCGAACTCGGCGTCACCGTTAACCACGGCGATTTCCAGCGGGTCGAAATACGCGGCAAAGGCTTGCGCCAATACCTGGGCGGTACGCGGCACCACCTCCGAGGGCTTGAGAATGGCCCGGTTGCCCGCCGCCAGCACACAGGCCAACGGGCTGAGCACGGTAAACAGCGGCGCATTCCAGGTGCCCATAATCCCGACGGTGCCCTTGGGTTGGTGCATGACCCACGCCTTGGCGCCCAGTTGGTCGTAAGGCGCAAATACGTGGCGCGGCTCGTCTTCCATCCAGTGCTGTAGATGGTCGCGCGCGTATTTGAGTGACGCCAGGGAGCCGAGCACATCATTCATCAGCGAAAAACCCTGGGGCCGGCCTCCAAAGTCGGCATCCATCGCTTCAATCAGCGGTTGCTGATAGCGCACCAACAGCTCGATCACTCGCTGCAAGCGTTCACAACGCTGCTCGGCGCTGACATGACCATGGGCAACGAAGGCTTTCTTTTGCGCCGTCAACACTTGTGACAGCTGCGCGGGCGTGGTGTGCGTGGAGGTCATGCGCCAATCCTCTTCAAAGACAATGCGGGCGGTTTTTACTGCCGCTTCGATGGGTCGAACCTAGCCAATAACTGCGCGCAAAACCTCGTCCAATCGGACGATAATCGGCCGTTTCCGTTAGTCCATAGAGACGATGTAACCCGCGTTCAAGGGGCGAATACTGCGAGCACGAAAATTCAATCCATGAGGTTCGTCATGGCAATGCAAAGCAGCTTCGATCCGCAGGCGTTTCGCACCGCGCTCGGCACGTTCACCACCGGAGTGACGATCATCACGACCCAGGCTGAGGACGGTTCGCCCATCGGCATCACCGCCAATAGTTTCAACTCGGTGTCGCTTAACCCACCGCTGGTGCTGTGGAGCCTGGCCAAGACAGCGCGCAGCCTGCCGGTGTTCAGTTCCGGCAAGCACTGGAACGTGCACGTACTGTCAACCGAGCAAGAACCCTTGTCGGGTCGATTCGCCATGCAGGGCGAGAACAAGTTCGCCGAAATCCAGCTCGACAACGGCATCAGCGAAGCGCCGCTGTTGCAAGACTGCACGGCTCGCTTTCAATGCCGCACCGCCTTTCAATACGAGGGCGGCGACCATGTGATTTTTGTCGGAGAAGTACTGGCCTTCGATCACAGCGACCGTGCGCCGCTGGCGTTTCAAAGCGGTCAATATGCGCTGGCAACCCGCAAACCGCGCAGTGAACTGCGCCTGGCGACCACTCCGCCGCCGCCAGAATGCAGCTACACCGAGGACCTGCTCGGCTACTTGCTAGGGCGGGCACACTACCAACTGCTGGATGCCTTGCACCGTTTGCTGAGCAATCAGCAATTGGACGAGCACGCGTTTTTCATCCTGTCCGTGTTGTGCATTCGCGACAACCTGACGCTGCATGACATCAATACGTTCGTCAGCTACACCGGGCATGTGGTCACGCTCGCCAGCATGCGCTTTCTGGAAAAGCAACATATGGTCGCGGTGGAAGGCAGCAGCCAGTCACCGCGTTACGTGTTGACCGCCACCGGACGAGAAGCGTCCGTGCAACAGTTGGCATTGGCCAAGGCGGTAGAGCAAAACCTTGCAGCCAAACTCGGGCCGGGCGATGCACAGGCCCTTAAAGTGCTGCTCAAACGGTTGATTGCGGCCAGCGATCCAGGCTTGCCCGACCTGTGGGCGCCGCGCTAAGGCTTGAGCATGATGCAAAGGCCATCCAACCCTTAAAAGGAGTCTTATGAACATTCTTCAACGCTTCAGCCTGACGGGCAGCGTGGCCGTGGTTACGGGCGCCGGGCGTGGCATTGGCCGGGCGATTGCCTTGGCTTACGCACAAGCAGGCGCCGATGTGGTGCTGGCTGCACGCACCCTGAGCGACGTAGAACGCGTGGCGCAAGAGATACGCACGCTGGGCTGCCGCGCACTGGCCGTGAGCTGCGACGTGAATGACGCAGAACAGCGAATCGCCCTTATTACCCAGGCTCGCGAACACATGGGCCGCATCACTCATTTGGTCAACAACGCCGGTGGCGCAGGGCCTAACGATCCATTGACGCTAAGCGTTGAGCGCTTTGAAGACATCATGCGTTTCAATGTGTCCTCGGCGTATCACCTGTGCCAGCTGTGCGTGCCGCACATGCGCGATGCAGGCAGCGGCAACATCATCAACATCACCTCAGGCGCGGCACGTTACGCACAAACGCAGTTCAGTGCCTATGGCACCGCCAAGGCTGCGTTGAGCCACATGACCCGCTTGCTCGCGCAGGATTTTGCGCCATTGGTGCGGGTGAACGCGATTGCTCCGGGGCCGATCCTCACCGATGCGCTGAACGGTGTACTGCCAGAACCCATGCGCGAGGGCATGGTGCGGGCCACACCGTTGCAAAGCCTGGGTGAACCCGAAGACATCAGTGCCGCAGCGCTGTACCTCGCCTCCCCGGCCTCACGCTGGGTGAGCGGCAAAATCATCGAAGTGGACGGCGGCGCTGAATCGAGTGTGTGGCCGGGCTGAGCGTGGCGACACCTTCACCCATCGCCTGCGACAGCGGCTACGGCCCGTGTGATTAACCCGTTATGAGCAGAGAGAGATTCATGGACGCCACATTGATTGAAGCCCTGGGCGATGAGTTGTTTCACGCCCTGCGCGAGCGCCGTAGCGTGCCCCCCCTGACGCAGCGTTACCCGAACCTCACACTTGAAACGGCCTATCAGATTTCCCTGCGGTTCTTGCAACGCCGCGAGGCCTTGGGCGAGCAAGTAGTCGGCAAAAAAATCGGCGTCACCAGCCGCGCGGTGCAAGACATGCTCGATGTGCATCAGCCCGACTTCGGCTTTTTGACCCACCGCATGCACGTCGCCAATGACAGCGAGGTGAGCTTTCACAGCCACCATCTGGTGCAACCCCGGGCGGAAGGCGAGATCGCGTTTATCCTCGGCGAAGACCTGAACGGCCCCGGCATCACTGCCCAAGACGTGATGGCTGCCACGCAATGGGTTGCGCCGTGTTTTGAGATCGTCGACTCGCGCATTGTTGACTGGAAGATCCGCATTCAGGACACGGTGGCCGATAACGCCTCTTGCGGCGTATTTGCTTTGGGCGATGAGCGCATCAATCCGCGAGAGCTGGACTTGGCCAAGGTCGAGCTTAACCTGCTCAAAAATGGCCTGCCCGCCGGTCAGGGTTTGGGTTCTGCGGTACAGGGCCACCCGTGCGCAGCCGTGGCTTGGCTGGCGAATACGCTGGGTAAATTCGACATCCCGTTTCGCAAAGGCGAAATCATCCTTTCCGGTGCCTTGGCCCCGCTGGTGCCGGTGCAGCCTGGCGACCACGTCAGCCTGAGCCTCAGCGGCCTGGGCAGCGCCC
Organism: Pseudomonas sp. TWR3-1-1; assembly: GCF_049896545.1. Taxonomy (NCBI): domain Bacteria; kingdom Pseudomonadati; phylum Pseudomonadota; class Gammaproteobacteria; order Pseudomonadales; family Pseudomonadaceae; genus Pseudomonas; species Pseudomonas sp. TWR3-1-1. Next base: position 90,929 of record NZ_JAFCUO010000005.1, read on the forward strand.
GCCTGCGTTTTGTGTCCTGAACCTGTGATCGAGACCTTGATGATGACTAAAAAAATCAAATGTGCCCTCATCGGGCCGGGCAATATCGGCACCGACCTGCTCTACAAATTATTGCGCAGCGAGGTGCTGGAGCCGGTATGGATGGTGGGCATCGACGCCACCTCCGAGGGCCTTGTGCGGGCACGAGCGATGGGCCTGAAAACCACCAGCGACGGGGTCGACGGGCTGCTTGCGCACGTACTGGAAGACAACATCCAGATCGCATTCGACGCAACTTCGGCCTATGCCCACGCGCAAAACAGCCACACGCTCAATGCCCTCGGCGTGCTGATGATTGATCTGACCCCAGCGGCCATCGGACCGTACTGCGTACCGCCGGTGAACCTCAAGTCCGGCCTCATGCGCGGGGCGATGAACGTCAACATGGTGACGTGTGGCGGGCAGGCCACGATTCCGTTGGTGGCGGCTGTCTCAAGTGTGCAGCCGGTGGCCTATGCCGAAATTATCGCCACGGCAGCGTCGAAGTCCGTCGGCCCTGGCACGCGCAAAAACATCGATGAGTTCACCCGCACCACCGCCAGTGCCATCGAACAGGTGGGCGGCGCAAAAAAAGGCAAAGCCATCATCATCGTCAACCCGGCCGAGCCGCCGTTGATCATGCGCGACACCGTGCACTGCCTGACTGAAACCGAGCCAGATCAGGCCGCCATCCGCCTGGCCATTGCCAACATGATCGAACAGGTTCAGCGCTACGTGCCGGGCTACAAACTGGTTAACGGTCCGGTATTTGACGGCAACCGGGTCTCGATTTTCATGGAGGTCGAGGGCCTGGGCGACTACCTGCCCACGTACGCTGGCAACCTCGACATCATGACCGCCGCGGCGGCCCGTACCGCTGAAATGTTCGCCGAGGAAATCCTCAACGGCGAACGGCAACTCAGCGCCAGCGCCTCACAACCTGCCCTCGTTTAAGGAGTCGACCATGGACCTACGCGGTAAAAGAATCACCGTGCACGACATGTGCCTGCGCGACGGCATGCACCCCAAACGTCACCAGATCAGCCTGCAACAAATGCAGGACATTGCCTGCGGCCTTGATACCGCGGGCGTGCCCTTGATTGAAGTCACGCACGGCGATGGTTTGGGAGGCAGTTCGGTGAACTACGGCTTCCCGGCACACACCGATGAACAGTACCTGTCAGCCGTGATCCCGCTGATGACGCAGGCCAAAGTGTCCGCGCTGCTGTTACCGGGAATTGGTACGGTGGACCACCTGCAAATGGCCTTTGAGCTGGGGGTCCACACGATCCGGGTGGCCACCCACTGCACAGAGGCAGATGTCTCACAGCAGCACATTGAATACGCCCGAACCCTGGGCATGGACACTGTGGGTTTCTTGATGATGGCGCACATGAACAGTGCCGAAGGGCTGGTCAAGCAAGGCAAACTGATGGAAAGCTACGGCGCCAATTGCGTTTACCTCACCGATTCTGCGGGTTACATGCTGCCCCACGACATTCAGGCACGCGTGAGTGCACTGCGCGCGGCGCTGCACCCGGACACGGAGATCGGTTTTCACGGCCATCACAATTTGTCGATGGGCGTGTCCAACTCCATTGCGGCTATTGCAGCAGGTGCGACACGCATCGATGCAGCCGCTGCGGGGTTGGGCGCAGGGGCTGGCAATACGCCGATGGAGATCCTGATCGCCGTGTGTGAGCGCATGGGCATCGAAACCGGAGTCAGTGTGTTTGGTATTCAGGACGTAGCCGAAGATCTGGTGGTGCCTATCATGGACTTCCCGATCCGCAGCGACCGCGATGCCCTGACGATGGGTTATGCCGGGGTTTACGGTTCGTTCTTGCTGTTTGCCAAGCGTGCCGAACAGAAATACGGCGTGCCCGCGCGCGAGATCCTGGTGGAGATGGGCCGTCGCGGCATGGTCGGCGGTCAGGAAGACATGATCGAAGACACCGCCATGACCCTGGCGCGGCAACGCGCCTGATCCAGTTCATACCAAAGACGCAGGTGCCAGTGCGCCAGCGCCTTTGGCGTGTTAGCGAACAAAACACTCGGCCTTAGGCTGGGCGGCGTGCGGCATACGCATCGATCAATGTGCGTGTCAGCTCATAAGAGGACAGCTCGGCAGTACGCCCCGGGCTTAACGTAAAGCCCTGGCCCGCCCACAGGTTAATGAAGTCGCCTGAACCGTGGGGTTCGGTTTTGGCTTTGAGCGCCAACAACACCCCGCCGGCCAACGGAAAGGCCGGCGCCTGAGGGTTGATCGGGCCCAGTTCGCGCATCACCCTATTGACGATCCCGCGCGCCGGGCGCCCGGTAAACAGATTGGTCAGCGCCGTTTGGCTGCCACTGGCTTCGCGCAGGGCGCGGCGATGCGGTTGCGTCAACTTGGCCTGCGGGCAAAACAGATACGCCGTACCGATTTGTACGGCACTGGCGCCTAACGCAAACGCGGCTGCGATGCCCCTGGCATCTGCAATCCCGCCTGCGGCAATGACAGGCACACCCACCGCGTCAACGATCTGCGGCACCAAGGCGAACGTACCGATTTGTGTGCTCAGCTCATCACTCAAGAACATCGCCCGGTGGCCACCGGCTTCGTAGCCCATCGCAATAATTGCGTCGCAGCCGTGGCGCTCCAACCATATCGCCTCCTGCACCGTGGTGGCCGAACTCAGCACTTTTGCCCCACAGGCTTTAACCCGTGCCAAGAGCTGCGGGGCCGGTAAACCGAAATGAAAACTCACCACTTGCGGGCGTAACTCTTCGACCAGCGCGCACGTCGCCTCGTCAAACGGTGCACGGCTTGACACGGGAGTAGGCGCATCATAATCGACACCCAATTCTTGGTAGTACGCCTTGAACAGCGACTTCCACTGCTGGGCACGACCTTCATCGTGGGCGGGTGACGGGTGGCAAAAGAAGTTGAGGTTCAGGGGTTGATCGCACGCCTCACGAAAAGCTGCAACCTCGGCACGAATCGAGTCCAACGTCAGCGTGGCACACGCCAGAGACCCCAGCCCACCTGCCTGCGCCACGCCGATCATGAGGTCGGCGCCCGCCCCCAACATCGGTGCTTGAATGATCGGCGCGCTAATACCTGCCAATTCAATAAAGCGTGAATCCGGCCAACCGTTCATGCGGGTATCTCCAGAGTCGATCATCAGAAAAAAGTGAATTGAAGCGCGCCAAGGGACTTGAGTGGTTCAAACCCGGGGTGCCTGCCACCCCGGTACATAGGCGAACCCTGACTACGGGGCTGGGGACTTGCTGACAAGCGCCGCAATCAGCGCTGGATCGTGGTCATAGATGTCCGGGGCAAAGGACACTTTACCGTCCTTGTCGGCTTGTGCGGTCCAGTAGGTCATCAAGATGGGCACGGGTTGTGCCAGTCGAAACTCATGGGTGCGGCCGGTACTGAGCAGTTCTTCGGTGCGGGCTTTTTCCGCAGGATTGACCAGCCAGTCGCGCAACTCAAACGCCGACTCAACCCGCACGCAACCCGAACTGAAGGCGCGTGGGCCTTTACTGAACAGCGCCTGGCTCGGGGTGTCATGCAAATACACCGAGAACGGGTTAGGGAAGCGCACCACAATTTTGCCCAGCGGATTGCGCGGCCCTGCCCCCTGGCGCAACAAGATATTGCCGGGGCGATCCCAGTTGACATCCTGAGCGGCCAGCACTTGCCCGTTGCTGTCGAGCACTTGCAAATCATGGCGGGCCAGATACGACTGATCACGGCGGATTTGCGGGAGTTTGTCCTGTTTGAAAATGGTCGGCGGAATGGTCCATGTGGGGTTCAGCGTCAACCGCGTGACGCGCGATTTCAACAAGGGTGTTTGTCGATCCGCCCTGCCCACCTGCGTTCGGGTCTGCCAAACCGGCACCCCATTCTGATAGACCATCAGCAGCGCTGCGGGCACATTGACCAACAAACTGGTGGGTTCGAAATCGTGCGCCATCCAGCGAAAACGCTCCAGGTTGATACGTAACTGGTCACGCCGCATCTGTGGGCTGACGTTCATCTCTTTCAAGGTGCCCGGCCCGATGACCCCATCGGCTTGCAGCGAATGATCAAGTTGAAAACTCTTCACCGCAGCGGCCAACTCAGGCGAGTAGGTGTTGTTACTCACTTTGGGTAATGCGCTTAAATAGCCTTCGCTGAGCATGCGCTGCGCCAACACCGGCACCCGCGCATCCTGCATGCCGGGTTTAAGCAGGGGGCCACTGCCCACGACCGGCCACGTCGGCAAGGGTTGTTGGCGCAAACGTGCATAGACCTTGCGCAAGTTTTGATAACGCTCAAGCGCTGGACGTGCCTGATCAAATGCACCGGCGACGTCCTGCACACCCGGCACCGCGAGGGCAAGAAGTGCCGCCTGGCGGTCCGGCATAACGTCGTTGGAGTGCCACACCGGCTCGAAGCGCGACTGGTTCAGACGACCGTAATGCAAGTCGTGCAGGGCTTGCAGGTAGTGCAGGCTGATGTCGATGTCGGCACACATGCCCTCGTTTTTGGGCAAGGCGTAGTGCGCGGGGTCAAGGCCATCATCCGCAAGCTGGGGCAACGCGGCCTGCAAGGCAGAAAGGCGACCGTTGACCGACCACACCGGCTGATAACTCTGGCCCTGGTAAAACCCCTGCAACAGTTGCTGAGTGGAGGCTGTCAGGCGCGGTGCCAACTGCGGGCAAACCTTGGACAGTTCTGCGGGCGCCACTTGCAGCAACGTGACGGGATCAACCGGCACTTCATCCGCCAGCGCGACCAATGGCGCTACAAGCAAGGCAAGGCTCAAGTAACATGCGTGTTTTTTGATCAACTGCTTTACTCCAATCCATGGCCATCCGGTAGATGGGGCACCGTATCACCCGTCGCACTCAGGCCAGCCTTTTATACAGTCGTTGCGCGTTACCCGCGAAGCGTCAGGAGCCCATTCAACAGTGAGAATATTCAACTTATGCTGATTTTTTTGCGTCGGCTTTGTCTGGCCGCTGCGACCCTGGGCACACTCTGTAGTCCTGTGTTCGCCGCCAGCCCCTCTAAACCGGTATTGTTCAACAGCCTCGCCCAGGCAGCACCAGAACTCAATCCCCAAGCACTAAAAAGTGCCCTCAGTGCGATGCAATGCGCGGTCAACAACGGCGCCAGTCAAGCTCAACACCTGGCCGTGATTGACTACTCCCAGCCCTCGACAGCACGCCGCCTGTGGATATTCGATCTGCGCAAAAAAACGCTGGTACTGCGCGATCTGGTTGCCCACGGGCAAAATTCCGGTGAAAACTTCGCCACTCAATTCTCCAATAACGAAGGCAGCTTTCAGTCTAGCCTGGGCCTGTTCCGTACCCAGGAAAGCTACAAAGGCGCGCATGGCTACTCCTTGCGCATGGACGGCCTGGAGCCTGGTATCAATGATCGAGCCCGTGAGCGTGACATCGTGATACACGCGGCCAGCTACGTGAACCCGCTCTGGAGCCAGCGCCAAGGCCGTATAGGCCGCAGCCAGGGCTGCCCTGCCGTACGCCCGCAAGTGGCGCGCCAAGTGGTAGACAAACTCAAGGACGGTCAGTTCATGTTTGCCTGGTATCCCGACCAGCGCTGGCTACAGTCCTCGGCCTATCTCAACTGCCAGCCGCGCTTGGTCGCCACTATCGTGACCGCTAAAGGCAGTTAAACCCTTCGACTTTCACCGAGTGGCACTACAGACCTTCCGCTAAGAGACTACGCTAAGAGCTGTCATTAACATGGCACCTCTTAGTGAGGTTCCAATAGACAAGGAACGCTGAAGTGACATTTCTGTTGAAGTTCGTCCAGGCAGGTAAAGACAACGCCATCAACGTTGCAGGAATTGAAGAAGCTCTTTCACTGATTACCCAGGCTGATACAGCACTGGAACAGCCCACATTGTTTTTCGAACCCAAGCAAACCCATTGCGCCCTGCATCCCGGCTTGCCTTACGAAGCTGTTGCAGAAGAATTGGACAGCCAGTGGGAATGGCCCGCAGACGACCACTTAAAAGTTCATCCCAGGCTAAAGGCCAAGTACCAGACATAACCTGCGCGCCAGCCACAACCGAAACCAAGAGCAATAGCCTGTTCTGCCAAGATGCTCAAAAACTCCAGTCATACAGAGCAACACCGTGCGAACGCGCTGCACCGCAACGGTCAGTTGAGCATCTCCCAGGCTGCTTTGAGGACGACGCACTCGTCGGGCATGTGGTGGTTTCTCCAGTCACCCTCTCTTTGGGTGACACCCACAGGTACCGCCCCGGACCTCTCTCGGTACGACCCGATCGACAAGAAAACCGTATCGGTTCAGGCCAGATGAACGCTGCGCTGACTCAATTGCAACGCATTGGCAGTGCTGGCTGTGTCCAGCAGGGTAATCCTGACTGCTAGGCTCGCTCAGGATTCAAAACCTGCCCCGGGCTTGAACTTCCATGTGTTACTCAAAAGAACCTCCAAGCGATCACCTTTGAGGGCGAACTACCTACGGGAACAGTCAAATACCATGATGCGTTTGATGCCACTGAGTAAGCCCAAGCACAGTGGGACTGCCCGAGGCAATGCCTCTCACTTCGGAGATGAACGTAGTCGGCTCATTTTCACGCGTGCTAGCCCTCGCATGAGCAGCCTGTTTACGGACGAAGGCGTGGCTCTCTTGGTAGACTTGCGCTCTGTCGCGTCAAATGCGGATCTGCGCGGAACGGGTAACAGCCCTACTCGCCCTTTTTCTTGCCATCACGAGTTGCCATGGGAAAGTGGTACGCGTCGGTTTTAAAGTGGTACATCGTACCCGCGAGCCCTGAAAAACGCCCTAAAACCCCCTAAAACACGCTTAAAACACGTAGAGCAAAATGGTACAGAATTCAGCTACACCCCACGTAAACACAGGCTCTACGGTGTCCAGACGCTTTAGCGTGGCACCTATGATGGATGGGATCGCTTTAATTAATAAGTCTTTATAAATCAGATAGATAGATCGAAGCATACTGTTGCTGTAGCAAATTTTAAGCAAGCTGTTCAAAACGAACCTGCCCAATGCGAAAGCACCTTCCCAGTCCGTCCAATCAGTGACAGTACAATCTTGGCTGCTCTGATGGAATGTCGCAAGTTAGCTCCCTAGTACCCCATGTTTGATCGTAAAATCTCGCAAGCAATTGTAATTAAAAGAAAAATACAATTATTGAGGATGGCAAAATATGCAGCGATTCGGGCGTAGGCAAACGGTAAACCGTGGTCTGCAGGATGGGTTTTGCGCAGCGTCAATACCACCTCAGCTCCAACTTTTGACTACAGCCGCTCTAAGACCAATAACGCTGAGCTGACTGCTTTCAGCCGATTCTGTTGAAAAATTCAGTTCTTCCCGACTGCCCAACTACTGACTGCTGAAAACACCATTTTCGCGCGCTGCTACGCTAAATCTGAAGCCGAACCCTCTGCTCAAAATGAAGATTTCAATCTCAAGCGCGTACTTTGATGCCATCAAAAACATGGTTGACTTTTTCAGCATAATCGGCAAAACGGACGATCGGCTCCGACTGTTTCGGAGCAGATGAGGATGATTTAGCCTCTCAAGCAAGGTGCGATCCATACTGATCGTATGCATGACCGTGCGACAGATTTTAGATATCTGGACGGCAACGCTAATATCGATTTCTGGCGCTAGACAAGCGCTACACTTTCGCGTGATCAAGAGTCAGTTTGGTTATACGGAAGTGCGCTTTCGCGTTGTCGAATCAGTGGATGGCGCTAAAACGATTGCTGAGTGCAGGAGAGGGGCGCCTGTAATGCGGGTCAATCGCTCTGAAACGGCGCGATTACGGGGAAAGTCATGAGTTAAGAGCAGAAAAGGTCTGGATTTCGACCGAACAAACCATTTTTGGGCCTAAAGCAGATAGGGCATCAAGAATCGGTGGGTACTTCAGACCTCTCTAAATGGCTAAGTTAAAATATGGAGGGTTACCCCCCCACAAAAAATCCTACTGGAAATATTTACTTATATTTTTAGCTGCATCGTAATGCTCACGGAGTTTAAGCAATAAGTTTCTCATCTCCACCGGCCCCCAAACTTTTTTATTTCTATCCTGAAAAACCGGTACGCCTTCAATATTAGTGGTTCTTGCGTGAGCAAACTCTATTCTGTGTTGATTTATTTCATCTGAAAATTTTGAAATGATCTGATGACAATTTAAACTTAACTGCCCACCATCCTCATCCAAAAGCTTAAGAAGAAGATCGACTTTTACACGCAGGTTTAATTTTGAAATTATCCGCTCTGTCGACATATTATCGAAACGCGGCAAATTAACATTTTGCAGCTCATCAATGTAATCTTGTAAGGATTCTTTCGCCATCCCCCTTACTTCGTCTACTGTTGGAGACCCTTTCTTATTAATAATAGAATTAATAGTATCTCCAAAAAGCCCTTCTAACTCACCAACTGAGCCAACCACCAATCCACGCATATAATTAGGATGCACAACTCTCCTTATTGCGTTCTGCGCCAGAGAAAAAACCTCTTGAGCTAATGATGCGCGCTGCATACAATAGACACCGTCAACTTTTTCCTGATACAGCTTCTTCCTCAACTCCTCATCTGGAGCTGAGCTATAAAAAACCATATCCCCATAAGTTTGACTTCGTATGATTTTCGTAAGTCTATGCCCTATCTTTCCAACACCGAGATCATAATCCACCATTATAAGATCATAAGGAGAATGTTTTCTCAGCCCATCAGTCAGTGTTTTAATGGACGCTTCGTCAAATGCATCATGCCAAGTTATATTTACATTTAACCCAACACTGTACAGGCGACTCTCTAAATTTCTGACCACACCATTAAGCTCATCCTTCTGATCATCCAACCAAAGAATGCAATAGGTAGCGTCCATTAACTGTACACCTTAATTTCAAAAGTTGTACCATCGAAACTAGATTCCGCTAGCTCTATGGTGCCATTAATATTTTGTAATAGCTGTCGCACATTATACAAACCCAAACCAGAGCCACTGGTCGTGGTGATGCCTTTTTCGAATATTGACTCAGAGTTGGATATTTCATTAGGAACACCTACCCCATTATCCGTAAGACTTACAAGCAGAACATTTGAATGAGATTTTGAAATCTCTATCCTCATACTAGAAGCAGTTGCCTTAATAGCATTATCTATTAAATTATCAATGATAATCGATATCTCAATAGGCTTGAACTGTATAACAAATTCTTTAGAAGATCGAACAACCTCAATTGAGATTTTACTTTTATAAACCTTACATATTTTCTCTACATACTGATCGAGGTACAACGCCAAGTCTTCTGTGATAGAATTAGAGTCAAGCTTGAAATTTGCCTTTGTTGCAAATCTGGATGCAGCAATAACCTGTTGATTCAGCAGAAGTAAATTCTCAAGTGTTTCTTCTATATCTTGCTGAGGCACCTGTCTTCTGCTGTGCATAGAGAATAAACTAGCTTCAATTAGATTTATTGCATTACTCGCATAAATAATGACTTGATGATGCAAACTTTCGAGTACATCTTTATCGTGGCTTTGGAGCGAAGTCAAAAAAAGATTTCTTTCCTGTTCCCTTTTCAGGTCTTTCTCAACTTTAAAAGCTAATGCCTCTGCCTTATGTCGCTCAGCCCTCTCACGCTCCGCATACTGGACAGCTTCGGACTCGGCCTTGAGCATCTCCTGATAACGAAACTTAGCACTTTTTATTTCTTCAACAAGCTCATCATTGCCGGTCTTTTGCGCGATATTGGAAAGACTTTCTATAGTTCTGTCGAAATCTTTTGCTTTATTATCGATAAGTGTTAAGAAATCTTCTGCAAAATACTCGACTCGTACACCGGGCGAGTTAGAAAGTTTATTAATAACATCAATTATTTTTGATCTTAGTTCATCGCGAGTTAAATGACTAGAGTCCAACAAGTCAGCATCATACTTGACCCTCCAGCTTACGCCCACAACGTAGTTCTCAAGTCGCAATAAGCATTTTTTCCAAAACGCTTCCTTCAACTGTGTATACGCAGGTGTTTCTATCAGCCCCTTATCTCGGCTTGAGGACTCTTTAAAGCTTGAATCATCTCCATAGACATCAATTTTTCCAAGAATTTCTCGAGTACCTAAATACCTTGAGTGACCTTGCTGCTTTCTTCTATCAATACCAAAACTATCGTCAAGCTCTTCACCTACTGGATAAACTCTAAAGCCATTTTTAAATAAAAAAACGGAACCAAACGAGACAGAGTTAATTCCCATGCGGCGAGCAAATGTAGCTTTAGCCGACCTATTCAAGTAAAAAATATTACATTCAAAACCTGAACTATCCAATTCCTTGAACTCATTATCTTCAGAAATCCTGTAGATAATTTTCCCTCGATCAATCAGCTCGGTCCTTATAACCCCGTCAACAATCCAAGTCCTTAACCAAGTGGTTTTCTCTTGCAAAGTTTGAAAAATAAAATTATCAACAGGGCCATTAACTATCTCATTTGGACTAGGCTCATCCTTCAAACTACTTAATCGGTTATCCTCATCGAGCTCAGACTCTGCTTTAATAAAAACTGAAAAATCTTTTTTCTGAGCCCCAAAAGGATTTATCAACTTAGCGAGAGATGACTTTAAATCTTTTAACTTAGTGCGCCCCCATGCCTCTCGTAATCCACTAATCTCCAATACAGTGCCACTGTCATAATAAAAACTAACACTATCGCAAAGAGAAAAACTTTGGGACATGCTATGACTGATATCAATATCAATAAAATCATCTTTGGAGGAATATTCAAATGCAGACCAGATAACATCTAGACGATTGACATCAGGGCTAGATTTCACTTTAGTCTGCAACGACAGCACTTCACCCAATCTGTCACAAGAGAATCGCCCTACTCCTTTACTCCCTGCATACCTTTTGGATTGGATTGACTCCCTATAATCCAACTGCAGAACATCCTCAGAACCATCCTGCTTTGCTGAGTATGCTACAAATAGCCATTTATCGACTAAATCTTGATACGACATACCTTTACCATTATCTATGATAAAGATTGAAGTATCCGTGAAGTGAAGAGTAACTTCACATGCACCCGCATCGAAAGAATTCTTCACCAATTCGAATACTGCAACGAAATCATCTGTAATTAAGTCGCGACCAATAATAGATTTCAGGTGCGAACTAACTCTAAAATTCAGGGGTTGCATTAGCCGGGCCTTTATAGGTTTTATTAAGTTCACCATCGTCTAAGCACACAGCCTGCTCCAGCAGCAAATGCCCAATAGCCTCTGCTAGCAATGGAGGAACTGCATTACCTATCTGGGTATATCGAGGACATTCAAATCGCCTGCTTTTTCCACCCGTCGTGTACTTGCCCGTAAACTCAAACCAATCAGGAAAGGATTGAATTCTTGCAGTCTCTCTAGCTGTTAAAATTCTCAACTCATCATAATGAATAATATCATCTGGCAAGGTAGTAATTGTAGGCGATGGGGCATTCTTAGTTAACACTGTGATTGCATGCTTTTTTAAGCCCAGCTTATCCCGCGCTTCTTTTGAAAGAGACCGTCCAGGTTGAGACTCACTCTGTATCCGCCCAAACTGTGCTATCGTATCCAACTTATGCCTAGGCAAACGTCGACTATTAGGAGCACCATAGAAACCTTCTCTCATAATAGCCAAGTAAGGAGACGAAATTTGAGGAACTTTATATACAGCCTCAAAAAAGCCCTTAACATTCGAATCGGAATTTTCGACTAACTCCCGACCTCTCGTTTGCAAATCAGCAATTGCTTCATATACTGATACAGGGCGAGCGACAGGCAGCCCTTTTAGCTGTAGAAACTCTTGACGTTTATCGACAAGAGTTTCCAACAACCCTTCCGTACCACTCAGAGAACAAATTATTATGTATCTTCTTCTATTTTGCGGCACCCCGAAATCAGCACAATTAACTTTTCCTCGAGAAACTGAATACCCTATCTTAGAAAGCTCCCCACTGATGAAATCAGCGTATGATTTTTTAAAATGATGATCTTCATCACAGCCAGAACACTTTGCCTCACTAAACTTACTATTGAACCCGCTGACGTTCTCAATAACGATAAATTTTGGCAAAACAATTTTAACTAATTCGAGATACTGCTCTGCCATTTTATTTCTTGGGTCAGCTGGATCACGCCGACCAGCTGTAGAAAAACCCTGGCAAGGGGGCCCGCCAACCATAAGGTCTATGGTCCCACGCAGTAGCCTAATTTTCTCTCCGAAGCCTTCTAGAAAATCTTCACAACTTATGGCTTGCTTTGGAAGCCAAGATGGCCACTGAAATTGGTAGCGAGCACCATCTATGAGGTTGTGCTTGAGGGTTTCGAAGGCCATCGGATTTTTTTCTATTGCGACCACACCCTCGCATCCGGCCTTCAGCAAGCCAAGAGAGAGACCGCCACACCCGGCAAAAACATCCATGAATCGCATGACTGCCCCCCCTAAAAATCACGCGATAATAATTAAACCAGCGACACATGTCTAGATATGACTAATCCCTCGAAAACCTCTGCACAATCACAAATCCAATATAAATGGCTGTTTAGCTTCACTCTCACTCAGCTTTCAAAGCAATAAGTTTACATTTAGAACCCACAAACAAAATAGTGTCCTTCATTGCTTACAGGTCTCTTTCACCAGCACAGTTAAATGAAAACAAACCTCTTATATCTTCGCGACCCCAATTCATCACAATCAGCTCCCCCGTCACCTCAGCCTTCCCTTGCCGCTGGTTCGTGGTCGTGTACCGAATCTCGGTCGTCTCAAAATGAAACCCCTCAAACACTCGTCGGATGTCTGGGTGATCGTTGATGCTGACCATCACCTTGCCTTTGCAGCGCCGCATAAAGTCCGCCATGCGTTCGTAGTTGTCGAACGGGAAGTCGACACCGTAACCAGCCGTCTGCCAGTAAGGCGGGTCCATGTAGTGGAAGGTGTGCGCTCGGTCATATCGCTCTGCGCACTCAAGCCAGGGCAGGTTTTCAATATAGGTGCCGGACAAACGCTGCCAGGCTGCAGAAAGGTTTTCTTCAATGCGCAGTAGGTTGATTGCCGGGGCTGTTGTTGCGGTACCGAAGCTCTGACCTGAGACCTTGCCACCAAAAGCATGGTGCTGCAGGTAGAAGAATCGGGCCGCGCGCTGGATGTCGGTCAGGGTTTCCGGGCGGGTCATTTTTTGCCACTCGAATATCTGCCGTGAGCTGAGAGCCCATTTGAATTGACGCACGAATTCTTCCAGATGGTTCTGCACCACGCGGTACAGGGTCACTAGGTCACCGTTGATATCGTTAAGCACTTCAACTGGAGCAGGCTGTGGCCGCAGGAAGTAGAGCGCACCGCCGCCGGCAAAGACTTCGACATAGCATTCGTGGGGTGGGAACAGGGGGATAAGACGGTCGGCCAGGCGGCGTTTGCCGCCCATCCACGGAATGATGGGTGATGACATTGTTTGCAAGACCTTTGCTGTATGGATAGACAGGTGTTAGGCTCGCTCCGCTTTGTGCACGGAGCAGGAGCCTTGACTGGGCTTGCAGGACAGTTCTGCGGGTTTGGTGGCCGGGCTGGATGTTGACGCATCCAGCTTCGGCCGCTCCTTTTATTTCGTGCGTGAGACTTCTTTGGCGTAGGCCTGACAGGCTTGCAGCGCGATCAGTCCTTGGTCGCCGTCGCCGGTGATTCCGATAATTCGTTGAGCATGCGCTCGGTCAAGTTGGGCTCTCGGGGTGCCATGAACCACGCCGCCGGGGCCGGTGGTGGCTTGCATTCCGTCACGATCATTTGTGGAGGGGGTGTCGAGTAGGACTGACAGCCGCAGGTCAGCAGTAGCAAGGCGATCACGCAGGCGTTCCTGTTTAGTTTTCTCATCGGCAAGGACTCGGTAATGGGCTTGATCGCTGGCTGCCAGCCACTGCTCTAGGGCGAAGCGCTTGCCCTGCTCAGCCAGAATTTGCGCGGAGTTGGCATTGGCCAGATTGGTGCGCTCAGTTTGATAGGCGGTTTCTTTGGCAGCTAACAGCTGACCGTAGGCGTTGTACTGCCACGTCCATGCCGTCCAAGCGCTGCCGGCCATAAGGCCGAAGATCAGCAGTAATGTTCCGCCCCACTTCACCGCATCAAGCTTCACGCCAACACCTTAAGCGCGCGGGCGTACAGCGCCTGACGATCTGCTGCGCCGTTTTGGCCACCGTTGATGCGGCGGGTGATGGTGTCGAACTGATCCGCGTCAGCCAAGGTGTTGAGTCCCCTGCTCGCCCAAAACCACGCTGCTGACATGCAGGCATGCTGGGGTTTTTCCAGCAGTTCGGGTTGGTTGATCAGGTCAAGGGCCAGCGCTTCGCCGCACATCATGTAGTTGGCCCGGCCGGTGATCTGGATCAGGCCACGGCCTCGATATTTTTGACCGTCACCATCCGCCTCTGGTGTGTTGCCCAAGCGCTTGGCCAGTGAGCCGGTGTCGTATTTGCTCAGGTATTGGTCATTGCCCAGTTCGCGGACGTAGCGGAACTGGCCAGACTCGTGACCGATCTGGGCGATAAAAGCGGCGATGCGTTTTGTGCCGACGATCTGGAAGCGGACCATCGCGGTGTTTAGCACAGGAACAAAAACGCCGGCTGTTTGGCCGGCGTTGGGGAGGATCTGCTGGAGTTGTTGCTGGGTAATCGACATAGGCTTGCCCTAATGAAAAACCCGCACAAGGCGAGTTGGTGTGGGATTAATCAGCTTGTAGCTGCACGACTTTTAGCGGGGCCTTGGGCTTCTTACCTTTGGCCTTGGCTTTACCTTTTTTGCCGCCATTGCATTCGACGGTGGTGCTCCAGCCGCTTTGGGTGAAAACCTGCTCCACCGAGTCCACCAGGTACTCACCATCGAGCCCGACCTTGAAGCCTTGAGCGTTGATGGTCCGCTCAGCAAACAAATCAGTTCGCCCGGGCATTTCCAGACGCACTCCGGCGGTCGAGCGGTTGAACGCGGCCAGCCGCGCTTTGGCGGCCTGTTCGGCGGCGGATTTGTTGGGGTAAATGTGGCGGTCTGTGTGAACGGGCGGTAGACCGTCCGGGGCTTCGTCGTTGTCCAAGGTGACGATGGCCAGCTTGCCGGTCTTCTTGTCCTGATGCTTAGTGCTGACCGCCTTGTGGACGCTGCGATCACCGAGGCGGAACTGCCAGCGGCTAACGTCGCTGCGGGTCAGGGTGATATTGCCCAAGGCTTTGCCGGTCGCACTCTGACCGCTTTGACGCTGCATCACCAGCAACTTGCCGTCTGCCACTTTGGCGGTGCAGTCGAACTGCTTGGAGAGTCGGGTGATGAAGTTGAAGTCGGATTCGCTGAGCTGGTCAGCACGCGGCACTATCGTGTCCACCGGGCACACCGGCGACCAGCCGTTACGTGCAGCTATGTCCTTGACGATGCTGGCCAAGCTCACCCCTTCCCAACTGCCGCTGCGGGTGGTCTTGCCACTGCCGCGCATGTCGCTGGCTTTACCCCGGATCACCAGCGTATCGGGCGGGCCGGACAACTCGACCTCGTCCACGGTATAGCGCCCGAGGCGGGTTAATGCGGTGCCGCTGTAGCCGAGGAATACTTCGATACTCGCCCCACGGCTTGGCAATGACACGGCGCTATCACGGTCATCGATGCGAAGTTCAAAGTCGTCGGACTCCATCCCGGGTTTATCAGTGGTGCGCAGCAACAGAAGGCGGTCGTTTATCAGCGCGGTGATGTCGGCACCGTCTGCGACGATGCGGAAAGATGGGGTCATGAGCAAACTCCAGAAACTAAAAAGCCCGCATGAGGCGGGCTAAATAATGATGTTGATATGAGTGGTTTGAATTGGAAGCTGATCAGCTACTTACAATTCAAGAGCAGGCTGTTGATAAGCGATCTTATACAATCCCAAAATTAGTCACTGCTGCAAGACCCACCATAGTCAACAGAAGTGTGAGTCCAACCCACTGCAAGATCACTAGCTTGCGCTTGAGCGCCAAAGGGAACTTGTGCAAATCGTCAGGACTAATCTTGCCGCGTTTTAGGTAGGATTCGGGAAACGCGAGTACGCTAGAAATACTACCCACGAGCAAAAGCTTGCCCCAAGGCCCACTGTGCTTAAGCGGGGTCAATGTATGAAGCAATGAGCTATTTCTCAGATGATCCAACATGTGGTCCATCTTTGTATACCCAAGGTGTAGGCATACTCCAATCCAAAGAAATATCCCTCCAAAGTCAATTAAGCCCACTGACAAAAAAATCTTATCGCCGAAACTCATATTCATTGAGCAATCTCATAAATTATCAGCCCCTGGCTCTCCTCCGCCCACAATTTCTCGGGCTACGCCCCCTCCACCTACAACGACCTCAGCACAAATAAGGCAGTGCTATTGATAGGGCATGACTAACTTTACTTGTGCCAACCAACAACCTTGCCGACAACCCATAGTAAAAAAGCAAAGCTAAAAAGCACGATAATACTCCACTGCATGAGTATCAGTTTTCGCCTAAGCGATGCCGGAAACTTAGATAAATCATCTGCACTTAGCTCACCTCTTTTAAGGTAAAAATTTGGGAATGTAATGATTCCGGATATGCCCCCAATCAGTAGTAGCTTGCCCCAGGGCCCACCGTTTCGCAGTGGAGCTCTAACCATGATCGCAGGGCAATTCTTCAAATGGGCTAACATCAAATCCGTCTTGGTATAAGCCAAATAGAGAGCGACACCAATCCAAATTAAGACACCAAGAAGTACAGCGCCCCCGAGGTAACCGAATACAAACTCAGCCGCACTCATTTGCTGTGCTCATAGATAACCTCGCCAAGCTCTTCTCCAGCAGCCCCCAACACAACGCCTCCTGCAAGAGACCCGGCACTGACAACTACAATCCCGCAGACCAGTGTACCGATACCACCAGTGGGGACGCCCATAGCAAAACAAGCCCACCCGACAGTAGCGCCTGTCATCATTGCACCAGCAGCTGCCCCCCCTGCAACGCCACCCACAAAACCTCCTGCCTCGGTGAATTTAACTTTTCGACATGCCTCGGTATCGCCCGCAGAGCAAACGTCCTGAACCTTCATATACGATGCCCCCCCGCCAATGGCGGTGCCGACCCAACCTCCGGCTTTTACATATTTCGCAGCCTTCGACACGCCCTCTATATGCGTCGCATACCCGGGTATCTGGTCAGCGCCCCCTGCTGCCTTCCAGCGATGAACCAGGCTACGACTGGAAATACCCAGCGCACTTTTCAAGTTCGGGTGGTCAGGAAGCCCAATGCTTTTGCGTGTTAACGCGGTAAGGTTCGTGTTCAGTTGAGCAAGCAGACGTTTACGTTCGGCGAAGAACTCTGCGGACTTAAGGCCGCCCGTGGCCTGAAACGTCCTCACATGCAAGGCTTCGATATCCTTCATTAACCTCTGAACGTCATCCAGATGCTTGGAGAATATCGCCTCACCAACCCCTATCGCTGTCGCACCCCGCGCCAAGAACGTTTCAATTTCTTCACGATGTCGAACCATGAACTCAGCTTCTTCAGGCGTCATCTCTTTAATAACGGCATTAGCCTTGGCCGCAACTTCCATCAGCATCGCTTCTTCACGCGTGCATTGCAGGTTATTCGGGTCGCTCAATACGATCATCGTACCGGCGTTGATGTTGCCAAGGTTTGGATTCAACGCTTCGAACTTGCTCATCACGGTGGGATTTTGTACCGAGAATAAAGCCGCTTTTAACTTTTCGCCCGTGGTGCTCTTAGGAACGACATAGAAGCCAGGCTCTTGCGGTTGCGGTTTGAAAATAGGTTCAGCTTCCGGCAACGGCGGTTTTTCCTGCTCAACAGGCATATGGAAACTGCCCGTCCAACCGCGTCCTGTGATGTGGGAATACTCGTTGAATGTGTCTTGGCTCAGCGGACTGAAGGGATCGTCTTTAACCAATAAAATGTCGCCCGCTTCTACGGCGTCTACGATTTCTTCATGGGTTAATTGTCGGCCGTACGTTTCGATATCAAACAGGCTTAGCGTGGGGAAAGGCGTACATAAAGCGTCTTCGACTTCAAATTTGGCAAAGAAAGGGGCTTCGATCTCACTGAGACGAACCCCAAGTTCTTCTCGGTCGTCTGCATAAATCAGGCGCATGTACATGTCGTATTTTCCTTAATCACCAGGGCCGATTAAGCAGCGGCCCGTTCCAGGTCAATCCATTGAAGTGCGCGGACTGTATCGGCCAGTTCGGCCAAGGGTCAATAAGACCTTTCCCACAATAACTTAGGCTCTATCTCTTTTTTTTCTCTCAGGACCTCTGTTTTCAACCCCACAACATCACCACCTCATCACTCGGCGCGGGCAAATCCGGCAGGTGAATGATCAGCCCGGCCTTGAACGGTTGCACCTCATCGGCCAGCCCTTGATTGGCATCGAGCACGGCCTCGACCGTGCCGTTGAGGTGGCCGTAATAGTTCTGGCAGAGGGTGTCGAGCACGTCGCCGCTAGCTGTTCTGCAGGTCGTCGCCATAGCGAACAAACTCCAAGGTAAAGCCCTGCTTTCGCGGGATGCCGCCTTGCAGCAGGGCGCTTTGTTCTTCTTCGATGTTTTTCAAACACCAGTTGCCCAGCACGTCGCCATAGCCGGTAGTCAGGCCCAGCGGTTGGAGCTGGGCGCCGATGCTGCGCAGGGTGTCGAGTTGTTTAATACCGCCTTTGAACCCGCCAAAAATCGCACCCGTGAGGGTGATGCGTTCTTCGCCCATGCCCACCGCTTGTTGTGCCGGGCGGCGGCTCAGGCGCTCTTGCGATGCCCAGCGGAATTCGCTGGAGCGCTTGAGTTCGTCGAACGCGGCGGTGTCCAGGTTGAAGTAGAACGGTGTCGATCCGGGCTTGAGCGGTTGCATGATCAGCAGGTGAGGGAATGGCTTCACCGCTTCGGCGGCCGGGGTCGCGTCTGCGCCCAGCGCGCCGGTGGGCACGATGTTGGCCAGTGACGGGCTGACTTTGCCCGCGATTTTGTTGATCGCGGTCGCGGCCTTGCCCGCCTGTTCTTTGAGCACGCCGAGGCGCTCCTCGATCTGCGAGGCTGCGCGGGTGGCTTTGTTGTAGGTGGCCACCACCGCGCCGACCTTGGCCTGTGCCGCGTTAACGCCGCGCATCAGCCGTTGCACCTTGGCCCCTACCGCAGGACCAATAAACGGCAAGTCGCTCAGCTCAGATGCGGCGCCGCTGATTTCACCAATGGCGCCGTTCACTGGCCCGAGCATGCCGTCCAAGCTGCGGCGCCCGGTTTCCCCGGCCGCCGTCAGGTACTTCAACCCTGACTGCAATTGTTCCATGTAGGCCATGCGTGCCCTCCTTACAGATGCGGTTGGTCGTACAGGTTACGGCTCGACATCTGCTGGTTGATTTGCTCGATCTGACGTTGCAGGTGCGGCTGTAGCTCGCGGGCCAGTGCGGCCGGGTCTTTTACGTCGCCTTGCACGTTGATGACCAAGTCAGCCTTAACATCAATCTTCTGATCGATCTTCGGCGGCTCGACCTTGAGCACCGGCTCCACCTTCGGCGGCATGGCCAGCGGCCCCGCAGGCGCGGTGCTGGCAAACGAGCGCACCACGTCGCCCATGTTGACTGCACCGGGCAGCTCGCGTGATGCGCTGGCACCGGTTGAGCCTTCAGGCGGCAGCGACTGGGGCCGCACCAAGTCCGCGCCCGGGAAGCGCGGTTTGTTGGCAAAGTGCGGCAACAGAAACGGATTAGCCGAGTCAGGATCATCAGGGTCATAGGACACCGGTTTAACCACCGGCGCCGGTAATTGTGTTTGTGCCGGCAACGCACTCGGAGGCACCAGGTCAGCACCGGGAAAGCGCGGTTTATTGGCAAAGTGCGGCAACAGGAACGGGTCTTTCGAGTCTGGATCGTTCGGGTCATACGACACGGGCTTGACCACTGGCGTCGGTGGCTCGCCCGCAGGTTTTGCCTCGGGCTTCTCAGGTTCGGCCGGTTTTTCATCGTCCGAGCCGAACCACGATTTGCCCACAAAAGCACCGACCGACTCGCCGCCCATGCTGCCCAAAATGCCGCCGATCAAGCCACCGACCGCCGTGCCCAAAATCGGCACCACGGAACCGATGGCCGCACCGGCAGCGGCCCCTGCCAGCGCACCGGCCATGTTGCCCGCTGCGGCGCCGTAGCCTTCGGCCTTTTCCTCCTTGGTTTCGGCGTTCTGGTAGGTGTCAATTGCGCGCATGCCGCCCTCAAGCAGCGACCCGCCTGGGATCAATTTACCGACCTTGCCCACCTTGCTGGCAAAGCCCATCACCCGACCAAGGCGACCCGGTGGTACGGGCGGAACCGGTGGAACAGGCGGCACGGGCGGACGCGGCGGCCGAGGTCCACCACCACCACCACCACCACCACCACCCCGGCGACGTCCGTTGCGATTGCCACCGCCGCGACGGCGCCGACCTCGATCACCGCCGCCTCCACCGCCCCCGCCGCCCATTGCTGCGGCGTTGACCACAAACACCTTTTGCGGCCCGGAGTCTTCGCCGCCGTCATCATCGTTTTTTGCTTCACGGAACACGTCGAGCAGTTTCAGACCGGTATCAATCGGGTCAAAGCCTTTGCTCTCGCCGCCTTCCTCGTTGTCGTCATCACCGTCCTTTTTACCGCCGAACGCTTTCAACCCGATCTCAGCGAGGGCCAGCACCTTGGAGCCTTTACTATCGTCCTTGTCGTCGCCGTCACCGGCGTTGGTCACAAAGACCTTTTGCACGCCCTTGGCATCACGGCCGCCCATTGCGCCGCGCGCGAGGTTGAACAAGCCCTTGCCGATCTTGAACGACCCCAGCAGCCCTTGCAGGGTTAGCGCTCCACCGGCCAGCACCGTCAGCCCCATTGCCAACCCGGGGGTGCGATCACTGAGTGAGGTGATGCCCTTGGCCACCGTGGTCAGCCCTTCGGCCACGCCGTCTGTGATCGGGCGGATCGCATCGCCCACCGAGCGCATGGCGTCGTCCATCGACTGCGCCATTTCGGCCCATTTTTGCGAGGAAGACTCGCGGCGCTCGCTGAGGTTTTTGTCGAGGATGCCGGTGGCGTCCCGCGATTCACGTTTCAGTTGGCCGTACAGTTCCTTGTTTTGCATGTAAGCAGTGAGCGCGGCCTTGACCTGCATGTCGGCGAACAGGTCGCCAGTGCGCAACGCCTGCTCCAGCGAGGCCATCATGGCCTTGGCTTTTTCCGGGTTGGACTCCTTGCTGATTTTCGCCGTCGCTTCGGCCATCTTGGCCGCGCGTTTCGGGTCGGTGGTCTCGATGTATTTTTTGGCCAACGCCATGCTCGACTCTAGGGTCGACATGTTCTGTTGCAGGCCGGTGCGCATCGAGCCTTCGTAATCGATCCCGGCCTTGTTGTACGCGTCGACGGTCTGCGACGAACCGATTTTATCCATCCAGTTCTTGATGTTGTTGGCCGCTTCGTCGGCGCCGCCCGCTGTTTTCATCTGCACCTGGAGCATCGCGCCCAGTTGCGTCACGGCGTCCATGCCGGTGATGCCCAGCTTGCCCATGTTGGCCAACAACTCGGGGAACCAGCGCGCCATGTCACTGGCTTCAAAACTGCCCGCTTGCCCTTGAAACGCGATGGCCTCCAGTGCCTGCTGCATTTCCTTGGCGTCGGTGATCTTGGCGTTCTGCCCGAGGGCGTTGATCATCTTCGCCGTTTCGGCACTGCCCGAGCCTTGGCCCACGACAAACTTGGCCGCGACCGGCGCGTATTCCAGCGCCTTGGCCAAGTCCATACCGGCGCCCACCAGTTCGTTGACCACGTTGGCCACTTCGTTGCGGGCCAACCCGGTGTCGCGTGAGGTGTCGATGATGGTGCGCGACATCTGCTTTTCTTCGGGGGCATTGGCAATACCGGCCTTGATTGCGATGTCACGAATGATGGCGTTGTAATCGGCGCTGACTTTGGTCGGTACCGCCAGTGCGGCCACCCCTACCGCCGCCCGGCCGACCGTGCTTTTGACACTGGCCCGGCCTTCGTTGATTTGCTTGTGCCCTTGGGCTTTGAGGTCAGCTTGGCGCGCGGTGCGGCCCAGCGCCTGATACGCCCGGTCGAGCCGTCCGACCTCGATCCCCTGCTTGCGCAAGCTGTCGAGGTTGGAATTGAGTTTGGTCAGCAGCGTGGACGCACCGGCGGCGCCGCTGTCGTGCGCTTTTTTCCACTCGTTGCGCAAGCGGATGGTGTCGCCGATCTGACGTTGCATGACCCGGGCTTTGGCCCCGGCCGCTTCGAGCTTCTTGATCCGGCCCTCAACGTCTTTGAACGCTGAACCCACGGTGGAACTGACCGCCCCGCCGATCACCAACCCGAGCGCGAGTTTGTTTGCCATTTGTACGCCCTACCCTGTGGTTGCGCGGCAGGTGGCTCAATCCGTGAGCCACCAGACCATTTCTGAGAACGGCATGGCCGTGATCTCAGCAGCGGAAAAGCTCGTTTCCGCCGCCAAGCGCTTGGCCATCTGTTTCAGGGTGTGGGGGTTACAGTTCACCTTCGTCGACCAGACGAAAATAGCCTTCCTGCACCCGGGTGTAATCAACCACCTTAAGCCCTTCAAGATCACCGGTCGGGATCTCGGTGAGGCTGGAGAACAGTTGCAGTTCGCGCTTTTCAGCATCACCGCCTGAGACCGCATTGGCGGCGCGCACGTCGCGGATGGTCGGGGCGCGCATCACCAGCTTGTCGGTTTTGACATGGTTGAGTTCAGTCGGGTAACGCAGGGTGATCGTGACGCCTTCGTCGGTCAGGTTGAGCCAGGTGGGGATTTTCTTATCAGTTGCAGTGGTCATGCGGTGACTCCTTAAAGGCCAATAGCGCTGCGTACATCTGCCATTTGGTCGACGCCATCAATTACGCGCACGCAATTGACCATGTCGATTTCGTACATCACACGACCATCCACTTCCAACTTGTAATATTGGAGGGCCATCGCGTACTTGTTTTCGGCCTTATCGCCGGGTTTCCAGTCGCCCATGTCCAGCTCTTTGAGCATGCCGCGCATCGTCGCGATCACGGGCGTTACCTTGCCACCCAGCCCTTTAAAGGCGCCGCGAAACACGGCATTGCAGCTGGTCTGATCAGCCAGACCGAAGTACTTCATGGACTCGCGGCGTACGCCGGTAGTGACGAAGCTGGCTTCCAGTTTCTCCAAACCCATGTCCATCTCAATTTCGCCACCCATGCCGCCGCCCCGGAACGAGTCGGTTTTAACGGTCAGTTTGGGCAGGGTCACGGACGGCACATCACCCGAAAAACTGATCCCGCCCAAAAACAGGTTGGTTTCAAAAAGCACTTGAGGAATCATTGAGCGGCCTCCTTAGGCGGCGGTGTCCACGACTTCAGTCAGACCCTGATTGGTCACTTGAACGAGGAAGTTCGGGTTCTCAGCAGGCGGGACGTCCGTGAAGCGGATGTTCCAGTAAATTTTGCCCTGCTCCAGCTGGCTGGTCGTGTTCATCTCAGGGTCCGCATACACCTCGAAATACAGCACCGCGCCAAGGTTTTTCAGATCCCGCATGAACGCATCCAGACCATCTGTAACGTTCTTGACGTAGGTCTTGTTGATTGGAAGATCGACCGCCCATTTATGTCCGGCCTGAATCGCGTCCATCACGATGTCGACGGTGCGCACCCGAGTCACAAACGACCATTTCGAATCAGATGACAGCGTACGGTTGCCCCACAAGCGGTAGCCGCCGTCGCGAATGATGGTGGCAATATTGGCGTTGTTGAGTAGGTTGGCGCGGCAGGTTTCATCACCTTCCAGGAACTCAATCGGGCGCGTGGTGCCGGTGATGCCGACAAATTCCTTGTTCGACGGCGAGGCCCAGAAGCCGTACTCGGTGTCAGTCCAGGCGAACAGGCCAGCGGTAAACGCCGAGGCCGGGGCGTCGATGGTTTTGCTGGTGATCGTGTCCCACTGCTGAACGCCCGGGTCGACCATGTAAATGCGCTTGCTGCCGAACTCCTGCGCGTAGGCCAGCACCGCCTCGTCGGTGGTGTTGGGGCCGTCGACGATGGCGATGGCGCGCAACTTGCCCGCCAGTGCATCCATGGCCGTGGCCACCGCTTGCGTGGCGGAATGCTTGGGCGCGATCAACAGACGCGGCTGGGCGTTGAAGCGGCTTTTGCCATCGAGCAATGCTTGCAGGCCGGTACGCTGACCCGAGGCCAACACGCCGCCGATGATGGCCGAGGTTTGCAGCGCTTCGTCTTCCAGCTGGGCCACGCCGCACGCGACGATCACGGCTTTGGCTTTCAAGAAAACGGCTTTGGCGGCGCGCGTGATGGCTGAGTCTTCACCGAACGCGGCCACCGCTTCGCGCTCGCTGGTCAGCAGCACCAGGTCATTGGGTTTGGCGGTGGCCTTGAGGCCCGGGGTGAAGGTGTCGCAAAGGCCGATGATCGAGGTCGACGGCAGCGCAATGGTGCGCGCGCCGGTGTCGACCAGCGTGACCGTAACGCCGTGGAAACGGCTGGCTGTGCTCATACAGGTACTCTCCAGAAACAACAAAGCCCCGCAGTGCGAGGCTTATGGGGGTCAAACGGTGGATACAAAAACGCCTCAGGTTGGGCGTTATCAGGTTTGTTCGGCGAGCCAGTCGGGCCGCACAGGTCGATATTTCAATGTCGGGAAGTCCGACGACTGCGGCCAGTCACGCAACGCTTGCAGGTAGCTCAGCAGCCCCTTGAAGTGGTCCAGTGTGAGCGTGGTGTCCAAGCCCAGATCGACTTCGTCCCGGTGCCGCTCACGCAGCCATTTGACCGACTCGACCTCGGCGTCACGCCATGCCCGTTCATCACTGGCTGCGCGGTCTTCAGGACTCAGGAGGTCAATGACACGAAATTCAACCTTGCCTGCCTCAGTCAGGTAAGCCGTGCCTTTCCCACCGCTCAGTGTTTGCGAAAAGATTCGACGTGTCACCGGCGTGGCGCCCTCAGGCACATCCTCCCCGTTGATCACCGTGTCATAGCGCATCAGCACCCGGCCGTCCTCGGCCAGATTCAGGTAGTAACGATCCGTCATGCTCAACTCCCCCATGCCCAGTAATAGCCATAGCCGCCGCCGGACAGACTGCCGCCGACCGACCAGATGAATTTCGTGCGGTCGATCACTTGGGTGACATAGCCGAAGCCGCTGGCATGGCCGCCTTGGGTTGCCGCTTCAATGCTCATGACCATGCCGAAGCAGGCGCTAGGAAACGGCACGTTGAAGCCCCGATAATCGGTGGCACCCTGCGACTCGTAGACGTAGCCCCATTGCAGCAAAAACCCGCCCAGCCAACTTGGAAAGCAGAAGTAGCCGTTTTGGGTGGGGCTGAACGAAAAGCCCCACTTGAGCTTTTTGGGCGTGACCATCGTCGTGTCATCGGTGCCCGCGTTGACCTGATTAATCGACGCGATCCCGGCGATGCCTGCCACGTACTCCGTGGCCTGTACCACCTTTTTAGCCACGTAGCGCGCCACCGAAAAGGGGTTCATCCAGCGGGCGATGTTGCTGCCGCCTTCAGCCTCTTCGACCGAGGCCTGCATTGAGATGTCCACCAGTTCAGGTGACGACACCCACGCAATCGGGTTGGCCCCGGCCGGGGCTTTGCGGATCACCACCCGCCCGGACGCCACCGTGATACACACCGCAGGGGCCGCCACGTCATGACGCAACCAGGTGGTGCCATTCCAGTAACAGTTTTGCCCGATTGAGGATTCAGACACCGAGGTCACGAACGCGAATTGCCCACCGTGCAGGTCCAGGCTGCCGCCGCCCAACGGGTTACGAATCGGCACCCCGTTGGTGATGTTGTAGTCCTCCAGCGTGGTGCCTTTGTTGGCCTTGCCCGCCAACCCATTGATGATGGTGTTGGCAAAGTTCGGATCGCCGCCCAAGGCTGCCGCCAATTCGCGGATAGTGTCCAGCGCACCCGGTGCGCCGTCGATCACCCCTGAAATAGCGGCTTGAATGGCAGTCGTCACTTGCGCCTTGGTATAGGCATCAAGGATGTTGTACCCGGCCAAGGTGGTAGGTTTGTTACGGATCGCGGCAAAGGTCAGGCTACTGGCGTCGATCACCGCGTCACTGACACCCCAGACAATCGGGTTAGCCCCGGCAGCGGCCTTGCGCACCACCAGCGCACCGCGCTCCAGCGCAATGCACACCGCAGGCCGCGACACGTCATGACGCATCCAACTGGCGCCATTGAAAAAGCAATTCTGGCAGACCGACGCCTCTTGATTGGCTGACAGAAACGCGAACGAGCCGCCGTGAATATCCAGGCTGCCACCGGCCAGCGGGTTGCGAATCGGCACCCCGTTGGTGATGTTGTAATCCTCCAGCGTGGTGCCTTTGTTGGCCTTGCCTGCCAAGCCGTTAATGATGGTGTTGGCAAAGTTGGGGTCGCCGCCCAAGGCGTCGGCCAGCTCTTTCAGGGTGTCCAGCGCACCGGGGGCGCCCGAGATAACCGCCGAGACGGTGGCTTGCACAAACGCGGTGGTGGCCAGTTGCTGGTTGTTGCTGCCCATCGCAGCCGTAGGCGCAGTGGGCAAACCGGTGAGCGCCGGGCTGCTGAGAGGCGCCTTAAGTTTCAACCCGGCATCAACCTGCTCTTTGGTGTAAGCGTCCTTGATCCCGTTATCGGCCAGTGTGTCGGGGTTGCTGCCCTCGATCACCACGCCGCGTTTGTCGATCACGACCTTGGTGTAACTGCCGGGCTTGCGCGTCGGCGGCAACACTTCAAGGATGCGGTCGTCCACGTACTGCCGGGTCGCAAGCACCACACTCGGGTCAATCTTGAGCGTGACGTTGGCGGCGCTGCTGACGATGAAGTTAATGCGCACCACTTGGGTCTTGCCCGAACCTTGGGCCAGCGCCGGTTTGAAGCTCGGCGCACAGTTGGCCACCGCCACCAGATCGCCGTCCGCGTCGTACAGGCCGATTTCACGAATCCACCAGCCGCCGACGTTTTCCGGGATCACCTGCTCGGCGATGATCACGTGGGTGTTTTTCGGGTCGACCTTGACCTGATTCAGCGGCGCGCGGCGGCGTTCGTTGATCAGCTTGGTTTGCGCCCGGTTGGGTTGCGGGTCGGTGCCGTTCGCATCGCCCACGCCCATCTGAGAAAACGTCCACGGGATGTTCATCGCGTCGGCGTTGGCCTGCTTGGCCTCGCCCACGGCGGTGAGGATCGCCATGAACTGGCTGCTTTGATCAATCATGAGTACACGTCCAGGATTTCAATGTGATGTTCGCGGCCCGCCGGGCCGTAATGCCCCGTGACCTCGATGTCGCGCGGCGCCGGTGGGTACACGTCGATCACCTCGCCCTCGTACAGGCAGGCAAAGACGTTGAGCTGGCCGGTGCTTTCAAGGCTGATCACCAGTTCGGTCAGCGTGCGGCTGAGGGGTTTGGCGTCATCGATCAGGGCTGTCAGCTCGCGGTACATTTCCTCGGTGATGCCGGTTTCCAGCACCCCGACCTTCAGCCCGAATGTGCCCGGCACCCCCATCGGTACGGTCTGCCACCACTCGATCACTTCCAGCAAATAACCCAGCGGCTCGACCACCCGGCGCAGCGCGCCGATGGTGCCTTTGTGGGCATGGATGAAAAACGCCGATTCAATCGCCGCACGTTTGACCTGCTCGCTCCAGCGGTTGTCCCAGCGGTCGACCGACCATGCCCACGCCAACTGGTGCAGCAAGTGCGCCGGGCAGGTTTTCGCGTTGTACAGGGTGCGAATCGGAATCGCCGGGTTGTGATCAATCGCCGCTTCGATGGCCCGCTCTAACTGTGTGCTGTTGAGCGGCAGCAGGCTCACCCGGCACCGCCTTGGATCACGCTGTAACCGATACAGTACGCGGCTTGGTGCGTGGCCCGGGGGATGTCGACCCAGCCGGGCAAGTCCACGCGGCTGACGCCGGTGATGTGCAGTTGCGCGTCAATCGCCGAGCGCGAGATTTCCACGCCGAGGCGCCGACGCGGGTTGATCCAGGCCGCGAGGCGCCGAGTCGCTTCGGCCAGAATCGCTTCGTTTTCCGAGCCGGTACCGGCCATGTGCAGCACCGCGTCAATGCGGTATTCCTGCACCTCGGCGCTTTGCACCGTGACCCGATCCCCGACCGGGCGAATGTCTTCATCGCTGAGATATTCCAGCACCTTGTCCAGCAAGGGCGGGTCGGCGACGCCCGTGCCTTCCAGGTGCAACACCGTGACCACCACATGCGCCGGGCTTGGGCTTTCGGCCTGCGCGTCGGCCACCAGCGCCGAGGCGTTGCGCGCGTGCAGGATGTAGCTGTTGCGCGGCCCGGCCGTGGTCAGGCCCTCGTACACCAACTGGATGCGCTCACGTAACGCGTCGTCCAGTTCCAAGACCTGCGGCACCGGCGGCACGCTTTGCAGATCCGCTTCCTGAATCACCAAGCGTTTAAGCCGCACATTGGCGGCGAGGTGATCGAGGTCAGTGCGCTGGGCGTAGGCCAACAGCAGCGACTTGGATGCATCGTTAACCCGCGCCCGGTGTTGAACCCGGCTGTAGGCGCCCAATTCCAGCAGCTTGACCACCGGATCGCTCTCCAACGCCGCGTTCCAGTTGTCGCCCATGTGGGCGCGAAACACCGCCAGCTCTTCCTGATAAGCGCCCTCAAAGTCCAGCGACTCCAGCACCTCCGGGGTCGGCAAGGCCGACAGGTCTACGGTACTCATGCGCTCACCTCCATTGCTACGCCCTCGCCCCGGTACAGGCCCTTGAGTTCAAAACTGATCACGCCATCGAGCACCGCCGATACCCGCACCGACTGCAACTTGAAACGCGGCTCCCACAGGTTCAGGGCGTGGGCGACTTCGGCCTGTACCGCGCTTTTCCAGCCTGCGTTGATCTGCATATCAACAAAGCGGCGCAATTGGCAGCCATAGGCCGGGCGCATGCGCCGACTGCCGACCGGGGTGGTAAGAATGTCGCCGATGGACTGGCGAAGATGCTCGACGCCGGAAAGGGCCGCGCCGGTGTGGCGATCCATTCCGATCATCGCGGGTTACTCCGTGAGGCGTTCAAAGTCCGGGTGGGTGTTGAGGTACTGGAACTGCTGATCGTCGACCGCCGTGGCACGGCCTTGGGCGACCGGGAGCGTGGCGCCGCCGGGCAGGATCAGGGTTCGAGAGGTGTAAACCTTGTCTCGGAAAGTGCGAACCGGGTCAGCGACAGGGGTGGTTTTTTGCAGGACCAGGGCGGCGGGTTCGGTGACTTTTTCGTCAGGTGTTTTGCTCATGGTTTGCTCCAGGCATTAAAAAACCCGCACTTGGCGGGTTAAGCTGTAAACATACAACACTACATAGCTCAAATATTAAACTTTAAGGCAGTGACTTATAAGCTTTGAGGAAGCTTGAGTAAGATATTTCATCGTCAGGTTCATCAGAGCCATCAATGAGCTCTATTAACACAGAGATAGTATAAGGAGCCAAGCTCACCTCAACTAGAGGCAAGTTTTTTTTAATTTTAAATTCAAAATTACCAAAAGTCACTGGATCTCCGTCCAAGGCTGAGGACGTGAACATAGCTTCAACTGCAACCAACTCGAGAGGTGTAAGTATACCCATGGGAAAACTCCTTTTTAACTGTTCATGAAAACAAATAAATTAGCTACATCCTTGTTCTACGCACAAACCTTCCGCCTCATTTGAAACACTGTCAACTGTCACTTCTAACAGTTGACAAGAGGCATAATAAGACACGGAACCTTTATTCCTCAGCCAACACTAATAAATCAATGTTTGTGATTTGGGGTATTGCCACCGGTATCGATGATTTTTCCGAGACTGGTTATATCGCCTGTCACCGATAACGTACCGTCAATTTTGACCGGGCCTACCAGGTCGATGGCACCCGCCGTGACGGTCACGGCGCTGTCTGTCACCACCGCCGAAGTACCGCCGACCGCAATCGTCACGGTGCCGCTGGGCAGGGTGATGGTGTAGCTCTTGGCCTGCCAGTCGTAGACCAGCGAGCCGCCGTCATCGAAACGCCACACTTCAACGTGGTCGCGGTTGTCCGGTGGCGCGCCTGCATCGCCATAAAGCCCAGGTACAAAGGTGCCCATGCCCGCCTGTCCGCTGGGGTTAAACAGCACGCCCTGCTCGCCCAAACTCGGCGCGCGCCAGTGCCGGGCCTTGCCCGCTGCCACGCTGTGCCAGCGCACCCAGGCGCTGGTCCAGTCGCCGGTGGATACGCGGCAGGCCGGTGGGCTTGCCGCCAGATCTACCGCGACCACGTAGCAAGGAATCAACAGAGCCGCGATCATGCGGTCGTGTTCAGCACTCGCGTAGCTCACGGCAGATCCTCCGGTGCGACTGACTCTTCCTCGTTGACGCTGATCAGCAACGAGCCCGGCGGCTCATCGGGCCACGGCCACACCTGTTCACCGAGGAATACCGTCTGCGTCCACTCCACCAGCCACACGGTGTAGCCGTCCAGTTCCGGGCGCGTCCAGTCCTGACTCGACCGCTGGAACTCGGCCGGTTCAACTGCCAAGCCCCACGATTGGCCACGCAACAGCACCGCCAGTTGCGTGGCCAGATGCACGGCTTGCGGGTAGTGGTCGGCACGGATCACGTCGACAACCACCCGCGCTTCAAAGGTGAGGGTCAGGGTGGTTTCACCGGTGCCTATGTCAGTACCGGGCTCGATCTCGGCGATGTCGAGAAACACCGCTGGGAGCGGGATGTGCTGCTGGATGTCCGGCCAGAAGCTGACCAATTGCACACCCGGCAAGTGCTGCTGGAGGTGCTGCTCGATGGCCTGATACAGCAGGTCGAGACTAAACGGCTGCTCAGACACGGCGCGTCCCCTTCAAGTATTTTTGCAGTTCGAAGTTCATCTCTTGTTTGAGGACGTGCATCAAGCGTTCGTCGGCCTTGCGGCTCCAGGCGTCGAAGTGGGGGCGCACGGCGTCCAGTGAGATTTTGGCTTTGGCCAGCGGGAAGCGGTCACTGTTTTCACCGACAAACCCGGAGCTGGCCCCCGTCTGTGAGGTGACTTGGCTATCGGGATAATCGGCCGGGTTGAAGTGCTTGCTCGCGGTACGAATCCACACGTCAGCCTGATTGCCGTACACCTTCTTATAGAAGGCGCCCTGATACCGCCGCCCCGCCACCGACACGCCCGCCTTGGTCTGACGGGCGCGCCCTGCCCGGCTGGCTTCCAGCGGGTTGATGCCGAACCAGAGTTTGCCGCGCATTGCACCGCCTTTCACCGGGTAAGTGATCAAACGCTGCCGCACGGCTCTCACTGCAATTTTTTCTTGCTTACCTACATTACTGGCGATTTTTCCGCGCAACCAACCGAGCGTTTTGTTGATCGCCCGTCGCTGAGCTTTGGCGGCAGCCTTGGGCACCAGGATGGCCAAGTCTGCAAACGCTTTCAGATCCTCAGCCGAGGCCTGGATGTGGAGCATGCCGCTGTTCTTTTTGACTTCACTGAAACTGCCGATGCTCATGGGCGTCTCCTCAAGATCAGCGACACCAAACCATCGCCGCTGGGTTCCAGTTGCAACAGATCGTAATCACCGCCACCGTCCAGCGCAGGCAGGTCGATGGTGACTTTCAGGCCTTTGCTCAGCCCGTCTGAATCCGCCACCCGCACCACAAAGTGTGGCTCACGAATGGCCGTGTTTAGGCGACCGATCTGCGGCTGTTTCCACGGTGCCGAGAACATCCCCAGCACCGGCTCGGCGCGGCCTTCGATGTGGCCGGTGTCGGCCAGCACGTCGAAGATCACGCTGTCGAGGTCGGCCACCAGATCGCGGATGCCCACGCTTACAACTCCAGCAGGATCTGCGCGCGCGGTCGGGTGCAGATGTGGAGCGGGTTGGACTGCGCTTCACCGGCCATGCCTTTGTTGAACGGCATCGGCTCGATTTTGCTGTAGTACGGAATGCCCTGGGTGTTGACCGTTTCCATGTAGTCAGCCGGGGCGAAGGCCGAGATGTACAGGTCGGGCACGCCTTCGGGGACGAGCAGGGCTTTGTCGTCGTGGACGAACGCCACGCTCGCAATCTTGCCGCGATAGCGTTCCCAAACGATGCCGCCGTATTCGAAACTTTCACGGGCATCACCTCGCAGCGCAGCGGCTTGCGCGGAGTTGAGGTAAGTGGCCTTAATCTCCTCGAGGCCCATCATTTTGTTCCAGAAATTCTTGCCACAGAACGCACGGGCGCCGGTACTGGTGACACTGCCGAGCGCATCCTCTTGCATGTCCAAGGCTTCACCGCATTTAACGCGGAAGTCAGTGCCCTTGATGGTCAAGCCCATCGATATTTTCTGTTGCTTGACGCCAAAGCGGTCGTAGAGGTTCAGCAGTACTGTCTTGCCGTCAGCGTCCAAAATCAGGCCGTTCAATGCACCGGCACGCTGGAATTCGTGAGTGGCGTCCAACTGACGACGCGCTTTCAACAGTCGCGCATTGACCACGTCCTGCACGGCCTGCAACTCACTGCGAGTACCGAAGGCGCGGATGCCCTGAATCTCATCGGCCTTGATGGTGAAGCGTTCCGGCAGGTGCACGGTGTTGAACGGGATCAACGTACGTTTGCTGGCACCGACGATCAGGCCCGAGGTGCCGCGCTCACCGGCCGGGACCAGGGCCAGGGTGTCGCCGTCCTTTTCGATCTGTACGGTCAGGGTGGTGATGCCCTCTTCCTGAAACAGGCCAAGGCTGCTCAGGCGGCCGGGCTGGTACGGTTGTTCGTTGATGGCAGCGGTCAGCGACGAAACAGAAAACGCATCGTCTTCAAAGATGGCGATGTCGGCCATAGGGGACTCTCCAGAATGTAAAAACCCCGCTCGATGGCGGGGTGCAGTAAAGAGATGGTCGGCTTAGCGCACGATCACAAAGTGTTCAGCCAGCGACTTTTCGCCCTCGGGGTCGAGGCCGGTCAGGTGCGCTTCGCTGACTTCGGCCAAGCGCACCACCGCACGGCCACGGCGCACGATGTCGGACTCGCCCAGCGGGCCATACAGAATGGCGACGGCGGTCTGGCTGCCGTCTTCGGCGGTCGGCACGTAGGGCGCGAACTCGCCCGAGGCCGTGACCAGACCCAGCACTTGGCCGGGGTTCAATGCAGGGCCAGCGGCCACGTTGATGGCTTCGCGGGAGATGTTGCCCGCGCCTTCGGAGAGCAGGAACTCGCCCGCGTGCATCGGCTCATGTTTGATGGTCATGCTTTTACCCCTGTCTGGGCGGCGCGACGGGCCGCGTAGATCGCGTTGGTGTCAGGTTGTTTGGCCTGGGTTTTGGGTGCCGGGTCGTCGTTGATCGGCAGGCTGTTGTCGATCTCAAATCCGCCGCCACTGACCAGCTTGTCGAATAGACGACCGCGCACCGCTTCGGCAGTCAGCCCGGACGCCACGAACTGTTGAGTGAACTCGGGCAAACGCGCTGCCACGCACAGGTCGCGCACGGCCTTGGCGTTGCTAATTGCAGCGTTGACCGTGGCTTCATCGGCCAGTTTGGTGGTGTTGATGATGGGTTCGATCAGGTTGCTGATTCCAGCCGTGTTGCAGCTTTGGGTGATCAACAAGGCCAATGCGGCTGAGTCAACTACGGTTGGTTTTTCCGGTTCGGGGTCAGGAGTAGGCTCAGGCGGCTCGTCCAACTGAGCTAGCAAGGCTTGCGGCGCATGCTGATAACGCTGCAATGCGCCGCCCTGCCCCAGACAAGCTTTGACGGTGACGCCCTCGCCCACTTCATCGGCCAGCCCCAAGGCCACCGCTTCACTTGCGGTGAGCCAGGTTTCGGCATTAACCAAACGCCGTAGCTCGACCTCGTCGATGTTGGGCGACTTGACCTTGTAGGCGGCGATGATCACTTCCAGCGCCTGATCCAGGGCGGTGGCGACCTTGCGCAAATCCTCGGCATCGCCTTCCGCGTAGGTCCACGGGTTGTGGATCATCAGCATGGCATTGGATGCGATCACCACCTTGTGCGCGCCACACACCGCAACACTGGCCGCGCTGGCTGCCAGGGCATCGACACGCCCGGTGCAACGTTCGCCCAACCGCGACAATGCGTTGTGAATGGCCAGCCCGTCGAACAGGTCGCCGCCGATGCTGTTGAACGCCACCACAATCGGCGACACGCCGTCGTCCATCGCTGCCAGATCGCGCACAAACTGGTTGGCGGTGATGCCCCAGGTGCCGATCTCGCCATAGACGTAGACCTCAATGCTGCGGGCTTCGGCCTCGCCGCTGGCCTTGAGGCTGTACCAGTGTTTGTCCTGCGGCAGCGGTGGATCACCGGCCTTGTTGAAAATGCGTAGCCTGTTCATGGCGTCTCCTTGTCGGCCGGTTCGATGGGCAGCTCGACGAGCGTTTTGTAGTTGAGGCCCAGCTCGCGGGCGCGTTTTTGGTCAGCGGCGTTTTCTTCGTCGACGGTTTCGGCGTCGTAGCCCTGACGCAGGACCATTTCGCTGCGGGAGTTGAAGCCCGCGTTGACTTCCATCATTCGCGCCTGAATGTCCTGCACCGGCTGGATGTAGGCCCAGCCTTGCGGCACCCAACGGGTGCGCAGGTATTCACGGCGCCGTTGCGCGTAGTCGACCAGTGTCAGGCGACCGGCGAGCACGGCCATGTCCAGCCACGCAGCCCGCACCGGGCGGCACAGTTGGTGCACGTACACACTGAATTGCAGTTGCTCCAGGCGACGGCGGAACTCGTTGAGCACCACGCGCAGCGCCCGGTCGTTGACCTCGCGCATGTCGCCGCTGAGGATTTCGTACGGCGTGCCGGTCCCGGCGGCTGCGGCCATCAGTTGTTGGCGCATAAAGTCCGGGTAGTTGTTGCCCGCATCCGGCGGCTTGGAGAACTCCACCTCCTCGCCCGGCCCCAGTTCCTGCATGGTCCCAGGCTCTAGCGCGACCATCGGAGTGAAGCCGTCGCGGTCCTCGGTCAACGGCAGGCCGGTGACCGGGTCGCGCGGTTGTTGCGTGGCTTCGGGCGGTGGCCGCGAGATGAAGCCTGCGAACAGGTTGGCCACCTCTTGGCGAAACAGCACCGCGTCGTCGTAGTTGTCGAGGCTGCGCAGGCGTTTAAGCACTGGCGCCAAACGCGGCACCCCGCGCAACTGGCCCGGCTCAACCGGTTCAAAGATGTGCAGCACTTGTTCGGCCGGGACGCGCACCAGTTGGTTGTAACCGGCGTTCAGCGACGAGGCGTCACGCGGGTGGACGCGGTACATGTGATAGGCCACGCGCTTGTGCGCCGGGTTGAACTCGATCCCGGCACGGATGCTGTTGCCGTTTTTGCACGGCTCAAATTTGTCATGGGGCACAAACTCCGGGGCCAGTACCTGGAGCTGCAACGGCACTGCCAGATCGTCGTCCAAACCGCGTGGCCGCAAACGCACAAAACACTCACCGGCCGTTTCCACAGTGCGGGCAATCAGCGCCTGCTGGCCGTAGAAATCGGTCAGGCCATCGGCATCTGACTCGTCGACCCAGTCATCCCAAAGGTCTTGCTGCAACTTGCGCAGGGCATCGTCTTCGGTTTTAGGCCGAGGGGTGATGCCGGTACCGATCAGGTTGCTGACGCGTTTGTCGATGACGTTAAACGCGTAGGGATCATTGCGCACCGCCGAGCGCGAACGGGCGCGCAAATTGCGCAGGGCCGGGGTGTTGAGGCTGTTGATGCCGATGTCCGGCGCGTCCCAACTGGCCGAGCGCCTGCCCTCACCGGCCCCTTCGTAACTGGCTTTGATCCGCTCGGGCAACAGGAAGCCGTTGCGGGTCAGGGTTGGATACTGGCGCGCCATTTAAAGCCCCTTGCCTGCGTGATACAGCCGGATCACCCGCGAGCGCGGCCCCGTGGCGGCGACCAGCGAACTGCGGATTTGGTCGCGCGCCTTGAGCAGCTCATCGACCGTGCGGTACTCCACGGTGCGGTCGGCGTAGCGCACGGTTTTCTCGCCACGCGCGATGGCCGACTCAACGGCGTCGAGGTGCTTTTGGGTAAAGGACATAGGGGCTGCTCTTGGGTTGAGGTGACGCGGGCTGGTATATGGGACACAGTAGGGCCGAGTTGGCTGAACCGGCTACGATTCAGTCAGCGCTTTGACCTTCTTCGTGCTCAGCACTTTTTGATCGGAGTTTTGCGACATGTCAGTTTCCAATCTCGATAAATTCAACGACCTGACTGGCAAAGTTTTTGATGAGCTGTATACCCACTTTCCAATCCCCTGTGACTTGATTGCCGCCCAACTCATGACACCCGCCTCGTGCGCAGCAGACGGGGATGATTGCCTGCTGGAACTGGCGGACCACGACGCACAATTCTTCCTGGCCACGGTCCGCTGGCTGATCGGCTCCGGTTTTTTGAGCGGCGAAGTCATCCCCACGGCCCAAGTGACAGGGGCAGTGCTGACGGTCAAAGGGTTTGAGGTGCTCAAAGCCATGCCGCACTGCCTCACCCACGGCCACTCAATCCGCGAGCGGATTGCAGAAACCATGAAAGAAGGCAGCAAGGAAACGCTCAAAAGCTTGCTGGCCGAAGAAATCGCCGTCGGCGCCAAGCTCATCACGCCGGTGGTTGAGATTCTTTAATTTCAACGACGCTTCAAGTAGCCACTGCTGGAGCTGCGACGTTGTGGAGGTCGTGCTATCGGCTGCGGTGGTACAACCGGCGGTGCTTCGGGTGGAGCCGTTTCAACCGCTAGTTGCATGGACGCTGCAGCAACCGGCGCGGCAAGGCGTTCAGCGTGTACCGGTTTTTCATCAAATAAACCGGCCTGGGCCAGGGCTTGGCGGATGCGTTCCCAGTCGTGTTCCTTGTAGCGGTTCAGGCCCAGGTAATGCGCCATCGCCAGGTTGTACACCATCAGGTCAAGGGCTTCGTTGCGCTCGGCTTTGCCCTTCACCCACTCGACGCGCTTGTGTCCGCGCACGTACCGCGTCACCTTGCGCTCGGCCACGCACTGGTCGAAGAACTCGTCCGGCAAGTCGTTGGCAAAGTGCAAGGCGCCCGGCCCGTCTTCAAACGGGTAGCGGTTGTAGATCCAGTCCTTGGCGGTGTCGGTGCCGACAAACCACAGCTCGGCGCCGTTGCGTTCGGTCTGGCCTTTCCATGTCACGTCGACCATCGACGGGCGTTGCGCGATCACCGGTTTCCCCGGTTTGCTCGCGCCCTTGATGGCGAAGATGTTGCGCCACCGGCGCACGCGGCAGAACTGGTAGACCTCGTCGGTATGATGGCCGCCGGAGTCGACGGCGGTGGCGAGAATGCCCAAGCCGACGCCGCATGGATGCGGGTAACGCACCTTGAGTTTGTCATCGAGCACGGCCCAGGTGCGTTCGTCCGCCGGGTCGCCCCAGATGATCTGGAAGTCGACGATCCAGCGTTCCATGCCCACGCCCCAACCCATCACCATCAGCTCCAGGCGATTGGCTTGCACGTCGACCGAGGCCGTGAGCATCAGCACGCGATGGACCATTGCGCCGAGGCCGTAGGGTTCAAGGCGGGCGCGCTTCATCAGAACTTCGGCTTTGGTTTGTTCCTGGGCGCAGTCCCAAACCTTGGCCAGACGGGTGTTGTAGAACACCTGCATAGGCTCCAGGTCGCCCCGGCTCTGCGCCTTCTTGGCCTTCTCAAACTGCTTGGCCAGCGACGGCCAGTCCATCCAGCCGAGCGGTGAATACAGGGCGTTGAGGTGAAAGCCGATGGTTTCGCCGTCGCCCTGCGCGTGGGAGCGCCATTCGCCACGGGCCAGCATCAGGCCCTTGTGGTGCTCTTCGATCAGTACGTCGCAGTCTGGCCCGGCGCACTGGTAATGCACCACGCGGTAGTCGGCCGAGTAATGCAGGTTTTCCCACTCCAGGATCTGCATGTGTCCGCAGTGCGGGCATGGCACGTAGTAGTAACGCTGGTCGCTGGTTTCAAACAGATCAGCAATACGCGACGCGCCCTTGATCGTTGGCGAGCTGGAGAAGTAGAACTTGGCGTTACGGCCAAAAGTACTGCCCCGGGTTTCGGCCAGCTCGATGGGGTCGCCCTCTTCGCCCACGTCGACATCCCAGCGGTCGATCTCATCGCCGTAGATGTAGCGTGCCGACAGCTCGGCCAAGTTGGCCGCAGAGCCGGCGGTGGTGACGTACAGCGAGCCGCCTTCGAACTCCTTGGTGTCCATCGTGTTGCGCGAGTCACGCGAGCGAGTCGCCGCCACGCGTTCGCGCAGCACCGGCGTGGCCTTGATGGTCTTGCCGATACGCGACGACACCCGCTTGGCAAGGCTCAGGCTCGGCAGCAGGGTCAGGATGTTGGACGGCACCATGTGGATCAGGCCGCCGATCCAGTTCAGCGCGATCTGGGTTTTCATCAACTGCGAAGCCACCATCGTGACCACGCGTTTGCAGGGGTGAGCCGGTGACAGGCAGCGCATGGGCTCGCGCGCATACGGCGTGCGCGAGGTGCGGTACTGGCCGGGCTCGGCAGCGCCGGTGTCACGCGGGATGCGCATGTATTCGTCGGCCCACTGGTCGACCCACAGCGACGGGTCAGGCCGTAGCCCACGGAAATACGCCTCGCGGTACACCTCTGCACCGTTCGGGATTTCCGTGTGCATGGGTTAACTCTTGTGGTTGAGGGCGTGAACCAGGTCAGCCGAGGACATGCGCTCGGCGTCTTCCAGCGAAGCGCGGATCGCAGCGGTGAGGCGGCGTTCGATTTCCCACGGGTCGGTCATGGCGGCCAACTCGGGGGCCAGTTGTGGCGGCATGCCCAGCAGTTGATCGCGTAGCAAACGGCCCGCGTTGAAGGCGCCGGTTTTCACCGCGTCCAGCTCGACCTGAGAGCCTTGCACTTTGTGGAATTCCGCCTCGGCCAACTGCGCCAGGTAGTACTCGCGGTGGGCACGGGCCTTTTGGAAGTCAGGTTGCTTGCCAGCGGTACCGATGGCGGGCTGCGGCGCAGCCATGTTCGGCGTGGATTCGACCAGCGGGGACAACTGGCTAGTCACGTCGCGCTGCACCCGATCCGCTTGATGCCGGGCCGTGACGGCGGCTTTGCTGGGGTCGGCGGTGTCGCGAATCAATGCGACGGTGGCGTCGACATTCACCCGCTTGCCGTCATCCGACAGCACCAACCGGTTGTTGTCTTTAAGCCAGGTGATGTAACTCGGCGCCTTGCCGATGTGAGCCGCAAAGGCGCTCTTCGACAGAAAGATGGGGTCTGTCACAAGCCCTCCTTTTCAACGGCTTTTCAATGCAAGCCTTTCAATTTCAATGGATTGAATTTCAATAAGCTGCCAGCCCAGCGGCTAACGATTTCCCGCGGGTTTCCTGCCCCGTACCCGTGGATATTCCCCAGGGTCCCCGGCAGGTTTTGAACATCCGGGGATTATTACGAGCGATCCGATGGCGGCACGTCACAAACACCCAGCCGCTTGGCAACCCAACGCTCATAAAGCCCAATGGCCACATCCGCCCCGGCCATGGCCGTGAGGCAGCCCAGTGCCGAAGACGCCCAGAGCGAAACGCCGTTGACGTGCAACAGCATCATCGTCGACAACCCGCACACGACGCAGGCACCGGAGCGCAAGACCAACCGCCGCACCAGTGACCAGCCTCGCGCCCCGTCCTTGTCCGCCCGCCACATCTCGCCGGACACCCCGCCAATCATGGACAGGACGATCAGTAACCAGATCGGCATATCAGCTAACGCTTGTTGCTCTGTTGTCATCGCCTGCCCCATAAACGCAAAAACCCGGCACAAGGGCCGGGTTTAGTGGTGGGTGCCTGCCGCTCTCTGCGGTCGCACCTATCGAAGATGGCTACTTTTTACAGGTGGATTCCGGTGGCAGCAAGCGGGTTTTAATGCCACCGGTGAATAAGTGGGTTAGGCGGGTGAATGCCCCACAAATATCGGCGAATACATCACCCCGGCTAACGCTTTTGGGGCCTGTCTGCCCTGCCCCACTGTTCAAATTCGAGGCGGGACAAGGGAGAGCGCGTAAATCAAAGGCTGTGCCCCACTGTCCTACTTCTTTTACCTTTTCCTCGTATAAAGAGAGGTTTATAAAAACACGCGTGCGCGTGACACGCGCGTATGTCTGCCCGCTGCGCTCACATGGGCGGGAGGGACTTTTAAGCGGGACGGTGGGACAGCCCGGCAACGACGCGGCCTGCGCCTGACCCACTGCGACACAAAGCAGCGGGACAAGGCGGGCCATAAAGGTGTTCGATGCAATCATCACGCCGCACGCTTCCCGAGCAACAGGCTGGCGATGCACTCATGGGCCTGGTGCAGCCGCTGGTAGTACGTCTCACGACTGCATCCGCAATGGGTGTACTTCTGCGACAAGAAGCTGTCGTGGTTGCAGTAGTGCTCGCGCACCAACACCGACAACTGCGGCGGCAGGTGTTTGTTGACGATCAGCTCGATGTCAGCCGACTCATCGAGCAGCACCCGACTGCCGCGTGTACCGCGTATCAGCTCGCCCTTGGTTTCCATCAGCATGGCAATCATGTTGCCGCTGCCCGTGCCCTCGGGTGATTCGCTGTGCAGGTCTTCTGCCCACAACTTGAGCAAGGTGTCGATGCGCTTAATCAAAGCAAGGCTCCTCGACTATCTCTACCTGCAAGGCCGAGGCGCCGCCCCAACCTTGTGGCTTCTTATAAGCCCAAGGACGCTGCCCGCTTTTAGCCAAAGCTGGCAGGCGCACACGACGCCATCCAAGCCGGTGCATGATCGCGCCGACGCGCATCTGCTCGGGCTTGCCCCAGTGGCCGAAGTCGAGCTTGAGCGCGCTGGCCAACACTTCGCTGCCGCTGGTGGTTTCACCGATCTGTGATTCTTCCAGCCAGTTGAGGATCGGGCCTTCCCACTCATCCACCACAAAGCGTTCATCTTGGGCTTCGGAGAACATGGCGGTTTCGTCGCGATTGACCCACCAGATCTCGTCGGCCTTGTAGCAAAACATCGCCTCGGCCCAGAGTTGGTCGCGCATGTCGCGCAGCAGATCCAGATCGACCTTGGTGCACGCTACGGGCCAATAACGCCGGT
This sequence comes from Pseudomonas sp. TWR3-1-1, assembly GCF_049896545.1. NCBI lineage: Bacteria > Pseudomonadati > Pseudomonadota > Gammaproteobacteria > Pseudomonadales > Pseudomonadaceae > Pseudomonas > Pseudomonas sp. TWR3-1-1. The sequence goes on from NZ_JAFCUO010000005.1 coordinate 132,059, forward strand.
TGCCCGTGGCGTCCTTGAGGTATTCGTCCTGGTTGGTGGTACCCACGAAAACACACTGGCGTGGCACGTCATTGGTTCTGCGGCCATAGCTCTCGCGGTAGGTGTCGGTGGATGCCGAGAAAAACTGCTTGGCCTTGGTACTCTCGGCCTTGTTGAAGCTGTCCAGCTCGCCCAACTCGATGATCCACTTGCCCCGGATCGCCTGAAAACCGTCCTTGTCGCCCAGGGCAAACGGCGTGTCCATAAACCAGTCGCCGCCAAGGATGCTCATGGCCGTCGACTTGCCTTCGCCCTGCCCGCCTTCAAGGATCATCACCGAGTCAGCCTTACAGCCGGGACGCATCACCCGTGCCACTGCTGAAATCATCCAGCGCTTGCCGACCTTGGCGCTGTAACCGGTTTGGGCTACACCCATGACTTTGTTTAGCCACGTGTCGAGGCGCGGCACGCGGTCCCATTCCAGTTGGTTGAGGTAGTTGCGCACCGGGTGAAACGAATGGTCGTGAGCCACCACGCTGACGGCCTCGATCACGCTGGAGGCTTTGACCCGCAGATTGTATTGCTGAGCCAGCCACTTCATGACGCGGATGTCGTCGATATCGCCCCAATCACCGGTGCCACCGCCATAAGGCGGCGTGCGCAATTTGACGATTTTTGAGCTGAATGCACTGAAGGCGATCACCCCGGCCCATCTCTCATCGTTACCGAGGATCAGCTCGACGTTTTGCATGTGCGCGATCAGTGAGCCGTTTTCAGTGCGGGCAAGTTGGTCTTTCCAGCCACCGGCTGCAGGCGGTTTGACCACCGCCAACACCTGACGGCGCACAGCGTCCAGCCCTTCGGCACAATGCAGGTCGTTAAAGTCCGTCCACTTGATCTCCCGCTCACCCGAGAAAATCGGGCCGACGACTTGGCCGCCGACGATCAACGCTGCGTTACTGCCCTTCTCTTCACCGGGGTTCCAGGGCTCGCCGTTGGGGCGCTTGGTTTTCCAGTCATCGTCGCGGCACACGATCAACGCACGGCCGGGGAAACGCTCGCGCATGGCTTTGGCCACGGCGCTGAGGTTGCCTGCATCAAACGCAATGGCCACCGCAAACGAGGTGGCCATGTGCAGGCTTGCACCGGTGGCGTAGCCCTCACACACCAACACCGGCTCGCCGGGTTCAGGGTGCGGGCCTATCAGGTGGTAGGCGCCCTCTTTGGACATGCCATGCGGCCAGTAGGATTTGTCGCGGCCAGTGTCTACCTGCTTTTCCGGGTAGATCACTTGCAGGCCGACGATCTGGTCACGCGCGGTGGTCATGGGGATCAGCAATGCCCCGGTGCGCGGGGCATAACGCACACGCATCCCAATGATCTGCTTGCGTTCCAGATAGGCGCTGCGGCCCTTTTCCGGCATGCGTTTGAACAAGCCCGCCGCGCGATTGGCAGCCCGGCGAGCGGCATTGGCGGCAACCTCAGCGGCACGGCGCTTGGCGTCTTCCTGACGAGCACGCATCACGTCGCGCTCCTCCTGACTCATGCGCCCCGGTTTTACTTTGATCTTGTTGCTGTCGCCCGTGCGCCAATCACCGAAGCTGCCGAAAATCAGTAGTTCGTTTTTCTCGGTGCGGTGCTCATGGATCACGTACCAGCCGTTTTTCTCCTTGCCCTTGTCTTGCGTGGTCTTGCAGCGGGTGAGCTTGCCGAAAGTCAGCGGTTGCGCAGGCTCAAGGCCGTGGTCAGCGAATTGACCGAGAACGTCATCGAGCATAACGAGTACCTACTTGTTCATTGAGTTGTTGGCAGGCTGCACAGCGTGTGCAACTGGTGACGGCCAAGCGACGGGCCAAAGGGATAGTTGAATCGCAATCCACGCAGAACTCGTAAGACTCAAACACCGGCAACGCCTTACGCGCTGCCAGTGCTTGATCGATACGTTCCTGCACCAGGTCGTTGGCAAAATCAGCGATGTCAGCCACGGTCGCCACCTCGCGTAGTCGAGTTGACGTAGCAGGCGCGATTAAACAGACCCAGCAGCCCTTGGATACCGCGAAACACTTGCAGGCGGATCTCGGCCAGTTCGCTGTCGTTGACCACGCCGTCGCCAATGCTCTTGGCCCAGGTGTCGGCCAGATCCGCAACCTGACGGAAATACACCGCAAGCCCGGTGGTTAGCGTCTCGGGCATGTCATCGGTATACGCCTCGGCCAACTCCTGCCAGATCGTGTCGCCTACCAATGCGTGCACCGCATCCAGGATGCGGCGGTCTTTGGTCAGCTCCAGGATCTCCGCGAACTCTTGAACGTTCACTGTGTGGCTTGGGTGGGTCGGGGACAATTTATGTTGCAGCGTGGTGGGGTTACGGCCGGTGGTGGCGGCAATGGCAGCAGCGCCGCCGGGGTAGTCGCGTGCAGCGTGGTACAGCGCCAAATCGAGCGGCAAGATTTCGCGTCGCGCTCGCTGGGTGCAACTCAGAGCAATACGGCTCATGGCATTAATCCTTGAATGTTGCCAGTGCCGCGCGGCGTGTTGTGGTGGTACATTTGCCGCGTGGCTTGTAAGGGCCCAAAAAGCCGGCTCGGTCCGCAAGACCAAAACCGGCACCGTGCCGAGGCGAGCGATCCGTCGCTCACCTCTGGCGCAACAGCTGCCAGATCTGTGGTGGAGAAGGCAGCAACCCAAGGCTTCCGAGCCTTGGAAAGCGCGGTTAAAGGGAGGTGGTTTAGCATGTGGTGTGCCCGCCTACCTTTACCGCGACCCGACAGCACTGTGGTGGTGTGTGTCGGGAGGAACTGGGCGGCCTTATGGGTCGCCTTTTTTCTTTCTAATCTATGCAGCCGCTTTATGGGGCGACGATGCCTCTAACAACCATGCAGCTTCAAACGAGTGACCGTTTCTGCTCGCCGCTGCTGCTAACAGCTCGGCATAGCGGGTTTCACCGGTGTAATCAGTCCGAGGCAAACACGCTGCTTGGCGCCATTTGTTCAGCGCCTGATAACTGCGTTTACACACCTTGGCTGCGGCACCGATGCCACCTACAGCTTCAAACGCGAACGCAATGGCATTCGGAAAATCTGCGGGGTTCAGCATGGCAACCTCTACTTATCAACTCGCGGTTGATATTAAACATCAACTGACTTTTGCGCAAGCTCTATGAGAGCCTCAACCTATGGTTGATAAAGATAAGCTACGCGCCGCATTTAGCGCGCGCCTACATGAAGCACTCGACGCCGCCGGGGTTCGCGCCCGTGGACGCGGAGTGGACATTCACAAGCGCCTGAAAAGCGTGGGGGTGAACAAAACTACCCAAGCAATCAGTAAATGGCTGAACGGCGAAGCGATGGCCGAGGCAGACAGCATGGTCGCGCTGTGCGACTGGCTGAAGGTTCGCCGTGAATGGCTGGAGTACGGTGTTCTGCCTAAAGAGCAGATAGGCGAAGGCAATGTTCATCAACTGCGAGTTGGTGACGACAGCAACGTGAGCGGCATGCTTGAACGCTTTGGTAAGGTGCCGCTCATTTCCTGGGTGCAGGCTGGGGCTTGGTGCGAGTCCATCTGCAACTTTGAACCCTATGATGCGGATGAGTGGCTTTCCTGCCCTGTGCCTATTAGTCAGAATGGTTATGCACTCAGAGTCTTGGGTGACTCAATGACTAACCCAGGCCCCGGTAGAAGCTACCCGACTGGCTGCATTATTTTTGTTGATCCAGAAGTGCCAGCCAATACAGGGGATCGAGTGGTTGCGCGGGTTCCACGTACCAATGAAGTGACCTTCAAAGTACTGGTAGAGGATGCAACACGGTTTTATCTGCGCCCGATCAATCCGCAATATCCAATCATTGATATTACGGAAGAGACGCATATTTGTGGAAAGGTGGTTGGGTCGTTCATACCTGAGTAGCAGTCGCTAAAACAGGCTCATCATGCACATGTCCTTCAGTATAAATTTCAATCAGAAAACCAAGCTTGGCTTTCAAGGCATTTAGCTTGTTCAAGGATGTGTTTAAATCAATTTCACCCGACATATATGCTGAGTTATGCACCACCAAATTCCTAATAGAATGCAGGTGCGCTATTTCTTCAGACACCTCCTTATCTATCACACCATCCTTGAGTAGGCCCAATGCGAAAACCGCAGCACTAAAACGTTCGCGTTTTGTAATACTAAGTCTACCCACCTCGCTATCAGAAAGATAAGCCAACTTAAAGATCAACTCATATACTGCATTCCACGCCACTATAAAATCACCAACAACCGCACTCATTGAACTTGCAATATTCTCAGCCACATCTTCCTTCTGCTCACTTGAAACTTGAACCTTGTCCAAATCCAAGCCTTCTAAAGCCTGCACTAATTTATCTTTAACTTCTTTTGCTAATCGACAAATTTCAGAGTAATCCGCCGATGTCATAAAGTTATTATGAGCAACGATGCACCTTAGAATATATAGCCTTTCCCAACGCGGTTGAAGGTAGTCACTTTTGCAGTCAACAATTGGCGAGAAATATCTTTCCCAATTTGATCTAGGAACAAGTTCTTTTAACTCATCCAATTGGAGCTGATCAATATTTTCCACAACACTAAGCTTCTCAACAAGAGTCCTAGAATTAGCTGTAGAGTATTCTTTAAAAAGGAAATTTGATAACTGTATAAAGTCTGCCTCATACAGATAATTCTGACTTATATCTCGCTTGTTTTTTAATGATTCGGACACTTCCCTAGGTACTGCATCCTTTGTCCATGCAAGGCCAACTGTTATCAACATAAATTTGGTAATGAGCTTGCGCATCATATTTTCCAACTCATGTATGATAGGGTACGCTAAAGCTGACAATTCACTGCTGGTATCATCCCATAATACTTCTGGTGGCTTATCACTTGCCTTTGTAAGCAACGCTCTTACAGATCGCAAAAGACACTTAAAAGAATCAAGATACTTCGCATCATCACACCCAAGCTTCACATGAAAGTATCTTTGAGCACCGTCAACAATTTCACCATATTGAACATCATAACTAAAAATTACTCCTTCAAATTTTATCTTCCCAGGTGTAATTTTTATATTATCATATGACTGAATAAGATTATTAAAAGATGGTATAGATTTGCAGAAGTTCTCTTTAGATCTAATTACCGAAAGGTATTCCACCTTATAAACATCCATGATCTAAGACTCAGCAATGAATTTGTAGTGCCATTATTTTGGCATCAAAAGCTATAGCGTCGCAATCCAAGAATTTTCGAGGCCAGAATTATTGCTGTTGACACAAATCAACCTGTGGTTGATATTTGCTTCACTCTCCCACCACAGAGCGAGGCAGCACCATGCACACCACAGCAACCCTGCACGTCCATCCAACGTGTGCCAGTAACCGTCGACTGATCGAGCAGCTGCAAATCACCACCGGCTGCTTGGTCGTCCTCCATAACCGCAAGCCCAGGCTTGTACCGAACAGCAACCGCCCTGCCCCCTTCGATCCGAACAACGGAGGGCATGCGGCATGAATCGCCTTTCCCTTCCGGACAACACGCTTCGCCTGCTGGCTGCCCAAGTCAATTTGAACGGCATGTTTAACCACACCTGCCGCTTCAAAAACATCAACCAGCCGTGGAGTTTCGCTCTCCAGGTTGAGCGCGCACCGACCGGTACGCTCTTTACCATCATCACAGGCACCGAAAAACACAGCCTGACGGTGTACGACACCGATCAGGACACGTGCCGAGTGCTGGCGGACTTCATTGAATGCATCGCCCACGGCTGCATGGACACAACCGAACCGGCGACACGCCGTGAGAATACGGAGTCTGTCGAGCGCGGCCAGTTACTAGATGGCATGCAACACGAGCAGTTGCACCAGTTGGTGCGTAACGGCGGCTCGTTGCTGCTCGATATCGGTTTCGATGAGGACGTCCGAGTGGCTGTGCACCGCACCCTTAGCCGTAAGGGCATCACAGCGATCATCGTCGCCGGCGACACGTGCCCACATACCCAGTGCTTTACGGCCTATGGCGACGAGCAACACTGCGTTGATCGGCTGATGCAGTCCCTCACCCACTTGGCTGCGTCGGTGGTTCCTGCCGCGCTCGCCGCTTAGGAGGTGGTATGGAACGCACCCTCGCCAAAGCGGCCGCGCACCTGGGAACAACGCGGCCCAAGCTGATCAAGTTGATGCGCGATAAAGGCTTGCTCAATGACCGTAACTTGCCCGCCTTCCCGGTTCGGGATCGCGAGTTTTTACGGGTCAAGGACAGCAACTGGTTCCACGCTGAACTCGGCATGCAGTACAGCCAGTCGACCCGGGTACGTCAGCCCGGTATCGCATGGCTGGCCGACCAGTTGGGCCTGGCCCTGCCACCGATTGCGGCTGACCACCGTGACGTGGCCTAGGGAATACGCGCGGCAGATCGTGGCCATGCCGACACGCGAGGAGCGCAACGCAGCGCTCCTTGAAGTGCCGGAGCATTTGCGCGAACTCACCAAGCGCCACTGCCTGAACGCCTGGAATCATCCGACCCGTCGCCCACCCAAAACGAGCGCGCCCACCCATGAATAACGCCAACCAAAGCCCGCTGCGGCTAGTGCCAGCACCGGACGCGGCCACCGTTGAGCTGCTGTATCGCAACTTCGGTGACGTGCTGATCCCCCTCGACAAGCTGCGCGAACAGTACTTTCGCTACCTGAACGAACAGTCGTTCATCGCAGAAATCATCAGCGGCCGGATTCAACTGCCCATCACCACACTCGACAGCAGCCGCAAGGCCACCAAGTTTGCTCACATCAAACACGTGGCCGCCCTGATCGACATCCGCGCCTACAAGGCGGACGAAGAGATGGGCAAAGCGCACAGCGATGCGGCTGAACCCAAAAACTGAGCCAACGCTGCCACCACCAGCCAAGTACCAGGAGCACACCACATGACTTCGACACAGATTTACGCGCTGATTTTTCTGGCCTTCAACGCGGCCTTTTTGTACTGGACCGGCTACAAGACCGGCCTGGCCGATGGCCGCAAACATCAACACGGTGCCAGCACCCGGAGGAAAGCGGGATGATGCCCTCACAGACAAACACCCCAACCGCGCCCGCTTTGCTCTGCATCGAAAGCGGGAGCGACACGCCTGTAAAAAACAGTCTCTGTTGCGCAGCAACAGGCGTTATTAACGCCCTTCGCGCCACTGCGGGAGTGCTTATACCCCACGTAAAGCTGCGCCGGGCAGCGCGTGTTGATGCAACGCTAAACGCTCAAAACCGCCCGCTCGCGCAGCTTGTGGTGGGGTATGGGCACCAAACAATATCAATTGAATCTCTATCAGCAGCCGACGTTCAGGCGGTGGAACTATGAATACTCAATTTCTGCTACTTGCGCAGTATGGCGGCCAGGCAATCATTCCTCTTGAGCGAGTGTGCGCTGACTACTTTAGCCATCTGACACCCGAAAAGATGAAGATGAAAGTCGCAGCAGGCCAGATTGACCTGCCACTTGTAGCCATCGAACGCAGCCAAAAATCAGCACGCGGGGTTCACCTTGCCGACCTGGCTGCCTATCTGGATACCCAGCATGCACGTGCTCGTACGGAGCATGACAAGCTGATGCGCAACTCTAGTCTACGCCGCGCTTCTTGATTCGCTTCCGGGCCTCAATGATGGGGCCCGTTACTATCGTCTCCAGCCAAGACCAGTTTTCGTAAGGATCGCCATTCCCTTTCAAGTGCGTATATCTGCGCATTGAATTCCAGTCCCGGTGGCCAGATACAGAGGCCACTTTCGGGATATCCCAGCCCATTTCAAATAGGCGGCTGACACCATCGTGGCGAAGGTCATGAAAGTGCAGGTCATCGATCTCAAGAAAGTGGCAGGCTCGGGTAAAGGATGCCGAGATAGACCGTGAGTTGTATGGGAAGACATCCTCTGCAACTTTAGGCATCGACTGCATGATTCGCCACGCTTCATCCGGGACATGGCACCAAACGTCATTGCCGTACTTCTGACCCGGATTCTTCATATCAGTGATCAGAACCATCTGGCGCTGTTCATCTAAGGCATTCCATTTGATGCGCGTGATTTCTTCCTGTCGACGCGTAGAGAACAGCGCAAAGGCTGTCACCCGAACCATGTCTATTTCCTGCTTGCGCCGGTCTCGCATCTCACCGAAGTATTGAAACAGCTTATCCAGCTCTTCAAGTGTTGGGCGACGGTTCCTTTCCTTGCTGCGTGTCACCGCGCCCATCTTGCGCAATACCTTGCGCGCATCGGGCATGGCCATTGGATCGATGTCATAGCCCCACGCTGGCCGCGCCACAGAAAGCACGGCACCCAAGTGAGCCAAGTCATTGCCCACGGTCTGCGCCTGTATGCCATCGTTCGTCATTCGTCCATCAGCGTACTCCACCAGCTTCTGACTGGTGATCTCTCTATCCTGCAGCTTGCCTAACCAGGTTTCACCGATAGCCTTGAGTGTGGCGCGCTTGGTCTTCCCTAGCGGCCTCAGCTTTTCGTACTCCAAAAGGTAGCGGTCGATCATCTCCTTGACCGTCACACCTGATCGATTGGCCCTCTCGATTGCTCCAGGAACTGACATTTCAGTTTCGACACGCTTAATCCAAGCCTGCGCGGTCGCCTTGCGGTCGAACGTCTGGCTTTCCTGATAAACTGTCACACCCTTTTGCATGATGCGGATCTGCGCGGTGTAACCCGTCGATCCATCTCTGCGCTTGCGAACGGTGATAGTGCCCATGATTTTGCTACACGAATATTCGGATTTGCTACATTGTAGCAACGAGCATTCAAAAACAAGCAAAAACAGCGGTAAACAGTAGTGAATGAGAGTTACCCGAATGCACACCAAACCCGCAGAAAACCTAGCCTGCCCACTAGATTCGGTATCTAGGAGGTTTTCTGTTGCACCTATGATGGATTGGACAGATCGTCATTGTCGTTTCTTCTTGCGACTGCTGTCTAAAAACGCTCTTCTTTATACCGAAATGGTGACCACTGGCGCGCTCCTGCATGGCGATGCGGAGCGGTTTTTACGTCACGACGTGTCTGAGCATCCACTGGCTTTACAACTCGGCGGCAGCACTGCCACCGATTTGGCGGCGTGTGCACGTTTGGCGCAAGAAGCAGGTTATGAAGAGGTCAATCTTAACGTCGGATGCCCAAGTGATCGGGTGCAAAACAATATGATTGGCGCATGTTTGATGGCGCATCCCGCGCTGGTGGCCGATTGCGTGAAGGCGATGCGCGACGCTGTGTCTATCCCTGTAACGGTTAAACACCGTATCGGGATTAACGGACGCGATAGTTATGCCCAGCTGTGTGATTTCGTCGCAACTGTGCGCGAAGCGGGTTGCAACAGTTTTACAGTGCATGCCCGCATCGCCATTCTTGAAGGACTTTCGCCTAAAGAGAATCGCGATATTCCACCGTTACGCTACGACGTGGCGGCGCAGTTGAAGACCGACTTCCCTGACCTGGAGATCATTCTCAACGGCGGGATAAAGACACTTGATCAGTGCATCGATCATTTGCAGGTCTTTGACGGCGTGATGCTGGGACGCGAGGCTTATCACAACCCGTACATTCTGGCCGAGGTCGATCAAAAATTGTTTGGTTGCACACAGCCCGTCGTGACCCGCGCTCAAGCATTAGCCTTGCTGCGACCCTACATCGCCGAGCATATCGGCGCAGGTGGTGCGATGCATCACATCACTCGACACATTTTAGGATTGGGCCAAGGCTTTCCTGGCGCCCGTCGTTTCCGCCAGTTGTTGTCTGTGGATATTCACAAAGCCCAAGACCCACTGGCGCTGCTTGATCAAGCAGGTGAGTTGCTGGAAGGCCGATAAACGATTAGATACAAAAAAGGAGCCGCTCCTGCACTGAACGGCTCCTTTTTTTGCGCATGTGCATCAATGTCGCTCGAGGGCATTGACCAAATCATGGAACGCTTCGCGATTGGTATCGTTAAGGCTCATCAATATTTTGTGTGCTTCGAGCACTTTGACTTTCACAATCTCTTCGGACTGGTCCTGCGAAGGCAGATCTGTCAGGCAGTCAGGGCACGGCAAGGGCGTTTCAATGATATTGAAAACCTGATCGAAACCCATAGATTGCAACAGCCGCGTGATGTCTTCGTGAGTGGTCACCACTGTCGGTAACAAGCCCACTTTCTGGCGAGACAAAATGGACAGTTTCGCCAATAAACCCAGCGTGGTGCTGTCGATGCTGCGCGTCTCGGTCAGGTCGATCACGATGGCCGAAAAGTTCAGCGCCGTGAAGATCCTCTCGATGGTTGCGTCCAGTGCTGAACACAAGGTCAGGCGCACTTCACCCACAAACTTCAGGACGAAGGTGCCATCCTGTTCGGCAAACTGAATTCTACCGGTACTCATTTAAGATTCCTGCTTAACACTAACAAGGCGATATCATCCGGCATCTCCCCGAGCGTAGCTAAACCAAACACTTGGCGCAGGCCGTCCAGGCTGCCACCCGCTGCTTTTACCAATTGAGGCAAAGCGGCTTCTTTCTCTTTGAGCGTCTGCTCGGTCAAAAGATCCAAAATGCCGTCCGACATCAGCGTAAGGCTGAAGACGTGCGGCAATGTCATTACATGATCTTCATACGTAGCCTCATTGAACAAGCCTACTGGCAATCCGCGACCTTGCAAGTATGCAACGCTGTCGGGCGTATAGAGCACCGGCAACGGCAGGTGCCCGCCAATGCTATAGGTGAGCGTGCCGGTCTCTTCATCAATGACGCCGCCAACCATGGTCACATGCTTACCGAGCTTGCAGTTGATTAGCCCGCGATTGATATGCCCCAGCACCTCTGACGGCTTGAACTCCGGCAATGTGCCGTTGCGTTTGGACTCAAACAACAAACGCGTGGTCATGAACTTGAGCAGCACGGTGACAAAGGCAGAAGAAGCACCATGTCCCGAAACATCTGCCAGATAAAAGGCAACACGCCGCTCGTCAACCCGGAAGTAATCGACAAAATCGCCTGATAAATACAAGGAAGGAATGATCTGATGCGCAAAATCGAACGCATCAATCGACCAGGGGCTGGGCGGCAGCATGTTCATCTGAACTTGGCGACCGGCGTTCTGATCTTCTTGTAACAAGTGCAAGCTGGCTTCGAGTTCGCGATTGGTCGACTCAAGCTTGTCGCGATAACGCTGGTTTTCAAGCAGCAATCTGGCCCGGTCCAATGCCCGATGAACGGAATGTTCAAGCACGGCCAGGTCTTCGAGTGGCTTGATTAAATAATCCGCCGCGCCCAGACGCAGCGCTTCAACCACATCACTCATGACGCCCGCGCCAGAAATCACGATCACTGGCGTTATGGCCGACTGCTGAGTCACCTGGCGTATCAGTTCCAGGCCACCCATTTGCGGCATCCGCAGATCACAGATGATCAGGTCTGGCTGCTCTTGCTCAAACACCTGAAGGCCCTGCAAGCCGTTGCTGGCCTGGAGGATGCTGAATCCGCTGTCTTCCAGATAGGCCGCCAAACTGGCGCGCACGACTTCGTCGTCATCAATGATCAGCAGCGTGGCACTGGTTTTTGGCATGTGGGCAAACGGCGCCAGAATGAGGTTGGCGTATAAGCCCGGATAAAAAAGGCTTAACGACTGAATGTAGGTTTGAACACCCTAAACTCAAAATGAGCATTGCTCAATCCTACAAAGGTGCGTGTGTAAGGCGCAGACGGTACTCCCATCCGCGGGGGGTTTCAAGCTCAGCCCGATAGCGGCCTGCAACGCTCAACAGGTTAAATTCCCCAAGGTTATAAGAACCCTGCCAACGGCTACTAAAACCGAGGTCAAGAAGCTGAAAAAGGCCCCGAAGGGCCTTTTAGAATGACGGTGAAAACGGCTTAAAAGTCGTCTTCAACCTGCCCGTCTTTAACTTTGAATTCACGGTTTTGCAGATAAGCGTTGCGAATGAACACGTACTTGTCACCGGTGATCAGTTTTTCTGCCGACAGCAAGCTGGCGCGCGTATCGATCACGTCCATCCCGATCGCCATGTTGCGCGCCGGGATGTCATTCATGTAACGGTACGGTTCGGCGTAGGTATCCGGGTAAATGGCGACCGCATCACGCACGGTGCTTGGGCCCAGCAACGGCAGCACAACATATGGGCCGCTTGGTACACCCCAGTGACCCAGGGTCTGGCCGAAGTCTTCATCGTTGCGTTGCAGGCCCATCTTGGTGCCAACATCAAAGAAGCCGCCCACACCGATAATGGTGTTCATCAACACGCGCGCGGTGTCTACCCCGGCAGCATGTGGCTTGACCTGCAACACGTCGTTGGCCAGGTTGCGCACGTCACCGATATTTCGGTACATGTTGTGAATGCCATCTTCGAGAAATTGCGGGGTGATGAATTGATAGCCTTGGGCAATTGGCTTCAAGGCATAGGTATCCAGCGTGTCGTTGAACTTGAAAATGACACGATTGACCCCTTCCCACGGGTCATCTTCAGTCGCTGCATGCGCGGCAAATGGCAACATGGCCACACCGGCAAAGAGGCACAGTTGAGCGAGACGATCATTCCAGCGCATAGCAAAAAACTCCTTGGTAGCACTAATACTCGGGCGCTATGCCCTGGTTCTGGGCGGTAGTATAACGGCAATTGCCAGACAGACAGCCCCCTAAAATAAACATCCTGAGTTCAGCACCGGCTTGTGCACCGACAAATGCCCTGTTCACTGCCAGGTATCTAAGGGCAAAGAGCGCTGAACACCGTGTTTTCCTGTGAATGTGATAGAGATCATGCCAATCGGGCATCAGTGGATTAATCTAAAGACCCGCTTGATCGACCTTTTGTTCATTACAACGGTCTATCTAACAGCCTCTCAATAAAGGATGAACGCTATGCCTGCCCGCGAACTGCAACAACAACTCGACGCCCTGCGCGAGCAAATCGATCAGAACCCGCCCCTTTCTCAAGAAGAACGCGTCCACCTTAACGATCTGGCACAGAAAATTGAGGCTCAGCTCAACCTCGAGTCTGCAAGCAACGACACCAACCTTGCCGACAGTGTCAACCTGACGGTAGAACGCTTCGAACTTGACCATCCAACCTTGGCCACCACATTGCGTAACATCGTCCAGACCTTGGGCAACATGGGCATCTAAGTTCACCGCAGCCCGCAAACAATAAAGCCCCGACTCATCCGAGCCGGGGCTTTGTTTTGTCACTCAGGCGATCAAAGACCGGTTTGGCCGCTCATTGCCAAGTCCAGCAATTCACGGTTGGCGACTGCATACATCGCGTAGTCATTGCCCGTGGCGGCACGCAAGTCCACCAACATGGAGCGCCAGCGCTCCACCATCGACTGATTTTGCTCAAGCCACAGCGCCAGACGCGCCTCGATGCTGTCGCCAGCATCCGTCATCTGCAAGACCGAAACAGTAATCGCACGCTGCTGCCAGTCAATATCGTCCCGGAAGGCTTCACGAGCCAGCGCCTGCCAGTTGTTTTCGACCGGCAGATTGCTGATCTGCTGCAAGTACCAGGTCAAATCCAGCGCACTGCCCACGGCGAAATACGCCTTGGCCACGTCCGCCGCATTTTGCCCGGTCACATCTGATGCCTCGATAATCGGCAGCAAGGTGTACAGGTGCGTAGTGCCCGCCACCATGCGCGCCAACAGCTCTGGCACGCCCGCTTCTACGTAAGCCTGGTAACGGGTCTGCCAGCCCTCGCGCGTCGGGCCTTCCAGCAATTCATCGAGTTTTAGGCCCAGCGCAGCCAGGTGCGGGCCGAAATGCGCTACATCGCGCGCGGCATCCAGTTCATTGCGACGGCTGCGCAAGAACCAGCGGGTTGCACGGCGGCCCAGACGCATCAGCTCATCCATCAGCGCCATCTGAATCTCAGCCGGCACTTGATAGTCCAGCGCTTCGATCTGACGGAACCAGTGCGGGAGATGGAAAATGTCGCGCACGATCACATAAGCACCCGCCACATTGGCTGCACTCATGCCGGTCGACTCTTTAAGCCGCTCGACAAAGGTGATGCCCATGTGATTGACCAGATCGTTGGCGATCTGGGTGCTGACGATTTCGCGCTTCAAACGGTGACGGCGCATGGCGTCGGCGAACTTGCTCACCAGCATCGGCGGGAACGCCGTTTCCATGTCACGGGTCAGGTAATCATCATCGGGCACCTGCGAGTTGAGCAGCGCCTCCTTGAGATCAATCTTGCTGTACGAGATCAGCACCGACAACTCGGCACGGGTCAGACCATGGCCCGCTGCAACGCGCTCGTTGAGCTGCTCTTCAGATGGCAGGAACTCAATGGCACGGTCAAGCTTGCCACGGGCTTCCAGATCGTTCATCAGACGCTTGTATTCAGCGATCCGCTCATAAGCACGTCGCGCTGCCAACGAGATGGCTTGCGTCTGCTTATAGTTGTTGCCCAAGACCAGGCCGCCGACTTCGTCAGTCATGCTGCCCAGCAGCTGGTTGCGCTGCTTCTCGGTCATATCGCCCGCCTGCACCACTTCATTGAGCAGGATTTTGATATTCACTTCGTGGTCAGAGCAGTCCACGCCGCCCGCGTTGTCGATGAAGTCGGTGTTGGAACCGCCGCCGTTGAGGTTGAACTCAACACGCCCCAGTTGGGTCATGCCCAGGTTGCCGCCCTCGCCTACCACTTTGCAGCGCAGCTCGTTACCGTTGACGCGCAACGCATCGTTAGCCTTGTCGCCTACATCGGCATGGCTTTCGCTGCTGGCCTTGACGTAAGTGCCAATGCCGCCGTTCCACAACAGGTCGACTGGCGCCTTAAGCAAGGCATTGAGCAATTCGGTGGGGGTCAACTTGTCGGCAGTGATTGCAAAGCGCTCTTTCATCTCAGGCGAGATGGCGATGCTTTTCGCGCTACGCGAGAAGATCCCGCCGCCTGCCGACATGATGCTGGTGTCGTAATCTGACCAGGCCGAACGCGGCAGGTCGAACAGGCGTTGACGCTCGGCAAAGCTGTTGGCCGGCTGCGGGTTAGGGTCGATAAAGATGTGCAGGTGGTTAAAGGCGGCGACCAGTTGCAGCTTGTCGGACATCAACAAACCGTTACCAAACACGTCACCGGCCATGTCGCCCACGCCGACCACACTGATGCTGTCTTGCTGAACGTTAATCCCGCGCTCTTTAAAGTGGCGCTGAACGCCCACCCAGGCACCTTTGGCGGTAATGCCCATTTTCTTGTGGTCATAACCGGCCGAGCCGCCCGAGGCGAACGCATCGCCCAGCCAAAAGCCGTAGTCGATCGCGATGCCGTTGGCGATGTCGGAGAACGTAGCAGTGCCTTTGTCGGCTGCCACCACCAGGTACGGATCATCGTCATCATGGCGAACCACGTTCAAAGGCGGCACCAACGCGCCGTCTTTCAAGTTGTCGGTGATGTCCAGCAGACCGGAAATAAAGATCCGGTAGCAGGCAATCGCCTCAGCCTGAACCTCATCCCGACCGCCGCCCAGAGGCAGGCGACGCGGTACGAACCCGCCTTTGGCGCCCACCGGCACAATGACCGAGTTCTTCACCTGTTGGGCTTTAACCAGGCCCAACACTTCCGTACGGAAGTCTTCTTCACGGTCCGACCAGCGCAAACCGCCACGCGCTACGTTACCGAAGCGCAGGTGCACACCCTCAACCCGTGGCGAATAAACAAAGATTTCGAACTTCGGCACCGGCTTGGGCAGTTCAGGAATCAAATGCGGATTGAACTTGAAGCTGAAATACGAACGGTTTTGACCGTTGGCATCCGGCTGGTAGAAGTTGGTGCGCAACGTGGCCTTGATCAGGTCCAGGTAGCGACGCAGGATGCGGTCTTCGTTGAGCACTTGAACGTCGTCGAGCGCTGTCAAAATCGCCTGTTCCAGACGCTGCTGCTTGTCTTCGAGGTCTTCACCCGTGAGCTTGCGCGCCAGATAGAAGCGCGTCTTGAACAACCGCGTCAGCTCGCGGGCGATGTCGGTGTGGTTGTTCAACGTGCTGGCGATATAGCCCAGATCGAAACCCAGGCGGATTTGCTTGAGGTAACGCGCGTAGGCCCGCAGCAACGCTACATCGCGCCAAGGCAGGCCGGCCGTCAGCACCAGACGGTTGAACGCATCGTTTTCCGCGTCGCCACTCACGATGTGCACGAACGCGTCTTGCAGCGTGTCGTTGAGCTGCTGAATGTCCAGATTCAAGCCTTCGCCCGCGGTAAAGGCGAAATCATGGATCCAGAATTCACGGCCATTGACGTGGCGCAAGCGGTACGGAAACTCGCCCAGAACGCGCAAACCGAGGTTTTCCAGAATCGGCAACACGTCGGACAGCGCCAACGGCGTATCGGCGTGATACAGCTTGCAGTGCAGCTCTTGCCCGGCGCTCTGGCCCAGCGGCTGATAGAAGCTCATGACCAGCGGGTTCTTGTCGCTGAGGCTCATCAGGTGTTGCATGTCGACCACGGCCGAGTGCGCGGCAAAGCGCTCGCGGTAACCTGCCGGGAAACCTTTCGGGAAATCGGTCAGCACCTTGGTGCCATTGGCTTCGCCGAAGCTTTCAACCACCAGGCTGGCGTAATCGTCCTGCCAGCTGCGGCAGGCTTGAATCACTTCTTTTTCCAGCAACAGCGGATCAATGTCGATCCGGTTTTTAGGATCAACCCGCAGAATCAGTTGCACGCGCGCCAGTACCGACTCCGAGAAGAAGGTCCAGAATTCGCAGTCCGATGCTTGCAGGCGGTCCATCAGCACTTGTTGGATTTTCTGCCGTACTTCAGTGGAGTAGACATCCCGCGGCACATAGGCCAGGCAGTAGCAGAAACGGCCATACGGGTCTTTACGCAGGAACACGCGAATCTTGTTGCGTTCCTGGATCTGCACAATTGACATCACCGTGCTGAACAGCTCATCGACCGGAGTCTGGAACAGGTCGTCGCGCGGCAGGACTTCGACTACCTGCGCCAATTCTTTGCCCAAGTGTGCCTTGGGCTGGAAACCCGAACGACGCTCTATTTCAGCCACTTTGCGACGGATATACGGGATTTCACGCACGCTCTCGCCGTACACCGAAGAGGTGTAGAGGCCCATGAAGCGACATTCCTTCACGACGTTGCCGTCAGCATCGATCTGGCGGATCGACACATAATCCGGGTACGCCGGGCGATGTACACGACTGGGGTGCGCGGCTTTGGCAAACGACAGCAACGTCGGTTCGCGCAGGTAGCTCACCGCATAATCTTCGATGCGCAGGTCTTCAGGGGTCAGCCCGGCGCGCAGCAGCTTGGTCAGGCCAAGGAACGAATTCGGGTCATATTCGATATGCCCGCCATCCGCTTCGTCGCGTACTACAAATTCTTCATAACCGAGAAAGGTGAAATGGTTGCCGACCAACCATTGCAGGAAACTCTTGATCTCGGCTTTTTCATCTTCGGCCACCGCGTACTGGCAGCTATCAATGCTCGACAGCAGCTCTTGGACTTTGGCTTTCATCGGCTCAAAATCGGCCACCGCGATGCGCACTTCACCCAGAACCTGTTCCAGTTCTTTGCTCAACACATTCAATTCAGCTGTATTGGAGCAGCGATCAATCTCCAGATACATCAGCGACTCTTGCGATATACCTTCGCCCTGCGTGCCCTTGGGCAGTATCTCCAGCAATTCGCCCTTGCTGCCACGGCGAACGCTCAACACCGTGGTTTGCAAGGTATGGATGCTGTAGCCGCGACGGTTCAGCTCGGTGCGTACCGAGTCCACCAGAAAGGGCAAATCGTGGTGCAGCACTTCAACCGCCGTGTGGGTCGACTGCCAGCCATGGCGCTCATAATCAGGGTTGTAGACCCGCACTTGGGGCTGGGTCGGATCGAAACGTTCAAGCAGGCGCCAGGCCGACAGCGTACAGCCGGCGAGGTCGGACATGCGACGTTGCGTGAGTTCATCCAGAGAAATGATGCCGAAGAATTGTTCAGCAAACAGCGCCACTTGTGGCAGTGCCTGTTCACTGATGTGCTGGGCCAGTGCCGCTTGCAGTTGATGCTGGAAGTCGGCCTTGCTGGCTGCGGTGAAGAACGCCATCTGTGGTACTCCGCTTGGGCTTGTTATTGAGAGACGCGTCGCGTGCTATTCCCGCATGGGGAGCTGCCAGTACTGCGCACGGCCTTCGGTTGGCAATTGACCGTGAATCATCAGCATGACAGGGAGGTGAAGCTGGCCGCGACCCAGGGGTCACATTCACGTTCCAGGAAGGGTATCTACAAAAACGACTGCCGGACTGGCCGACTGTGCCTTTAGAGATAGCTATCCCGGATGCAGCTTAACGAGTGAGCTGTGCGCACTGCTTGCGGTGCTGCGACATATTCGGTCATCAGGATGCAACCTCATGCACGGTGAATGAACAACCCTAGCACTGCGAAACGATAAATCCCCACAGAAAAATCTGCTTATCTGTTGTCAGACTGCGAAATGACTGATCGGCCACGGCCGTCCGCACGCCCTGCTTTGACATTCAGATCAGCACAAAAGTGCGCAGGCTGGCAAAATCGCGGTTTGATTGCTTTACACGCGCGCAGCGCCAGGAATGCCCCATGAAAATGACCACCGACCACTTGCTGGCCAACCCATGCGATGAAGAAGAAGACAACATGGCAATGCTCTGTTGTATCAGCGCGCCAAACGACATGTTCGTGATGAGTCGCTACCCGGACGAAGATGAACTGGATATCACCCTCAATGACGAGTTTTCGTCGCTCGACGGGGTGAAAGTGACACTAAGCCCTACTCGCCTGCTGATCGAAGTCGCCGCCGATGACACGGATGTGTTCAATGGCGATGATCATCTGGAAATCACTCACGGCACCGATGTTTCGTGCCTGGCCGACGTCGAGCAAACCCTGATCAACATCCTCAAAGGCACCGGCACCTACGTCAGCGAGCTGAGCTGATCAGCCTTCAACCGGCAGGTCAGGCACCGGGGGCACGTAAAGCCCTATGGCATAACGCTCAGGGCTTCTATCGTTCAGCGTGATGAACAGGCGCCGTCAGCGCTCTTTGCGCATTGCAAACACGCTGGTCAATACAATCGCGGCGCCCAGCAGAACCCCGGCCGTGACTGTGCTGCCCAGCATCAAGGCCGCCATCAGCATGGCGACCGGCGGTACGAGGTACATCACGCCCACCGCGCGGCTGACGTCGGTATGCGCCAGCACATAGGCCCAAAACAGATAAGCCAGCGCACTGGGAAATACCCCCAGCACCAGCACGGCTGCATTGACGCGTAACGGTGTATTAATCACTGCCTGGCCAAGCCCCGGCCCATACACACCCAGCAGCAAGGTCCCGGCCCAAATGGTGTAGCACACGATAGTCAAGGGACTGTAGCGGCTGGAGTAGTGTTTTTGCAGGGTGAAATACACACTCCACGACAGCGCCGCAAGCAAGATCAGCAACCCTTGAGGCTTAAAGCTACCCAGCCCCTTATCCCCCCAAATGACCACCAGAGCGCCCACAAGCCCCACGCCCACCCAACACCAACGCCACACGCTGACAGACTCTTTGAGCCAGAGCGCGGCAATCAGCGTGCTGAAAATGGGCGTTGACTGCGCCAGCACACTGGAGGCTCCGGGGCTGACCCAGCGCTGCCCCATGTTTAACGCCACATGATGAAAAACAATAGCGAACAACCCCAGCAGCAATAGCCAGGGAATGTCCACCCGCCGAGGCAGCCCGATGCCTATAAACAACGCTACAACGCCCATGAACAACGAAGCGACCAGAAACCTCAGCAAAGCCAGATGCCCGGGGCTGTAACTTTGCAAACCGATATGGATGCCTATCGGTGAATAGGCCCAGCACAGCACCACTGCCCCTGCGGCGGCGGCAAGCCTGATCGACGGCGAACACTTCAAGCGCGGGCCGCCGTCATCGATGAGGCCGACATGGCAAGTGCCATGCCATTCCAATAATTTTCGGTGATCGACAGAAAACGATTAAAACCCACCTTCAGACCTTCCAGGTCTTGCTCAGTACAACACTCAAGGGCGGCGGCTTTAACGGCTTGTACTTTGTGCTCTTTTTCAGCCTCGCCAATATGAACATGAAAGTATTCGCACTGCTCATGAAACTCATCATTGTGTGTATACAAGTGCTGATAATTACGTGCGCCCTCGTACAAGCGCGTCAACATGGAATACGCCAACCACTCTTGCGCCAACAAGGCCCCCAATACATAACTGTCGGGACGCCCCAACCCGTGCGGCGCATATAACGCCTCCTGCTCTTCAATAAATAACTGTGTGGAGGGCAATACCGGCACGGCTTCAAGTTCGGCCAATGAATAAGGGCGCCCGGCCAAACGGCTCAACACGTCCAGCAAGTAACTGCGTAACAGCACGCTGTGCACCTTGTGCACGTCACCCCCGCCCAGTTCCGAGTAGAGGTTTTTAACAATCTCGACCCGCGCGGGCAAGGTGTTGGCGCGCAACAGTGACAGCGCCACCATCGTGGCGGTGCGCCGAGTTCTGGCCCAGTAGTTACGGGCAAATATTTCAACCTCATCAAAGCCCATGCGTTCATTGAGCCAGCGTTGATAAAACGCATTATTCAGTGCGCCATGGGTAAACACGGTGTGCGCCAACGCCTCGACTTTTGTTGTTGTGATGTTCATATTGACCTCGCTTACACAGCCGTTATCTTTTAACGCGCCAACGCACAGTGTCGTCAGCGCCAGTGTGTGCAGAACTCAAATTCTGTCAGGCATGCGTTAACCCACAAGTGATAGATAGCGAGTTCTGAATTCTTTAGGAGT
Organism: Pseudomonas sp. TWR3-1-1; assembly: GCF_049896545.1. Lineage (NCBI taxonomy): Bacteria > Pseudomonadati > Pseudomonadota > Gammaproteobacteria > Pseudomonadales > Pseudomonadaceae > Pseudomonas > Pseudomonas sp. TWR3-1-1. Next base: position 152,846 of record NZ_JAFCUO010000005.1, read on the forward strand.
GAACCTTGGAATTAAACCAACTCAGGATGATCAAGGCCGTGGCAGAGTGCGGCAGTATTGCGCTGGCCGCCCAGCAACTGCACTGCGTTCCGTCCAACATCACCACGCGCATCAAACAGTTGGAAAGTGAACTGGGCACGGCGCTGTTTACCCGTGCCGGACGCGGTTTACGCATCAGCCCCGCCGGCGAATTGTTCCTTGGCTATTGCGAACGTATTTTGTCGCTGGTTGATCAAGCCAAACGTGCGGTCAAGCCCGATGCCATTCCCAACGGCAAGCTACGCATTGGCGCCATTGAATCTTGCGCGACAGGCCGACTGCCCCCGTTACTGGCCCAATACCATCAACGATACGCCGACGTCACGCTGGAACTGATCACCGGGCAATGGCCGCAACTGCTCGATGACATTCAGCATCACCGCCTTGATGCCGCGATTGTGGCCATCGACGTTCAACATCCAAAACTCCACACCTGTGCGCTGTACCACGAACCGCTGGTACTGATAACCGGCCCCAACCACCCCCCTTTGCCTGACTTGCAGGCTATCAGCCAGCAAACGGTGTTCATGTGGCCGCCAGGCTGCCCCTATCGCGCAACGCTGGAGCACTGGCTCAACGATAACGGCTTGCACATCAACCGCGTTGACTACGCCAACTGGGGCAGCATTATCGGGTGTGTGGGCGCAGGCGCCGGGCTGGCAATCGTCCCCGAGGGCATCCTTGAGCGATTTGGCGCATGGGCTGCGCTCAGTACCTACCGCTTCACTGAGCTGCCCGCGGTGCAAAACGTATTGGTCTGGCATAACGAAACCGGCTGCCACACGGCACGAGACGCTTTCGCCGCACTGCTGGCCGAGCACTTCGCGCAGAACCAATAACGACCAGCGGACCGTTCCAAATAAGCAGCATTCTCAACAACCCGCTTGTTTTGGGCTTTTTCCATAAAAAGCCCCACTCCCATTAGTCCCAAAGCCCTGCAATGGATTAAAGTAACGCCCCCAGCCCCGGCGTAACGTTTACGCCGTCGGTGTCCTTTTCAGGAACAGTCATCGATGGAACATCGTGAAGCGCTGCTTGCGCTGCGAACCTTTCTTTCCACGCAGATTCTCGGTCAGGAAAAACTGATCGACCGGCTGCTGATCGCCTTGCTGGCTGACGGCCACATGCTGGTCGAAGGCGCGCCCGGCCTGGCCAAAACCAAGGCCATCAAAGAGCTGGCAGAAGGCATCGAAGCACAGTTCCATCGCATCCAGTTCACCCCTGACCTGTTGCCTGCCGACATCACCGGCACCGAGATCTATCGTCCCGAAACCGGCAGCTTCGTATTTCAGCAAGGCCCCATCTTCCACAACCTGGTGCTGGCGGACGAAATCAACCGTGCCCCGGCCAAGGTGCAGTCGGCCCTGCTGGAGGCCATGGCTGAACGTCAGGTCAGCGTCGGGCGCAGCACCTACGAGCTGTCACCGTTGTTTTTGGTGATGGCCACGCAAAACCCGATTGAGCAGGAAGGCACCTACCCCCTGCCAGAAGCGCAGCTCGACCGGTTCCTGATGCACGTCAAAATCGGCTTCCCGGACGCCGCTGTCGAGCGGCGCATCTTGCAGCAGGCGCGGGGCGAAGCCCTGAACGGCGAAACCAAACCCGAGCGCCGGGTCAGTCAGCAAGCCATTTTTGCTGCACGCAAGGAAATCCTCGGCCTGTACATGGCGGATGCCGTGGAGGAATACCTGGTGCAGTTGATCATGGCCACTCGCACCCCCGGTAAATTTGACCCTGAAATGGCCGACTGGATCGCTTACGGCGCCAGCCCGCGCGGCTCCATTGCGCTGGATCGCTGCGCGCGGGCCCACGCCTGGCTGGCCGGGCGTGACTTCGTCAGCCCCGAAGACATCCAGGCCGTACTGTTCGACGTACTGCGCCACCGCATCATCCTGTCGTTTGAAGCCGAGGCGGCCGGTATTGACCAAGACCGCGTGGTACAGCGCATCCTCGACGTCGTTGCCGTTGCCTGACCGATGAACAACCCCCTGCCCGCCGAACCCGGCATTCGCGTCACCCTCGCCGAATTGATCGAGATGCGTCACCGGGTGCGCGAAGTGCAACTGTTTGCCTCCCCCAGCCAGCGCAGCCCGCTGGTGGGGTTGCACCACTCAAAACTGCGCGGTCGCGGCGTCGACTTCGATCAAGTGCGGGTGTATCAGGCCGGGGACGATGTGCGCACCATCGACTGGCGCGTGACGGCCCGCACCCAAGAACCCCACACCAAAATGTTCCATGAAGAGCGAGAACGCCCGATCTTCATCCTGGCCGAACAAAGCCGGCGATTATTTTTTGGCTCCGGCCTGATGTTCAAATCAGTGCTGGCCGCACAAGCCGCCAGCCTGATCGGCTGGGCTGCATTGGGCCATAACGACCGGGTGGGCGGGCTGGTATTTGGCGACCACGAGCACTATGAAATCAAACCCCGGCGCAACAAGCAGAGTTTGCTGCAACTGCTGAACCGTCTGGTACGGGTCAACCAGTCATTGCACACCGAAGTTCAATCAGACCGCGATGCACTGGGCATGGCGTTGATCCGCGCCCGCGAAGTGCTGCGCCCCGGCAGTCTGGTGATTGTGATCTGTGACGAGCGGGCACTCACCGATGCAGCCGAACAACAACTGAGCCTGTTGGCTCGCCATTGCGACCTGATGCTGTTGCCCTTGTCCGACCCGCTGGACCATGCCCTGCCCGCCGCCGGACTGCTGCGCTTTGCCGAGCGCGGTGCATTACTTGAACTGGACACCCTCAACTACGATTTACGTCAAGCGTACCGTGCTCAGGCCGAAGCCCGAATTGCGCGCTGGGAACTGCTCGCGCAAAAGCTTAGGGTCATGCTCATGCCCCTGAGCACGCAAAACGAAATGATCGAGCAACTGCGCGAATACCTGAATGCCAAGCGCCCCGGCAAAACCCTATGAAAGAACTCGAACAGCTACAGCCTCTGATCCTGCCTCCTGCAATTGGCTTTTGGCCTCCCGCCCCCGGCTGGTGGCTGCTGCTCATTGTGGCGCCCGCGCTGGGCTGGGCCTTGTGGTGGTTGCGTCGCTACTTGCCTGCCAAACGCCAGTCAAGCCGCGCCGAGCAGCCTCTGGACCCGGTGCGCCTGGCAGCCCTCGAGGAACTGGCACGCTTGCCCAAGCCATACGATGGCGCACCCGCAGGCGCCTGGCTGCAACAGCTCAACGGCCTGCTCAAACGTCTGTGCCGCAATCACTACCCTTACAGCCAAAGCCATACGCTCAACGGCCGTAAATGGCTGGCGTTTTTAGACAACCGCTGCCCCGCTGCCGGGCTGACACGCTGGATGGTGCTGGTAGAAGGCGCTTACAAACCCGAATGCAAACTCGACGACAAAGCCATCGCCGGGCTCAATCAAGCCGTTGAAACCTGGATTCGCAAACATGTTTGAGTTCGCCTGGCCGTGGCTGTTCGCCTTGCTCCCGTTACCTTGGCTGATGCGGGTCTTGCTGCCGGCGGCCGACAGTGGCGAGGCTGCACTCAACGTCAGCTTCCTCAGTGATCTTGAAGAACTGGCACGACGCAAAGCTCGCCCCAACTTGCCTTCCTGGCGTCAACAAACCCCGTTTATCGTGTTGTGGTTACTCCTGCTGAGCGCAGCTGCGCGCCCGCAATGGTTGGGCGAGCCATTACCCATTGCGGCCAGCGGTCGTGATTTATTGGTCGCCGTGGATGTGTCCGGCTCAATGGATTTCCCGGACATGCAGTGGAACGACGAAGACGTGACACGCCTAGACCTGGTGAAAAGCCTGCTCGGAGACTTTCTGGAAAACCGTGAAGGTGATCGCGTAGGTCTGATCCTGTTTGGCAGTCAGGCGTATCTGCAAGCGCCTCTGACGTTCGATCGACACACCGTGCGTACATGGCTCGACGAGGCGCGAATCGGCATTGCCGGTAAAAACACAGCGATCGGCGACGCGATTGGCTTGGCCTTAAAACGCCTGCGTCAGCGCCCGGCGCAAAGCCGCGTGCTGATTCTGGTAACCGATGGCGCCAACAATGGCGGGCAAATCGACCCGCTCACCGCCGCGCGACTGGCAGCCGAAGAAGGGGTCAAAATCTACCCGATCGGCATCGGCGCCGACCCTGAAGAAAACAGCGCCCAGGGCCTGTTCGGGATCAATCCGGGGGTCGACCTGGATGAGCCTGCACTGCAAGAAATCGCCACCTTGACCGGTGGCCAATACTTTCGCGCCCGCGATGGCAAAGAACTGGCGGCGATCAAAGACACCCTCGACCAACTTGAACCCGTCGCCCAACAACCCACACAAGCGCGTCCGGCGCAGGCGCTCTACAGCTGGCCACTGGCTTGCGCCCTGCTGCTCAGCGCGCTGCTGGTCATCCGCGAGCTGTGGCCCAATACCTTGATGCAACGCTGGCTGAGCAAGGAGCACTTTCTGCAACCCCCTCCTGACTGGCGTGAACGTCTCAAGCGACTGCGCTTGCGGAGGCGTCGATGAGCGCGCTCTGGCCGCACTGGTTTCGCCCCGAATGGCTACTGGCCCTGCCGCTGCTCGGCTGGCTGCTGTGGAAGCTGTGGCACCGTCAAAAACGCGCAGGCCGCTGGCAGATGATTCTGCCCGCAGCGTTCCAACCCGTGCTGCTGAGTGGCGGCAATGGCCGCGACAGCAAACTGCCCTGGATCGCCCTCGGGCTGGCCTGGCTGCTGGCCCTGCTGGCCTTGCTCGGGCCCAGCTGGCAGCGGGTGGAACAATCCACGCAAAAGCCCGCCGATCCGCTGGTGGTGATGCTCGAGCTGACCCCCGACATGCTGGCGACCGACAGCTCGCCCAATCGTCTGGAGCAAGCGCGGCGCAAGCTCTACGACCTGCTGCAAAGCCGTAACGACGCGCAAACCGCGGTCATTGTCTACGCCGGTAGCGCCCACACGCTGGTGCCCTTGTCGGACGACCTGGCCACCAGCCGCAATCTGCTCGAAGCCCTGAAACCCTCGATCATGCCGCAACCGGGTCATCGCGCCGATCTCGCGGTGGTCAAAGCCCTTGAATTACTCAATCAGGGTGCGCTGGGTCAGGGCCGCTTATTGCTGATTGGCTCATCCCTCAGCGAGCAGGAACGTGAAGGCATCCGCCAGGCACTGGGCAGCCACACCGCGCAACTACTGATGCTCGGCGTCGGCAGCCGCGAAGGCGCGCCAGTGGTCGACGAAAACGGGCAGTTGCTCAAGGACAATCAGGGCGCGATCCTCCTGCCGCGCCTCGACAGTCCCGGCCTACGCGCGTTTGCGATGGATGTCGGCGGGCGCTACCGCCAGGCTCGGCTGGATGACAACGACCTGCGCGGGCTTGGCCTGCTGGACGGCCCGCAGCACCTGCGCGACAACGGCCAGACCCAACGTCTGGATACGTGGGCCGACCAAGGTTACTGGCTACTCCTGCCCCTGTTGCTGCTGGCTGCCTGTGCCGGTCGCCGCGGCTGGCTGTTCTGTCTGCCGTTGTTGTTTATGCTGCCGCAGCCCGGCTATGCCTTCAGTTTCACCGATCTGTGGTTGCGCGCAGACCAACAGGGCCAGCGCCTGCTGGAGCAGAAAAAACCCCTGCAAGCCGTCGAACACTTCAAAGACCCTATGTGGCAAGGTTTAGCGTTGTATCAGGCGGGTGACTACGCTGCGGCTGCCTTGCGCTTTGCTGAAGTCAACAGTGCCAGCGCCCACTACAATCGTGGCAATGCACTGGCCATGAGTGGCGAGCTGGAAGCCGCCATCGATGCCTACGAACAAGCGCTGGAGTTACAACCCGATTTGTCAGCCGCCGCACAAAACAAGGCGTTGATCGAGTCGGTGCTGGCACAAAAACACGACGTGCCTCCCGTCACGCCCGAAAAAGAACCCGAACCCGGCGCCGAACCACCCGCATCCGACACCGCGGTCAGCAGCAACACCGCGACCAACGCCGGGGCGGCGGTGAAAAACCAGCAAGAGGACGTGCCTGCCGGTGAGGCCAACCTGCACGAAGCCACCCCCCCTGAGGGCACACCGGCCACGTCTGGCCCGCCCGGCACCGAACCCGACACCGGGCCAGCCGCGCCTGTGACGCCGTCAATCGACGAAGAACACCGTCAGGCGCTTGAGCAATGGCTTAAACAGATCCCCGACAACCCCAGTGAACTGTTGCGACGCAAATTTTGGTACGAACAGCAGCAACATCAGGACACGCCCCAATGAACCGCCTTTGCGCCTTTTTACTTTTGCTGTGTTGTTCGGCCCTGCCTGCCTACGCCGCAGGGCTGGTCGCCCGTGTTGATCGCGACCAACTCAATTCGGGTGAAACCGTCGAGCTGACACTGGAATCCACCGACGCCACGCTGTTTGGCAAACCCGACCTCTCCCCCCTCAACGCGCTGTTTGAAGTGCGTGGTACGCGGCAAGTCAATCAACTGACCAACCTCAGTGACACCAACAAAGCCAATACCCGCTGGATCATCACCCTGCAGCCCAAGCAAACCGGCACGGTGATCATTCCTCCGCTGCAAGTGGGCGATTACCGCAGCCAGCCCATCAGCCTGAATGTCACGCAAAGTGAGACCAGTGAAGCGCAACTGGCCCCGGTTTTTATCGAGTCCAGCCTCGACCAGCCGAGCGTGTACGTCCAGGCGCAAGCCATTTTGACCTTGCGCATTTATCATTCGGTGGCGCTGTATGACGACAGCAGCCTCACGCCCCTGCACCTGAGCGATGCCCTTGTCGAGCAACTGGGCGAGTCGCGCACCTACGAAAAACTCATCAATGGCGTGCGCCATGGCGTGATCGAAACCCGATACGGTATCTACCCGCAGCACAGCGGTGAGCTAAACATCCCGGCCCAAACCTTCAGCGCCACGCAAGTCGACAGCCAGCAATCGACCGCTCCCGCCCCGCTTGGGCCAAAGCCCGGAAAACTGGTGCACGTCACCTCTTCCGACATTCCGCTGAACGTCAAGCCCAAGCCAGAGGATTACCCGACCAATGCGGCTTGGTTGCCGGCGCGCAGCCTCAGCGTCAGCGAAACCTGGAACCCCGAGCCAGACCATTGCAGGGTCGGTGACTCGCTGACGCGCACCTTGACGCTAAAAGCCGAAGGTCTGTCCAGTGCACAATTGCCTGCGCTGACCACCACCGACGTCAACGGCTTGCGGCGCTACCCCGACCTGCCACAACTGAGCAATCAAGTCACTGAAAACGGCCTGATCGGCAGCCGCGAAGAGCGCGAAGCACTGGTGCCCACCCGCGTGGGCCAGGTTGAGTTGCCCGCCGTCGAAGTGGTGTGGTGGAACACCCACGAAGACCGGCTAGAGCGCAGTTATCTACCGGCGCGCACCTTGCAAGTCGCGGCAAACCCCGAGCTTGCCGTCGATACCCCCAGCCATAACACCCCGCAGACCTTGAGCGATGACTCACCGTTGTGGCTATGGCAGCTCAGCACCCTGGTGTTGGCCAGCACCACGTTGATCGGCTTTGGGCTTTGGTGGCGTGCCCGCCGGCAACCGGCCATTTTGCGCGCGGCGCAAACCGGGCCAAGCCCGCGCACGTTACTGGATGACCTCAAACGCGCGTGCCTGGCCAATGACCCGCAGGCAACCCGTCAGGCATTGGATGCCTGGGCACGCCAACAACCCGAGACACTGGCCGACATGGCCGCGCGTTTTGTGCTGTTGAGTGATGCGCTGGACGGCCTCAATGGCGCGCTCTACAGCGAAACCGGCCAGCACTGGCAAGGCGAAGAACTGTGGAAAGCGATTCGCAGCATCCCTGCGACCGAGCGCGAACAGGACCTGGCCAGCGAGCCGAGCAGCCTGCCGCCGCTTTACCCCAAATAATTTCAAGGTGTGGTCAATACCGCTGACCCTCTTTTCTAACCGGATTCTGTTATGCGCCTGTTTCACACTTCCGACTGGCACCTGGGGCAAAACCTCCACGGCCAGGAACGCGACTTCGAACACGCCTGCTTTATCAATTGGCTATTGGCCCAACTGGCCAGCGAGCAGCCCGATGTGCTGCTGATTGCCGGCGACATCTTCGACACCGTCAACCCGCCGGTCAAAGCGCAAGAGCGCCTCTACGACTTCATTGTCAGCGCCCACGAACAACAACCCAAGCTGACCATCGTGATGATCGCCGGCAATCACGACTCCGGCTCGCGCATCGAGTTGCCCGCGCCCTTGATGCGGCGCCTGCGCACTCACGCGCTTGGCCGGGTGCTCTGGCTCGATGAGGGTCAACTCGACGCTGAGCGCCTGCTGATTCCTTTGCCCGATGCGAGCGGCAAAATCGCCGCGTGGTGCCTGGCATTGCCCTTTTTGAGGCCCGCCGAAGTCACGGGCGCACACTTGGGCGACGATTATCTGCGGGGCATTGGCCAAGTCCATGAATGGCTGATCGAGGCGGCCAACGCCAAACGCGTCCCTGGTCAAGCGCTGATCGCCATTAGCCACGCTCACATGGCCGGGGGTTCGGTGTCTGAAGATTCAGAGCGCAGCCTGATTATCGGCAATGCCGAAGCCTTGCCCGCCAGCCTGTTCGGCCCGAGCATCAGTTACGTGGCGCTTGGCCATTTGCACAAGCCGCAACGGGTCAACGCTGAAGAACGCATTCGCTACTGCGGCTCACCCATCCCCCTGTCCTTTTCGGAAATCAGCTACGCGCATCAAATTCTTGACGTGACACTGGACGGCGAAACACTGGTCAGCGTCGAACCACGGCTGATCCCGCGCGCCGTTAACCTGCAACGCATCGGTCCGGCAGCGCTGGCCGAGATTCTTACCCATGTAAGCCAATTGCCCGAAGTTGACCTGCTGGCCGACACACAGCGTCAGCCGTGGCTTGAAGTGCGCGTGGTGCTTGATGAACCGCAGCCCGACCTGCGCCAGCAAATCGAAACCGCGCTGCAAGGCAAAGCCGTGCGTCTGGTTCGCATCAGCGCCGAATACGCAGGCAGCGGCAGCCGCGCCAACGATGACGACAGTACGCGTCTGATCGAGCTTGACCAACTGACCCCACAAGAGCTGTTCAGCCGCGCCTGGCAAGACCATTACGCCAGCCAGGCCTGCGAACAAACGCTCAAGGACTTTGCCGTGCTCTTGCAAGAAGTCCAGCTGGAGGGCGAACAACCATGAAAATCCTTGCCATCCGCCTGAAAAACCTGGCCTCGCTGGCCGGTCCCTTTGAGCTGGACTTCACCGCCGAACCTTTGGCCAGTGCAGGTCTGTTCGCCATCACCGGCCCCACGGGCGCCGGTAAAAGCACCTTGCTCGACGCGTTGTGCCTGGCCTTGTTTGGTGCCGTCCCGCGCCTGAACAACACCGGCCGCGATGCCAAAGTGCCCGACCTCGATGGCGAGATCGCCACCGGCGACCCGCGTACCTTGCTGCGCCGGGGCACGGGCGAAGGGTATGCCGAAGTCGATTTTATCGGCATCGACGGGCGTCGCTATCGCGCCCGCTGGGAGGCCAACCGCGCCCGCGAAAAGGCCACGGGCAAACTGCAAGCCAGTCGTCAAAGCTTGCGTGACCTGGACAGCGACCAGTTGCTGGCCAGCCAAAAGGGTGATTACAAAGTTCAGCTCGAAGCACGACTGGGCTTGAACTTCGAGCAGTTCACACGCGCCGTGATGCTGGCGCAGAGCGAGTTCAGCGCCTTCCTCAAAGCGGACGACAACGAACGCAGTGAACTGCTGGAAAAACTCACTGATACCGCGCTCTACACCCGCCTGGGCAAACGTGCTTTCGACAAGGCCAAGGAGGCCAAAGAGGTGCACAAGCAGCTTGAGGATCAGGCGGTCGGGATCACCCCGCTGGCGCCGCAAGCGCGCGCCGAACTGGATCAACAGTTCAATCACTCGCAACAACAGCTCAAGGCCCGGCAACAACAGCTCAAGCAACTGGAGCAGCAGCACGCGTGGCTTGCCACCTTGCGCGAGCTGCGCGATCAGCAACAGAGCGCCGCCGAGCAACTGCAACAGGCACAAACCCAATGGGCGGCCCAAGACGAGCCGCGCCAGACCCTTGACCTGCTGGAGCAATTGGCGCCGCAACGCCATCAGTTCGCACAGTTGGCAGCGCTGGACACACAACTCAGCCCAATGGCTGAGCAGATGGCCGCGCAGGAACACCAGCACGCGACGCTTCACGCACAGCAGTTGCAGCTTGAACAGACGCTAGACAGCGCACGCCTGGCGGCCAGCCAGGCGCAAACCCAGCAACAGGACAGCGCGCCGCGACTCAAACAGGCGCATGTGGAACAGGCCAACCTTCAGCGACTCAACGCAGAACTGGACAAACAACGCACCCTTGCGCAACAAGCCGAACAAGCCTGTGAAACCGGCCAACAGGCCTTGAATACGCTGCTCGAGCGCCATCAGCACAGCGTCGAACAGCTGGCCCTGATTGCGCAACAGCTTGAGCACAGCGCTGAGCTGGCGCCTCTGGCCAATGCGTGGGATGCGTATCGCCCCCGTTTGCAACAGTTAGTGCGTTTAAGCAATACCCTGAGCACCGGGCGCCAGGAACTGCCCGCCCTTGAGCAACGCGCCTTGCAGGCCGCGCAACAGATCACGCAACTGCGTGACAGCCTGGAGATTCTGTTCCAGGAAGCCGTGGCCGAGCCGCAGGCGCTCAACGAACAAATCCACACATTGGGCAGCCTGCTCAAAGACAATCGCCAGCAACAGCGCGACGTCGAAGACTTACAGCGCTTGTGCCACAGCCAGCAGGCGCTGGATACCCGTTTGCAGGCACTTCAGAGCAAGTTGCAAGCCTTGCAAACCGAGCGCGAGCAACGGATCGAACAAGGCACGGAGACCAAAAAACACTACGAGAGCGCCGAGCAGGCGCTGCACATCACCCGCCAACTGCTTGAGCGCCAGCGCCTGGCCCGCACTGCCAGCGTCGAAGAGCTGCGCGAACAGTTGCAAGATGATCAGCCGTGCCCGGTGTGTGGCAGCCACGAACACCCCTATCACCCGCCCCAAGCGCTGTTGCAGAGCCTGACACGTCACGATGAAGAGGAAGAAGCCAAAGCCCGTGAGGCTGTGGAGGCACTCAAAAAAACCCTTGATCAATTGCGCGACAACGTCAGCGGTTTGAATGCCCAATTGCGCGAATTGCGCCTGCAACATCAACAACTGGTAGACGATCAGCAGGCCCTCGCGCCCAGCCTTGAACAGCACCCGCACTACCCGCAATGGCAGGCGCAACTGCCAGCCAGGCGCGAACCTTGGCTGACCCAGCGTCTTGAACAGTTGCAGTACCGCATCACGCAAGACGAGCAGCGCCAAAACGCCCTGCTCACCGTGCAAAAAGACGCCGCTCAACTGCAACACGAGATCCAGCGCCATAGCGAAGCCAGCCAACAGGCGGCGCAACAATTGGCCGAACAGCAATTACACCTCAAGGCGGACGCCCAGCGCCTTGACGAGGAACTGACAGCGTTTAGCAGCCTGCTGCCTGCTCAGGTGTTTGCTGCTCTGCGCGACGACAGCGCCGCCTGCTTTATGCGCCTCGATCAACACATTGCCGAACGCCTTGCCCAATGCGAGCAACTGCGCGAAGAACAGGCAGAAAACACGGACCGCAGCCAGAAGATCGAACGCGAAACCGACCAGCAGGCCAATCGCCTCAAACAACGGGACGCTGTGCAACACAACGTGGCTGAAGTCACGGCGCAGCAACACGCCAGCGCACATACCCTGCAAAACCTGCTGGGTGATCACCCCAGTGCCCACCTCTGGCAAGAGCAGCTCGATCAGGCCGTCGAGCAGGCTCGCGCCAGCCACACGCACGCCAGTGAGGCGCTGCATGACACAAACCGCCAACTCATCCAGTTGGCGGCGCAAATCAAGGCGCAACACGAGCGCTTGCACGCGCTGCAACACGAGCACGCCACGTTGAGCGCGCACGTCACCCAATGGCGCGCGGCACACAGCGACGTCGATGACGCACGCCTGGAGCAGTTACTGGCGTATGACGACCCTCAGGTTCGCGAGCTGCGTCAAGCCATACAACACAGCGAAAAAGCACTGGAACAAGCCCGCGTACTGATACAAGAACGCGAGCAGCGTCTCAATCAGCATCAAGCCCAGGCCAATGGCAACCTGGACGCTGACGCCCTGAACGGCGCATTGAACGAATTGAATACGCAACTGGCTGCCAGCGAACAACTGAGCGCGCAATTACGCGCGCAACAGGCAGAGGATGAACGTCGTCAACTCGCCAATCAGGCGCTCACGCAACGTACCGCACAGGCCTACGCGCAATGGCAGCGCTGGGCACGCCTCAACGACCTGATTGGTTCAAGCACCGGCGACAAGTTCCGCAAAATTGCCCAAGCCTACAACCTCGACCTGTTGGTGCATCACGCCAACGCACAACTGCGCCAACTGGTGCGCCGCTATCGCCTTAAACGCGGGGGCAGCATGCTCGGCCTGCTGGTCATGGACACAGAGATGGGCGACGAACTGCGTTCCGTGCATTCGTTATCCGGGGGCGAGACCTTCCTCGTGTCTTTGGCGCTGGCATTAGGGTTAGCCTCGATGGCATCGAGCACACTGAAGATTGAATCGCTGTTTATCGACGAAGGGTTTGGCAGTCTTGACCCCGAATCACTGCAATTGGCGATGGACGCGCTGGATGGCTTGCAGGCCCAAGGCCGCAAAGTGGGGGTTATTTCCCACGTTCAGGAAATGCACGAACGTATTCCGGTGCAGATCCAAGTGCTGCGCCAAGGCAATGGGTTAAGCACGGTGCAGGTCAAATGAGCGAAAACCTGCTGTATTCCTTCCGGCGCTGCCCCTACGCCATGCGCGCACGCATGGCCTTGCGCTACAGCGGTGTGCCGTTGACGATCGTTGAAGTGAGCTTAAAAGCCAAGCCTGCGCAGATGCTCGCCCTCTCGCCCAAAGGCACCGTGCCGGTATTGGTGTGCGCCGACGGGCGCGTGATTGAGCAAAGCCTGGACATCATGCATTGGGCGCTGGCCCAGCATGACCCGGACCAGTGGTTGCAACCCGCGCAGCCCTTGGTCAGCCAACTGATCGAAGCCAACGACACACGGTTCAAGGTGTGGCTCGACCGTTACAAATACGCCATCCGCTATCCCGAGCACCCGATGGAACATTACCGGGCGCAAGGCGCTGCATTTTTGCAGCACCTGGAGGCACTGCTTGAGCACGACGACTACCTGGCAGGTTCCACCCTGTCGTTGGCCGATGTGGCACTGGCGCCGTTCATACGCCAGTTCGCCCATGTCGACCGCGAGTGGTTTGCGCATGCACCGTACCCAAAACTTAAGCACTGGCTGGAACGTTTTATGGCGTCAGCGCTGTTTACCGGGGTGATGGCTAAAACCTGAAACACGTCCCCTCCAGCTCCAGGAGCCGCCGCAGGCTGCGAGCTTTTCAGAATCGAAAGATCGCAGCCTGCGCCAACGCCTGCGCGCAGTGCTGCTGGCATACAACTCAGTCTTTACCACGCAGCATGCTGTTGAGCACCCCGTCGCGTCGTACCCACGCGTGAAACAGGGCTGCCGCCACATGCAGCAAGACGGTGAAGAACAGTAAATACGCCAAGTACGTATGCGCGGTGCGCAAGAAGGCGAAGGTCTTGGCGTTCGCGGGCAATAAGGCGGGCAGTTGCAGCGATTGGCTTAGCATCACCGGCTCACCCGCCGCCGAGATCATCGCCCAGCCCACAAGCGGCAAGGTGAACATCAGCGCATACAACAACACATGGGACATTTTGGCCGCGAGCACTTGCACCGCAGGCAAATCGGCCGACAGTGGCGGTTGCCGGGTCGAAAACCGCACAAACAGACGGACCACCACCAACAACAAAATCGCAATGCCCAACGGTTTATGCAGATTGAGCAGCCATACGTGCCGCTCTGAAACCGACGCGGCCATACCCGCGCCAATAAACAGCATGCTCACGATCATCAAGGCCATCAGCCAGTGCAGCAGGCGCGCCAACGGCGCGAAGTGAGAGACAGGCGCGCTCATGGGCGTGGCTCCTGAGGGAGTTGATCAACTTCACCGGTGCGCCGGTGATACGAACTGGCGTAGGCGGCAGACCGCGCGGCCAGCAACGGGTCTGCGGAAGCCTGGATGCCCGCAGGCAGGATCAAGGGGTCGTAGTTGATGTCGCGGCATTCGCCGCTGTTCTGCGCCTGTGTGCTGGTGAGCACCAACGTGCCCGCCGTGATCACTTTGCGTGCAGCGGGCCAGGCTTTGCTGGCGTCCTCAATCGGGTCGCCCGCCTCGGCCAGGGTCAAATTGAACTGCCACTTCAAAGGCCCGTTGGCTATGCGCTGCACCAAGTCCTGCTGCAGATAATCGGCTTCGTTCGGGGCAGTGGCGCCGGGTGCATCCTGATCCAGCGGCACTACGCCCCAACGCACCGCCTGGCGCTCGCCCGCCGAATTCACCAGGTAAAAGGCATTAATCGCGTTGTAGCGCTCAGTGGCATAACTGGCAGAAGGTTTGGCTGTTTTCACCCATTGCAAAAACGCGGCGGTTTCGGGGTGCGAGGCAAAAAAGGCGGGCATGGCGGTGGGTTTGGGCTTACCGGTTGAAGGTTCAGGGCTGCCCGCTTGAAGCATTTGGTAGAAGGCTTGGGGGGTGCCCACCGGAAATACCGGCATGCTGTTCATCCCGGTGCGCCATTGTTGGCCATTGGCTTGCGTAAAACGCAGCGCCAGGCTGCGCAGTGGCACGCTGCTGTCAGGCGCATACGGCTTACCGCTGGGCAGTGCAAAGCGCCCGACCACGGGCGTACGCCCCGGGTGGAAGACCTGCGCACTGGACACGCCCTGCGCATCGCCGTTGCTCTCGAAATAGCCCACCACGCAGATGCCTTTGGCGTGGTTGCGCCTGAAACCAGGGTGCAGGCCGTTGTTGTGCTCCAGGGCGTTGACGAAACTCTTGGGTTGCAGCCGTTGCGGGTCGAACGTTCCATTTACGTAATAAAACGCGGCACCTATAACGGCCACGACCGCACCAATACCGGCCAAACGCACCACTGCAGCACTCGAACTCAAGGGGGATTTTGCAGGCCGCCGGGGCGGCAACTGATCGACCATAATGCACTCCACGGCCACGGGGCCGACAGTTGGGATGGCCTATGAGACACAGGCCACGCAGGCTTATTCCCGTGGCAGGGCGATTATTTTCTACACATTATTTTGACGCCCCCGGGAATCACTATTAATCCTAGACGTCTTCATGGCAACGCCCCGATTAACCGACCAACACCCTGCAGGCTTCGTGCCATTTTTTGATCGGTCATTGTGCGAACACATCCCCTGTCGAACGGTCAGCCTGACGTGCTTTCAGGGTTGGGTTTTGTGATCCAGCGCGGCATAGAAGTTCGCACTTTGCTGAAGGTATTTTTGCGTGTAGGCCATCGATTTTTTATCACTGGCTAGCGGTGTGGCGCTGGCGGGTAGAGCCACGGTGGCAGAGATGGCGGACGCGGCAATCACAGAGAAAAGATTGAAGTTCATGGTTAACCCTCGACGATTCAGTTGGCTTGCTGCCTTTTCAGGCCGTGGAGCCAACTTAACGCCGGGGGTCATCCGGCAAAAATTCATTGCAGCACTAGCGGGTATCAGCGTGATTGATACAGCGCTGCACCCCGCGCTTTACGGGCGATTGATGAACTTCAAGTCAGAGGGAGCATCCATTTCAAGGGTCTGCACAGTCTTGCCCAGCAGGCCGGTTTTCGGGTCACGCTCAAGCACCACAATGGCGTTGCTCATCTGATTGGCAATCAGCAAAAATTTGCCGTTCGGGCTCAAGGCGAACTCACGCGGGTGATCACCTTCAACCGAACGCCGCTGAATTTCGGTCAACTCGCCAGTGGCCGGGTCAATGCTGAACACCAGCATTTCGTTGGCCTTGCCCCGGTTACTCACATACAGGAACTTGCCATCGGGTGACGCATGCAAGCCGCCAGCCGCACGGTTTTGCGCAGGTTTACCCTGGGCCAGTTCAATGGCCTGGCGCTGCTTGAGTTGACCCTTGTCGTAATCAAACACAAACACCTGCGCACTCATCTCAGTGGTCAGGTACGCGTGCTTGCCATCTTTGGAGAACAACAGGTGACGCGGACCGCTACCCGCTGGCAACTCGATAGCGGCCGGCTCTGCGGCGACCAACGGGTGCTCGGGGTTGGCAGCCGGATTGTAACGGTAGACAAACACCTTGTCCGCGCCCAAATCACTGGCATAGACAAACTGGCCATCTGGGGACGACACCACCGAGTGCACATGGGCAGACATCTGGCGCTCAGGGTTTATCCGGCTGGCCGGATGGCTGCTCATCTGCGTCACGGGTTGCAACTCACCTTGCGCGCTGATCGGTAACACCGCCAGGCTGCCGCCGGGGTCAGCATGCACGCCGTAGTTGGCTACAAACAGGTAACGCTCATCGCTGCTCAAGCTGGAGTGGGTGGGTTCTTCGCCCAGGGTTTTAACCTGGTTGATCGCGCTTAAACGGTTGGTTTTTGGGTCAATCGCCAGGCTGCTCACGCGCCCCGCGATGTCTGCCTGCCCTTGCCCGTTCTCATTGACCACGAACAGCCGTTGCTGGTCTTTGGACAGGGTCAGCCAGGACGGGTTATCCGTCTTGAACACTTGCAGCGGTTGGGGCGTGATACGCCCTTTATCGCTGTCAAATTGCAGGCGGTAAATGCCCTGGCTTTTGCCCTGGGTATAGGAACCGACCAGCAGCTCGACTTCGCTTTCAGATGCAGCCTGCGCCGACATCGCGCCGACACTTGAGGCCATCAACAAGGGCAACCATTTAAGCTTCATCAGCGACCTCGTAATCATCGTCATCGTTCGTGGCTTTCAGCGCTTTTAAGCAAACCAGACGGTGTTCTACGCAGTCACCGGTCAGGGTCCAGCTTTGCAACGTGTCGTCGAATACGGCCGCGTCGAGCTGCGCCGGGTTGAAGCTCCAGCGCTTTTCGGCGCGACCGTCCATGCACGTGATGAGCAATTGCACATCGTCCAGAGAGAAATCCCAGGCATGCAGCCCGTCGATGACCAACATATCGCTGGTTTCAAGGGCTGCGCGCAAGGTCTGGTTTGAATCGCTCATTCATCAATCACCTGTAAGAAAGGCGCAATGATAGGTCAATCCGTCGCAGTTACCCACGCAAAACAGTGATCACTCAGCGAATTCAAAGCAAAAAGCGCTCAACAATCATGCGTTGGCTGATTTTGCCGTAATACACCTCAGGCACTTTTTCACCCGGCCTGGCTTTGGCTTCAAGGCTTTGTTTGCTGACTTTACGTTGATCCTTGAGTTTGAAATGCGCCGCCGTGGGCGGGTTATCAGGCGCATTCAGGGTTTCATAGTGAAGATGGGCATACCACACCACCTGATTTTTTTTGTTGAGTACCTGGTACTCCTGCACGAAATCGTTACGAGGCCCAAACATCTTGACCCGACCGCCATCTTTGAGCAGGTGCACATCGCCCTTGTCCAGTAAAAACTCAACAGTTGCCTCGGTCGGCGGCAACGACTTCAGGATCCACAACGCCTGTTCGCGTAGCTTGTGCGCGCCCTCACGCAAACGTTTGAGCAATGACTGGGGGGTGCCTGGCTTGGGTTTTTGCTGAACCGGCTCGTGCGCAAAGCCACGCTCTATCTCGCTGATCAGTGCATCAAGCTTTTGCGCGTCTCGCTCCAGAATTTCTTCAAGTTCCAGAGGATATTTTGAGTTATTGGCGTACACCTTCACGCGGTTGATCTTGGGGTCAACCTTGCTCAACAACTCATTGCATTGGGCGCGAATGACACCCAGCGCACGGGCTGGCACAGGGGCCATTATTGGTTCTATGGCCTCCCAGCGGTTGGGCGATGACTCGCGAAAGGTCATCCTGGGCAGGCTCGCACCCGGGCTCATCGGTCGATCTATCGGTTCGCGCAGAAGAGAATCACCCACTTCCACTTCCAACGGCTCTTGATCGGACGCGCGGGGGCGCGCCACACCAATCAAAACACCATGTTTGCGGGTTTTGATGATTCTGGAGGCCGGATGCACCCGTCGCGAGGGATTGGGTTGCGATGGAAGCCACTCCGTTTGTCGCCGGGCCTCTTCAGCCAGTTGCTGTTCAATTTTGAGGCTGAACCCTTCAATCATTTCTGTTAACCGGTTGTATTCGACCCGATTGAAGCGGTATCCCACCTCAAGGTGCAAAATGGCCAGCGCGTCCTGCGCCCTGGCATAGCGCTCCTGTAAATCGGTCATGATTTCCACACGTTCGCTGTGCGTGAACAGGCTGGTATCGGCCAATTGCGCATGCGTTTGCAGGGAGAACGTCAACGGCCAGACAATTTCTCTCAGCGCTTGCCAATCTTCGCCAAAGGCAATCACGGGAACAACATCGGTCAGGATTCCCAGATGCATCGACATAAAATCCAGTTCCGTAGCCTGCTGTCGAGTGCCATCAGGGCGCTCTATGAGCGCCATCGCGCTGACCCGTTTTTCGGCCATTGCATAACCCACACGCGGGGACTCGCGCAGCACCTCCAGAAGCCGAACCTGTTCGCGAAAATCGTTCAAGTGTTGCTGGTGCGCCTTGAAGAGTTCACGCCTGAAGCTGGCATAACGATCCCTCTCATTTCTGGCCAGAATCTCTTCTGGCGGCCCACTGAATTCGGGGTACAAGGCAACGAGATGGACGATATACAGGTGCTGGGCGTAGACGATATCCGTCGCAAAATCGAAAAAAGCCTCGTTGAAGTTGCCTTCGCGGATATGGTCCTTAACCTCGCTCATTAGCGCGTGTCGCTCCTTGAAGTTCGCGTGCTCCACTGCAAATTCCGCACGGCTTTTCTCGGCAAGCGATCTCAGGCTTTTGACCCGCAATGTTTTTTCGAGATAGGTCAGTTGCTTACTTAAATCGCCTTCTTGCGTTTCAATTGCCTTTGTCCGCGCATCACTGAGCTGGGTATGGATCTCCTGCTCCCTGTCATGGAACGCAAAGTATTTGTTATTCAACTCATTGATACGCCTGTTGCGCAGCGCCATTTGCGCTGCCAGTTCGCGGCGGGTCTTGGGCCCCCCTCCACGCAAGCGCATACCCGTGTCAAAGTCCCAGTTTCCGGCTGAGTCTGGGCGGATCCATGGCCCTGTTTGAGTCGGGTCTTTAGGGCTGACCAGCACTACGCCCTCATCCTCAAGGGATACCTGATAACTGTGGCCTCTGATCATGGCGTGCCATGTGTTGTCAATGATATACAAGCCCTTGTACTGACCCTGCGCGACCGGGTCGCGCTCACCCGGGTCGACTCCCTGGTTACGGTCCAGCCACGTGAGATGCGTTTCGTTCAAATAGATACGCGGATTATTGAACCAGGAGAAATCCAGCGCACTGTGCTGATTGCCCACCGCGACGCTGGAAAAATAAGTGACCCCCTGTTCAACCTTGACTGAGTCAGGTTCGAAGGCCACTTCGGGCGGGCGCACCGCCGGGCCGATCAACCGCGGTGCGACATTCGCTACCTCATGCAATGGCTCATCGCTGGACGGTACGGGTTGAGTCACATGCAGCAACACCATCCCGATATTAAAAAGCAGGTCAATAATTGCCGGTGCCCTGGTGTCTTCACTGTCACTGCCAAGCGCTTCGATATCGTGCTTAAGCGCGGAGACAGTGAGTAATACCCAAGAGAATACGGCTACCGGTCCGCGCAATAACGGCACCACCGTATTGAAAAGTAACCAGCCCCCTTCCTTGAGGATTGCCCATCGGCTCTCCGTATTCGACACCGATTGGCGATCAGCCAACTCAATCAATGTCAGGGCGGTTTCCATAAACAAATCATGCAGAAAAGGACTGCTTAAAGGACGCAGATAAAATGTCTCAGATGCCTTTAGACGCACATTGACCAGGCTCAAAACACCGGCCTCCATCGTGGTGCGCGACGTTTCGGACATCCAGTCAAGTACGCTGCTGCGCAAGTCCCCCTTCTCGCGTATCGCAGCCAGCATGGCTTGCGCGCTCGCAAACTCAAGCAACACCGCCTTGAACAATGGCCGATACAATACGCAACGCCCGTCGGGGTCATGGGTCAGGCCGATCACAAACATGTTGCGCGCATAATCAGGGACCGCTTTGGGTGTGCTCAACAACGCCAATGGGCTAATGCTGACGCTCTGACCGTCAAGCACTCTGGAGGCGACGTCGACCTGCATCAATGCGGCGATACAGCGGTAACCCCACATGCTCAGCCCTCCCTCCCCCTTCAACAGTTTTTCCAGGGCCAGCATCGGCAGCGCGACGCGTAATTGATCAACGAAAAGTGTTTCTCGTCGCGCAGACTCATCTGCATCACCTATCAGCAAACGCGTGATCAATTGCGGGTATTTGGCGCCCACATTCACCCGTTGAATGAGTGATTTCACGTAGGTTGGCGTCATCCACCAGTCTTGAATCAGTTGATTATGCCGATGCCGAATCGTCATGTGCCCGCTGGGGATCGCGGCCAGGTTTTGCAACGCCAGCTCGGTCAGCGTGAACGTTACCGTGTGCACGCTGCCCGAGGTGCCCGGCAGACCACTGGCCACGAGAAAATCGAGTTCGATGTCGTCCGAGTAATACCCGGGCGCCAAAGGCTGATCCTTGAACATTTGTTCACGCAGGACTTTGGACGCGTACGTGTGCAGGTCATCAATACCGTCGTTAAACGTCTGGCCTTTGGCGTTACGCAGGACATTGGCCAGGTCAATAACGTGCGAGCGGTAAACAAAGCGATCAGCCTCGCTTGCCTGTTGTAACCATTGAGGCAACGCCGTAAACACCCGCCCCAATACCGTCGCGTCATACACGGCGTCGGCTTCATCCTCATCGGCAAACCCCGCGCTCAGGTCCGTTAGGTCGCCAAGCTGGCGCTCAAGCATTGCTACCGTGCAGTCCTTTACCCGTGAAGCCGGTTCAAGGGCTGCCACCCTCTCAAGCTGATTGTTGAGCAAAATCATCGCCTGGGTGTGCAGGCAGTTGCCGCTGGGTTCGTAGCGTTTCCATGTCAGCGAATCTATCAGGTAACGTGCGCCCAGCATCCTGCCCATGATGCGGCCATAAGCACTCCACGTTGCAAAGGCTTCGATAGCCCCGGATGGCTTGCATTGCAACATCTGCTCGTGGCCATCGACCTTGTGCGCGATAAGAAGATCGGGAGAGAGCGGCGCATACGTCGCCTGTGCGTGGCTCACTTGCAACTGGGCGACATACGCCCTGGGCCGTTCAGCAGCTCCAAACACCCGCCATCGGTCCTCGATCACCGGGTACTTGAGTATCTGGCGCACCGCGTCAATCTGCTCATCACTGAGCCCGCCACGGGTATTGGCCGAGGACAGCAACGTGTCACCCAGCAACGTGGCCAGCCAATGCTGGCGACTGCGAAAGGTCCCCGTCGGCTGGTTCCAATAATCAACCACTGCCGTTTGAAAAGCCCTGTTCCACTCGCGCAACACCTCACGTATCACGCGCTCTACCGTTGTCATCGGCAACACAGGGGCAGCACTCGCTGACGCAACACCGCCAACCGGCACCTGTGCCAGAAAACATTGCCGGGGTTCATAAAACGTGTAGTCAAGGGGCGTTGCACAGGCGATATGTTCAAGCACCGCCTCGAGCAACACGCGCTGACGCGGCACACTCAGCGCCTGTTCTCGCTGATCAACCGTCCACACAATGTTGAGTTGATTGAGCGGCGGCAAGGTTTCCCAAGGCCCTAGCTTGCTGGTCAGTTTTTTTTCAAGCAGCTCATTTACAGCACTGCGCAGTGTCGGCCGTGCAGAGAATTGATGGGCGATGGCCTGTCGCAGCATCTCGGCGGGGCTCAGCGCCAACGGCGAATCCGGGAGGTTTGTCATGGGATATCGGCTTCCAGAGGGATCAAATGGGCGGCTCAGCCACCCTTGACGCTCATCTAAAAGCAAAAACTCCCGGCACCTGCGGTACACCTTTATGGCGCGGGGCATGACGTTGATCGGGCGTTCTGCAAGCCATAAAAAAGGCGCTGTCCAAACCTCGGAGAGCGCCTTTTTTACCCCCGGGTTTTACGCCAGGCTTTTACTCACCACCTCAAACACATCACTGGACAGCTCACCCGAATTACGGATGCGCTCCAGCTCAGCTTTCATCAGCGCCTGACGGGCACTGTCGTATTTACGCCAGCGCGTCAACGGTGCCAACTGGCGCGAAGCGATCTGTGGGTTAAAGCCGTTGAGCTGGATGACCGTGTCCGCCAGGAAGCGGTAACCCGAACCGTCCGCCGCATGGAAGTTGATCAGGTTTTGGCCGGCGAACGCACCAATCAACGCGCGTACCTTGTTCGGGTTCTTGATGTTGAAGGCCGGGTGTTCCATCAACTCGCGTACCCGCTGCAAGCCGCCAGGCAAAGTGCTGCCCGCCTGCACGCTGAACCACTGATCCATGACCAACGGATTGTCCTTGAAGTGCTCGGCAAAACTGGCCAGTGCCTGGGCCTTTTCAGCCTCGAACGGCGAATTGACCAACACCGCCAGCGCTGTCAGGCGCTCAGTCATGTTATCGCTGTGCTCAAATTGCTCCAGGGCGGCGGCCAGCACTTCGGGTTTGCCTGTGAGCATCAGGTACGACAATGCGATGTTTTGCAGCGCACGGCGCGCAAAGTGCGACGCTTGGGGCACATACGGCGTGGTTTTGGACACTTCACGGTTGGCCTGATAACGCGCCCACAAGGCATCGTAAAGGCTGTCAGCGAGCTGTTTGCGGGCGAATTCGCGGGCGGCATGAATCGCCTCCACATCCGCAACGTCACTGATTTCAGTCAGGTAGGCTTCACCCGGCAGCGATAACATTTCTGCCACCATCGCCTGATCCAGTTGCTCATTGCCCAGCACACTGCGCAGGGCTTGAACCAGACGTTGATCCATGACCAGCGCTTCACCGCGCTGATGCTGCCCGATCAAGTCCTGCAACACCTGCACCGCTAACTGCTGGCCTGCTTCCCAACGGTTGAAGCCATCGCTGTCGTGTTGCATGAGGAACATCAATTGGTCACGGCTGTACGCAAAGTGCAGTTTGACCGGGGCCGAGAAACCACGCAGCAACGACGGCAGCGGCTGTTCAGCGATACCGGTAAAAGTGAACGTCTGCTGGCTTTCAGTCACCGACAACACCCGGCTGGTGCCCGCAGGCGACGATTCACCCGCCAATTGCAGTGGCAGTTCTTTGCCCTTGGCGTCCAGCAGGCCCAGTGCCACCGGGATCACAAACGGCAGTTTTTCAGTCTGCCCCGGTGTGGCCGGGCAGCTTTGGCTGAACGTCAGGCTGTAGGTCTGGCTCGCGCCATCGTACTGCTCGCTGACGCTCAGGCGCGGCGTCCCGGCCTGGCTGTACCAGCGCTTGAACTGGGTCAAGTCCACGCCGTTGGCGTCTTCCATGGCTTTGATGAAATCGTCGCAGGTCACGGCCTGGCCGTCGTGGCGATCAAAGTACAAGTCGCTGCCTTTGCGAAAACCTTCGGCACCGAGCAAGGTGTGAAGCATGCCCACCACTTCCGAGCCTTTCTCGTACACCGTCAGGGTGTAGAAGTTGGATATTTCGATGAAGCTGTCCGGGCGTACCGCGTGAGCCATCGGGCCTGCGTCTTCAGCAAACTGATGAGTGCGCAGGTAGGCCACGTCCTGGATGCGCTTGACCGTCGCCGAGTTCATGTCGGCCGAGAAACCTGCATCGCGAAACACGGTGAAGCCTTCCTTGAGCGACAACTGGAACCAGTCGCGGCAAGTCACGCGGTTGCCCGACCAGTTGTGGAAGTATTCATGCGCAACGATGGCTTCAACGCGCTGGTGGGCGGCGTCGGTCGCGGTCTCGGCACGCGCCAGCACGGCGCTGGAGTTGAAGATGTTGAGGCCCTTGTTCTCCATTGCGCCCATGTTGAAGTCGTTGACGGCCACGATCATGAAGATGTCCAGATCGTATTCACGGCCGTAGGTTTCTTCGTCCCAGCGCATGGATTTTTTCAGGCTGTTCATGGCGTGCTGGCACTTGTCGATGTTTTCAGGCTCGACATAAATACGCAGCGCCACCTCGCGCTGGCTCATCGTGGTGAAGGTGTCTTCGACGCACCACAGATCACCGGCCACCAGCGCAAACAGGTAAGCCGGTTTTTTGAACGGGTCTTCCCACGTCGCCCAGTGCCGACCGTCGTCCTGCGGGCCGCTGCCCACCGGGTTGCCGTTGGACAGCAGGATCGGGTAGCGGTTTTTATCACCGATCACCGTGGTGGTGAACGTGCTCATCACGTCAGGGCGGTCGAGGTAGTAGGTGATCTTGCGAAAGCCTTCAGCCTCGCACTGGGTGCAAAACATGCCGCCGGACTTGTACAGGCCCTCAAGCGCGGTGTTGGATTCAGGGTGGATCTTGACGCTGGTGTCCAGTACAAACTGTTCGGTTTGCGGGTGCAGGGTCAAGTGGCTGTCCGTGAGCTGATAGTCCTGCGCCGTCAGCTCCAGGTCATTGAGCTTGACCGACAGCAACTCCAACTGCTGGCCATCGAGCGCCAATGGCGGCAAGCCTGCACCCCGTTCCGGGTTGCGACGCATCACCAGCTGCGCATGAACCAGCGTGTGGTCCTCGAACAATTCAAAGGTCAGGTGCGTTTCGTCGATCAGATACTCGGGCGCCTGATAGTCCTTGAGGTAGATCATTTTCGGTTGTTCGGTGCGCATGCTGGAGTCCTTTTACTGATGCACGGCCAGCTCGTAGGCCGTGTATTTGCGAATGTTGATAACGCCGGTGTCAAAGATCAGGTACTGGCCCTTGATCCCCATCAGCGTGCCTTCGACGATCGGATCTTTGTCCAGATTGAAACTGACGATCTTGCTCGGGTATTGCTCGACCGGGTAACGAATCTCGATGGGCGCAACGTCATGCAAAGGTTGGACCGCTTGCAGGCCAAAACGCTCCTGCAACTGTTGCAGGCCTTCGGCACAGCTCTCAAACAATTGCTCACGCACTGCAACGAGGTCCACCGGCGCGGCGTCGCCCTTGAGCAGTGCACGCCAGTTGGTGCGGTCCCCCACTTGCGAGCGAAACAGGTCTTCGACAAACCCCGATTGCTGTCGCGTGGCCACACGCACAATCGGTATTGCCTGGCTGGCGCCCTGATCGAGCCAGCGCGTAGGCAACTGCGTGGCACGGGTGATGCCGACTTTGATCCCTGACGAATTGGCCAGGTACACCACGTGATCGGTCATGCAGAACTGCTCACCCCACGACGGATCACGGCACGTGCCTGCGTCGTAGTGGCAACGCTCCGGGCTCATGATGCACACATCGCATTGGGCCAGTTTGGTCATGCAGGGGTAGCAATACCCTTGACTGAAGCTTTTTTTGGTTTTGCGCCCGCAGTGGGTGCAGTTGATCGCCCCCAAAAACTCCAGGCGCAGTTTAGTGCCGATCAACGGGTTGACCGGCACCTCGGTGTCACCCAAGCGAAACGCATATTGAACAGTCGGCGATTCAAGGCTTGCCGACATTTTGCTGATTGCACCACGACCAATTTCAATCAATGGATGGCATCCGATTTGAACAGGATGTTAGGCACCGAGATGGACTTGGAGCTGCACTCCTGCGGGCCCATGTAACCGGTGCGCTGGTCTTCCGGCAGGTTGTTCACCTCCCAGGCAATCATGGCCTGCAACGACAGCTCGCGCTGTTCGGCGGTCAACTTGTTACCGTCCGCCCATTTGCCGATTTCCACGGCCAGTTTCAGGCTCTGGTAGATCTCGGGGGTGATGTTTTGGATCATTTCGTTGAAAGAGGACATGGTTGTTTTTCCACTAAAAAGTAATTAATCGCGTAGTCGCTGGCGCAGGCTGAGATAGGGCCGAAAAAACCTTCGCTAATTTCAGGAAGGCTCGCCACGTATACATCGCAGCCTTGGGCATCGACTTACAGGGCATGAGTCTGCTTTCTGCGGGCCCACAGGCCGCCGAGCAAACCGGTGAGGCAACCGATCAACAGCCCGCCCACGTGGGCGGCGTTGGCGATCTGGCCAAAACCGATCAGTGACACCAGACCGGACAAGCACACGGCCAGCCACACCAACATCATCACCAAAACCCCGCGAGGCAGGCGATAAAGCGGGTTTGGCGCCATCAACTGGTAAATCCACACATGCCCCAACAGGCCGTACAGCACGCCGGACAAGCCGCCAAACAGGCTCGGGCCGCCAAACAGGTACTGGGCAAAGTTGGACACCAGGCTGAACAACAGGCTCAACCCAATGAGATTGATGCTGCCCTGACGCATTTCAATGCGTCGCCCCAATTCCCAGTACCACAGGCCGTTCATGGCGATGTGCAAGAAACCGAAGTGAATCAGCATCGGGGTGAACAATCTCCACCATTGCCCGGCGGCCAGGCTATCCGACAAAGGTGTGAACTGGATGTACTGCCCGCGGATGCTGAAATCGAGAAACGTCAGCCCGCTGAGGGTCGAGAGGTTTTCACCCAGTTGCGTCACCCCCGCGACGATGATGCACAACAGCAAAATCGCGGCAGTGGCCGGACTGTCGCGCAGTTGCTGGACAAAGCCGGGGCGCGCCATCGCCTGCGGGCGCTCAACGATCGGCAATTGATGCTCGGGATCACCCTGAGGGAAACGCTGATACAGGCTGCGCACATCGTCAGCGATGCTGTCTGGCGCCCACACCACTTGCTCGCCCGCCTCTTCACTGACGCGATGCGGCACTTGCAGGCGCTTGAGCAGGCTGACAAAGCCACTTAAATCAGTCGACAGCGGCAAACGTAATACAGCAACAGCACTCATTGAATAGCCTCCGGGCGCTCAACATCCACCCATACAAATTTGTGCGGATCGAGGCGTGTTTCCTGATCCAGACGATAGGCCACCAACTTGCCGTACAACACGGCACTGTAATCCAGACAGGCCAGGTTTGGCCGGATCGGTGCAGGCTTGCCACTGCGCCAATAGTGACCGACAAACAACATCGGCTCTTCAATGCCGTAGCGCAGCAAGGCGCTCTTTTCAGTGGGCGATAGTGGCTTTTGTGCCACGCCTGCGGGCAGTGCATCAGGCTGAAACACAATATCGCCGTAGGTTTTGGGGTCGTCTTCCCAGAATTTGGTGCGAAAAAACGCTCGTGTCAGACCGTCGCCACCGGTCAACGTCATGCCATTCGGCAAGCGCATGTCGGTGCCGCGCAGCAGGCGATTGAAGCTCATATTGGCAAAGCTTTCAGGCTGCGCCGCCGCTTGCAGGAACGGTTCGTCGATGCAGCCATCGGGGTATTGCGCGCGCAGGGTGGCAATCACATCCGCATCCCAGCAGGCATGCACCACCCGAAAACGACCGGCATCGACAAACAGCGGCATGTCGTAAAACCACTGCACAAAGTCGCGCCACTCGCCGGGGTACTGGGCAAATTGCTCCAGGGTTTCGTGGATCAGCCGGGTGTGGCGCGGGTTGTGCTCACGCACATACTGCTTGCCACTGCCCGCAGGCGCCGGTGTGCACCAACCCAACGCGTTGAACTCATGGTTGCCCATCAGGCACAGCGCGTGCCCCGCCACAACCATGTCGCGCACGATATGCAGCGCCTCGCGGATCCGCGGACCACGGTCGATGATGTCACCCAGAAACACCGCCATGCGTTGCGCGTGTTGCCACACACCGCCATGTTTGCGATAGCCCAGACGCTCCAACAGATGCTCAAGGGTATGAGCACAGCCATGCACGTCACCGATCAGATCGTAACTGCGCGCGGGATCGAGCATCAGTCGCTCCTACCGCCCAGTCGGCTACCCCAACCGAGCTTGGTCCGACACACTTCATAGTAGTTGTGGTCCAAGGGGTGGATCAGGCGCAGCTTTTGCGCTTTTTTGCTGACGGTGATGGTGTCGCCGGGCGCGCAGGTGAAATGGTTCTGACCGTCGCACGACACTTGCGGGTAGATCTGCATGTCCTTGGCCACCACGATTTTCAGCTCGCTGTTGCCATCCACCACAATCGGCCGACTGCTGAGGGTGTGCGGGTACATGGGCACAATGACGATGGCATCCAGCTTGGGGTGCATGATCGGGCCACCGGCCGACATGGCGTAGGCCGTGGAGCCAGTCGGCGTGGCAACGATCAGGCCGTCGGCTTTCTGGCTGCACACGAACTGACCGTCGATGTGCAATTCGAATTCGATCATGCGCGTGGATTTACCGGGGTGCAGCACCACGTCGTTCAGCGCGTCGCCCTGGCCAATGGCTTCGCCGTGACGGCGCACTTCGGCTTGCAACAGAAAGCGGTTTTCAACCAGGTAATGGCCGTCGAGCACCTCGGCCACTTTGACTTCCAGTTCATCCGGACGAATGTCGGTCAAAAAACCCAGGCTGCCCCGGTTGATGCCCAGCACCGGGACATTGTGCCGCGCCAGTGCGCGAGCGGCGCCCAGCAAGCTGCCATCGCCGCCGACCACAATCACCATGTCGCACACTTCACCGAGCATTTTGCGCGAGGAGGTTTGCAAGCCATGACCGGGCAACACTTCGGCAATGGTGTCTTCGAGGATCACGTGCATGTGCCGCTCGAGCAGGAATTTTTTCAGTCGGCGAACCGTGTCGAGCACTTGCGAACTGCCCAAACGACCAATGATGCCGATATTACGAAATTGCTCCATGAGGCTCCTGCGGGATACGTGACGGGCGAAAACGACGATTATGGGCGAAAGCACACGATAGACAAAACCCTTTCAGCCCTTCAGCACGCTATGCTCGCAGCATGATCCTCTTCCCCGACTTGCTCAACCTGCCCCGCCAGCTACGTCACCCCCAGGTGCGGGATTTGGCGTGGGTGATCCTCGCGCCCCCCATGCTCAGCCAAACCCCGTGGCCACAACGTCACCCGCTGGCTGGCAGCGACTGGGTACAGGCCCCGGATGCGCTCGAACACTGGCTGCGGGCACTGGATCAGCACAGCCAACCCCTGGAGGACTGGCTCGCGCAGGCCACCACGCGCAGGCTCGGCCGTTACTACGAGCGACTGTGGCAGTTTGCTATCCAGCACGCACCCGGTGTGGCGTTGATTGCAGCCAACCTGCCCATTCGCGTGGGTGGCCACACGCTGGGCGAACTGGACATGCTGTTGCGTGATCGCGACGGCGTGCATCACCTCGAACTGGCGATCAAGCTCTATCTGGGGCCGCAACAAGGCGACGGCCGCGACCCCGCGCAATGGCTTGGCCCCGGCAGCAATGACCGACTGGACCGCAAACTCAACCACTTCGCCCAGCATCAGTTGCCGATGTCCAGCCGGGCGCAAAGCCGCGAGATTCTGGCCGGGCTGGATATCCAACAGTTCAGCGCGCACCTGTGGCTGGGCGGCTACCTGCTGTACCCGTGGCCCGGCCATGCGCAGCCACCAGCGGGCGCTCACCCTCAACACTTGCGTGGGCGGTGGTTGCACCAGCGCGACTGGCCTGCGTTTGTCCGTCAGAGCGCCCAAGGCTGCTGGCAGCCGCTGCCCCGCCATGCGTGGCTGGCGCCCGCCCACTACGGCCCGCAAGACTGCTGGAGCGCAACCCAACTCAAGGGCTGGCTGAGCCAATTGCATCCCCAGGCACCCGCGCAATTATTGGTGCGCCTGACTCAAAACAACGACGGTGACTGGGAGGAAGCCGAGCGTTTGTTTCTGGTGTCCGACGTGTGGCCAAACCTGCCGGGTAACAGCGAAACCATGCAATCGAGTGCAACCGTATTAAAGTGAACGCACTGCGTCAGACAAGAACGCAGGCTCAAGACCTGAACCGTGAGGAAACACCATGTCCTGGAAAAGCTCGACTGACCGTTACAGTCGTATGTCCATCGCCCTGCACTGGCTGATGGTGCTGTTATTTGTATTGATCTACGCCGCCATCGAGTTTCGCGGGATCTTCCCCAAAGACAGCGACGGCCGCACGCTGATGAAAGATGCACATTTCATGCTCGGTTTAACCGTGTTTGCGCTGGTTTGGCTGCGCCTGCTGGCACGCACCCTCGGCGTGGCGCCCACCATCACGCCAACACCGCCCGCCTGGCAAACCGCACTCGCGACCCTCATGCACTGGGCGTTGTATGTGTTCATGATCGCCATGCCGGTCATGGGTTATCTGGTGCTGAGCTACAACGACAAGTCGATATTTTTCTACGGCTTTGACCTGCCGCCGTTAACCCTCAAAGACATCGACACTGCCAAACAGATCAAGGGCTGGCACGAACTGGGCGGCACCCTTGGTTACTGGCTGATCGGTCTGCATGCACTGGCCGGCCTGGCGCATCACTACGTGATCAAAGACAACACCTTGCTGCGCATGCTGCCCAAGCGCAGCTAAACCGGTGATGCAAATCCCCGGCGGCCCTGCAAGCCGCCGGTGTGTACAAAAACCACTCGCCGACCGCGTGCAATATGCCCCGTTTGCACCGCCTCTTTGAGCGCCAACAAGGCCTTGGCGGTGTACAGCGGCTCCAGCGGCACCCCACTCGACTGTTCGCTGGCACGCATAAATTCAAGCAACTGATCATCGACCTTGGCAAACCCGCCACGGCAGGCCTCGATCAACTGATAGGGCCGCGAGGCCTGCCCGGCCTGTTGCAAGATGGCCAGCACATTAGGTGCCACCCCATGATCCTGCGGCACCGCCAGCGCGCCATACACCTCGCGCGGGTCTGCAAGCACCAAGCCTGCCAGCGTAGTCCCGGTGCCCGCGGCCAACCACCACGCGTCATAATCCGCCCAGCCGACAGCACCCAGTTGCTCGCGCACCTGCGTCACCAGCGGCGCGCACCCTAAAGCGCCCGCCAGCCCGCCTCCGCCTTCGGGCACGGTGTGTAACTGCGGATACATCGCGTGCCAAGGCTGCCAGAAACCCGGCTCATGCCGGGCGCGATACCCGGCAAACCCCAGCCAATGCAGATGCATGCCGAAGTCTTGCAGGTCGCGGGTGGTCGGGGTTGCTTGAGGGTGCCCGCGCAGCAGGCCCACGGTGGTAAAGCCGAAGCGTTTACCCGCAGCGGCCAGCGCATGCAAATGATTGGAGTGTGCCCCGCCGAGGCTGATCAGCCCCTGCGCGCCAGCGGCCTGAGCGGCCCTTAAGTGATGATGCAGCTTGAACCATTTGTTACCACTGATCAGTGGGTCAATCAGATCCAGGCGCAGCACCGCCACCTCAACCCCTGCGTTTGTCAGCCAGTCAACGTGCAAGCGCTGCAAAGGCGCATAAGGCTGCCAGTCGATCAAAGGCACATTCACGGCAGACTCCGCTCAAAAATGAGCGGAGTTTAGCGCACCTCAATCGCTTATAGCTCGGCCGCCAGCCGCGACCCCTGATTGATCGCACGCTTGGCGTCCAACTCAGCGGCAACATCGGCGCCACCGATCAAATGCACGCACTGCCCGGCGGCTTCCAGACCTTGCTGCAATTCACGCAGCGGGTCCTGGCCTGCGCAGATCACGATGTTGTCGACCGCCAGCAGTTGCGGCTCGCCCTCGCCGATGCGGATGTGCAGACCTTGATCGTCAATGCTCAGGTATTCGACGCTGTTGAGCATCTGAACGTGTTTGTTTTTCAAGCCGGTGCGATGAATCCAGCCGGTGGTTTTACCTAAACCTTCACCCACTTTGGTTTTTTTGCGCTGCAACAGGAACACCTGACGCGCGGGCGCTTGAACCTCAGGCTGGATACCTGCCACCCCGCCACGGGCTTCAAGCCGGGTGTCAATGCCCCACTCTTTCCAGAACGCGTCGCGGTCCTGACTGGTGGATGCGCCTTTGTGTACCAAAAACTCCGACACATCAAAACCGATACCGCCCGCGCCAATCACAGCCACCTTGGCGCCCACCGGCTTGCGTTGCAGGATCACATCCAGATAACTCAGGACTTTGGGGTGATCGATACCCGGGATCGCCGGGGTGCGCGGTGCAATGCCGGTGGCCAGAATGATTTCGTCGAAGTGGCCCGCCAGCAGCTGCTCAACATTCACGCGGGTATTGAGGCACACCTCGACCCCAGTGGTTTGCAGCTTGCGCTTGAAGTAACGCAGGGTCTCGAAGAACTCCTCTTTGCCCGGTACACGTTTGGCCACGTTGAACTGGCCGCCAATTTCACTGCCCGAATCAAACAACGTGACCTGGTGCCCCCGTTCGGCCGCCACAGTGGCCGCCGAGAGGCCCGCAGGCCCGGCACCTACCACAGCAATTTTTTTCACGGCAATGGTCGGCAAGTAGTTGAGTTCGGTTTCATGACAGGCGCGCGGGTTGACCAGGCAACTGGTGAGTTTGCCGCCAAAGGTGTGATCCAGGCACGCCTGATTACAGCCAATGCAAGTGTTGATTTCATCGCTGCGCCCGGCAGCGGCCTTGTTGACGAATTCAGGGTCAGCCAAAAACGGCCGCGCCATCGACACCATGTCGGCATCGCCCTCAGCCAGAATCTGCTCGGCGATCTCAGGGGTGTTGATGCGGTTGGTGGTAATCAGCGGCACGCTGACCGAGCCGCGCAACTTGGCGGTGACTTTGCTGAATGCGCCTCGCGGGACTTTGGTGGCAATGGTCGGAATACGCGCTTCGTGCCAGCCAATACCGGTGTTAATCAGGGTTGCACCGGCCTGCTCGACCGCTTGGGCCAGTTGCACGATTTCATCCCAGACGCTGCCGCCCTCCACCAGATCAAGCATCGACAGGCGATAAATGATGATGAAGTTCGCACCCACCGCTTCACGCACGCGGCGCACGATCTCGACCGGCAGGCGCATGCGATTTTCATAGCTGCCGCCCCAACGGTCAGTGCGCTGGTTGGTGTGCGCCGCCAGGAACTGGTTAATGAAGTAGCCTTCAGAGCCCATGATCTCGACGCCATCATAGCCAGCGCTTTGCGCCAGTTTGGCGCAGGTCACGAAATCGCTGATTTGCTTCTCGATACCCGCTTCGTCCAACTCTTTGGGCTTGAACGGGTTAATCGGTGCCTGGATCGCACTCGGCGCCACCTGGCGCGGGCTGTAGGCATAACGCCCGGCGTGAAGGATCTGCAAGCAGATTTTGCCCCCCGCTGCGTGCACCGCTTGCGTTACCACCACATGCTTCTCGGCTTCTTCAGCGGTGCTGAGTTTGGCTGCACCGCTGTACACACCGCCTTCGTCGTTGGGCGCGATGCCGCCTGTGACCATCAAGCCCACGCCGCCTTGGGCGCGTTCGGCAAAGTAGACGGCCATGCGCTCGAAACCGCCGGGTTTTTCTTCAAGGCCGGTGTGCATCGAGCCCATCAAGCTGCGGTTGCGCAGCGTGGTAAAACCCAGGTCCAGCGGGGCCATCAAATGCGGGTAGTGAGTGGCAGTCATCAGGTTGCTCCACAACAGGCTAATTCACGGAACGCGGGATGCTCTGCGGCTCCCGTCGTTGAAGGTAAGGCACAGTAATGGCACGCCCGATCCCGCTCAATGACCCAAAGTGACAAATTATTAACCCAATTGCGCAGCGCCCCTTGGCAAGTGCGCATACGCCACCTACCCTAGACGCCGAATCCTGCAAATGGTTGCCTGCTCTATTTCCCATGCGTACTTTAATTGGCTGCACCCTACTGATTGCCCTTGCCGCCGCGGGTGGCGGTTATGCGTACTGGACCGAGCAACGAGAGGTCGGCCACTACCTGTCTGACCTGCGGGTTGAACTGGCGATCAACGACGGCGTCGATAGCGGACGTGGCAACTTGTTAGGCATCGAAGCCCAACTGTCGCCGCGTGACTATCAAAGCCTGGCGCTGCTGCACCTCAAGCTGGCTGCCTATATGAGCAAAGCGCGTGATGCCGGTTTGCTCAACGACAAAACCATCGTCGTATTACCCGAACACATTGGCACCTGGCTAATGTTTCGCGGTGAAAAAAACGAACTGTACCAAGCCCGCGATTTGAGCGAAGCCATGCACTGGCTGGCCATCAGCAACCCGTTGACGTTCACCCGCGCGTGGCTGGGCGCAGTCGGTGAAAGCCGCCTCAACGATGCGCACTTGCGCATGAAAGCCGCGAGCATGGCCGCTGATTACCAAACCTTGTTTGGCGGACTGGCCAAGGAGTTCGGCGTGACGCTGGTGGCCGGGAGCATTGCGCTGCCCGACCCGCGCATCGAAAACGGCACGCTGCGGGCAGGCACAGGGCCGCTGTACAACAGCAGCGTGGTGTTTGACCGCAATGGCGCCGCGCAGGGCAAACCGCAGCGTCAATTGCTGCCCACCTATGAAGAACAAACCTACATCCAGCCCAGCCCCGACCACCAGTTGAATGTGATTGACACCCCGGCCGGGCGCCTGGGCATTTTGGTCGGCAGCGACAGCTGGTACCCCGAAAACTATCGCTCACTCAACGAGCAACAGGCGCAGTTCATCGCAGTACCTGCGTTTATCACCGGCAAAGACACCTGGCAAAAACCGTGGGGCGGCTATAAGAGCGTTTCGACACCCAGCGAAATCAGCCTTAAACCCGGTGAAGTCAGCGAGGGCGCAGCCTGGCACCGTTTAACGCTCATCAGCAGCGTGCCCACCAGCACTGCCGAAGCCGGAATCACGGTGTTCTCACAAGGCAAGTTCTGGAACAAGCACAGTGGCGGGCAAAGTTTTATCAGCCGTAATGGTTTGACCAGCCACGACATGCCGGTGACCAGCGCGCGCCTGCTCAATCTCTGGTTGTAAACCATGAAACCGTTGCCGATGCGCCTGGGGGATTTATCGGTCGGCTTCGTGCAGCAACTGGCCGATGCGGTGCGCAGTTATGGCCACGACCCGCAGCCCTTGCTCAACCAGTACGGGCTGGATGCCGCCCGCTTGAGCCAGCCGCTGGCGCGGTTGTCGATCCCGCGCTACATGCGCCTGGGGCATGCCGCCATTGCGCTGACCCAGCAACCGGCGCTGGGTTTGCGCATGGGCCAACTGAGCCGCCTGAGCCAGGCCGGGCTGGCCGGGGTGACAGCCGCCCAGGCGCCCACGGTGCGTGAAGCGGCACGCACGTTGATTCGTTTCGAAGCGCTGTACGGCTCCAATTACCGCGGTCAGTCGAGCCTGCACGAAGATGCCCAGGGCGCCTGGCTGCGCTTTTATTCCATCAGCCCGTATAACGCCTATAACCGCTTTGTCGTGGACTCGATCATTTGCGGCTGGCTGCACCAATTATCGTCGGTGGCGGGCACGACGCTGATCAGTGAACACATCGACATCGAGTTCAGTGAGCCCGATTACGCCGAGCAATACCGCCACCTCAGCCATCACCCGCTGCACTTTCGCGCCGACACCAATCAGTTGCGCTTGAACCATGACGCGCTGGACCTGCGCAATGCGCAGCATTGCCCCAGCACCTGGTCTTGTCTGCTGCTGATGTGTGAACGCGAACTGGAGCAATTGACCCGCACCCGCAGCCTGCGCGAACGCATCACTCAACTGCTCGGACCGTTGCTCAACGGCGGCCGTGAACCCGACCTGGAAGAAGTGGCTGCGCGCCTCAAGCTGCCGACCTGGACCCTGCGGCGCAAGCTCACCGAAGAAGGCACGCAGTTTCGCGCCATTCTCAACGACACGCGCCGCGACCTCGCCATGACCTACATCCGCGATACAGAGTTGGCGTTTGGTGAAATTGCGTATTTGTTGGGATTTGCCTCAGCCGAGGCGTTTCAACGCGCCTTCAAACGCTGGAACGCCGAAACCCCGGGAGAGTTTCGACGTCGCCAGCGCCAGTCGGCTTGACAGGGCAACCCTGCGATCACAACTCGGTGGCGTCGTCAGCGGGGTCCAGCGGGTCCAGTTCAGATGCCTGATATTCAAGCAGCTCTTCCTGATAGTCATCCATGTCGGCATCCTTGTGTGTCTGTGGTCGTGTTCGAGCCAGCATAAGGTGCCCGCATGAAGGAAAAATGACACCTTCGCGGGCTGACCCGGCGCTCAGAATTAAACGTAGCAGAACGTTTCGGATTTACCGCGCCTTTATTGCATCGGCATCGCTTCAAGGGTTGCTGGTGCCGTCACGGGCACCGGCGCTTGAGCGGGTTGGGACGTTTCAGGTGCCGGGGCATCAGGCGCCTGCGGTGCATCAGGCGCTGGCACTTGCGGTGTTACAGGCACCTCGATCGGGGTAATGGGCGCTGCTTCGGCTGGCGGCACCACCGGCTGTGAGCCGACCGGTTCGGCCATGACCGGTTCAACCAACGGTGTTGCGGCGGGAACCACAACCGGGGCGATAACGGCCGGAGCCACCGGTGCAAGCGCGCCCGGGACGTCATCCACCTTGGCTGGCACCGCGTCAGGCACCCCCAGGTCAGCCTTGGGTGTCTCTTCAATGTGCGCAGCCTGTTTCACATCTTTGGGCAAATACACTTCAACCAAGGAGAAGAAACGATCATAAAACTGCGCCGACGACACGGTTTCGCTGGCGACTTTGACCATCGAGTCATCGGTCGAGCCAATCGGCATCGACACCGACCCCAACACGCCCACCCCCAGGCTGGCCGAATTATTCACCTTCTTCAGCGCATAGCGGTCCTGCAAGGCGTTGGCAAACATGGTGGAGTGATGGCTGGCTGCGCCCTCATCGGCACAGACCACGCTAAAGCTGATTTCCAGATGGCTTTCACCGGTTTGTTGAAAGCTTTTGTGGCCACTGATCATTTTTGGATCGCGACTGCCGATGATGTAGCCCTGACTGAGCAAGGCACGGCGCGCCGCTTCGCACGCGGCTTTGTCGGCCACCGGGTAGTTGCGCGAGAACGTGCCGGAGTCATCGAAATTTTCATGCTCGTAAATCGCGGTTTTCTGCGTCGAGCAACCTGCGAGGCTTGTCAGCACAAAGGCGGCAAAAGCAGTACGCAGGGGGAATGACTTGAACATTGAACATCCTGAGGAGAACGGTGCGGGCGAATGCGCGCAGTTTGCTCGGATGAGTGACGCAGAACAAGTCGAAGATGAGCCGCCCGTGCGTGGCCTGCGCCAACGGCTACGCACCAGGCTCATGACTATTGAGCGGCCTTCTCGTTCGCGCTCAAGTCAGTGTTGCCATCCCAACCGCCGCCCAGCGCGGTAATCAGATTAACGCTGGCAATCAATCGGCTTTGTTGCAGGTTGAGTACGGTGCGCTCTGCACTCAACGCCGTGGCTTGCACCACGACCACGTCCAGATAGGCAATCAAGCCCGCCTTGTACTGGTTGCTGGTCAAGCGCAACGACTCACGCGCCGATTCCAGCGCCTGCTGCTGCACCACGGCCTCGTCTTCGAGCACCTTCAACTGCACCAGGTAGTTTTCAACTTCGCGAAAACCATCGAGCACGGTCTGCCGGTATTTGGCGACGGTCTGGTCATACAGCGCTTCATTGCGATCCACTTCGGCCGAACGCTGGCCACCATCAAACAGCGGCAAGGCGATTTTGGGCCCCACCGACCAAAAACGGTTCGGCACGCTGATCCAGTCTTCATAGGTACTGCTGCTGTAACCGCCGGACAGGCTCAAGCTGAAATCAGGGTAGTACGCCGCTTTGGCAACCCCGATGTTGGCGTTTGCCGCAATGATTGAGCGTTCCGCCGAAGCGATATCCGGGCGCCGCTCCAACAGCTGCGACGGCAAGCTCACAGGGATTTGTGGCAAGGCAGGCACCGCCTGGGTTTCGGCCAGCGTGAAACCTGCGGGCGGTTGCCCGGTGAGCACGGCGATGGCGTTTTCAAACTGGGCGCGCTGCCAGATCAGGTCGATCAGGTTGGCCTGGGTGTTGCGCAGCTGGGTTTGTGCCTGAGCCACGGCATCTTTGCCGGAGATGCCTGCGCGGTATTGGTTTTCGCTCATTTTCAGCGAACGCTCATAGGCCACGACGGTGTTTTGCAGCAGGCGTTTTTGTTGGTCGATCACACGCAATTGCAGGTAGTTTTGCACCAGTTCCGACTGTTGACTCAAACGCATGGCCGCCAGATCGGCCAGGCTGGCCTGGGCACTGGCTTCATTGGCTTCCAGGCCCCGGCGCAACTTGCCCCACACATCGGCCTCCCAGCTCACGCCGACCTGCGCGTTCAGGGTGTCCCGAATGCCACTGCTGGAACTGGTCAAACTGGAGTTGGAGCTGCCGGTGCCCTGGCTGGAACGGGTTTTACCCACGCTCAAGTCGGCACTCGGAAAGAAAGCTCCGCGCGCACTGCGCACCAGGGCCTGCGCCTGACGAAACTGGGCTTCGGACTGCGCAACGGTCTGGTTGGAGCGGTTGAGGGTCTGGACCAGGTCATTGAGCTGCGCGTCGCCATACAGCTCCCACCACGCACCCCGCGCCAAAGCGTCACTTGGGTTGGCTTGGCGCCAGCCCGCCGCTTCCTTGAACGCCACCGGTGTGGTGGTGTCAGGGCGCTGATAATCCGGGCCAATCGCGCAGGCGTTGAGCAACAGGGCGGACAGCAACAGTGCCAACAGGCGCGGGCCGCGGGCCAGCGCCCACGGTTGGGACGACAGAGCCGGTGCAAGGGTAAGCAAACGATGGGTCATAGCGCAGTTTCCAGAGCAGCATCAGTGCGCACGCCGCGCCATTTATTGAAACGATGGCGCGTGCGGTCGAGATAGAGGTAAACCACCGGGGTGGTGTAAAGGGTCAGGATCTGGCTGAAGATCAAACCGCCGATGATGGTCAGGCCCAGCGGTTGACGCATTTCGGCGCCCTCGGCGGTACTGAGCATCAGCGGCAGGGCGCCGAGAATGGCGGCCAGCGTGGTCATCAGAATCGGGCGCAAACGTTGCAAACAGGCGCTGCGGATCGACTCCAGCGGGTTCATGCCTGAGTGACGTTCGAGTTGCAGCGCCAGGTCGATCATCAGAATCGCGTTTTTCTTCACCACCCCGATCAGCAAGAACAAACCGAGCAGCGAGATCAGACTGAACTCTCCGCCCGTGAGGTAGATGCTCAACAACGCCCCGACCCCCGCCGACGGTAAGGTCGAAAGGATGGTTAAGGGATGAATGTAGCTTTCGTAGAGAATCCCCAGCACCAGGTACACCGCCACCAGCGCGCCAAGAATCATGAACGGCTGACTTTTTTGCGTGTCGGCAAACGCGTCGCCCGTCCCGGCCATTTTTGCAATCACTTCTTCGGGCAGCCCAAGCTTGGCAATCGCCCGTTCAATGGCCGCGGCGCCCTGCTCCAGCGTGACGCCGGGTGCCATGTCAAAGGCGATGGACTCTGACGCAAACTGACCTTCGTGCGAGACGCGATCGTTCTGCAAGCTGTTTTCATAGTGCGCAATCGCCGACAACGGGATGCGCTGGCCCTCGGCCGTAATCACCTGCACCTGATTCAGGGTTTCGGGGTCTTGAGCGTATTTGGGGTTGACCTCCATGACGACTTGATACTGGTTGAGGCTGTCGTAAATGGTAGAAATCTGGCGCTGACTGTAGGCGTTGTTGAGCACGGCAGTGACCATGTCCATGTCCACCCCCAGGCGCTTGGCCTGGTCGCGGTCGACCACCAGCGTGACTTGCTGCGCGCCACGGCCTTCGCGCGCATCAATGGCGGTCAACTCCGGCAGTGCCTTGAACGCGGCCACGACTTTGGGATACCAGGTGCGCAGTTCGGCAAGGTCGCCACTTTGCAGGATGTAGGAGTATTGCGAGCTGGTTTGATCACGTCCGCCGCCAAATTGCAGGTCCTGATCGGCCATCAGCATCAGGCGGCCGCCCGGCACCTTGGGCATGTTTTCACGCAAGCGTTCGATGACTTTTTGCGCCGACACCTTGCGCTCAGACACCGGCTTGAGGCGCACGATCATGAACGCATTGTTGGTGCCGCCGTTACCGCCAATAAAGCCCGCCACGCTTTCTACCGCAGGGTCTGCCAACACCGCCTTGCGAAAGATTTCCATCTTGGGCTGCATCACGCTGAACGACAGGCCATCGTCACCGCGTACAAAACCGATCAACTGCCCGGTGTCCTGCTGCGGCATAAACGTTTTAGGCACCACCACATACAACGCCACGTTGACGCCAATGGTCAGCAGCAGGCTCAACAGCGTCAGGCGCTTGTGCCGCAACACCCAATCCAGGCTGCGCGCATAGCCGCTGACCATGCGCTCGTTGAGGCGTATGCTCCAGCGCTGCATGGCGTTTTCAGTGCCCGGCACGTGAGGCTTGAGCCAGCGCGCGCAGAGCATCGGGGTCAGGGTCAAGGAGACCACCAGCGACACCACAATCGAGGCCGCCAGAGTAATGGAGAACTCGCGAAACAGGCTTTCGACAATCCCGCCCATAAACAGAATCGACAGGAACACCGCCACCAGCGAGACGTTCATCGAGAGCAAGGTAAAACCGACTTCCTTGGCCCCCAGGTACGCGGCTTTCATCGGCGCGATCCCGGCGTCGATATGGCGCGAGATGTTCTCCAGCACCACAATCGCATCGTCGACCACCAGTCCGGTGGCCAGGATCAGCGCCATCAGCGACAGGTTGTTCAGCGAAAAACCATACAGGTACATGATGGCAAAGGTGCCCACCAACGACACCGGCACCGCCAGCGTCGGGATCAGCGAGGCGCGAAAATTCCCCAAAAACAGAAACACCACCAAAATCACCAGCGCCACAGCAATCAGCAAGGTCATTTCGGCTTCGTGCAAGGTGGCTTTGATCACCGGTGAACGGTCCATCGCCACGTTCAGTTGCACACTGGCCGGCAACACCGCTTGCAGAGCTGGCAACTGCGCCTTGATCGCGTTCACGGTTTCAATGATGTTGGCCCCGGCCTGCCGGTTGACCACCAGCAACACCGCCGCATCATTGTTGAAAAAACCACTGTTGTAGCGGTCCTCAACGCTGTCTTTGACCGTGGCCACATGGCTGAGGCGCAACGCGGCGCCATCTTGGTAGCGGATAATCAGCGGTTCGTAATCTTTGGCCTTTTCCAGTTGATCGTTGGCCTGGATCTGCCAGTTATGTTCATCGTCGGACACCGCACCCTTGGGCCGGCGCACGTTCGCGTTGGCGATGGTGCGACGCACGTCATCCAGCGCGACGCCGTACTGGTTGAGCAGTTGCGGCTCCAACTCGATACGCACGGCAGGCAACGAACTGCCGCCAATCTGCACCTCTCCAACCCCCGGCACCTGCGACAAACTTTGCGACAGGATGGTCGAGGCCAAGTCGTACAACTGGCCCTTGGACAGCACTTGACTGGTCAGTGACAGCACCATGATGGGCGCTTGCGAGGGGTTGATTTTCTTGTAGGTCGGCATGCTTTTCATGCCGCTGGGCAGCAGGTTGCGCGAGGCGTTGATGGCCGCCTGCACTTCGCGCGCGGCACCGTTGATGTCGCGGTCCTGATCGAACTGCAAAATCACCCGGGTTGAACCCTGGCTTGAGTTGCTGCTCATGGTGTTGACCCCGGCAATCGCACCGAAGGCCCGCTCCAGCGGCGTGGCCACGGTCGACGCCATGACCTCGGGGCTGGCACCCGGCAAGTTGGCCGACACCACAATCACCGGAAAATCCATCTGCGGCAACGGCGACACCGGCAACAGGCCAAAACTCACCCCGCCCAGCAACATGATTGCCAGGCTCAGCAGCATAGTGGCGACCGGCCGCCGAATAAAAGGCCCGGACAGGTTCATACCGACGCCTGCTCAGGCTGGGCCACATCACCCCGCCAGCGGCGGCCGAGTCGGTCGAAATACAGGTAAATCACCGGGGTAGTGAACAGGGTCAGCACTTGGCTGACCAACAGACCGCCGACCATCACCAGGCCCAAAGGCTGACGCAGTTCGGCCCCGGAACCAGTGGCCAGCATCAACGGCACGGCACCAAACAGGGCCGCCAGCGTGGTCATCAGAATCGGTCGGAAGCGCAGCAGCGCCGCCTGGTAAATCGCCTGCTCGGGGGCCATGCCCTGATTGCGCTCAGCATCGAGGGCGAAGTCGATCATCATGATCGCGTTCTTTTTCACGATACCGATCAGCAGGATGATGCCGATGATGGCGATCATGCCCAGATCGTTGCCACTGAGGATCAGCGCCAACAAAGCCCCGACGGCCGCGGACGGTAAGGTCGAGAGGATGGTAATCGGGTGAATGTAGCTCTCGTACAACACGCCCAGCACGATGTACATGGTCACCACCGCTGCCAGAATCAGCAACAAGGTGCTCGACAGCGAGGCCTGAAACGCTTGCGCCGCACCCTGGAACTGGGTCTGCACACCGACCGGCATGCCGATGTCTTTGCGCACCTGATCGATCAATTCAACGGCTTGCCCCAGCGCCACGCCGGGCGCCAGGTTGAACGAGACCATCACCGAGGGGAATTGGCCGATGTGCGACACGGCCAGTTGCGCCTGGCGCTCTTCAATCCTGGCCAGGCTCGACAAGCGAACCTGCCCGCCGTCGGTGGTTTTGACGTGAATCTGGTCCAGCGCCTGCGGGCCGATTTTCTCGCCGTCCTGCGCCTGCAACACCACACGGTATTGGCTGGCCTGGGTGTAGATGGTCGAAATCTGCCGCTGCCCGAACGCGTCATACAGCGCATCCGTGATATTGGCCACCGAAACGCCCAGACGGGACGCAGCATCGCGATCAATCACCAGGTACACCTGCAAACCTTTGTCTTGCAGGTCGCTGGCGACGTCTTTGAGTTCAGGTTGATTGGCCAATGCGCTGACCAGCTTTTGGCTCCAGGTGCTGAGCAGCTCGGCATCCGGGGACGACAGGCTGAACTGGTATTGAGTGCGGCTCACACGGTCTTCGATGGTCAAGTCCTGTACCGGCTGCATGAACAGGCGAATACCCACCAATTTGTCGAGCTGCGGTTGCAACCGCGCAATCACCTCGGTCGCGGTTTCACTGCGCTCGCTGTGCGGCTTGAGGTTGATCAGCATGCGACCACTGTTAAGCGTCGCGTTGTCGCCATCGATGCCGATGTAGGACGACAGGCTCTCAACGTCCGGGTCTTGCAGAATGATTTTGCCCAACTCTTGCTGACGCTGGCTCATGGCGCTGAACGAGATGGACTGCGGCGCTTCAGAAATGCCTTGAATCACCCCGGTGTCCTGCACCGGAAAGAAGCCCTTGGGCACCACCAGGTACAGGAACACCGTGAGGGCCAAGGTGGCGATGGCGACCAGCAGGGTTAAAGGCTGATGCTTGAGTACCCAGCGCAACATGCGCCCGTATTCGGCAATCATCCAGTCAATACAGGCACCGCTGGCGCGGTAGAACCGACCTTGCTCGGCTTCTTTGGGCTCAGGCTTGAGCAGACGCGCGCACATCATCGGCGTCAGGGTCAGTGAGACCACCAGCGAGATCAGAATCGCCACCGCCAGGGTGATGGCGAACTCGCGGAACAAACGCCCGACCACGTCTGCCATAAACAGCAGCGGGATCAGCACGGCAATCAGTGACAGCGTCAACGAAATCAGGGTAAAGCCAATTTGTTTGGCGCCCTTGAGCGCCGCCTGCATCGGGCTGTCGCCCTCCTCGATATAGCGCGAGATGTTTTCCAGCATGACGATGGCGTCATCCACCACGAAGCCGGTGGCAATGGTGAGCGCCATCAAGGTCAGGTTGTTGATCGAGAAACCGGCCAGGTACATCACGCCAAACGTACCGACCAATGACAGCGGCACGGCAATCGAGG
Source organism: Pseudomonas sp. TWR3-1-1 (assembly GCF_049896545.1). Lineage (NCBI taxonomy): Bacteria > Pseudomonadati > Pseudomonadota > Gammaproteobacteria > Pseudomonadales > Pseudomonadaceae > Pseudomonas > Pseudomonas sp. TWR3-1-1. The sequence continues at coordinate 196,551 of NZ_JAFCUO010000005.1, forward strand.
GAATGATCGTGGCACTGGCACGCCGAAGGAACAGGAACGTCACCATCACCACCAGCGCAATGGCAATCAGCAGTTCATGCTGCACATCGCGCACCGAGGCGCGGATGGTTTGCGTGCGGTCGGTCAGCACGGTCACATCGATACCGGCGGGCAGGTTGTCGGTGATGCTGGGCAGCAGCGCTTTGATGCGGTCCACCACCTCAATCACGTTGGCGCCCGGCTGACGCTGAATATTGAGCAGCACCGCCTGGTTCTCATTGGCCCACGCGGCGAGACGTTCGTTCTCGGCACCGTCGACTATTTCGGCCACATCCTTGAGGCGCAATGGCGCGCCATTGTTGTAGGCGAGAATCAGCTCGGCGTATTCCTGCGGGGTTTTAAGTTGATCGTTGGCATCGAGCATCGAGACCCGGGTCGGACCGTCAAAGTTACCCTTGGGCTGGTTGACGTTAGAGGCGCCGATCAAGGTGCGCACATCGGCCAGGTTCAAACCATTGGCCGCCAGCGCCTGCGGGTTGACCTTGATCCGCACCGCCTGGCGTTGCCCGCCCGCAATGCTGACCATGCCGACGCCGCTGATCTGTGCGATTTTCTGCGCCATGCGCGTGTCGACCAAGTCGTTGAGCTTGGGCAACGGCATGGTTTTGGAGCTGATGGCCAAGGTCAGTACCGGGGTGTCCGCCGGGTTGACCTTGTTGTACACCGGGGGTGCTGGCAGATCGCTCGGCAGCAAGTTGCTGGCAGCGTTGATCGCGGCCTGCACCTGTTGCTCGGCGACATCCATGTTGATGTCCAGATTGAAGCGCAAGGTCAACACCGACGCGCCGCCGGAACTGGTGGAGGCCATTTGCGTCAGCCCCGGCATTTGCCCGAACTGACGCTCCAGTGGCGCCGTTACGGCACTGGTCATGACGTCCGGGCTGGCACCGGGGTACAGCGTCATCACGCGGATGGTCGGGTAGTCCACCTGAGGCAGGGCCGATACCGGCAACAAGCGATAGGCGATGATCCCGGACAGCACGATGGCCAGCATGCACAGCGTGGTAGCGACCGGACGCAGGATAAACAGCCGCGACAGATTCATTCGTGGGCCTTGGTCTTGGCAGTGTCTGTAGCCTGCGCAGTACCGGCATCGGCATCGGCCCCGCCTTGCAGGTGCGAAGCAGGCGTGGCAGGCACTTGAGCGCTGTCATTGACCACTTCGACCGCCCCCCCGTCACGCAGACGGTCGGTGCCTTCGAGCACCACGCGATCACCTGCCGCCAGGCCCTCTTCAATGACGCTCACGTCACCGTCAGTGGCCCCCACTTTAATGTGGCGAATCTTGACTTTGTCGTCGCCCTCCAGCGCGTACACAAACGAGCCATCAGTGCCGAACTGAATGGCCGCCGACGGGGCCAGCACTACATCCTTCAGGGTGTCGGCCAGCAAGCGCACGCTGACAAACTGATTGGGGAACAGGACTTGATCACGGTTCTCGAACAGCGCCTTGAATTTCAGGGTGCCGGTGGTGATATCAATCTGGTTATCGATGCTGCTCAACACCCCGACCGCCAGCTCTTTACGATCGCCTCGATCCCACGCCTGCACCGGCAGTTTTGCGCCTGAGCGATAGCGGGCAAGCACCAGTGCCAGATCGGTTTCGGGCAAGGTAAAACTCACCACGATAGGCTCGGTCTGGGTGATGACCACCAAGGCTGTGGTGTCATTGGCCGCGACCAGGTTACCGACATCCAGTTGGCGCAGACCCACACGACCACTGATCGGGGCGCGAATCTTGGTGAATTCAAGGTTGAGCTTGGCGTCGTTGACCGCTGCCTGATTGGTTTTGACCGTGCCCTGATATTGGCTGACCAACGCTTCAGCGGTGTCCAGGGTTTGCTTGGCGATACTGTCTTCGGCGTACAGGCCGCGGTAGCGCTGCACATCGACCTGAGCGTTTTTCAATTGGGCCTGGTTCTGCAACAGCGTGCCTTCTGCTTGCAGCAATGCGTTCTGATAGCTGCGCGGGTCGATTTCAGCCAGCAACTCCCCCGCTTTGACCATCTGCCCTTCTTTGAAGTACACCTTGACCAACTCTCCCCCCACCCGACTGCGCACATTGATCGTGTTCAGCGCCGTCACGGTGCCCAGTGCCTTATAGAACACCGGGAAGTCCCCGCGCTTCACTTCAGAGACCCTGACCGGCACCGCCTGCGTGGAGCCGCCAAAACCTGGGCGCATCATCCCCGACTTACCGGTATGCCCGGCAGGCTGGGCCGCCTGCTGGTTTTTCGAGGCTGAAGGCCACAGCCACCAGCACAGGCCAATGACAATCAACAGGAGCAAAAGGCCAACCAGCCAGCGACGGGATTTGTGTGAAACAGAGGATTGCATGGAGTGATCAACCATTAGGCACGAGGGCTTGAATTCGAGAAGGCTGAACGATAAGCAGTGTGAGCCGTTAAGAAAAGGCTCTTTACCGGGTATTTACGTTAACGGGGTGTCTGGAGCGGGTTTAAGGGCTAAATAAGCCCAAGACGTGTAGCCACTGTCGAGTGGCGAGGCTGCGATCAAGCGCTAAGCAGACGTAAATCCTGAGCGCGTGATGGGTCGAAAACACCGGACACAAGGGTTTTACGACGGCTGGGTTGTCTCGCGTCGCCGGTCGGCGCATGCGAAAAAAAACGGCCCGGCAATCAATGCCGGGCCGTTTTAGGTGAAGCGCCGAGGCTTACTTCAAAACAGCCAATACGGCTTCGTAGTTCGGCTCTTCAGCGATCTCTTTAACCAGCTCGCTGTGCAGCACGTTGTCGTTTTCATCCAGCACCACAACAGCGCGAGCTGTCAGGCCTTTCAACGGACCGTCAGCAATGGCCACGCCGTAGTTTTGGATGAACTCTGCACCACGCAGGGTGGACAGGTTTTTAACGTTTTCCAGACCTTCAGCGCCGCAGAAACGCGCTTGAGCGAATGGCAGGTCGGCCGAGATGCACAGCACAACGGTATTGGCCAGGTTGCTGGCCTGCTCGTTGAACTTACGCACCGACGTCGCGCACGTCGGGGTATCAACGCTTGGAAAAATGTTCAGCACTTTGCGTTTACCGGCAAAGCTGGCCAACGTTACATCGGACAAATCACCCGCAACCAACGAGAACGCAGGTGCCTTGGCGCCTACTGCTGGCAGGTTGCCGTTGACTTGTACAGGGTTGCCTTGAAGCGTCACTTGAGCCATGAACAATGTCCTTCTTAACAGTTTTTGAAGAGGCCGAAGTTAAACATGAAAACATTCTGCTGACCTATGCCCTACCTGCAAAATGTCATGCTGAACCTCACATTAAGACGATTCTTAACATTATTCAGACAAATTCCTACACGCACACTCCTATAGCTCCGCACTTTTTCTGAATACAGTTACGCAAAAAACTTACAACCCCTTGCTACTGGCGTTATGGCGCGGGGGCGAGCGTACCTCGCCCCTGTAAAGGGTGGATGGTGCAACGCTTTACTGCTTCAGTTTCAAATACGACTGATGCAGGTCGGAGGCCCAGCCATCGATCACATTCTTCACATCATCGGCCTTCATGACCTGGCTGTCGTTTTCCAGCGGTTTGCCCGTGCCTTTGCGCACCACTTGCGCCACCACATCCTGGGTTCTGCCGTCGATAAACACGGCCTCTGTTGCCAAGTCGGTTTCCTGATCACGAATACCCGAAGCGGTGCTCACGGCGGCCGCCACCAACGCCACCGGGATCAACTCGTACGGCTTGAGACTTTCAGTCTTGCTGCTGACCGCCGTGATTGCCGGGCGAACCACTATCACGCCTGGCCCCGGTGCGCTGGCCAAGGGTAACGATTTGCTCAGCTCACGCTTGAGTGCCTGATCGTAGTAATGGGTGATGGCCGTGAGGGTGCTTTGCGGAATTTTTGCGGTGGGTTGTGGCGCTGGATAGAACTGGCTGGGTTCGATATAGACGCTGGTGAACTGGTTAACGTTGAGCTTGGGGTCAACCCAGCGCATGACATCAGCGCCAGAGGGCGATTTTGCTTCTTTGAGACGGCTGTAGTCCTTCAAAAAACCGGAGTATTCATCCGGTTGCGGAACATTGCTTGAACAACCGCCCAGCCCAAGCGAGGCGAGGCATAGCGCACCGATCATTAAGCCCAACTTCATGATGAAACTCCTGTAGAAAGCGCAACCGCATGCACACGGTGTTTAAGGTATAGACAAGCCTTGAGCAATCGTCACTGATTCGCCGTGCATTGCGTAGCAGGTGTGATCCAGCGCCCATTTATCACGCGCACGCTGTGAACCTGCGTCAATACGGCGCAGAGTATTCAAAAAATCAGTAAATATCCAAAAAAGCAGATCAGATAGCGATTTAAAGCCTTAAAACAGCCTTTATATCTGATCCGTATTATTTATGTTTTTCTGGATCTGTTTTGTTATGCGCAGGGTTTCTAAAGTTCAACCTGCGCCAGACCACGAGGTCTGGCAGGACTTTGAACCGTGGAAGACTTGAGCATGAGCACAGCACTAAACGGGCAGGCCTATAACTATAAGGTCGTGCGCCAATTCACCATCATGACGGTGGTGTGGGGCGTTATCGGCATGGCCATGGGGGTCTGGATTGCCTCTCAACTGGCTTGGCCCGCCATGAACCTCGACCTGCCCTGGACCACATTCGGCCGTTTACGGCCGCTGCACACCAGCCTGGTGATTTTCGGTTTTGCCGGCAGCGCACAGTTTGCCGCCAGCTACTACGCCGTGCAGCGCACCTGCCAGGTGCGGCTGTTCTCCGACAAACTGGCCGCGTTTACGTTTTGGGGCTGGCAATCGGTGATTGTGATCATGTTGGTCACCCTGCCACTGGGCTACACCACCACCAAGGAGTACGCCGAAATCGAGTTCACCGGCGCGGTGTGGTTAACCGTGGTGTGGGTGGCCTACGCCATCGTATTTTTTACCACCGTGGTCAAACGCAAGACCAAGCATATCTATGTCGGCAACTGGTTCTTCGGTGCCTTCATTCTGGTCATTGCCATGCTGCACGTGGTCAACCACTTGTCGATTCCAGTGGACTGGTTCAAGTCATACCCGGTGTACGCGGGCGCGACGGATGCCATGGTGCAGTGGTGGTACGGGCACAACGCCGTGGGCTTCTTCCTGACTACAGGCTTCCTGGGGATGATGTACTACTTCGTGCCCAAACAAGTCGGCCGCCCGATTTACTCCTATCGCTTGTCCATCGTGCATTTCTGGGCCTTGATTACCCTCTACATCTGGGCCGGCCCGCACCACCTGCACTACACCGCCCTGCCTGACTGGGCGCAATCGCTGGGCATGGCCATGTCGATCATTCTGCTGGCCCCCAGCTGGGGCGGCATGATCAACGGCATGATGACCTTGTCGGGCGCCTGGCATAAGTTGCGCACCGACCCGATCCTGCGCTTTCTGGTGCTGTCACTGGCGTTCTACGGCATGTCGACCTTTGAAGGCCCGATGATGGCCATCAAAACGGTGAATGCCTTGTCCCACTACACCGACTGGACCATCGGCCACGTGCATGCCGGGGCCTTGGGCTGGGTGGCGATGATCACCTTTGGCGCGGTGTATCACATGATTCCCAAACTGTATGGCCGCGAGCAGATGTACAGCGTGGCGCTGATTAACCTGCATTTCTGGCTGGCCACCATTGGCACCGTGCTGTACATCGCCTCGATGTGGGTCAACGGCATCACCCAGGGCCTGATGTGGCGCGCCATCAACGATGACGGCACGTTGACCTACTCGTTTGTGGAATCGTTGCAAGCCAGCCACCCGGGCTTCGTGGTGCGACTGGTGGGAGGCGTGTTCTTCCTCACCGGCATGCTGCTGATGTCCTACAACGTGTGGCGCACTGTGCGCGTTCCTGACTTCAAAAAAGCCGAGTTGTCAGCGCAAATCGCCTGACCCACACACCGCGCAAACCCTACGGTTTGCGCGGTGCTTAATAAGGAGTTTCAGAGATGATTGATATCGCCTTGAACATGGCGGCCGTGACCAGCCTCTATTTCGCGATCAGTTGGTGTTTGAAGCATCAAACCGAGCGCGACATCGATGAAGCCAGCCTCATCCCCTTCGCGGACGACCCGCAAGTGGCACGCCGGGTTGAAGAGGCCACGGGCAAAACCATCAATGCCGTACAGATGAGCGAAGAGCCTGTGCGCACATCGGGTCAGGGCACGCTGAAGTTCTAAAAAGCCTGTTCGAAAGGGATCTAATGGCGCGTGCGCGCACACACTGGTTGCATAACCCACGTCTTGAGCGGCATGCTGCCAGACCTGATGTTTAGCGAACTTTTGATCGACGACGCACTCAATCTTCACAGCCATTAATACTTTTCGGACAGAGCACGCTCATGACTTCCAAGCTGGAACAACTCAAGCAGTTCACCACCGTGGTCGCAGACACCGGCGACCTCGACGCGATTACCCGTCTTAAACCCGTAGACGCCACCACCAACCCTTCTCTGCTGCTCAAGGCTGCGGCCATGCCCGGCTATGCCGAGCTGCTGCAAAGTGCCATCAGCCACGCCAAGGGTGATGTCGGCCTGGCCTGCGACCACTTCGCGGTGTCTGTGGGTAGCGGTATCTTGAACGTGATTCCGGGCCGTATTTCGACAGAAGTCGATGCACGCCTGTCGTTTGATGAACCTGCCCTGCTGCAAAAAGCCAATCAACTGATCGAGCTGTACGACAAAGCCGGTGTAGGCCGCGATCGCGTGCTGATCAAACTGGCCTCGACCTGGGAAGGTATCCGCGCAGCTGAAAAGCTGGAAAAAGCCGGAATTCAAACCAACCTGACCCTGCTGTTCTCGTTTGCCCAAGCGGCCGCCTGCGCTGACGCCGGGGTGTTTTTGATCTCCCCGTTTGTAGGCCGGATCTACGACTGGTACAAAAAATCCACCGGGATTGACTACACCGGCTCCGATGATCCGGGCGTGCAGTCCGTGACCCGCATCTACAACTACTACAAAGCCAATGACTACAACACCGTGGTCATGGGCGCGAGCTTTCGCAACCTCAACCAGATCGAGCAGTTGGCCGGTTGCGACCGCCTGACCATCAGCCCTGACCTGATCGAAAAACTGGCGCAAGAGCAAGGCACGCTGGCGCGCAAACTGAGCCCCGGCAATGGCGGCGAGCCGCGCCTGATCCTCAACGAAGCGCAGTTCCGTTGGGCCTCCAACGAAGACGCGATGGCCACTGAAAAACTGGCAGAAGGCATCCGTCAGTTCGCCCGTGACCAAGAGAAGCTGGAAGCGCTGTTGTCGGGTAAATAACCCGCAACGCCCACAGGCTGCGGCGGCATGTGATGCAGCCGTTGCCGAAGGCGACGTTCGATTGCGAAGCGCTCGCAACCCCGTGACGCAGTGCCTGTGAGGCACCGCGTCAAGGAATTAGCGAGCGCTTCGCGTCAACGGCTACACGTATTACAGGCGCAATAGTGGGCCGGTAACAGGGCTTCTACTGGTTTATCGTGCCGATATAGCGCTGCACCCCCTCCTCTAGCGTCAGCATTGGCTCGCGATACCCCGCTTCACGCAGTTGAGTGAGATCGGCACAGGTGTACACCTGGTATTTGCCCTTCAAACTGTCGGGAAATTCGCAGTAGCGCAGCACTCCTTCGAGCAACGCAGTTTCCAGGGTCAAAGGGGGCCGATCCTCAGCCGCACGCAGGCTGTTAATCGTTGCCAAGGCCAGATCATTGAACGAGCGCGCGCGCCCTGTGCCCACATTGAAAATACCGCCGGTGTGCGGATGGTCCAGCCAGTGCAGATTGACCTTGACCACATCCTGCACCGACACAAAGTCACGCAAATGACCACCCGCCGGGTAGTTGCCGTATTCGCCAAACAACTCAACAAACCCGCGCTCGCGATACTGGTTAACGCAGTGCCACACCATCGACGCCATGCGCCCTTTGTGCTGTTCGCGCGGGCCGTACACGTTGAAGTAGCGCAAACCGACAATCTGACTGCGCGCCCTGGGCAGTAGCTGCCGTACCTTTTGGTCAAACAGGCTCTTGGACCAACCGTACACATTGAGCGCGCGTTCACACTCACGCACTTCGCGAAAGTCCGTACCAGAGCCATACACCGCCGCCGACGAGGCATACACCAACGGGACGGACTGATCCTGACAGGCTTGCAACAGGTCACAGCTGTAACGGTAGTTGTTGTCCATCATCAAGCGACCGTCATGCTCAACCGTGCTGGAGCACGCGCCCTGATGCAGCACCGCGCGCACGTCACCGAGCTGGCGATCGGCAAAGCGTTGCACAAAGTCACGTTTGTCGAAGTAATGCGCGATGTCACAGTCCGCCAGGTTGCGGAACTTGTCGCCATCGGTCAGATCATCCACCGCGATGATGTCGCGCTCACCGCGCAGATTGAGGGCTTTTACCAGGTTGCTGCCGATAAACCCGGCCGCACCGGTCACGATGATGCTCATCCAGGACCTCCTGCTGCTGCATGGAAGGTTTAAGCCTATGCCTGTGTGCGGGCGCACTCTTGATGCGGATCAATGCTCTTTGACGCTGGCAAACGCTGAAATGACGCACGGCACGTTGACCGCGCTGCCACAGTTCAAGGCAAGTATGGATGGCGAAGGGAGGGGATTGCGGGGGTTCACAGGCGGTCGCCGCACAGTCAGGCGACGACCGCTACAGGGATCAAGGAATCAGCGAGTAAACCAGCGACGAAATCGCGATCAGCCCCACCAGCGTCACGAAGACGTTGGAAATTTTGCCCGAATACTTGCGCATGGACGGCACCCGGCGGATGGCGTACATCGGCATCAGGAACAGGATGGCCGCAATCACCGGGCCGCCGAGGGTCTCGATCATCACCAGAATGCTTGGGTTCAGCGTCGCAACCGCCCAGCACACGATCAGCATGAACGCGGCGGTCATGCGGTCCAGGGTTTTGGCTGCCGGACGCTTGCCGGTTTTGAGTACCAGGCCTTTAAGCCCTTCGCTGGCACCGATGTAATGACCCAGGAACGATTTGGCAATCGCGACAAAGGCAATCAGCGGCGCAGCAAACGCAATGGTCGGGTTACTGAAGTGGTTGGCCAGGTAGGACAGGATCGACAGGTTCTGAGCCTTGGCTTCGGCCAGCTGTGCAGGCGACAGGGTCAGCACGCAACTAAACACAAAGAACAGCACCATCGCCACCATCAGCAGGTGGGCGCGGGACAGGATCTGTGAGCTGCGCTCGTCGGCATTTTCACCGTAGCGGCGCTTTTGATCGACAGCAAAGGCCGAGATGATCGGCGAATGGTTAAACGAAAACACCATCACCGGAATCGCCAGCCACAGCGTGTGCAGGAACGTCGAAGGCTCTGGCAACGTGCTGGCCGTGCTCAGAATGCCGCCGTTCCAGTGCGGAATGAGAAACACCGCCAAAAACAGCAACGCCACGATAAACGGGTAGACCATCATGCTCATGGCCTTGACGATCACTTGCTCGCCGCAGCGCACCACAATCAACAGGCCGAGGATCAATACCAGCGACAACAGTGCCCGTGGCGGGGGCGTGATCGACAGTTGGTTGAGCATGAAACTGCTCACCGTATTGGTCAGCGCCACGCTGTAAATGAGCAGGATGGGAAAGATGGCCAGAAAGTACAGCAGCGTAATGACTGCGCCAGCCTTGAGGCCGAAGTGTTCTTCTACTACGTCCGTGATGTCAGAACCCTCACGCCCGGAGAGCACGAAGCGGGTCAGGCCACGGTGCGCATAAAAGGTCATGGGGAACGCCAACAGCGCCAGAATCAATAGCGGCCAAAAGCCGCCAAGCCCGGCGTTGATCGGCAAAAACAAAGTGCCTGCGCCAATGGCTGTGCCAAACAGGCCCAGCATCCAGGTGGTGTCTTGGCGGTTCCAGCGAGTGAGTGTCGCGGGTGTCTCGTCGAAACGTTCGTCGACGCTATTAGCCTGGTCATTCATCCGGTCGAATCTCCGCTAGCCGGTCGTTACCACGCGGCCGGGGCGGACAAAACACACCTTACAGACAACGCCCCAGCCATAAGAAGGGCGCGATTGTCCGGGATTAGACATAAGAAGCAAAGGTTTAGCTGAGCAAAGGTGAAAAACATCTGGCAGAGCAAAGCAATATATGGACACCTATTGATACAATCTGACAGTCAAAAAACGCCCATAAGGCCCGCTCCCCATGACTGTTTCACCGCGCTGTAGTGCATTGATCGGACTCCTCTGTACATTCGGGTTAACTCCGGCTTGGGCTGATTCGACCCAAATCACCTGGCCCGGGGGCTGGGAGGTACAAGCCGTACCGCCTGCACCAGACGACAATGGCCAGCGCCAGCGCGCGGTGAAAAATGACGCCAACGGTGACCCTTTGATGGTCATGGAGCTGACCCAGACCACCTTGGCACCCGAGCATCAGGTCAACATGGACGCTGTGCTGCTGCAAATGCGTAAAACCTTGCAGCAAAACTTCGCCAAAGGCGGCTATCAGAGCGCGTGCAATAAAATCCACGCCAGCACGCTGGGCGGCCTGGATGCGCTGGAGACCACCTGCAAAATCACGCAGAACGGCAATCATCTGATGACCCAGACCCTGGTGGCCGCCACCCGTGGCAGCCACGCTTATGCGCTGTCCTACGCAGGCCCGGCGGACGGTTACAAAGCCGTTGAGCCTGAAGTTCAGGGCATTCGAGCCAGTTTGCGTTTCGCGCCCTGAGCCTCAGTAAACCGTCGACCATGGGCCAAAGCGCTCAGGCATATCGCGCCAGGCGGCGCCAGAACAGAGTCCCCAAGGGACGCCGTTGATCATCAAGCGATCATCTGTTTGTGGGCGCCCGCGACGGCGTGATTCATAGCAGATGTCTGCAACCAAATCCCAGACTGCGTCGGGGAGTTCGTACCGTTTGCCCATCGTGGGCTACTGCCTTTGATGGTCGCGGACTTTACTGAATTTCAATGCCCGTGGCATTCAAATGGGTTTCAGCTGGTTTCGTACAGAGCCTAAAGTCAAACACCCCAAGAGGGTTTAACCGTCTTGGGGTGTTCGAAGTCAATACCATTCACGCGAGTGACCGCTGCGGACGGCCCTTGCATTCATCATCTGGAAAAAGCGCTAGTCCAAGGGGTCCACGTCAAGTTATTAATATTTGCATTAATCTCAGCGGCCCGTTCTGAATCGAAATAGCCGCTATTGCCCAGCACCCCGGTTACTCCACAAATGACCGAGTTCAAGTCGTCTAAATCGAGTGACTCAAGGCCTTGGGCCCAAAACCGCTGCATGATGCTCATTTTTCCGCCAGCCGATGCCAGGTTAGAAGTGGCTGTCGCAGGAGCGAGCCACATCGTAGCTACAGGTACTTGAGTACTATTTTTTGCAAAATTAACCATAGCGGATTCGTATGACGCGCCACCCGAGTTGCCTAGAAAATTCCATCTATTAATAGGACGACCAATGTCATTAACTGATAATTTCGGCACCTTATAAACGTTTGATCGACCGAGCCAGGCCGAATATTTCAGATTGCTCATCAATTTACGAGCCATCCCCGCCGAAGCACGACCCAACTGAGCGAGCAGCAAGGATACTTTTCGCGCAAGCATGCCAACACCACCCGCCATCGTGAAGCCGAACGACACCCACGTCAGGATCGATGCCAAAGCCGGATTCGTATCCTTAATCAAAACAGCGGTCACTGCCAATGCCATAGCCACAACAGCAGCGGCGATCAATGCGGCGTGCAGCAAGAGCGAGCCCCCCCCCGAAAAAATGGCGGCTAATACCCCAAGGCCAGCCCACAACACAGTACCTATCATTGGGCCGCTGGATCCGAGACCAAGAGGCTTAGGAACGTTGCCACCCCACGCTTCGTATAACCTGTTATTGACTGAAAAGTGTCCAGTGCGGTCTTTGAGATTGGCCGGGTTGCCATTGCAATACCCATACGCCTGCGGGCCTCCAAGCCCAAACGGGCTCAATGAGTCTTGAGCGTGAAACTGCATGCTATCGGGCGCATACCAGCGATAGCCTTGACCCAACGGATACTGATCAGTATTAGGGTCGCGAAATTCACCATTAAAACCCAACAAAGAATCTTTTTCTTCCGAGAAGTGCTCGCCATAGGCGCTATAAGCATGATGCTTCATGGTGTCGGCAGAAAGGTCATAGCTGACCAGTACAGTTCCATCAAAATCTCGCATTTCCAATAGAAGTCTGTCGACTTCTGAACGCCGCACCCGTTGCACCGTACACGCCGCACTGCCTGGGCTTAGATAGCGCCCTGTGCGGGTGTCAGTCGGATCAATTTCTCCCCGAACTTGAAGGCCATCGTAAACAATATGCCGTTGATTTTGTCCCTCTCCGTGCCCCATGAAACGATTCAAAGGGTCATAGGTGTACACACTTGACCCGGCCTTGATTAACCTTCCTAGCCCGTCATAACTATATTTTTTGCCGTTTTGATCCTGTGTCACCCGCCCTTCTGAGTCGTACTGAAGCGTGGCAGTGGCAGGATAATCAGGGTGGGCAGCATGATCCACTTTTTCGAGTCGACTGTTGCTGAGGGTGTCATAGGTATAAGTACTGGTACATGGATTGCCTCCAACGACGTTACTGATACAGGTTTTCACGTTCCCCAGCGCGTCATAGGTGAACGTCTGGCTGTCCACATTTTTATTGTTTTTCGGGGTCTTGCTCATCCATGCGCCTTTGACTGAACATTTAACGACTCGACTATTGGCGTCGTACTCCAACCCGCGTGATGCCAGAACTTTATCCTTCTGCTTGAGTTCAACGCCCCTTAAATTACCATTTAAATGGTAATCCGTCGCCAGGGTGAACAAAACACTTCCAGACACTTTGTAATGCCGGGAGACTTCTCTAAGCGACAGGTCATACTCATATTCCACAGCGACGGGAAGCGTCTTTTTATCCGTCAAGGTCAAGGTCTCAGACTTCAATTGGCCTTTATTATTGTAAACATGCTGCGTAACAACTTCCTTGCTGACTGTTTTAACACGCTGCCCAAGCTCATTATAAGTAAACGTCGATTCGTTACCCTGTGCATCGACTTCACTGAGCAGACGCCCGCCTATGGAACAGGATGAAGTCAATGCGTGCCCCTTGCCCGTTTTAGTATTGCCATGAGACTGTTTGCTTACTTTGAACTCGTCTGCATGTTTATAATCCAGCTTGACAGAATCCTCTACGGCTGAAGAACTGGAATGTTTATTGTAGCTATAGGTAAGCGTCTGAGTCCCTCCTTTGGAACTTTTTACAGTACTCAGTCGATTACCCAACTCCTTGATGTACTCATATGTAAATGTAGTGTCACCGATTTTTCGCGAAAAAGGGACTGTACTAGCACCTTTGAACGTGAACGCCTCTGTGTTGGCTCCTCGACTCAACGTCGTCACTCGGCCCCAACCGTCAATATGACGTTCCCCAAGCGTCAGGCGTTTCCCGTCGGCTTCAATTTCAATTTTCAACGGTTCACTGGAGAGCCAGTTGGCAGCGTATGTATAGTGATACGTAAACTCCAAACACGCTGATGCTTCGTCTTTCTTATACTCTGCGTGCGTCTCCTTCAAAACGCGCCCTATGCCGTCGTGTGCATAAGAAATAGAGACCTTACCCAGCTCGCCGCTCACTATTTCATTCGTTAATTTACCGGCCTCATTATAGGAAAAAGTCCGCGTCCCATTCGAGCGAGAAAGCCTATGTTCTTCAATGCTTTTAATAGACATATCTGCATTAAAGAGCGTGAGAGTCCTATCGTCTCCAGCCTCAGCTTTACCCTCAACTTTACTTAATTTGACCGGATTGTATTCATAATATTCTTTCGTGCCATTACTGTAGTCACGCCCACATTCCTCACCCCAGTTGTCATACTTGATATTGCACCACTCACTGATCTGCACGGTGCCAGCAGAATCATACTTCTCGATGCGTGCTGTACGGCCCAAGGCGTCATAGTTGATAGCCAACGTGGGAATCCACTCAATCTTCTGGGTCTTTGGGTTATCAAAGCGCTGTAGCTCTTGAGTAATATTACCTCGACCATCATACTCGATCGCCTTCGTAAGCCCATTAGGCTCAGTAATTTCCAGACGGGATACAGTGGGGTAAGAGAACGATGTGGACGCTTTGTAAGTTTCATTTTGTGCGCACACCGTTTTTTTATTAAGTCGCCCATAGTCATCGTAGCTATAAACAGATTTATTGCCATCGGCGTCTGTCTCAGCCAGCAGTCGACCGCTTAAAACACTGTGGGTTTGCGAACTCTCACGGACGTCATTTTCCCAACGTGCCTTGGTCGTTGTAGTGAGCTCGGTTTTGCTCAGTGAATATTCATAGGTGTAGGCAGGTTCTGTAGGGGCAGCCAACTCCCCACGCTCACTCACTGTCCCTTGTTCGACCGTCTTTTTTCTCCCGCAGCGGAAGTCTTCCTCCCCATAATAGCTAAACCATTGCCCCAACCACGCAGACTTTTTAATGTCTCCGATCGCATTGACCATAGTCAACGTTCTGCTGAGCTTATTACCCACCCTGCCCAACCGTTTTTGATAAGAATGATATTTTAAAAGCACAATCTGGTCTAAATAAGCCCCCACATATCCCACTCCTGAGAGTTCAAAAGGCATGCAAAACTTAGGATCCTTGAACAATTTTTTATTAGCCATTGTCAATTCTGCTCGAGCATAACCGCCATCAAAGCCAGAGATCTCTACTTGATTATCACGGTCCATCTTACATAGCACGTCGAGATATCTTGCTTCACGTGCTGGTTCCGCTTGTTTCTTGGCTAGACACCGATAACCGATAGCGGGCCCTATATCTGTATGTATTTCATCGCTATTGAGCGCAGCGCCGTTATCATTAATCAAATAATTTAATACACCATCCTTTGTAGAACGGCACCCCCTCTCATCAAATGCAGAAAAAAACGTTTCCTTGCGCGGACTACCTCTGTCCTTGTCTTGATAGGTTACCGTAGTCAGAAGACCGTCTGACTCCTGTGTATATTCTTTTTTTATAGAGCTTCCCGAGTGATCAACAATCTCTTCAAGCAGATTATGATCAGCGCCGTACAGGTAGCTCTCCGTGCGCACCACCGAACTATCTTTAGCTTTATAGGACAATGTTGTTTTATAGCGCTTATCATTAAGCCGCTCATACTTGTATGCACACACGGTGCGTTCGCAGCCCGCGCCGATGGGCGTTATCGTATGCAACTCTACGCACGGCAACTGTGTGAGCTTAGGATTGTCATCAAATTTCAGCCCATTATCCTTATAACCAACTGTTTCCCGGAGACCGTCAAAACTGATTATCTCCGTCAACAGCCAGCCACATTTCGCGTGATTCAAATACGATAAGGTTGTACTCGTTTGTTCGGGGGCAACTACCGCCTTTAGTGCATACTCTTTCATTCGAAGTTCAAAAGACATTTTTTCGGTGCTGTCGGGCCAAAAAATGACCTGTGCACAGGTATCGTAGTCTTTAGCTTGCGACGCTGTGTAATTCACACGGAGCAATTCTCGCGCCGAGTCTTTTATACCCGCCAGTTTAATTTGGTAGTGCGTGACATTATCCAGCTGTTGTTCCGTTATATTCCAAGTGACGGACAATTTATTTAAGGTATCGTCAAGGATGGTCTCTGGCACATAAATCTTACTTTTACCGGCGGCTTTGAGTTTTTCTTTTCGCCCATCTTTACGTAAAACACTTAATGTTTTTTCCTTCTCATCCCACGTAATCCAAACTCCCGAAACGTTCAAATTCTCATTTTTTTTAACACTCAGAATTTCGCCGGTATGCAGCGTTAGCTTGGAACTGCCTTCATCGTACGTCGTAAACGCAAAGGACCAGCCATCACCCAAACCCGCCTGATTATTGACGACTGGAGAGTAAAACAGTCCCATATCCACTACGGGGCCACACCCTGCGTTGCCCGTTACTGAAGGCAGTGGAACATAGGCTTCAAATAATCCAGTGCGCTGATCTACAAACGTTCGTTTTTGAGCGGATACATTAAAAACTGCTTGGTTCTGGGCATCGCATGGGTCAATCCCCATAATATTATGCGTCATGATTCATATCTCCCTGATTTAGCACTAGCCCTTACTCCAAGAGCAGCCACAAAAACAATATAGAGTCAGAATCAGATAATTTAACCTGTCATAAATGACAGTCAGACACCTAAGAGGGTGTAGACAAAATCATGTGCTAAGTCGGCGCGCGAGTATTCGAGCCTCGTCCAACCACACCCATGCCTCGCTTACCGCAAAAAGACGGTGGTGGTGCATGATCAGTCGCAGAGCCCTCTCACTCCAGGCATGAGTTGGCTCCACCACCCATCGCTTGGGCATGACCACAAATTCAGCCTCAGCAGGTGCCACGGAAAATGGATCGCCTTGTTCTGAGTGCCATTGAACCCGATAACAAAACAACCGCCCCAACCTGACAAAACTGTCATCCAGCCCTCAGTTGACTGACAGCCGTCGTCAGC
Organism: Pseudomonas sp. TWR3-1-1; assembly: GCF_049896545.1. NCBI lineage: Bacteria > Pseudomonadati > Pseudomonadota > Gammaproteobacteria > Pseudomonadales > Pseudomonadaceae > Pseudomonas > Pseudomonas sp. TWR3-1-1. The sequence continues at coordinate 213,072 of NZ_JAFCUO010000005.1, forward strand.
CAGGCTGGCAATTTCCCAAGGCTGCATGTACGCCTTTTTACGGACAGAGGACCTCAATGAACACCCCATTACGTATTGCTGCACTCACCGCCTTGCTGCTCAGCGCCACGGCGCATGCCGCCGAGCAATTGAGTATTGATGTTCACCGCGACGCCAACTGCGGGTGCTGCAAGGCCTGGATTTCACACCTGGAAACGAACGGTTTCAAGGTCAATGACCACGTAGAAACCGACATGAGCAGCGTTAAGCGGCGCCTTGGCGTCGAGCCTCGACTGGCTTCGTGCCATACCGGGGTGATCAATGGCAAGTTTGTAGAAGGTCACGTGCCTGCCGACCAAGTGGTGGCCCTGACTAAACGCAACGATTTAAAAGGCATTGCCGTGCCGGGCATGCCGATGGGCTCACCGGGCATGGAGATGGGTGATCGCAAGGATGCCTATCAAGTGATTGGCCTGAGCAACGATGGCCACGATGTGGTGGTTGCTCAATACCCCGGTCATTGATCAACACCCCTGCGTAGGGGCGAGTTAGCTCGCTCCTACAGTCCCGATTGACGCGCAACAACCAAACGTTCTGTGTAAGTCCAAATCGTTCTAAGCCTTGCTTGGATCTCTCACCAAATCCTTGGTAGAACTCATCTCATCGCCCCGCGATAGTCCCTGAATCGCACCATTTCTTCTCTGACTGCACCTCATTGGCGCATCCGAAACAATCAGAGAAAAAATTCCCACACATTTTGTCTGTTTAAACGCCGCTTTGTAGCTTCTCTCCTACACTCAAGCAGCTTGAAATCTGGCTTCAAAGCCGAGTCATTTAAAACGAACCTTCTGCGTCTGCGTCGGGTCAGCTTAAAAAGAGGGTCTGCGTTATCGGGTGCAATTCTTGCAAAGCCGTATTCACCCAAGATGTAGGTGTGATGCCATCAAGCGCTTTACCCAGTTTAGGCCTGTAGTGCCTGCCCACAGGATGTGAGTAATAGCCCGGCCACAGGTCGAGGCCGATCAATAAATACAAGGGGGAACATCATGATCAGTGCTGCTGCACCACACCCACACAATTGCCTCACTACGCTGGTTAATGAGGTGATCGCCGCTGCGGGCCAAACCCCGGCAGGTAAAGCAGCAGTGCCTATAGCGCCTGAAATCCCCAACAACCCCAACAAAAAGAAAGTCCTGTTTGTGACCTCCGAGCTGGCCGATCTGGTTAAAACCGGCGGCTTGGGCGATGTATCCGCCGCGCTGCCGCGTGCCATGCGCCATTTGCATGATGTGCGGGTGCTGATTCCGGGCTACCCGCAGGTGATCAACAGCGACAACCCGATCCATATTATTGGTGAGCTGGGCGGGCATGCCGCACTGCCAGCGTGCAAGATCGGGCGCATGGACTTGAAAGACGGGCTGGTGATTTATGTACTGATCTGCCCCGAACTGTACGAGCGCGAAGGCACGCCGTATGGCGCCAATAACGGTCGCGACTGGCCCGACAATCACATCCGTTTTGCGCGACTGGGCCTGGCCGCCGCCGACATTGCCGCCAACCTGGCGCAAATCCATTGGCAGCCCGATCTGGTGCACGCCCACGACTGGCCAGCCGGGCTGGCCCCCGCCTACATGCATTGGCGCGGTCAACGCACTCCCACCCTGTTCACGATTCACAACCTCGCCTATCAGGGCGTGGTCAGCCTGGCCTGCTGCCCGGAGCTGGGCATCCCCTCCCACGCCCTGCAACAGGAAGGCATGGAGTTCTACGGCAAACTGTCGTTCCTCAAGGCAGGAATGGCGTATGCCAGCCACATCACCACCGTCAGCGCCACGTATGCGCAAGAAATCACCACCCCGGCCTTTGGCTGCGGGCTGGACGGCTTTTTGCACAGCAAGACCCAGCAAGGCCTGCTCAGCGGCATCCCCAACGGGATAGACGAGACATGGGAGGCCGCGAGCGATCCGCATCTGGTGGCGCCCTTTTCAATCGGTGAATGGCAAGGCAAAGCCATCAACGCCAATCATGTGCGCACATTGTTCGGCCTCAAACCGTCCAAAGGCCCGCTGTTTGCTGTGGTCTCGCGCCTGGTGTATCAAAAAGGCCTGGACCTGACGCAAGGTGTGGCCGCGTACATCGTGGCCAACGGCGGGCAAATCGCAATCATCGGCCGCGGCGAGCCAGAAGAAGAACAGGCCATGCGCGAACTGGCGTTGCGTTTTCCCGGCCAGATCGGCGTGCGCATCGGGTTCAATGAGACCGATGCACGGCGCATGTTTGCCGGCAGCGATTTCCTGTTGATGCCTTCACGCTACGAACCCTGCGGCCTGAGCCAAATGTACGCGCAGCGCTATGCCTCTTTGCCGGTCGCGCGCAATACCGGCGGGCTGGCAGACACCATCGAAGACGGGATCACCGGGTTTCTGTTTAACGAATCCAGCGTGCAGAGCTACGAACAGGCCTTGGGCCGAGCGTTCAAAGTGTTCGCCTTTCCCGGCCTGCTCAACGCCATGCGCTGCCGCGCCATGTCAGCCCCGTTTAACTGGTGCCAGGCGGTAGAACCCTACGCGCAGCTCTATGAACAACTGGTGCTTAAATCGCTGACCCGCGTGGGCAAAACCTGACAAAAACAAGACCTGCATTGAAACCGGCCAGTTAAGTGACAGGCATTAACGGCTGGTATCTGCTGTACCTGACCTGTGAACGGCTAGAGCACTGAATTAACGCCTTAGAGCGCCCTGCTCAGCCGGGTGCCGCCAAGCGAACCCCTCGCCCCTGATGGAGAACGCCTATGAGCGACGCGCAACTGGAAATACTGGCGAGCCGTGCCGGGCTGGCCGTGGACTGGGTGGATGCCAATGGCAACCCGCAACGGGTGTCCTCCTGCGTGCTGCGTGCCGTGCTTGCCGGGCTGGATCTGCCCGCCGACAGCGACGAAGCCATCGAAACCAGTTTGTTGAACCTGCAACTGGAACAGCAAAACAAACGTCTACCGCCTTTGTTGACGGCAGACGTAGGCCGAAGCCTGGACCTGACCCGCTACTTTCACCCCCACAGCCAGTGCGTGATCCATCTGGAGACCGGCGGCTCGCTGGACATTGAGCTGGACGCCGATGCCTACCTGCCCGGCATGGTGCCGGTGGGTTATCACCGGGCACAGATCGGCGAGCAGCACTTCACCCTCGCGGTGGCGCCCGCGCGTTGCTACAGCATCAGCGATGCCGAGCACAGCGATACCCCGCGCAGCTGGGGGCTGAGCACGCAGCTCTACAGCCTGTGGCGCCCCGGCGACGGTGGGCTGGGGGACACGCAGGCACTTGAAACGTTTGCCAAGGCCGCCGGGGAACGAGGCGCCGACGCGCTGGCGATCAGCCCTATGCACGCCATGTTCACCTGCGATCCAGAGCGTTACAGCCCCTATTCCCCCTCCAGCCGTTTGTTCCTCAATTACCTCTATGCAGCCCCGGCCAGCGTATTGGGCGAAAGCGTGGTGCAACAGGCCATTGATGACTGCGGGTTACGCGAGGAGTGGCAACGCCTTGAGCACCTGCCGCTGATCGACTGGCCAGCGGCAACCCTGGCCCGCCAAACCTTGCTGCGCAGGCTCTACGACGACTTCATAAGCACTGAACAGCCGCTGCACGACGACTTCTATGCCTTTCGCGACGCCGGGGGAGAAGCCCTTGAAAACCACTGCCGTTTCGAAGCGGTGCAAGTTCAACGGCGCAGCGAGCAACTGAGCCAGGACTGGCGCGACTGGCCCGAACAGTGGCGCGACCCCAACAGCCCTGCACTGTTACTGTTTGCCGAAGAACACCACCACGACATCGGCTATTACGCGTTTTGCCAATGGCTCATTGCCCGCTGCCTGGCCCAGGCACACAAGGCGGCCCGTGACAGCGGCATGGCGATTGGCCTGATCGCGGACCTGGCAGTGGGGGCTGACGGCGCTGGCAGTCAGGCATGGTGCCGTCAGGACGAATTACTCTCGCAACTCACCGTCGGCGCCCCACCTGACCTGCTTAACCGTCAGGGGCAGGGCTGGGGCATTTCGGCGTTTTCACCCGACGGTCTCAAACGCAACGGTTTTCGGGCCTTTATTGAAATGCTGCGCGCCAATTTTGCCCATGCCGGGGGTTTACGCATCGACCACGTCATGGGCCTGCAACGGCTGTGGGTGATTCCCTTGGGTGCCCCGCCCGGCGACGGCGCTTATTTGTATTACCCGGTCGAAGACATGCTGCGCCTGCTGGCCCTCGAATCGTTACGTCATCGCGCCATTGTGTTGGGCGAAGACTTGGGCACGGTGCCGGATGGCCTGCGTGAAAAGCTCAGCGAACGCGCCATTCTGGGCATGCGCATTTTGCTGTTTGAACAGGATTATGGGGCGCGCTTTCGCCCGGTCCTCGAATGGCCCGACACCGCCCTGGCCACCACCAGCACCCACGACTTGCCCACGCTCAATGGTTGGTGGCTGGAACGCGACATCGACTGGAACGCGCAATTGGGTCTGGTGAATGCCGAGACCGAAGACCATTGGCGCGACAACCGTGCCCATGAGCGCAACGGTCTGCATCATGCGTTGAGCCAGGACCCGCAAAATTTTCAGGAGGAAGCCAGCGGCGCCGATCAGGTCCTCAACGCCAGCGCACGGTTCTTGGGGCACACCCGGGCACCGCTGGTGCTGCTCCCCATCGAGGATGCGATGGGCGTGGTGGAGCAAGCCAACTTGCCGGGTAACGTGGGCACTCATCCCAATTGGCGCCGCCGCTTACCCGTTGAATGTTCAGCCCTGCTTGATCGCCCGGATGTTGCCAAACGTCTGGAACTGCTGGCCTGCGCGCGCCTACAGGCACAAGAACGCGATGAGTGCAGACGATGATCCAGGCGCCTAAAGGCATCCAAGTGGATGCCAGCCAACCCATATAGAAATCCATATGAGCATATACCCGCATCAAATGACCGTTCGACGGAACATCTCGCAAATTAAATGGATTTTTTACACAGCCAGCAGTCATTAACAGTAAGACGATACGGGTCAGCGACGTACTAGGTTCTTTCCCTGTCAACCTCATACCCACCACCTAGTTCAGGAGCTTTGCGATGAATAATGATGACAAACGCATTCGTGAATTCGCTTACCAAATCTGGGAATCCGAAGGCAAACCTGATGGCCAGCAAGCCCGTCATTGGGACATGGCGCGCACGCTGGCCCAAGCCGAAGCGCTGGCACCAGGCAACGCTGAACCGCGCAAGGCCAAACCTAAAGCGCCATCTGCCAGCAGCAAAGCCTCGGTGAAAGAACCGGCTGCGAAAAAACCCCGCGCTGCGCGCAAACCTCCCGCTTCCTGACGCTTGGCTTGTAGTGCGCAGAACCCTGACGCACCGACGTTTCACGCCCATTTGAACAGGCCCGTAATGCCTGACGGGCACGTTTTGCCTGCCGTTTGTGAAGGCCTTTGATCCAGCCAGGAGTCAACATGACCAAGCGCAAGTCAGCCCCACCCGAGACACCGGACGTTGAACCCTCACGCCTCAGGGAGGGCCTGCCCTTCCCGTTGGGCGCTACCTGGGACGGGCTAGGTGTTAACTTCGCGATTTTTTCGGCCAATGCCACCAAGGTTGAACTGTGCCTGTTCGATGAAGCCGGCGAGGTGGAGCTAGAACGCATCGAACTGCCCGAGTACACCGACGAGACCTATCACGGCTACCTGCCCGATGCACATCCGGGGCAGATCTACGGTTACCGGGTATATGGCGCGTATGACCCGCAAAATGGCCATCGCTTCAATCACAACAAATTGCTGATCGACCCCTACGCCAAACAATTGGTCGGCGAGCTGAAATGGTCCGAGGCCTTGTTTGGCTACACCATTGGCCACCCGGATGGCGATTTAAGCTTCGATGAACGCGACAGCGCACCCTTTGTGCCCAAGTGCAAAGTCATCGACCCGGCGCACACCTGGGGGCATGACCATCGCCTGATCGTGCCATGGGACAAGACCATCTTTTATGAAACCCACGTGCGTGGCATCAGCATGCGCCACCCTGATGTGCCGCAAGCGGTACGCGGCACGTTTGCCGGGCTGATGGTGGATGAAGTCATCGAGCACATTCGCAAACTGGGCGTCACCAGTGTGGAGTTACTGCCGGTGCATGCGTTCGTCAACGATCAGCATTTGCTGCAAAAAGGCATGACCAACTACTGGGGCTATAACAGCATCGCCTTCTTCGCCCCGGACCCGCGCTACCTGGCCAGCGGCAAGATTGCCGAGTTCAAGGAAATGGTTGCGCACCTGCACGAGGCCGGGCTGGAGGTGATTCTGGACGTGGTCTACAACCACACCGCCGAAGGCAACGAGCAAGGCCCCACCCTGTCGATGCGCGGCATCGACAACGCCTCGTATTACCGCCTGATGCCGGATGACAAACGCTATTACATCAACGACTCGGGCACCGGCAATACCTTGGACCTGAGCCACCCGTGCGTGCTGCAAATGGTCACTGACTCGCTGCGTTATTGGGCGCACGAGATGCATGTGGATGGCTTCCGTTTCGACCTGGCCACCATTCTGGGGCGTTACCACGATGGCTTTAACGAACGGCACAGCTTTCTGGTCGCCTGCCGTCAGGACCCGCTGTTGCGTCAGGTAAAGATGATTGCCGAACCATGGGACTGCGGCCCCGGTGGCTATCAGGTCGGCGGCTTCCCGCCGGGGTGGGCCGAATGGAACGATCGCTTTCGTGACACCGTGCGTGGGTTCTGGAAAGGCGACGACGGCCAGTTGGCCGACTTTGCCGCACGCATGACCGCCTCGGGCGAGCTGTACAACCAGCGCGGCCGCCGCCCGTACACCTCGGTCAACTTCATTACCGCCCACGACGGCTTCACGCTGCACGATCTGGTGTCGTACAACGACAAGCACAACGAAGCCAACGACGAGAACAATCAGGACGGCAGCAACAACAACCTGTCCTGGAACCACGGCGTCGAAGGCCCGACTGACGACCCTGAAATCAATGCATTGCGCCTGCGCCAGATGCGCAATTTTTTCGCCACGCTGCTGCTCGCGCAGGGCACACCGATGATCGTGGCCGGTGATGAATTTGCCCGCACCCAGCACGGCAACAACAACGCCTATTGTCAGGACAGTGAAATCGGCTGGATCAACTGGGACCTGGATGGCGACGGCAAATCGTTGCTCAAGTTCGTCAAACGCCTGATCAAGCTGCGTAACAGCTACCCGATCCTGCGACGCGGGCGCTTTCTGGTCGGCCACTACAACGAAGAACTGGGCGTTAAAGACGTCACCTGGCTGGCGCCCGACGGTAACGAAATGTCCATCGAACAATGGCAGGACGCCCAAGGCCGCAGCTTCGCCATGTTGCTCGATGGCCGGGCGCAAGTGTCCGGGGTCCAGCGCGCCGGCGCCGACGCCACCTTGCTGATCACCTTCAATGCCCACCATGACGGGGTGGATTTCATCTTGGCGCAGGTGCCTGAAGGCTCCGCCTGGATCTGCAAGTTCGACACCTTCGACCCTGACTTCAAAAGCCCCGCCCCCTTGGCGTTTGGCAGCACGTACAGGCTTAACGGCCGCTCGCTCGCGCTGTTTGAACTGGAGCATCACAAGGAACCCAACGGCTCATGAACCTGCACGACTTCCTTGAGGACCACGCCTCGCCACTCGACACCCCGCAGGCGCTGGGTCAGTGCTTGCAGGGCATGGTGCAAGCCGGACTGGATCAACTGCCGTTGCCGGGCAGCGGCTTGACCTTGCAGCGCTGGCAACATTTGGCGTTAGTCGCGGGCCACGATTTGGGCTTGTGCAAACTGTTCGAAGGGCACACCGATGCGCTGGCGACCCTGCGCGAATTGGGCGCCCGCCCCGTGCCAGCGGGCAGCACATGGGGCATGTGGGCGGCCGAACCGCCCAATGCTCGCGTTCAAATGCGCGAAGTTCACGGCCAAACGCTGCTCATGGGCCGTAAAGCCTGGTGCTCGGGCGCAGGGGTGCTCAGCCACGGTTTGCTCACCGCTTGGGATGAGCACGGCGGCCAACAATTGGTGGCCGTAGACATGCAACAGTCGGGGATCAGCGTCACCGATGACGGCTGGGCCGCCGTGGGTATGGCCACCACTGCCAGTGTCGACATTGTGTTTGATCAGGTGCCCTGCACCCGCGTCGGCCAGCCGGGTGATTACCTGCGCCGCCCCGGTTTTTGGCAAGGCGCTATTGGCATCGCGGCGTGTTGGTTGGGGGCGGCGTACTCACTGGCGCATCATCTGCAACAGCAGTGTGCCAAACGCGCAGAGCCACACGCGCTGGCGCATTTGGGCGCGGTGCAGGCCGCGCTGTTCGGGGCACGTAACACGCTGCACACCTGCGCCACGTATCTGGATCAAAACCCGGCCGCCGACAGTCAACTCCTGGCCCGGCAGGCGCGGGCACAGATTGAGGCCTGCGCCGAGCACGTCATCGCCCATGTCGGTCGGGCGCTGGGGGCCGGGCCTTTTTGTAAAGACCCGCAGTTTGCCCGCTTAAGCGCCGACTTGCCGGTTTTCCTGCGTCAAAGCCATGCCGAGCGCGACCTCCAAGCGCTGGGTGAACGGGCGGCGCAGTCACCCGCAAGGCACTGGCCACTATGAAAGCCAACCTGATCGTGGGCAGCGGCACTGCGTTAGCACACTGGCGCCAGTCTGAGCGCTTGGCCAACTTACCGTCGATTGAGCTTGCACACCTGTTACCCCACGGTTCGCGGGCGGTGATTGTGGCGCCGCACCCGGACGATGAAGTACTAGGCTGTGGCGGCCTGCTGCAAATGGCCAATGCGCTGGGGCGCTCGATACTGCTGATTTCCGTCACGGACGGCACTGCCAGTCATCCGGGTTCAAGCCGCTGGCCCACCCACGATCTGGCGCACCAGCGAGCCTCGGAATCTGAACAGGCGCTGGCGCGCTTGGGGTTGGCATTGCCACGCTTGCAATGGGTCAGGGGCGGATTCGCCGACAGCCAGGTGCAGGCCCGCGAGGCGGCACTCGGCAGCTTCATTCAGCAGTTCTTGCGACCCGGCGACGTGGTGTTCAGCACCTGGCGCGAGGACGGGCATTGCGACCACGATGCGGTGGGCCGCGCCAGCGCTCTGGCGGCTAAAAACGTCGGCGCAGCCGTGCATGAGCTGCCGATCTGGACCTGGCATTGGGCGCACGATGATGACCCGCGTGTGCCGTGGCACCGTGCCCGCCGTATCAACCTCAGTGAGGAGCAGGTTGCGCGCAAACGTGACGCGGCCCAGGCCTTCACCAGCCAGTTAAGCGCAGACCCGAGCACCGGGGCGCCAGCCGTGCTCAGCCCGCTGGCGCTCGAACGCTTGCTGCAACCTTTTGAACTGGTTTTTGTACAGGACAGGGAGAGGCCATGAGTGTCTCAACGGCTTTTTTTGATCAGTTGTATGCCGACAACAGCGATCCGTGGGCCTTTCGCGAGCGCTGGTACGAACAGCGCAAACGGGCCGTGACGCTGGCCAGCCTGCCTCGCCAGCACTACCCGGCCATTTTCGAAATAGGCTGCGCCAACGGCGAGTTAAGTGCCGGGCTGGCGCAACGCACCGGCGCGCTACTGGCCTGCGACGCAGCCGCCAGAGCCGTTGATCTGGCCCGCCAGCGCTTGAGCCACTGCGCCCACGTTCAAGTGCACCAAAGCCGTGTGCCAGAGCAATGGCCCGAACATCGCTTTGATCTGATAGTGATCAGCGAAGTGGCGTATTACCTGGATGCCCAGGCACTTAAAGACGTGCTTGAGCGGGCCATCAACAGCCTCGCCCCCGACGGCCATCTGCTGGCCTGCCACTGGCGCCCGCCTATCGAGGGCTGCGTGCTGACGGGCGATGAGGTGCACGCCCTGATACACGACACCTTGAAATGGCCGCGTTTAGTGCAACACCTGGAAGACGATTTCATCCTTGAAGTGTGGGGCCGCGACCCTATTTCAGTAGCCAGCCGGGAGGGTTTGCGATGATTGGTGTGTTGATACCTGCGCACAACGAGCAAGCCCTGCTCGCCCACTGCCTGCATGCGGTGCTGTCAGCCGGCGCTCACCCACAGCTCAACGGCGAGCAGGTGCGCGTGCTGCTGGTGCTCGACAGCTGTGACGACCTGTCGGCTGACATCGCAGCGCAATACGACGTCAACGTGTTGGCGATCAATGCGCGCAATGTCGGCGTAGCCCGTGCGACCGGTGCGCAATGGTTATTGGAGCAAGGCGCGCGCTGGATTTCATGCACCGATGCCGACAGCCGCGTGGCCGAGGACTGGTTGGTGGCGCAATTGGCCTTGGGCAAGGACGCCGTATGCGGCACCGTGACCGTCGATGACTGGGGCACGGAAATCGATGAGCGTGCCCAGTCACGCTACCTGGCCGCCTATCAGGCCCGCGACGGGCATCGGCATATCCACGGCGCCAACCTCGGCGTCAGCGCCACAGCCTATCGGCGCGCTGGCGGTTTTCAGCCGCTGGCCTGCCATGAAGACGTGCACTTGGTGCAACAACTGGAGGCGTGCGGGGCTTCAATCGCCTGGAGCCACCGCCCGCAGGTCACCACCAGCGCGCGACTGGACTGCCGCGCGGCGGGCGGCTTTGGTGATTACCTGAAGTCGCTACTGGGTGCGGCCGAACATGACCCCCATCAAGCGGGTCCAAGGGCCGACGCGCTATAAACGCCCTATCGCACAGGAGAAACCATGACCTTCGATATTGCCGGTAACAACCTCGAACCCCCTGCACCTGTCGCAACCCCTGCTGTACACCGGATGAAGGTGTTGACGGTTAATACCCACAAGGGGTTCACCGCTTTTAATCGACGCTTCATCTTGCCCGAGCTGCGCGAAGCGGTGCGTAGCACCGGCGCCGATCTGGTGTTTTTGCAGGAGGTGCTGGGCGAGCACGAAAAGCATGCCTCACGCTATGACCACTGGCCCGCCGTGTCGCAGTACGAGTTTTTGGCCGACAGCATGTGGAGTGACTACGCCTATGGGCGCAACGCGGTGTATCCCGACGGGCATCATGGCAATGCGGTGCTGTCCAAATACCCGATCAAGTCGTACCGCAACCTGGATGTGTCGATCACCGGCCCCGAGCGGCGCGGGCTGTTGCATTGCGTGCTGGATGTGCCGGGGCATGAGCAAGTGCATGCGATTTGCGTCCATCTGAGCCTGCTCGAAAGCCATCGCCAGTTGCAAATCGTGCTGCTTAACCAACTGCTCAAATCATTGCCGCCCCACGATCCGGTGATCATTGCCGGGGACTTCAACGACTGGAAGCTGCAAGGCAACGCAGCCCTGTCGCAACGTGACGACTTGCACGAAGTGTTTGAGCGCCATCATGGGCAGTTGGCCAAAACCTACCCCGCGCGCTGGCCGTTGCTGCGGCTGGACCGCATTTACCTGCGCAACGCCAGCAGCCATAGCCCGACCATCCTGAGCAACAAACCCTGGACACATTTGTCGGATCACTTGCCGTTGGCGGTGGACGTTCATTTGTAGCCATTGCCGCAGGCGGTGCCCGGTAGCGCAACAATCGTAACGTGCGAACCCTGAGGCACCGCATTGAATGGCCTTGCGACCGCTACGTGCCCGCACGCAACCTCGCGCAACTCGTCAACGACTACAAGACGAGTGGGCGCAGGTTACGTGCGGCCACGCACGTCGGGGTGCTCGCCTTACTGCGGTTCCAGGATCAACACCCCCAGCGGTGGCAGGTTCAAGGCCACACTGAACGGTTGCCCGTGACTGGCATCGGCGTGGGTATGCACCCCGCCGCCATTGCCATAATTGGAACCGGCATACAGCGCCGCATCGCTGTTGAGCACTTCGCCCCAGGTGCCCGCAAACGGCACACCGATGCGATACGCCTCGCGCGGCACCGGGGTGAAGTTGGCAACTACCAACAGCGGCTTGCCGGCCTTGCTCCAGCGCAGCCAGGCATAGACGCTATTGGTCGCATCGTCGCCAATCAACCACTCAAAGCCCTGCGCCACGTCATCCTGGTCATGCAAGGCCGGTACGTCGCGGTACAGACGATTCAAGTCGCCGACTAACTTCTGCACGCCTTTGTGCTCGGGGTATTGCAGCAAATACCAGTCCAGTTGCTGATCGTGATTCCATTCGCGCCACTGCCCGAATTCACAGCCCATGAACAGCAGTTTTTTACCCGGATGCGCCCACATGAAGCTCAGATAAGCGCGCAAATTAGCAAACTTTTGCCAGCGGTCACCGGGCATTTTGTCGATCAGTGAATGTTTGCCGTGCACCACTTCGTCGTGGGAGATGGGCAGGATGAAACGCTCGGTCCACGCATACACCAGGCCAAAACTCAGTTCGTTGTGATGATGGGCGCGGTACACCGGGTCTTGCTGAATGTAGTGCAGCGAGTCATGCATCCAGCCCATGTTCCACTTGTACGAAAATCCCAGCCCGCCCTGTTCGGTGCTTTGACTCACACCCGGCCAGGCAGTGGACTCTTCGGCAATCATCAACGCACCAGGCGCCTCAAGCGCAACGACGTCGTTGAGGTGACGCAGAAAGTCGATGGCTTCCAGATTTTCACGCCCGCCATGGCGATTAGGAATCCATTCGCCCGGCTGACGCGAATAGTCGCGATACAACATCGACGCCACGGCATCGACCCGCAGCCCGTCGATGTGGAAGTGTTTGAGCCAATGCAGCGCTGAGGCCAGCATGAAACCGTGCACTTCAGTGCGGCCCAAGTTGTAGATCAGCGTGTTCCAGTCCTTGTGAAAGCCTTCCAGCGGGTTGGCGTATTCGTACAGCGCCGTGCCGTCAAATTGCGCCAGGCCATGGGTGTCATTGGGAAAGTGCGCGGGCACCCAATCCAGAATCACGCCGATACCCGCCACATGGCAGGCGTTGACGAATGCACCGAAGTCATCGGGCGAGCCAAAGCGCGCACTCGGGGCGAACTGCGACAGCGGTTGATAGCCCCACGAGCCACCAAACGGATGTTCCATGATCGGCATCAGTTCGATATGGGTGAAACCCATGTGCTGCACATACGGGATCAGGCGCTCAGCCAGCTCATGCCAGGTGTATTGGCGCGCGACTTCGCCCACTTCATCCACTTCACACTGCCATGAGCCCACGTGCAGCTCATAAATCGACAGCGGCGCGTCGGGGCGCTGCAACTCGCCCCGGGCGTGCATCCAGTGCGCATCTTGCCAGTCGACCGAGAGGGGCGAGGCCACTTTCGACGCGGTGTCGGGCGGCAATTGGGTGGCCAACGCCATAGGGTCGGCCTTAAGCGGCAAGATCCCCTCGGCCCCTAGAATTTCGTATTTATAGGCCTCCCCGGCCTCAAGCCGCGGAATGAACAACTCCCACACCCCGCTGGGGTGGCGCAGGCGCATGGGATGACGGCGACCGTCCCAGATATTGAAATCGCCCACCACTGAGACCCGTCGCGCGTTTGGCGCCCAGACCGCAAAGCGCACGCCGGGCACCCCATCGACACTCATCACTTGCGCACCCAGGCACGTGCTCAGGTCACGGTGATTGCCTTCGGCAAACAGATACAAATCCATTTCGCCCAGCAACGGGCCAAAACTATACGGGTCTTCACTGGTTTGCTCGCCTGCGGCCCAGTTGATGCGCAAGGCGTAGGGTTGCAGCTGCGCAAACTGGCCGACAAACAACCCCGGCACCTCTGTGATCGACAACGGGCCAAGCACCTGGCCGCCAGCCCGGTCTATCACATTGACGCTCAACGCCTGGGGCAAAAACGCCCGTATCACCTGCCCACCCTGCCCATCGGCATGAGGACCCAAAATCGAAAAGGGATCGCGGTGCTCAGCCTTAATCAGCGCCTCGATGTCTTGACGATCGGGCAATAAAGCAACACTTCCCTTACCCAGATCCTTGCCAGCATTCATCTTTTATCTCCGTTTGGTAAAGGCTTGGACATGCCTGGCAAATGGCTGAGCAATGCACTCAGCCCCTGCAATGGAACCCCAGACCAGGCAGGTCGGTTGGCCGCTTGGTACATCACTTCGTAGGCCGCCTTTTCCAGACTGAACAAGGCCAGTGCAGCCTCATGGCCACCTGACACTTGCCAGCCCTGAGCAAGACTAGCTGTTGCCTGCGAATACGCTTGAATCAATGCACTGCGTGCCTCTTTGAGATAACGCTCAACCACCTGTTGTGGCACCCGATCCGCCTCGGGCGGATGATCGGCTTGCTGCACGTTGTTGATTGCCATCGCCCCGGCGTACTCAAAAGAGCGCAACAGCCCGCAAAGATCGGTGTAAGGGCTGTGTGTGCTACGACGTGCTTGCAAGGTGCGCGCCGGGTTGCCCTCAAAGCCGATAAAGCAGGCGTCGCCGTGTACCACCAGCACTTGCCCCAGGTGTAAGTCGCCGTGTACACGTATCTTCAGCCCACCCAGGGTGCGGGTGGCCAGGTGTTCGATGTAGGCGACGATTGGCTGTTGGTGTTTCAACAGGTGCCTGATCTGCGCCTGATCGCGTGCTGGCAAAACCGGCCCCTGTAAATTGAGTTGTTGCAACGCTGCGCGCACTTGCTCACTGATCGCGGCGGCCCATTGGCTCACGTCATCGGCGCCAATGATCTGTGGGGCAAAGTCCGGGTTATCCGTAGGCTGCGCCAATACATGGTGCAGTTCACCCAGACGCTGGCCCAGCAACGCCGCGAAATCAGCCAGCTCGGCAAGTGCGCTGACTGGCTGAGCTGGCTCGGGCGCCGTACTGGCCCGCTCTGCGCGAATCGCCCGTTCAAGGATGTTTTGGGTCCAGGCCCGGGCATCGCCCTGATGAGGCACATAGCGTTGGGCAATCATCAGCAGCGTGCCATCGCCCGCGTCATCGTAACGGACCACTGAACCCAGCAGCGGCGGGACATGAGCGTAGCCAGCGGCGGTCAACCAGGCCGCCATTTCAAGCGCGGGGTGCAGGCCGCTGCTGACCTCACGCAACAGTTTGAGCATCAGCGTGCCGCCGATCACCACCGAACAGTGGGCCTGCTCATCTGTCAGTTCACCAATCTCGCTGCGCTCATCCAGTGCCAGCGGGGCTAAAAGCACCGTGGGGCTAAAACGGATCTGCCCCGCGTCAGTGTCCAGGGTGCGGGCATGTTGCAACCCGGCCAATACTGCTCGCACAAAAGGGGGCAGGTTGAAGGCCTCTGTGACCAGCCCGATCTCACGGCCCTGGCGAACTCGGCATAACACTGGCTGGCTGGCCTGCACGCTGTCGGGTTCATCCTCGCTGATCAGGCCCAGCACCAATTGATAGCGCCGCTGCTGCCCTGCGGCCGTGATCTGCACTTCGGTCAGCAACACGGGAAGCTCAGGCGCGGGGATCGACGTGCCGTAAACGATTTTGACCTGTTCAATAAGCGCCGCCGTGTGCCCCAACCACCGCCTGTCAGCCAGCCACGCGGGCAAGATGTCGCGCTCCAGCGTGGTGCGCAATGGCGGCTCAAGCACGTCTTCAAAACGCTGTTTCAGCACGAGCGTGACCCGTTCGGGCAGGCTGTGCACCGGGTGAGCCCGGGAATCGGGCATGGCGTTTTCACTGACCAGCAAAAACCAATAGAAGCCATAGGGGGCCAGGGTCAGGCTGTAAGGCATTGGCCCAATCGGCGGGAAGGGTTGGGTGCTCAGCATCTCGACCGGCACCCGCCCCGCCCACGTGGACAAGTCCAGCTCCACGGCCTGGGCACTGCGCGAGACGTTCGCCACACACACAATGGTTTGGGTGCTACCCAAAGCGTCGGTGAATTCACGCACATAGGCCAGAACCCGGCGGTTGCGGGGCGAGAGCATGTTCAGGCTGCCGCGACCAAAGGCCTTTTGCTGCTTGCGCACGGCCAACAAGCGCCGCGTCCAGTTGAGCAAGGAGTGCGGGTCCAGGGCTTGCGCCTCAACGTTTACTGCCTGATAGCCATACAGCGGGTCCGTGATCGGCGCCAGCACCAGGCTGGCCGGGTTCGCGCGCGAGAACCCGCCATTGAGGTCCATCGACCATTGCATGGGCGTGCGCACACCATCGCGGTCATTCAGGTAGATGTTGTCGCCCATGCCTATTTCGTCGCCGTAATACAAGGTCGGCGTGCCGGGCATCGACAGCAGCACACTGTTGAGCAATTCAATGCGCCGACGGTCGCGCTCCATCAACGGCGCCAGACGCCGACGAATCCCCAAATTGATGCGCGCGCGCCGGTCGGGCGCGTAGTGATTCCACAGCGCATCACGCTCCTTGTCGGTGACCATTTCCAGGGTCAGCTCATCGTGGTTACGCAAAAAAATCGCCCACTGGCAATGGGCAGGTATGGGCGGGGTTTGCCGCAAAATGTCGGTGATGGGGAAGCGATCTTCCTGCGCCAGCGCCATGTACAGACGAGGCATCAAGGGGAAGTGGAAGGCCATGTGGCATTCGTCGCCCTTGATACCGTCGCTGTCGCCAAAATATTGCCGGGTGTCTTCGGGCCATTGATTGGCTTCGGCGAGCAACATGCGATCGGGGTAGTGCGCGTCAATTTCGGCACGGATCTGTTTCAGAATCTGGTGGGTTTCGGGCAAATTTTCATTGTTGGTGCCATCGCGCTGAATCAAATAGGGAATGGCATCCAGTCGCAGGCCATCAATGCCCATGTCCAGCCAGAAGCGCATGACCGACAGCACTTCTTTTATCACCTGAGGGTTGTCGAAGTTCAGGTCGGGCTGATGGGCGTAAAAACGGTGCCAAAAGTATTGGCCCGCCACCGGGTCCCACGTCCAGTTCGAGGTTTCGGTATCAAGGAAAATGATGCGCGTGCCTGCGTATTTCTGATCGCTGTCGGACCACACGTAATAGTCGCGCGCCTTTGAGCCTGCCTTGGCGTGGCGGGCCTTTTGAAACCAGGGGTGCTGGTCTGAGGTGTGGTTGATGACCAGCTCGGTGATCACCCGCAGGCCGCGTTGATGGGCCTCATTGATAAAGCGTTTGACGTCAGCCAGGGTGCCGTAATCGGGGTGCACACCGCGGTAATCAGCGATGTCATAACCGTCGTCACGGCGCGGCGACGGGTAGAACGGCAACAGCCACACGGTGTTGACACCCAAATCGGCAATGTAATCGAGTTTGCTGATCAGGCCGGGAAAGTCGCCAATACCGTCGTTGTTGGCGTCGAAAAACGATTTGATGTGCACCTGGTAAATCACCGCATCCTTGTACCAGAGCGGGTCATTGATCAGGTTCGACGATGCACGTTTCTTTGCCATTGGAACTACCTGTTGATTCACACGCCTGTGGCCACGGGAGCGGCATTGAAGGCCGGGTTAAAGAGGTTTGATGCGCCAGATACCGAACGGCTGCTGCGAGGGATCAAGCCGCGTCCACTGATGTTTGCCGTACCAGGTCCAGCGATGCCCCGTCATCAGGTCTTCGCCAGCGGTGGCGGCGTCATCGGCCAGGCCCATCTCCCACAGGGGTAATTCAAAATGCGCCTCTTGGGCGTTATGCGGATCGAGATTGATCACAACCAACACAAAATTGCTGCCATCGGCAGTGCGTTTGCCGAAATACAGCAGGTGATCATTCCAGGCGTTGTACAGCCTGAGGCCCAAGTGGCTATGCAAGGCCGGGTTTTGCCGACGAATCCGGTTGAGCTGGGCAATTTCAGCCACGATGTCGCCCGGCGCGCTGAGGTCGCAAGACTCGATTGGGGACATGCCGCAGTCCGGACACTCGTTATTGCCCGGCAAGGCTTGGGCCTCGCACCGTTCAAACCCCGAGTACATGCCCCACAGGCCAGACCCCATCGTTGCGAGCGCGGCCCGAATAAGGAACCCCGCGCGGCGAGATGCCAGAGAACACTGCGCACTGATGTGCGGGGTATCGACGAAAAAATGCGGGCGAAAGCATTCTCGCCACGGGCTTTGGTTGAGTTCGGTGAAGTACTCGCACAGCTCGGCCTTGGTATGACGCCAGCACAAATAGGTGTAGCTCTGCGAATAGCCGACCTTGCCCAGCCGCGCCATCATCGCGGGGGTGGTGCACGCCTGCGCTAAAAAGATCACATCGGGGTGCAGCCCTCTGACCTCGGCGATCAACCACTGCCAGAACGGCAGGGGCTGGGTGTGCGGGTTGGTTACCCGAAACAGCGTGACCCCCTCATCGACCCAGTCCAGCACCGTTGCGCGCAGTTCAAGCCAAAGACCGGGGATCGCGTGCGGGGCATAGAAATCAACGTTGACGCTGTCCGGATACTTTCGGGACGGGTTCTGGGCACGACGGATCGTGCCGTCGGGGGGCCAGTTGAACCCCTCAGGGTGCTGCGCGAGCCAGGGGTGGTCTTGGGAGCATTGCACGGCGAAGTCCAGAGCAACTTCAAGCCCCTGTGCCGCAGCGGCCGCGACCAACCGGCGAAAATCATCCCGCGTACCCCATTGCGGGTGAATCACCGCCTGCCCGCTCTCCTCGCGGCCATTGGCAGACGGTTTGCCCGGTTCATCAGGGCCTGCTTGCAGTGAATGGTCCGGTCCTGCGCGGTGGTGCTGGTCGATGGGATGAATGGCCGGCAAAGCCACCACGTCAAAGCCCATGTCGTGAATCATTGGCAAGCGGGCATGCACATCATTGAACGTGCCGTAACCGGCCGGGTCATCGGTGACTGAGCGCGGGAACAGTTCGTACCAGCTGGCAAACGCAGCCAAGTGCCGTTCCACCTCTACCGGGTACTCAGGGCTGAGGCTGACATAGGCGTGATATTGCGCCTGCGCCATCAACTGAGCGCTGCCTTCATGAAGGAACAAGGCCACTTGTTCGGTCTCAAGCAACCCTGAGAGTTCGCGCAGCAATGCCTGCAACTGTTGCTGAAGCTCGCCCGTGCTGCGCTCGATTGCATGCTGCACCCGCACCCGACCTTGTTGAAGCTCAAGACTCACCGGCACGCCCGCTTGATGCTTGTTATCCAGCTCATGGCAAAAACTGGCGAAGTGATCGACCCAGGCTTCAATACAAAACACATAGCGGCCAGGCTCGGGCACCTCGAAATGCCCGGCCCACCTGTCGTTGCCCAGATACTGCATGGGCGTGGTCCGCCATGCGTCGTGATCGGCTTTGCGCCAGTGCAGCCTCACGGCCAGTTGATCGTAACCATCGACAAACACGGTACTGCTGACGTTGACCTGCTGGCCGACGGTCGCCTTGACCGCAAACTGACCGCCCTCCAACACCGGGGATGTGCTCTCAATAGCGATGCGCGGCAGTAACAGCGCATGGGTCAACGGCAAAACAGCCGTGGAATCAGAATCCGGGAAATCAGCAGTCATCGAGCATCACTCCTCACGCCCTTGGACGCTCACGTGTGTCGTTTCACAGCACATTCCGGCAGTGGCGCCGGTCACGTAGGTTGGGAGGCAACGACGGTTTAAAAGTTCAGACTGATTTGCACTCCTCCGTTGGTCGCGACGCGGGATTTTTTTGGCCGGTGTGAAGGTCAACCTCAAGAAGCCCGGCGCTTATTGCGCCTTGTTCATAACAACTACGAGGTCTTGGCGATGAGCATCCCTATCCCAGCCGAAACTCCCGACCCGAACATTGACGACCCGGTTTTACCACCCGGTGAGCCGCAGCCGGTCCCCGAAGAAGACCCGCCACTCAAAGACCCGGTCCCTCAGGGTGATCCGCCCAGCGAAACGCCGCCAATCAAAGCAAATCAGTCAATTTAGCCCGCAGCGGCTCCACGACGCCGTGGGCCTCACATAAGGAAACCGCTCATGAGCATTGAAATCGACGTGCTACATCACACCTGTACGTTTGCCTCTGCTGAAGACGCGCAACAGGTGCCACTGAGTCGCATTGAAGTGTTTAACGATGACCCGTCGCACCTGTCCCAAGCGTTAGTAGCAGGCAGGCGCATAGCCATAACCGAAGAAGAGGCGCAAGCGCTGGTGGCGGCGGGCGCCCACGATCGAAGAGTCATGTTGCATGCCACCACGGACGGCTCACCGATTTGAATCAGACCTTTGCGTGAGTCCATGAGCACCCGGCCATGGGTGCTCATGGCGGTGCTCAGTGGGTAACGTACAACGGGTATTCGGGGCTTAACACCAGGCACGTTCGTTGCTGAACGTCACGCATCTGCACCTGGGTGCTTTCATCCATCAACAGCGCGATTTGCTCATGCCCCACCAGAATAGCCAGCTGCTGATAAAGCTCGATCAAAGGCTGCTGGCGCTCAACATCACAAAACTCAAGCGTCTGCAAAATCTGCGACAACGCGTCCTCGATCAGGCCCTCTGGTGATTCCCCCCTTTGCATGGCCCTTTCCAGGGCCAGGCACAAGCCTGCATATCGATCAATCCAGGCATCAATGCAAAACACATGCAAACCCGGTTTTTCTATACGGATTTGCCCATTCCAGACCCGGTCTCCCAGCGTATGCATGTAGAGGCTTTCACCGTCACTGCTGTCCACATGCCGCCAACGAACAATCACTGCCAAGGGCCCGCTAGTCAGGCAAAAAACGCGACTGCTGATATTGAGCAACTGTCCTGCAACCACTTTGGCCGGCTTATGGCCCTGGCCAATCACCGGCATCGTGCCTTCGATCACAATCAAAGGCAGCTCATGACTTGAAGCTGGCCCTCCTGCATCTGAATCTGGCTCAAACCTCGCTCCAGCAGCCATTAAACGTATCTCCCAACCAACTTATTTGAATGCGTGCCCACCGGGTTAAAACTGGAGCTCCATTCTCAAGTGAGTCGCTTATTTCCTTGATCCCGATCAGGATCTTCCAAGCCTTGATGAGTTACAAGCCAATCCCCAATAAATCCTTGAACATCATGGGGTGCAGCAAGTTGTCGCAGGTTCCTCACAAAAGCATCTGATACGGTTTTTAATCGGATAGCTGAGTCTGTTATGCAAACAGTTCGCTGGTCATAGTGCACAGGCCTGATGGAGGCTGATGAGCGAAAGACCATGAGCGAACAAATACCCGTCCAGATACTTGAATCCTTTGAGGCTTCTCGACCTAGAGCCGCAAAACATAAAAACAAGTCCAGCGACAACCTGATCCATACCCGCAGTTTTACCGGGCTGTTCCGCACGCTTCGATTAGCCGGCGCAGGCTTTCTGTTCTTGCTGTTCTTCGGCACTGTCTGGCTTAACTGGGACGGTCGCCAAGCCGTTTTGTGGGACTTGTCTGAAAGTAAGTTCCATATTTTTGGTGCCACATTCTGGCCTCAGGATTTCATCCTGCTTTCGGCCCTGTTGATCATCGCAGCCTTCGGTCTGTTCGCGATCACGGTGTTTGCGGGGCGGGTGTGGTGCGGTTATACGTGCCCACAAAGCACCTGGACCTGGCTGTTTATGTGGTGCGAGAAGATAACAGAAGGCGACAGAAATCAGCGAATCAAGCTGCAAGCAGCCCCGTGGCGCTTGAACAAAATTGCGCGCCGCACCGCTAAACACGCGCTATGGATGGCCATCAGTGTCATGACGGCGCTGACTTTTGTCGGCTACTTTACCCCGATCCGGCCCCTGGCAACCGAGCTGCTGACCCTGGAGATGGCTGGCGTCAGTTTGTTCTGGGTGCTGTTTTTCACCGGCGCCACGTACATCAATGCCGGGTGGCTGCGCGAAGCCGTGTGCATGCACATGTGCCCTTATGCGCGGTTCCAGAGCGTGATGTTCGATAAAGACACCCTCGCCATCTCCTATGATGTGGCGCGTGGCGAAAGCCGTGGGCCGCGTAAACGCGGGGTTGAGCCAAAACAGGCAGGGCTGGGTGACTGCATCGATTGCCATATGTGCGTGCAAGTGTGCCCGACCGGCATCGACATCCGCGACGGCTTGCAGATGGAGTGCATCGGCTGCGCGGCGTGTATCGACGCCTGTGATTCGGTGATGGACAAAATGGGCTATGCCCGTGGGCTGGTGCGCTATACCTCCGAGCATGAATTGCAAGGCGGCAAGACGCATCTACTGCGTCCACGCCTGATCGGCTACGCCATCGTCCTGCTGGTGATGATCGGCGCACTGGTCTTTGCACTGAATCAGCGCAGCATGGTCTCAATGGATGTGATCAAGGACCGGGGCCTGTTCCGCGAAAACAGCCAAGGCCAGATCGAAAACATCTACAGCCTCAAAATCATCAACAAAACTCAGCAGGCGCAGCACTATCGGGTGTCACTCAAAGACGGCGAAGGTTATCAGTTACAAGGTAAAACCGAGCTGACGCTGGCCCCCGGTGAAATGACTGACGTACCCGTGTCCGTCGCCCTGCTGGCAGATCGCCCGACCAGCAGTTCGCAAACCATCACGTTTGTGATCACCGATACGGACGAACCTGGCATCCGCGCGGTAGCCGATAGCCGCTTTGTGGCGCCGCTCAATCGTTGACCCGAGTGCCGAGGGTGTGTCCGCTAGCGCAAGGTTGCGCAATCGGACGCAGCCTTCGCCAGCCGCTACGGGTACAGTGCCCCTTCTGAATTTCCCTGAATAACGCCGGACCGAGCATTGCCTACATGAAACGCTACGAAAAATTTGCCGACGATATTGCTGAGCTGATCCGCTGCGGGGTGCTCGGCCCCGGACAACGTGTCCCCTCAGTGCGCTATGCCAGCCAAACCTACGGCGTCAGCCCTTCGACGGTTTTTCAAGCCTATTACCTGCTCGAACGCCGAGGCCTGATCCGTGCCAAACCGCGTTCGGGGTATTTCGTCAACGCGCACACGCCCAGCCCGTTCAGCGAACCGGTCTTTAGCAGCCACGTCACCGAGTCCACCGAGGTCGATGTCAGCGCGCTGGTGTTCTCCGTGCTGGACTCGATCAAAGACCCGCACACGGTGCCCTTCGGCTCAGCGTTCCCCAGCCCGACACTCTTCCCGTTGCAACGTCTGGCCCGCTCGATGGCCACCGCCAGCCGCGAAATGGACCCCCGCATGGTGGTGACCGACATGTCGCCGGGCAACCCGCAACTGCGGCGCCAAATAGCCCTGCGCTACATGGTCGGCGGGCTGATGCTGCCAATGGAAGAACTGCTGATCACCAATGGCGCGCTGGAAGCCTTGAACCTGTGCTTGCAAGCTGTCACAGAGCCAGGGGACCTGGTGGCCATTGAAGCCCCGGCGTTTTATGCCTGTTTGCAAGTGCTGGAGCGGCTCAAACTCAAAGCGGTGGAAATCCCTGTGCACCCGCGTGATGGCATTGATCTGGGGGTGCTGGCGCAAACCCTTGAGCGTCACCCGATCAAAGCCGTGTGGTGCATGACCAACTTCCAGAACCCGATTGGCGCCAGCATGCCCGAAGCTAAAAAGCAGGCATTGGTCGAACTGCTGCGCACCCATCAAGTGCCGCTGATTGAAGACGACGTGTACGCCGAACTGTATTACGGCCAACACGCGCCGAAACCGGCCAAAGCCTTTGATACCGAAGGTCTGGTGATGCACTGCGGCTCATTTGCCAAAAGCCTGGCCCCGGGTTATCGCGTGGGTTGGGTGGCGGCGGGCCGGTACGCGCAAAAAGTGGAGCGCCTCAAACTGATGACGTCGCTGTGCGCCTCGATGCCCGCGCAAGCCGCCATCGCCGATTACCTGCAACACGGCGGTTACGACCGTCATTTGCGCAAATTGCGCGATGCACTGGAAGGCCAGCAAAACGCCATGCTGGCCGCGATTGCACGCTACTTTCCGGCCCAAACCCGGGTCAGCCATCCCAGCGGCGGCTACTTTCTGTGGCTGGAGCTGCCTGAGCAAATGGACTCGCTCAAGCTGTTTCAAATGGCCTTGGCGCAAGGTATCAGCATTGCGCCAGGGCCGATTTTCTCGGCCACCCAGCGCTTTCGAAACTGCATCCGCCTCAATTACGGCAGCCCGTGGGATGAGGCGAGCGAGAAAGCGATGGAAACCCTGGGCAAAATCGTGCGCTCGTTTTAATCCCATACGCCAGACACGCCGTCGCCGAGGGCTGTGTATTACCCCGGCATGCAGGTGAAGTCGGCCGTATGGGCGACTTCCTTGCCGGATGAGTCCACCAGCGCCGCACTGATTTCAGGCCCCAGGCTCGACTCGATCAGTTGGTAATGCTCCCCCGCCTTGAACGCCTTGTATTGCACATCGCCTTGGCAATCCACCTGATTCTGGTCGCCGGTCGCGCCCTCGTACAGGGTCACGTCCAGCCGATGGGCACCTGGCGTCACTTCAAAATAACGGCCGTCACGGGTGTTTTTCCCGTCCACCCGTTCGGCCATCAGGTCGCTGGTGCCTTCTTCTTTCAGGCCGATCCAGGCTTGAGCCGGGTCTTGCTTGGGCATCGGCCCCGCGCAGGCCGATAGCAACAGAACCAGACTCAGGGAGGGAATCAAAAGCAGCGGTTTAACAGTCATCGCAGACGAGCCTCGCAAAGAGCATTCAAAAAGTGCGACAGGCTCAACCCCGACCCGTCGAATAGGTCGTAAGCTTGGCGGCCATCGCGTACCGCGCCAAATGAATGAAAGTGAAGGGATTTTCAGCCCTTACCTAAAGGATCCTTCACGTTACTGAAAGCTGATCGTTAGGTGCCAACAGCAAGACTGCCGGGGTTTGCAATTCCACTCCTCGGAGGTTCAGGCATGCTCGGGCTGGTAAAGACCGCACTGCACAAGCCCTACACGTTTATCGTGTTGGCGATTTTCATCTGCATCATTGGGCCGTTGGCCGCCGTGCGTACGCCCACGGATGTGTTCCCGGACATTGGCATTCCCGTGGTCGCTGTGGTGTGGCAGTACACCGGCCTGGCGCCCGCCGACATGGCGGGCCGGGTGATTTACACCTATGAGCGCTCGCTCAGCACCACGGTCAATGACATCGAGCACATCGAGTCGCAGTCATTGCCCGGCATGGGCATCGTGAAAATTTTCTTTCAGCCTGGGGTCGATATTCGTACCGCCAACGCGCAAGTGACAGCCGTGTCACAAACCGTACTCAAACAAATGCCGCCCGGCATTACGCCCCCGCTGATTCTCAATTACAGCGCCTCCACCGTCCCGATATTACAGTTGGCCTTCTCCAGCCCTACGCTCTCCGAAGCGCACATTCGCGATTTGGTGCAGAACAACATCCGCTTGCCCCTGAGCGCCCTGCCCGGCCTCGCCATGCCGACGCCGATGGGGGGCAAGCAGCGCCAGATCACCCTTGACCTTGATCCGCAAGCGCTGGCAGCCAAAGGGCTGTCGGCACAAGACGTGGGCAATGCGCTGGCGGCGCAAAACCAGATCATCCCGGTAGGGACCGTCAAGCTCGGCACCTATGAATACACGGTGATGCTCAACAACAGCCCCAAAGCCATCGACGAACTCAACGCGTTGCCGATCAAAACCGTAAATGGCGCACTGATCACCATTGGCCAAGTGGCGCATGTGCGTGATGGTTCGCCGCCACAAACCAATATCGTGCGCGTGGATGGTCATCGCGCCGTGCTGATGCCGGCCTTGAAAAACGGCAACATTTCGACACTTTCAATTGTCGACGGCATTCGCGCGATGTTGCCGCGCATCAATGAAACCCTGCCGCCCTCCCTCAAGACCACGCTGTTGGGCGACGCTTCGGTGTTCGTTAAACAGTCGGTGGGCAGCGTGGCGCAAGAAGGCATCATTGCCGCGTTATTGACCAGCGCGATGATTCTGCTGTTTCTCGGCAGTTGGCGTTCGACGCTGATTATTGCGGTGTCGATCCCGCTGGCGGTGCTCTCGGCGATTGCCCTGCTGGCCCTCAGTGGCCAGACCCTGAACGTCATGACCCTCGGCGGTCTGGCGTTGGCGGTGGGGATATTGGTCGATGATGCGACGGTGACTATCGAGAACATCAACTGGCATCTGGAGCAAGGCAAGTCGGTGCGCGATGCGATTCTCGATGGGGCTGCGCAGATTGTCGGCCCGGCGTTTGTGTCGCTGCTGTGTATCTGCATCGTGTTTGTGCCGATGTTCATGTTGCAGGGGATTGCCGGGTATCTGTTCCGGCCGATGGCCTTGGCAGTGATTTTCGCGATGGGCAGCTCGTTCATCCTGTCGCGCACGCTGGTGCCGACCCTGGCGATGTTTCTGCTCAAACCCCACGTGCCGGAACAAGGCGCTGGGCAGCATCCGGAAGATGGCTACATCAACCATCACGAGGGCGATCAGCACAGCAAAAAGCATTCGGCACCGGTGCAGGCGCTGTTGAATTTCCAGCAAGGTTTCGAGCGCCGTTTTTCGGCGGTGCGTGATGCTTATTACGCTGTGCTGGAGCTGACACTGGCCCATCGCAAACGCTTTTTGCTGGGGTTCATGGCTTGTGTGCTGGCCTCGTTTGCGCTGCTGCCAAGCTTGGGTCAGGACTTTTTCCCCGCCACCGATGCGGGGGCGCTGGCGCTGCACGTGCGCTTGCCGCTGGGTACGCGCATTGAAGAAAGCGCTGCCGCCTTCGACCGGATCGAATCGCGGATTCGCGAAATCATCCCGGCTGATCAACTGGACAGCATCATCGATAACATCGGGATTCCGTTGAGCGGTATCGACATGGCCTACAGCAGCAGCGGCACCATCGGCCCGCAGGATGGCGATATTCAAATCACGCTCAACGCCAAACACGCTCCGACTGCCGATTACGTCAAGCAATTGCGTGAAGCCCTGCCCGAAAGCTTCCCCGGCAGCCAGTTCGCCTTTATGCCTGCGGATATCAGTAGCCAGATTCTTAACTTTGGCTCACCCGCCCCGCTTGACGTGAAAATCTGCGGGCGCGATGACGTCGCCAACCGGGCGTATGCGCTGGAGTTGCAGCGCCGCTTGCAACATGTGCCGGGAATTGCCGACCTGCGTATCCAACAGTCGGTGGGTTACCCGTCGTTGCAGGTCAATGTGGATCGTCAGCGCGCCAATGGCCTGGGCATTACCGAGCGTGATGTAACCAATAGCATGGTCGCGTCGCTGGCCGGCAGCTCTCAAGTTGCGCCAACCTTCTGGCTCAACCCGCAAAACGGCGTGTCTTACGGCGTAGTGGCAGCCACGCCGCAATATCGTCTGGACAGCATGCCTGCCCTGGAAGCGCTGCCGGTGACGGGCAGTAACGGCCAGTCACAAATTCTCGGCGGGCTGGCCACGATCAGCCGCGTGCAAAGCCCGGCGGTCATCACCCACTACAACATTCAGCCGACGCTGGACCTGTACGCCAACATTCAGGGCCGCGACCTGGGATCAGTGGCCGCTGATGTGCAAAAGGTCATTGATGGCGCCGCCGACCTGCGCCCCAAAGGCGCGATCATCAGTTTGCATGGACAAATCGATGCCTTGCACGAGGCGTTCAGCGGCCTGAGCTTTGGTTTGCTTGGCGCCGTGGTGCTGATTTACCTGCTGATCGTGGTCAACTTCCAGTCCTGGGTCGACCCGTTTGTGATCATCACTGCGCTGCCTGCGGCTCTGGCCGGGATCGTGTGGATGCTGTTCTTGAGCGCCACCTCGCTGTCGGTCCCGGCCTTGACCGGTGCCATCTTGTGCATGGGGGTGGCCACGGCCAACTCGATTCTGGTGGTGAGCTTCTGTCGCGAACGTCTGGCCGAGCATGGCGACGCGCTCAAGGCCGCGCTTGAAGCGGGCTACACACGCTTTCGGCCGGTGTGCATGACCGCATTGGCAATGATGATCGGGATGTTGCCGCTGGCCCTTTCAGAAGAACAGAACGCCCCGCTCGGACGCGCCGTGATTGGCGGTCTGATGCTGGCCACCGTCGCCACCCTGCTGTTCGTGCCCGTGGTGTTCAGCCTGGTGCACGGGCGCAAAGAAATCCGCGCTGCTGCTGGAGAAACAACCCATGTCTAATCAAACACCGTCACGCAAGCGCTTAATGGTACTGGGTATCGGCGGCCTCTCGCTGGCCGCCTTACTGGTGGCTAACGGGCTGGCGGCCCGCAGCCGCCATGAACAGGCGGTGGCCCACTGGACTGACGCGGCCGCGTTGCCCGTGGTGAGTGTGTTTCAGCCGCTGCAAAACGCGCACGGCGACACGCTGCGTTTGCCCGCTCATTTGGAGGCGTGGAGCAAGGCGCCGATTCATGCACGGGTGAGCGGCTATCTGCACAGCTGGCAAACCGACATTGGCAGCAAGGTGCAAGCCGGTCAGGTGTTGGCCCTGATCGACAGCCCTGATCTGGACCAGCAACTGGCGCAGGCCCGCGCCCATAAGGCGCAGGAGCAAGCCAACGCTTCACTGGCGGCCACCACCGCCACACGCTGGCAAAACCTGTTGGCTTCGCACTCGGTGTCGCGTCAGGAGGCCGACGAGAAACAATCGAATGCCGCCGCGGCCAAAGCCAATGCGCAGGCAGCCCAAGCCGATTACGCACGTCTTTTGACACTTGAAGCCTACAAAACCATCCGTGCGCCTTTCGCAGGCACCATCACCGCGCGCCATACCGACATTGGCCAATTGATCAAAGCTGACACCGACAGCGACACGCAGCTGTTTGACATCGCCGACACCCACCAACTGCGCCTTTACGTGCCGGTGCCGCAAAACTACGCCAGTGTGATCCGCCCGGGCATGCATGTGCAGCTCAGTGTGCCGGAGCACCCGGGCCAAACCTTTAGCGCCAGGTTGATCGGTAACTCAACCTCGATTGACCGGCGTTCGGGCACGCTGATGGCACAGTTTGTCGCGCTCAATCCTGATGATGCGCTGATGCCCGGCGATTACGCCGAAGCCGTGTTAGCGATCCCGGCCGATACCCACGGCGTCAGTATTGCGGCCAGCGCCCTGATCTTTCGCGCCCAGGGCACTCAGGTCGCCCTCCTCGACAGCGCCCACCATGTGCATTTGCAAAACATCCACATTGGCCTGGATTTAGGCGACCGGTTGGTCATTGACCAAGGGCTCAAACCTGCGGACACCGTCATCGACAACCCGCCTGACGCCCTGCGCGAGGGTGATGCGGTGAAACTCGCGGACACAGGAGCCTCCCATGCAGCCAAGGCTTAAATGCGCGTTATTGCTGCTGGTTACGGCGCTACAGGGCTGCTCGTTGGCACCGGCTTATACCGCCCCCTCAATCGACCTGCCCGCGCATTACCGCGAACAAAACAGCGACGGCCCGTGGCACAGCGCGCAGCCCGCCGATCATGTGCCCGAGCAATGGTGGCAGGCGTACCAGGACCCGCGGTTGAACACACTGCAACAACAATTACTCACAGCCAACCCGGACCTTGCAGCGGCGCTGGCGCATGTGGATGCCTCACAGGCTTACGCCAGCCAGTTGCATGCCGGGTTGTTCCCGCAATTAACCGCCAGCGCTCAACCCCTTCGTCAGCGTCAATCAGACAACCGCCCACTACGCGGGACGACTCAACCCTCGGTGTACAACAGCTTGACGGCCGGGTTTGCACTCAATTTTGATCTCGATCTGTGGGGCAAAATCCGCAACCAAGTGGCAGCAGGCGATGCTCAGGCGCAGGCCTCGGCTGATGATCTGGCTGTGGCGCGCCTGAGTCTCCAGCGCCAATTGGCCATCCTCTACGTCCAGCTCGACGGGCTGGATGCGCAACAGCAGATTCTGACCCGTTCTCTGGAAGATTACCGCCAGGCCTTGCAGCTGACCCGCGACCGTTATCAGGGCCAGATAGCGTCAGAACTTGATCTGACGCGCGCCCAAAGCCAACTGGCGCAGGCGCGGGCGCAACTGGACGATGTCCGTGGGCAGCGTAATCTGGCCGAACATGCGATCGGCGAGCTGGTGGGCCAACCCGCAAGCGACTTTCACCTGGCCGCCAGCGAAGGCAGCCTCACTGTGCCCACGCAACCTGCCACTCTGCCCAGTACGTTGTTACAGCGCCGACCTGATATTGCGGCAGCTGAGCGCCGAGTGTTTGCGGCCAATGCCGCGATTGGGGTGGCGAAAGCGGCCTGGTACCCGGATTTCAGCTTGAGCGGGCTGATCGGCGGGCAAACCCAAGGCAGCGGCAATGTGTTGGCGGCGAGCAATCGCTTTTGGGCGTTGGGGCCTTTGATGAATCTGCCCATTTTTGACGGCGGCCGACTGGATGCACAGGAACGCCAGGCCAAAGCTGAATTTGAGGAGGCCAGCGCTCATTACCGCAGCCAGGTGTTGCGCGCCGTGCGTGAAGTCGAAGACAGTCTGGCCCAGTTGCGCGACTTGCATCTGCAAAGCCTTGACGAGCAAGCCGCTGCCCATGCCGCTCAACAGACTCAAAGCTTGGCCACCCACAGTTACGAGGCTGGCGCCGTGAATTATCTGGATGTGGTGAGCGCACAAACGGCTGCATTGCAGGCACAACGCCAGGTACAAACACTGCGTACCCGGCAATTGCAGGCCAGCGTGCAGTTGCTGACATCGCTGGGCGGTGGGTGGGGAACCCTGTGACAGTGGATGCTGCTGCCAGCGCTTGCACGCAAAAAAAATGCTCCAAACCCCTCCAATAGCGCCGGTTGGCGCTACGCTTAGGCAGCTAACGCCGCTTTGACTGCTTAATGGGCCGGTTTGCCAGGGGGCAGTTCAATCACTGCGGCTTCAAGATTGTCGAGCTTGGTGGTTAGCCGCGTCAGCTTCTCCTGGGCCTGTTCTTGCGTGTTGAACGGGCCCAACAGCACATGCTGAACACCTTCATCCACATAAATATAAGAGCTGAAACCATGCTCAAGCAGTCTTGCCGTCAGATCACTGAGTGCCTGAGTTTTACCCAATTTCACTTCAACCGCCCATTGGGCAATGGGCGCTTGAACCGTCGATGTTTCAGAAGCAGCTTTAGCCCGTTGAATTTTATCGTTAGACTCCTGACCGCAAGCCGTCAAGGCCAATATTGCTGTCATCACGATGACTTTACGCACTGCGTTTCCCCTATCTGTTTGAGTGGGTCGATTTTATCACTGGGGCAGCGGCCTTTGCTCTCCTTGAACAAATCCAATCCGCCCTTATCTAAGGCTCATACGCGAGAGTTTCCCTCGCACAGGGAATTAACCCTGTGGCTATGACGTCTGTAATGAGCGGCGCATTTATATGCACTTAGCAGTATTCTGTAGCCATGACCGAAGCCGCACCGTCTCAGAGACGTGCCTTACAAAGCCATCAAGGAGAAAAAAATGCTGATACTCACCCGCAAAGTTGGTGAAAGCATAAACATCGGTGACGATATTACGATCACTATTTTAGGTGTCAGCGGCCAACAGGTCCGGATCGGCATCAATGCACCGAAAGATGTCGCCGTCCACCGTGAAGAAATCTACCAGCGCATTCAGGCCGGTTTGACAGCATCAGACAAGAACGACCAGTAATAAAACTCCGAGGTATCAGCCCTTGGAGTGAGCGTCAGGGCTGCTCAGCCAGCCCTCCTCTTATTGATTGTGCTTGCTGGCAAACACCCTACCCCCCGCAGTTCCCCCTCCCCTGCGACAAACTGAACCGCCGATCGACTTGACGGTTTCAATGTCTGCGACCACGCTCATTGCTCGCAGCGTCTGTGCTCAACCTGACTCGCTGTGTAACAAGGTGTTAATTATGCAGTCACGCCTTGAGGCCAACTTTTGTGTTCAGCCCTTTGCGGGCTTGAACTGTACAGTCAAGGAATGAAAGACATGTCTGATTTGATCGTAGTGGGATTTGACGATACCGAGAAAGCTGACCGCGCCTTGACCAAGATGGTGTCACTGAGTAAAGAGCATTTGGTCGAACTGGAAGACGCCGTCATTGTTGTACGCAACGAAGAAGGCAAGGTTCATATCAAGCAAAGCGTCAATTTGACCGCACTGGGCGCAACCTCGGGTCTGGTTACAGGGGGGCTTTGGGGGGCGCTGGTGGGACTGTTGTTTCTCAACCCGCTGGCAGGCTTTGCCATCGGCGGCGCCTTGGGTGCTGGCACCGGCGCACTGTCAGGATCGTTGAGCGATTACGGGATTGACGACGACTTCATCAAGTCGCTGAGCGAAACCATCCCGAACAACTCCTCGGCGTTGTTCGTGTTATTGCGTAAATTTCAGCCAGAAAAAGTCTTGAAAGAACTTGAAGACTCAAACTTCAAAGGCAAAGTATTGCGCACCTCCCTGTCGCCCGAGCAAGAACAAAAGCTTCAGGATGCACTGTCCAAAACTGACCTGAACAAATCGGCTTAAGCCTGCCCTGTAAGGGCTTGCAGAGCACACAACAGTCGACCGCCTCCAGGGCGGTCGAGCTTTTTAGCAACACCTCAATCCGTTGGATTGTTGTCTGCAAAAGATTTTTTCAGCAGCTTTTTGATCGTTTCATCCGGCATGCCAAGGTATTGCTGGTCAAACTCCTCGGCATTCTCTGCGCGAACTGACAATAGCCCCCACGCGTGTTTTGCATCAGGGCTGAACACCACATTGAGTTGGTTGTCTGCGCAGTCATGAGGTTTGCACATCTGGCCAACCGTGTAAGTTTTACCGTCCACCACCACCTTTTCAACCGGTGCCGCCGTACCCTGCCCCGTGCTCACCCAATCGGGATAAGCCAACATGGCTGCATAGGCTTTTTTGTACGGCGCCTGGGTCGTCAAGTCCGGCAACCGGTTTTCAGCAGACACGCCAACCGCGAAACCCGCCAGCGCCAAACCCAATACCACGCGGCTTAATAATTGACTCATCGAGAACGCTCCTTTTGATAAAAACACCACTTCTTGATGATTGCGATCGGCTCAGTCGAGCCTCAGTTCAATCGCACGGCAGTACCCGTTGCAAATACCACCAACATGCCACCACGCCCTGACGGCATGCTGATTTCAAAATTCACCCCAACGACGGCATCCGCGCGCAACGCACCCGCCCGCTCACGAATTTCAGCCGTCACCTCGGCGCGTGCCTCTTTAAGCGCGCGCTCCAGCGTTTGCGAGCGCCCACCAAAAAAGTCGCGCATGCCGGTGAAAAAATCCCGCACAAAATTAATGCCGTGAACCGACTCGGCACTGACCACACCCAGATATTCAGTAATCTGGCGACCTTCAATACGGTTGGTCGTGGTAATAATCATTAAAACTTCCTTATGACACTCGAGGTCAAACACCTGCCCTCACTGAGCGGCAGGTTACCTCAGACACAGCCGCGGCGATTGAGTTCACCTGTGTCCAATTGCACCGCTCTGCTCTTATGAGTCTGCGGTGTTACTGTAGTGCCCGGCCGGTGATTAGCGACCTTTAAGTCAGGATCTCCACCCATCGCCGCAAGAATTCGAACCTCTTGCACTTAAGATGCACCCGGCTGATATGAATGTTCGCGCTGCATCAGGCAATTTTTCGACCCGCTCAAGGAAGTCATCCATGGTCCAAAGACACGTCATCAATGCTTCGGTCAGCCCCAAAGGCAGCCTGGAGACTTTATCGCAACGTGAAGTGCAACAACTGAGTGAAGTCGGCTCAGGCAGCAGTTACACACTGTTCCGTCAATGCGTGCTGGCCATCCTCAATACCGGGGCCCACGTCGACAATGCCAAAACCATCCT
The DNA here is from genome assembly GCF_049896545.1 of Pseudomonas sp. TWR3-1-1. NCBI lineage: Bacteria > Pseudomonadati > Pseudomonadota > Gammaproteobacteria > Pseudomonadales > Pseudomonadaceae > Pseudomonas > Pseudomonas sp. TWR3-1-1. Next base: position 246,534 of record NZ_JAFCUO010000005.1, read on the forward strand.
TGAGGCCTACAAAGACTTCGACGTACGCATCCATCAACAAGACCGGGGGGTACGTCTTGAGTTGCTCAATGCGCCCGCCGATGCGTTTGTTGATGGTGAAATGATCGCCAGCACACGTGAAATGCTGTTCAGCGCCTTGCGCGACATTGTTTACACCCAAAGTGGGCTGGACAGCCCGCGCATGGACCTGAGCCACTCAGCCGGTATCACCGACTACGTGTTCCACCTGCTGCGCAATGCGCGCACCTTGCGCCCAGGGGTCGAGCCCAAAATCGTGGTGTGCTGGGGTGGCCACTCGATCAACACCGAAGAGTACAAGTACACCAAAAAGGTCGGACACGAGCTGGGGTTGCGCCTTCTCGACATCTGCACCGGTTGCGGGCCAGGCGTCATGAAGGGGCCGATGAAAGGCGCAACGATTTCCCACGCCAAGCAACGCTTAACTGGCGGGCGCTACTTGGGGCTGACCGAGCCTGGCATCATTGCCGCTGAAGCCCCCAACCCTATCGTCAACGAGCTGGTGATTTTGCCTGACATCGAAAAACGCCTTGAAGCGTTTGTACGGGTGGGCCACGGCATCATCATTTTTCCTGGCGGCGCAGGTACGGCCGAAGAGTTTCTGTATTTGCTCGGAATCTTGATGCACCCGGACAACCGCGACATACCGTTCCCGGTGATTTTGACCGGCCCTAAAGAAGCCGAGCCGTACCTGCAACAACTGCATGAATTTGTCGGCGCTACGCTGGGTGCAACCGCACAGACGCATTACCAGATCATCATCGACAATCCGGCCGAAGTGGCCCGCCATATGACCACAGGGCTCAAGGCCGTCAAACAGTTCCGTCGCGAACGCAATGACGCCTTCCACTTCAATTGGCTGTTGAAAATTGACGAAGGTTTTCAGCGCCCGTTCGATCCCACGCACGCCAACATGGCCAGCCTGCAATTGCGCCGCGACTTGCCACCCCACGAACTGGCGATTAATTTGCGTCAGGCGTTCTCCGGGATTGTGGCCGGTAACGTAAAAGAAAAAGGCATTCATCTGATCGAGCAGCACGGTCCCTACGAGATCCATGGCGACGCCGCCGTGATGAAACCGCTGGATAAACTGCTACAAGCGTTTGTCGAACAACACCGCATGAAGCTGCCAGGCGGCGCAGCGTATGTGCCGTGTTATCGGGTGGTGAGCTAACCCTCAGCCCCTGCGGGCTTGCCAGGTAAGGGGCGCATTACAGCGCCTCCACTGCCTGGCTGGCCATTCACACTCACTTCATGGGGGTGAACTTTTTTACCGCCTCAAGCCAGGCAGGGTCCAGACGAGTCTGTTCGGTTTCAATGCCCAACGCTTGCAACCGCGTTTTATGCAAATCGATCTCCTTTACCATCTGGCTCAACGCACTGGAATTAGCGTCCAGTTGGTACATTTGGGTAATTCCCAAGTGATAAAACCGCAACAGCTTCAGGGCGCTGACATCTCCTGCCATTACGCCGGCCGTCACGTAATGCATGACATTGGTTACCCGCATCAAGCTGCGCTTGAGCTGCCAGCCGTACACCGCCTGCGCCATCCACGGCTGTGACCAAAACACATAGCGCACCAGCACGATGGTCACGATCAATGCCGCAATCACGCCCGCCAGGTTCAAGCGAAAATTATCGCCTCCAGGCTCACCCGCCACCATCACCGCCACTCCGGACACCAACAGCGCCAGCAACGCAAAAATCAGCGCGATATACAGCGTACTGCGTCGGGTTTGCTGACGATAAACGTCCGGGTTCATCGGTTTTATTTCAAACATCACGGCTATATGGCTCCTGCAAAGTGAGTGAGATGCCCGGCATTATGGCCTGATAAAGGCACTTTGCCTTCAACCTCTCGCACGTATCCGCGCCAGTGCCTCAATTTGCTCCGTCTTGGCCCGATAACGCCTGCTAAACAGTGCCTAACAAGCCCTGCGCCTGCTGATACAACGCGACGCGCTGCGCGTGACCATTGAGCCCACCATTAACCGCTTTGGTCACCTGCTCGAAATCATCACCGTCTGCCAGAACGTTTATATTGCGCGAATGCCAATACCACCCCGCCGACTCAACGGCCCAGCGCCATTGCTCCAATAAGTGTGGCGTTGCGATGAGTCGCTCATCGCAAAACAAACCCAGGCTGCACTGTCGATAATTGAGTTTGCCGGTCATTTGAATCAGCCCCCTGCCGCGATACAGCCAGCCCTCTCCTGAGTCTTCGGTGCCATTACCCAGGCGGTCGCTGTAGACCCTGTTGGCAATGGCTTCAGGTCTGCGGTGCAGCTTTTGCGCTTCACTGTTGGGGACTCGACGTGCACGACCACCCTCCATGACAGTGATGTACTGACCGGCTGAATTCTTTTCAGCGAATCGCGAGCCCCATGTAGCGGCGAGACCTGCCGCACTGTAGTTCAGACTCTCTAAAAGCAGTGTGAAACCGGCACTTTCATGACCCACCTGCGCTAGAAAAGCCGCTAAACGACGAGGAGTATCGATCAAGCGCTGAGCCGTCACCTCTTGTACAGCGGGGAAATAATCATCTATGAACGGCCTACTTTTCGGGAACAACTGCAACATGACTTCACGGGTCAACATAAGACCACCTCTTAATTATTTAAATTAAAAGTGAAGCACTCTATGCCTTTTAGCAGGCGCACATAAACCCTTATTAGACATCCCCTACTTACTTCTTGGACATTACCGACAATCGCCCCTAACGCCCCTGGACTAAGTTCCTTACAGACGCATAAAAACTTAAGCCTTAACATGCCTCGCGCGCCCACGCAGCGTGGGTAAATTGAACGCTGCCATCCCCAAGAAGGAACTTGATAATGGCCAATCCACAGCTTGATACGATGTATATCGACATGCGCTTCATTAATACGTCAGGCCAGTCCCTTGACTTTATTTCAGCTACACACAATGCGTTTGCAGGTTCATTTCCACCCAGGCTGAGTGACAGTGATCTTGAAGTTCGCGTAGATGCCGTCCAATTCCAGGCAGCCCCGCACTTGCGAGGCGACATATTAATCGACTATGACGTCAAGAAATCAATTTTCGAAGCGCGCTTTTCTTACGCGCTGAATGAACACATCATCCATTTCGAAACGTGCTTTTCTTACGCCTATGAAAAACGGCTGTACTACCAATCACCCAAAATAAATTATTACTGGGACCACAGCATTAAATGCACCCCTTCATCGAACAGGCGATGCAGTTCAAGCATCACCCGGCGCACCCCGAACTACCCATACAGTTACAAGGTCGACTTCTTGATCGAGTAAATGGCGCTGGCCTCAGCGGGCAACAGGTATTACACGCTGGGGCTTTACAGACTTGAATGAAAAGCTCGAATAAATCTCTTTGACTGCGGGTAATGCCTGCAACACTTCCCGAGTAAACTCCCCGAATGACTCAAGGTCCTTGGCCACTACTTCCAATAAAAAATCATAACGGCCCGAGACGTTGTGACACGCAATAATTTCAGGAATATCCAGTAAGCACTGTTCAAAATGTCTGGCCATGTCCTGCGAATGCGAAGCCATCATCACACTGACAAACGCCGTGACACCGTAGCCCAATTGCTTGGGTGAAAGAATCGCTTGATAACCCGTAATCAGGCCTTGCTCTTCAAGATGCTTCACGCGTCTCCAGCAAGGTGATGTCGTCAGTGAAACCCTCTCTGCCAGCTCCGCCACGGTTAAGCGTGCATTACTTTGCAGGGCGGCGAGTAAGGCCTTGTCGGTTCTATCCAGGGCGCTGGGCATGCTTTGCCTCTAAACATCATCGTGGCTGGCTTTTGTTCCAAGAATGCTCAAATCGTTACGTCAATTTGGAATTTATACCGTTGAATTTGAGCATAGCATTGTAGGAAATATCGGAGAGTCCAGCATGAACGACAAAAAAAATGAGTTCGGCTTTTCTACAAGAGCGATCCATCACGGTTACAACGCGCTTGAGAATAACGGTGCCCTGATACCTCCCATTTATCTCACTTCCACGTTCGCCTTTGCGTCCACCGAATATGGTGCTGCCTGTTTTGCCGGGCAAGAAAGCGGGCATTTTTATACGCGCATCTCCAACCCTACGCTGGCCTTGCTCGAATCGCGGTTGGCCACACTTGAAAATGGTGAGGCAGGCGTAGCGTTCAGCTCAGGCATGGGCGCTATTGCCACTACGTTCTGGACATTACTGAGGCCCGGTGACGAACTGATCGTGAGCCGAACACTCTATGGCTGCACATTTGCCCTGTTGCATCACGGCATTGGTGAGTTCGGGATCAACGTCAAACACGTCGACATGGCAAACCTGGCAGAACTTGAAGCTGCAATCACCTCGTCAACCCGCATGATCTATTTTGAAACACCCGCCAATCCGAATATGCAGCTGGTGGATATCGCTGCGGTATCAAGCCTTGCACACAGCCATCCCGACATCACCGTCGTCATCGACAATACATACTGCACGCCGTACTTGCAGCGCCCACTGGAAATGGGGGCCGATATCGTCGTGCACTCGGCCACCAAATACCTGAGTGGGCACAGCGACATCACCGCCGGCATTGTCGTCGCACGCCAAGAGCTGGCTAATCGCATTCGTCTGCAAGGGTTAAAGGACCTGACCGGTGCGGTGCTGTCACCCCACGATGCTTATCTACTGATGCGCGGACTCAAGACCCTGGCATTGCGCATGGATCGCCATTGCAGCAGTGCTCAACTGATTGCGCAGTATCTGGAAAACCACCCGGCTGTCGAGTCAGTGTTTTACCCCGGTCTACCTTCATTCGCGCAAAATGCATTGGCCTCGCGCCAAATGAAAAAACCCGGCGGGATGATTGCTATCGAACTCAAGGGAGGGTTAGAGGCTGGCCGCCGCTTCATGAATGCGCTACAGCTGATCAGCCGCGCTGTCAGTTTGGGTGGTGCCGAATCGCTGGCGCAGCACCCCGCGAGCATGACGCATTCGGCTTACACGCAAGAAGAACGCGCCCGGCACGACATTTCTGAAGGCTTGGTGCGATTGGCAATCGGTCTGGAGGATGTTGAGGACTTACTGGCCGATATTGATCAGGCCATGGAGCGTTGTAGATAAAGCGGCTCAGGTCTTAAAACAGAAAAGGCCGCTGTATAAACAGCTGGCCTCTTGCCTTCTGGTCATCAACCCGGGGGAATGGTCGCGAGAATACCGATACCAATGGTTAACACCAGAAAACCGCCCAAAAACCAACCCATCTTAGCCATATCAGTGCCTACCGTAAGTGTGTCGTAAACCAGAAACCGAGCCAGAACTGACGACCTGCCTGCATCGTTCAAGGTCCAAAGCTCATTTGACCTATCAGGACTGGGTGTAATTTTCTGCCGATTGTGAGCTGCAATACAGGCGCAGGTAAGCCATAAAAATACGGATCAGATGGATCTCTGTACTACCCGGGCGCGTCTGGGAGCACAAAATGGCCCGGTGAGGCCGTACGTTGATACTCCGCCACCACGCTTCTGGCCAAGTTCACCACTGCCTCGTTTAACTCCAGGCCAGCCCCCGCGCGCCAACTGACATACACCGCAAAGCCGGGCGCCGGCTTTATCGGTAACGCGATCATAGCTGCGCTTTGCAGTTCCCGACTCACCAGCACAGGGGGCAACACGCCTATCCCGAAGCCATCGGCAACCAGCTTGATGATGGCAGCCACCGAGTTGATGCAACTGATACGTGGTGTCGAGATGCCCTGCTGATGCAAATAATTGAGCACATCCTGATGCGGCCGTGACAGCCGGGAAAAAGTCAACAACCGCTCTTGGCACAGATCTTCCAACCCATCATAAGGACGGTCCAACGCAGCGCCCTTTGCCACTACCCAGCTCAAGGGGTAGCTGGCAAGTTGCACATTACGCACGCCATCAGCGCGTAATAAGTCTGTCTGGAAAATCAGATCCAACTGTCCTTTGAGCAGTTGCTCACTCAAATTCAGAGCCGTATCAGCGGTTAACTCCACTTCAACGAGCGGATAGTCCTGGCTCAGAGCATTGATCAGTTCACTCAACCAACTGTGAATTACCGTGTCCATCACACCTATGCGTAATCGCCCCGAGTACGTATCCGCTTTACCCAATGACTGAAGCAGGCGCTGTTGGGTCGCGAGCATTTCTTCGGCATAACCCAGCACGTTATGTCCCTCGCGGGTCAGGCTTACGCCCCGCGAATCACGCTGGAACAACTGCACCCCCAGTTCGCTTTCGAGCACTGATATCCGGCTGGAGATAGCCGCCTGAGTGCTTGAAAGCTTCTCCGCTGTCAGTCGAAAACTGCCGAGCCGCGCCACCCACACAAATGTCAGAAGAAATCGCATATTCATGCAGGTTTATCCGTTCACTCTAAACAAGGCTGCCACTGTAAACCCTTGTAACAAGCTCAAGCCAGCGTGAAGAAGTGAGTGTTTCAGCAAACTTTATTGTTCAGCGGTGACAACTTTTTTTGACTGGACGCCGTATTTAAAGCAACCAAAGATATCGCCCAATGACGTTCTGATGCCGAGCGTCAACAATAAAAAAAACGCTGAGTCCGGCAGCGTATCAATGTTGCGAAAGTGAGCCAGACCGCTTTCGCCTTGCTCGCGTCCAGCCTGACCTGGCGCTGCGGCAACCAGTCAAGGGATTCACCCCCCATGCAAACCGTCGTCAATCTATGGCCCTTATTGGGCGTGCTTGTCATCGTCGTAGGCTTCGTACTGCGCTTCAATCCATTATTAGTCGTAAGCTTGGCGGCGATAGTGACCGGCCTGGCTGCAAACTTCCCACTTGAAAAAATCATCTCCCTGATGGGCGAAGGGTTTCTTGAGACCCGCGCCCTGCAATTGATTCTGCTACTCCCCCTGGCTGTGATTGGCTTGCTGGAGCGTCATGGACTGCGCTTGCACGCACAAAACTGGATCGCCAAATTTCAACGGGCCACCGTTGGCCGCTTGCTGATCATGTACCTGTTCGTACGCGAGACGACTGCAGCCGTGGGCCTCACCAGCCTGGGCGGCCACCCGCAAATGGTGCGCCCGCTGTTGGCGCCTATGGCAGAAGGCGCTGCAGAAAACACATTCGGCAAACTGCCAGAAGCGTTACGCCATAAAGTGCTGGCGATGTGTGCTGCCACCGATAACGTGGGTCTGTTCTTTGGCGAAGATGTATTTGTAGCGTTCGGCGCAATTGCGTTGATGCACACCTTCCTACTGGGTGCAGGGCTGGACGTAGAACCCTTGCACATCGCCTTCTGGGGAATCCCCACTGCCATTTGCGCGTTTATCGTGCATGCCCTGCGCCTTTATCGCTTCGATTTAATGCTGACACGCAAGATGACTGACCTCCAAACGCACCCCGCGCCTATGTCGCAGGAGGCCGCGCAATGATTATTTCCATTGAGTATTTCTACTGGCTGGCAGGCGTACTGCTGTTGATTACTGCTGGCATGATTGCCTCTGACCGAACCCACCCAAAACGCTGGACCAGCAGTCTTTTTTGGTTGCTATTTAGCATCGTTTTTTTGATGGGTGATCGCTTGCCGCCGTTTGTGATCGGGGTTGGCGTACTGGTCATGGCGGTCATCGCGGGCATTGGCGGCGTAGGTCGCGGCACCCATACTGAACTGCACGTCAAGGCAGCCCGGGCGAGTGCAGGCCGCTTAGGCCACAAATTGTTCATCCCGGCATTGTCGATTCCATTGGTCACCGTAATCGGCTCAGTACTGCTCAAAAACATACAAATTGCGGGCGTTCCGCTGCTGGACCCAAAAAATACGACGTTCGTTTCCTTGGGCCTCGGCTGCATCGTCGCGCTGATTCTGGCTTGCCTCCTGACCCGCGATACGCCCCTGCAAAGCCTGCGCGAATCCCGTCGTCTGACCGAAGCGCTCGGCTGGACCATGGTGTTGCCGCAAATGTTGGCCATGCTGGGTCTGTTATTTAACGACGCGGGTGTGGGGACGGCCGTCGCACACGTCGCAACTTCCTACATCAATATGGATTACCGTCTGATTGCTGTGATGGTGTATGTCCTGGGCATGGCGCTGTTCACTGTCATCATGGGTAATGGTTTTGCAGCATTCCCCGTGATGACCGGCGGCGTCGGCGTACCGGTATTAGTCGGCATCTACGATGCCAACCCCGCTGTCATGGCTGCGATCGGTATGTTCTCCGGCTACTGCGGCACACTGATGACGCCAATGGCGGCCAACTTCAATGTCGTGCCGGTGGCCCTGCTTGAACTGCCGGACAAATACGCCGTGATCAAGGCGCAAATGCCTACAGCTTTGCTGATGCTGGTGGTTAATATCGTCCTGCTTTATCTGCTGATGTGAGGCGTCTATGCGTACCGTGCTGCTGACAGGTTTTGAACCGTTCGATCAAGACACCCTCAATCCATCCTGGGAAGCCGTACGCCTGCTGGATGAGACGCTGATAAACGACGACGTCCGTATTGTTGCCCGCCAGTTGCCCTGCGTGTTTTCGCAGGCCCCTGCACACTTGCACGCATTGATTGAGAGGTTTACTCCGCAAATGGTCATTGCCGTGGGTCTAGGGCCGGGCCGCTCTGATATTGCTCTGGAGCGGGTGGCCATTAACCTGATCGACGCCAGAATCCCCGACAACCAGGGTGAGCAGCCAATCGATGTCCCCGTCGCGGCTGAAGGTCCCACAGCCTACTTCAGCACACTGCCGATCAAAGCGATGGTCGCTGCACTCAGGGCAGCCGGCATTCCAGCCACGGTTTCGCATACAGCCGGTACATTCGTCTGCAATCAGGTGTTTTACAGCCTGCAACATACGCTGGCAGGTTCAACGGTGCGAAGTGGTTTCATGCATGTCCCGCTGCTCACTGAACAAGTAGCCTTGGCGGCATCAGCGCAACCTTCAATGAGCCAGGAAACCTTGGTAAAGGGCCTGCGCGTGGCGGTATCGGCCGCACTGAATACTCTGCACGATGTGCGAGAAACAGGCGGCCAACTGTGCTGACTGAAAGCCCACGCGAATAGCAGACCAAGACTCATCAACGAATCAAGGCAACCCGTCGTGATTCTTCGCCTGAAAATATGAAAGGCGCCGCCGGCTCAAAGTGGCTGGACACTTCACCGGAATAAACCGTGCTCTGATTAGGCCCAAGATCAAGCTTTTTCACTTTGCCTGTTGCCTGGCTCAAATCCAGCTTTTTAAGGTCTACCCAGAATGTATTCGGCGTGATAGCAGACTCAAAAAAATACAGGCTCTGCTTATGGTCAATGACAGACCGCCAGCGTGTGGACGAAATGTTGGGCTCGCCGGGCGTTGTCAGGCCATAGGGTACCGATACGTTGCGTATCACGCTAAATACACTGGCCAGTGATAATTGCGGGGTTTGGGATTTAGGCACGGCATTGACATAAAAAGAGGCACGCGCGAAACGATCAGGCGAGCGATTCGTGCCAGGGAGCATTTCTGTCCCATTAATCCCCTGCCAATAAGCATTCATCTCCAATTGTTTTTCAAACGCAGGCGAGTTGGTCATGACCTGATAAGCACGGTCATGGTGGATCACTTGCTTACCCTCTATGTATTCGATAATCGCACTGTCGCCTGAGGCATCAGACATTGAAAGATGCAAGGTTGCCAAACGCTCCTCGTTAGGCACATTGATAGGCATCACATTGAAGGGTTCACTTTTGAGTGCCGTTACCGCTTCTGCAACCGTTTTAAAATTATCCAACACGTATTGAGCCCACGCAGAGACACTTAGCCTGGCTTTACTCTTATCGAAAGCGGGATATTGCGATTCGACCAACCATAACAGGTTGGCCGACAGGCCCGCTTCATTGACCCCGTCCGTCGTAGAAATGTCATAGCCCGATGCTATAACGCTGCCGTATTTGGACGTCCATGTGACTGAGTTAGCCCCTGCTGCCCCATGACGCTGCATGCCCTTGGGGAAGACCCACAGATTTGTTTCCACATCATTTGCCCAGTCCATCGAGCGTGCGGTTATTACCTGTTGGTTGTCCCCCAGGTACACCAAACGTGTGCAAGCATGGGCAACCGGCAGTGCTGAGCAGAAACCGGCCAACATCAAAACAAGTCCTTGAGTCGTGCGCAATAGTTTCATTCCGTTGAATCCCTTAGCCATACAAATATCGATTTGTCAGCGCCACAACCGAACCCGGCTTGGCCCACACCGTGATCAAAATGCGAACTGACCCTGAATGACGACACTCTAAAAACAAGGGCGTCGCAAAAGTAATACTATTTGTTTCAATCATTAAACACATCGGTTATTTCGACCTGCGAAATAACTAAAACCTCCCCTCTCGGTTCGATTAATGCGCAAAGCGCCTCGCAAGCTACTTAGGCCTCATTATCAACCTGCGAACAAGCATGGATTCTAGCCAGCCCCCTTTAAAAATCAATACCGCCTATCGAATCTTAACTATTTCCAAAAAAAGACATATCACCTTTACAGGCTAAAAAAACGAGCTACGTTATTGTTTGCCAAGGAATGGCGTGCGGCTCGCCATGGGGCCTTGGCACTCAAACCTACTAACAAGGATGCTATGACATGGGAATGAACAACAGTGTTAAAAAGCTCTTGGAACAGAGCAAGCAGAATGAAAAACGTCTGGAAGAAATAAAAAAAGAACTTGAAACTCAACAAGCTGAAGCCGGAAAGACTCTAAGAGAAGAGCAAAAAAACTTTTACGTAAACAACCAGAGAGAATGGAAGTTTTCAGACTATGTGTACGGTGCAAACTCTGACTTTCAAACGTCAGCCACGTGGAGCCTTGATAATCTCAACGCTATCATCCAACAGATTACCAGTGCCGTCGTAGGCATCCTGGGTCCTGTGGGTAAGCTGCCAGAAGGTGTCGAAACATCCCCTGATGTGGAAAGTATCAACAAGGAGGCTGGCATCACGGATGATATGCGCTTATTGGTTGCATCCAATTGCCTGAACCTGCTGACAGGCATCGTTAACTCGTTCGGGAAATCAAGTAAAGTACAAGTCAGCACAGCCACTAATTCGATACCGATTGGTCAAGGATTAAGAATATTTGCATCAGTGTCATGTAACGTTACCCAAGAACGAGGTTTTTTCAATAACCAGGTCATGAGCAGTTATCGTTACGGCTACGTAGTGAGCTATTCACTGGATGAATTTCTTCAGCAAGCTGAACAAACGTTGGTTGCACAGTACGAAATGACGCTCAACGCACTTAATATTGCAGCCAAGGACAACTACAACAGCTTTGCAAAAAAAGAAATCGACCTGCGCCAATACAAGGAGACGGCGGATTTCATTGAGGAAATGACAATCGAAATCATTGAAAAAATAAAAGTGCTCAATCAAAGAGAACGCACCCTAGACAGAACGGAAAGGGTCTATGAAGATCAGATCAAGTTCCTCAAGCACTGCCTGATTGAATACGGGTTTGAGGCTGAGGTTTCAACACACATTACTGCGCAAATCAAAAAGCTGTCTCACTAATCTGCGGCTTAAATTACACATACCTGAAGCAGTGCTGTATACAGCCCTGACTGCATAGTGCAGTCAGGGTATCTAGCCTGGCGACGTTATTTAAATGCAGCTTGCAAAAAAACAATCACACATGGCGGCTAGCCTTTTTTAATCCAGTCATAAACGCGCTTCGCAAACGACAAGAAATCCCATGCCAACGCAGCACCCACCACAACCCCGGCAAGGCCTATTTTGAATGCCGTTTGCTGCCAATGAATAGATCGGTCGAAAATCAAATAGGCGAGCCTGTAAAAACTCACGTCATGAAATGATTCATAAGTGACAACAAATGCGACTAAACAGAGCGCCGAAGAAAAACAAAAAACGACAAAACCTAATCTGCTTGCAGGACTTTCAAAATTTTTAACGCTCATGCGCGGCGTATCCGTGGCGGGTAGGCGCGCATTCAACCAATCCCGGCCTGCAAAAAGCAAGCACAAGTGCGCTGCGCGCCGCCAAGTAAACACCCTCCGACAACCCTCTCTGCCCACGTCCTAAACCTGTAAAGCAGCCTATCACCTGATGATTACGGCCATGATTTCCAGAGTATTTGGTTCAGACAGACAACCTACTTAGAACATCATCAACTCAAAGCCACTCACAACGGGCGAACGGAGCAGCAGGATTTACCACAAAAATACTTCTAGACGCTGATGATCCTCGCGGCCATGAAAATGACGAAGCACTGTCGAAAAAGGGAGTGGACACATTGAGGTGGGAGCTGACTTGGCGTTTTAAGGTGGGGCTTGCCAAATCACAGACAACAAAAAAGGGCTCACCTTTCGGTGAGCCCTTCTAGACCGCCCAGCAGAGCGGATTTTGTTTGGTAGGCGCGATTGGACTCGAACCAACGACCCCCACCATGTCAAGGTGGTGCTCTAACCAACTGAGCTACGTGCCTGCTGTGGGGTCGCATTCTATAGATTTGCAGAGGTGTGTCAACACCTTTTTTGCAGGTAACCCTATGAATTGTCGAATTATTTATTTGAAGCGCAAAAATAGCCGGCTGTGAGCCGCTGGCGGGCAGATTTCAACTCAGGTAGCATCGGCCGCACTCGTAAAAAATATAAAACAGAGGTTGCAGAATGGCGAACACTCCTTACCCCCAGTCTTACTATGCGGCTTCAGCAAATCCGACACCTGAGCGCCCTGCCCTGCAAGGTGAGGTTGAGACGGATGTGTGTGTGATTGGCGCCGGGTATACGGGGCTATCGAGTGCGCTATTTCTGCTTGAGCACGGCTTCAAGGTCACGGTGCTTGAGGCGGCCAAGGTGGGGTTTGGCGCTTCGGGGCGTAACGGTGGCCAGATCGTTAACAGTTACAGTCGCGATATTGATGTGATTGAACGCACGGTCGGTGCAAAGCAAGCCCAACTGTTAGGCCAAATGGCATTCGAAGGCGGCCAGATCATCCGTGACCGCGTCGCTAAATATCAAATCCAGTGCGACTTGAAAGACGGCGGCGTCTTCGCAGCAATCACCAGCAAACAAATGGGTCACCTTGAGGCGCAGAAAAGGCTCTGGGAGCGCTATGGCAACACGCAACTGGAGTTGCTGGACCAGCGCCGAATCCGTGAAGTGGTGGCCTGCGACCAATACCAGGGAGGATTGCTGGACATGAGCGGCGGCCATATTCACCCGCTCAATTTAGCGCTGGGTGAAGCGGCTGCGGTTGAGTCATTGGGCGGCACTGTTTATGAACAGTCGCCCGCCGTGCGCATCGAGCGCGGTGCCAGCCCGGTAGTGCACACGCCACAGGGCAAGGTCAGGGCCAAGTTCATCATCGTGGCGGGCAATGCGTACTTGGGCAACCTTGTCCCTGAGCTGGCGTCCAAATCAATGCCGTGCGGCACCCAAGTCATCACCACCGAACCGTTGAGTGATGAGCTGGCGAAGACGCTGTTGCCACAGGATTACTGTGTTGAGGATTGTAACTACCTGCTTGACTACTATCGTTTGTCCGGCGATAAGCGCCTGATCTTCGGCGGTGGCGTGGTCTATGGCGCACGCGATCCGGCCAATATTGAAGCGATTATTCGGCCCAAAATGCTCAAGGCTTTTCCGCAACTCAAGGACGTGAAGATTGACTACGCGTGGACCGGTAATTTTCTGCTGACGTTGTCACGCCTGCCGCAGGTGGGACGTATCGGTGACAACATCTATTACTCCCAAGGGTGCAGCGGCCACGGTGTGACGTACACCCACCTGGCGGGCAAGGTTCTGGCCGAAGCGCTACGAGGCCAGGCTGAGCGTTTTGACGCCTTTGCCGATCTGCCACACTACCCGTTTCCCGGCGGCCAACTGCTGCGCACACCACTGACAGCGTTAGGTGCCTGGTACTACAGCCTGCGAGACAAATACGGATTCTGACAAACTGCACCTTCAAACGGCGCCAACAGCGCCGTTTTGGAGGCGTTTGGCTACTTGTGCAACTCTAACGTTTGAATCGCCTTGGCACTTGCCTGCTCCTGCCCGGCGCGAGAAAGGTCATTAGCGGCTTTCAGCCAGCGTGCCCGATCGACATCGGCCGGTAATTGCCCCGGCGACACCACCAGCACCGCCCAGCCTGCGGCATCCTTCCAGGCCGACTCAAACTTATCAAAGTCCATTAACCTGCGCCGTTCCATACCTGCGCGCAATAAAACGGTCTGCTTGGTGCGGTTGTAGCCCACCAACATCGCGTAACGCGGCGTAGACCAAACAGTGCCGTCAGTGAATCGCAGCATCACCGGATAACCTGCGGCCACTTGTGCCAGCAGCGCCGAGAGCGATTTATCCAGGGGATAAACCACCAATCCATATTCGGATGCCAGTTTTTCCATATTGCTTTGCAACGCGTCTTCAGCGCCCGGCAACTTTAATGGCTTGGTCAACAGTCCGGGTGTAGTACGAATCCGTTGCTCGCTGAACATACTCGCCAGCACTTGTGGGCCACCCTGGTTGGCATTGCCACGAAAGAACGGCACCCCATTGAGTTCAACCCGCTCAGGCAACTGGCGCAGGTCGGGCCGTTCAACACTGGCACAACCCGCCATAAGCAACACCAGAACACCCGCCCACCACACTCGTGTCAATTTCAAGCCCATCACTGCACGCATGCTCCCTCGCCTTGAATAGAGGCTGGATGTTCAATACCCAGCATGGTCGCCGATCATAGGGCGCCCGCCTGTCGAGGTATAGCCTTAAGCCGCAGTTTGCCACGCCATATAGAGCGAATCAGTCGATGACTCTCGACCTTTGGTCAATAGCTTGAAACACACCAGCGGCTAGACTGTCACTTGTTATGTGTGCATGCCCATTTAGGGCAAAGGAGGCACTGATGAGCCCGGCCTTAACCATTTTCCTACTGTTCAGCGGCTGGCTGGCCGTTGCGGCTGCCATGCTCTGGGGCGTGATGCGCATCAGTCGGCGCCATCATCCGCAAACGTTGCCCGCTCAAAAAAAACCCGCTGACACACCCAAGATCAACACCGCTAATGCTCATTAAACAAAAAAGCCGCCCCACCCCTTAAGGGAGGAACGGCCTGCTGCATCACTGCGACGTTACTTCACCAAAGCAGCCTGGCGTTTTTCACGAACCCGTCGCGCCAAAATGTTGAGTGTTTCAACCGTCGCCGAGAACGCCATCGCCGCATACACGTAGCCTTTAGGCACGTGAGCACCAAAACCTTCGGCAATCAAGGTCATGCCAATCATGATCAGGAAGGCCAGCGCCAACATCACCACGGTCGGGTTTTCATTGATGAACTTGGCCAATGGCTCCGATGCCAGCAGCATCACCAACACCGCCACCACAACTGCAATCACCATAATCGGCAAGTGCTCAGTCATACCGACTGCGGTAATGATGCTGTCGATGGAAAACACCAGGTCCAGCATCAGAATCTGCCCAATCGCGGCCGCAAAGCCTAAAGAAATTGCAGACGACTGACCTTCACTCTCACCTTCTGCCTGCGGACTCATGCTGTGGTGAATTTCACTGGTAGCCTTCCATACCAGGAACAAACCACCGGCAATCAGGATCATGTCCTTCCATGAGAAAGCTTGCCCCAGCACTTCAAACACCGGCGTGGTCAACTGCACGATATAAGCGATGGTGCTGAGCAAACCCAGGCGCAAAATCAGCGCCATGCCGATACCA
Source organism: Pseudomonas sp. TWR3-1-1 (assembly GCF_049896545.1). Classification (NCBI taxonomy): domain Bacteria; kingdom Pseudomonadati; phylum Pseudomonadota; class Gammaproteobacteria; order Pseudomonadales; family Pseudomonadaceae; genus Pseudomonas; species Pseudomonas sp. TWR3-1-1. The sequence goes on from NZ_JAFCUO010000005.1 coordinate 262,214, forward strand.
ATGCGGCGCGCCTGGGTACGAAATTTTTCCGGCAACTTGTTAGTCAGGATCGAGATGAAGATCAGGTTATCGATCCCCAGCACAATCTCCATCACGATCAATGTGGCCAACGCCACCCAGGCTGTAGGGCTGGCGGCCAGTTGTAAAAGGTATTCCATAGGTGCGATCTGACTCAGTAGTAAGAGGTGTTAAATGGTGTGCGACGACTCTTTGCGCGCTTGCTCGGGTGCCTCTTTGTCATCGGGTGTAGCCCCGGTGACATCATTGAGCGCCTGCTCGGCAGCTTTATGCGTGTCATCAATTGCCTGCTTGGCGCTTTCTGCGGTTTTACTGAGCATCTGCTGCGCGGCTTTTTCCGCTTGATCGCACCCGCCCATCATCAATAGCGCTGCCGCCAACAAGGTCGCCACGCCCGCATTCTTGATTGTCATCGTGTTTTTCCTCTGTCATCGGGGTCGCGGCCTGCACACGCGAATAACGCGGGATTCTAAAGAGGCAAACAGTTCAGGAAAATTCGTATTTTTAAGCGCTATACTTCGTTTTTTACGAAGTGTTACCCATCAAATGCTCAACTACCGTCAGCTCCACTACTTCTGGGTTGTTGCCAAAACCGGCAGCATCGTCCGCGCCTGTGAACAATTGAACCTCACGCCCCAGACCATCAGTGGGCAAATCAGCCTGTTTGAGCAGACCTACGGCCTGCCACTGTTTCAACGCGTGGGCCGGCAACTGGAACTCACCGAGACCGGACGCCAGGTGCTGCCCTACGCTGAACAAATTTTTCAAGTGGGCAGCGAACTCCAGAGCATGTTGCGCATGTCGCCCAAGGAGCAGCAGATCTTATTCCGGGTCGGGGTGGCCGATGTGGTCCCCAAATCAATCGTGTATCGCTTGATTGCGCCGACGATGGAGCTGGATGAGCCGATTCGCATCACCTGCCGCGAGGACAAGCTCGATCGCCTGCTCGCGGATCTGGCCATTCAACGCCTGGATTTGGTGATTTCCGACAGCCCGATGCCCTCTCACCTGGACATAAAAGGTCTGAGCCAAAAACTGGGGGAATGCGGGATCAGTTTTTTTGCCACTCATGCGTTGGCTAAACACTACTCAGAAAACTTTCCGCAGTGCTTGCAAGGCGCTCCGTTGCTCATACCCGGCCCGGAAACAGTGTTGCGCAGCCGCTTGTTGCGCTGGCTGGCCGAGCTGCAAATTCAGCCACGCATCGTCGGTGAGTTCGATGACAGCGCCCTCATGCAGGCTTTCGGGCAGTCGGGCATTGGCGTTTTTATTGCGCCCAGCGTGATCGCCAAAGAAGTCATGTGCCAGTTTGACGTTGAGCTGATAGGCCACACCGAGGCGGTCACCGAATCGTTTTACGCCATCACCGTGGAGCGCAAGATCAAGCACCCCGGCATCGTTGCGATTACCGAAGGTGCGCGGCGCGAACTGTTTACCGACCTGGAAACTTAAGCACAGACCGCGCGGCTTTTAGATGTCATCAGCAACAAAGCCAGCAAGATCGACAGCACAATGAACCCGGCAGCCGCAAAACCCAGGCTGCCCAGGCCGTAATGATCAATCACCCGGCCACCCACCATCGCCCCCAGACCGATACCCAAATTAGCCCCGGCAATGTTGAGTGATGCTGCAAATGCGGGCGCGTGAGGCGCCACTTTCATCAAGCGCACATGGCTCACCAGGAACAGCGCCGCCTGCGTCACGCCCCAAACTCCCATCGCCGCCGCCAGCCCGAGCGTTGAGTGAATGCTGGGCACCAAGGCGACCATCCCGCCGATCATAAAGGCGCAAAACACCATCGAGGCAATCAGCGGATGACGATCCACCATCCGCCCACCCAACGAGTTACCGATCAGACCAACAGCCCCGAACCCCATCAGGCACCAACCGACCAGCGTGCCGTTAAAGCCTGCCAACCTCTCCAAAATGTCTGCCAGATAGGTGTAAGCCGTAAACATGCCGCTGAACACCAGCACGGACAGCACAATATGGCCGATCAACAGCGGATTGCGCAGCATGCCGAATTGCGAGCGTAGCGTGACGGTCTCTTTGGCCACGCGAGTGGCGGGCAGGTAGATCAACAGCAGTAAGGCCTTGGCCAAAGCCACGACCGCCAAAATGGCGAACGCACTGCGCCAGCCCCACGCATCCGATATCAGTGTGCCCACTGGAATACCGAATACCGTCGCGCAGACAATCCCGAAGCCGATCTTGGCAATGGCTCGCCCAGCAAAATCAGGACCCACGATATCCACTGCGGTTTCACTGGCCAATGCCCAGAACACCGGCAATCCAAGGGCCGGTAATAACCGGGCAAATGCCATCACCCAAATGTTGGGCGCCAGTGCCGCCACCGTGTTGGCGAAGGCAAACATCAGCAAGATGCCTATGAACAGGCGCTTACGCTCAAATCGTGCGAAATAAGCAGTCAAAAAAGGGCCCAGCGCCGCAACGGTAAAGGCAAACAAGGTCACCAATAAGCCGGCCTGAGGCACGCTCACCTCAAGGTCGCGCGCGATTGATGGCAACAGGCCAACAATGATGAACTCAGTCGTGAGCACAGTAAAACCGGCCGCGGACAGCAGCAAGATAGGCAACAGCATGAAAAACTCCAGAGACAGCAACGCCAGCGAAGCAACGAGTCCGCTGATTTGAAAAAATGTGGGGAGCGCAATATTAACAGAATGTTTCGAGCGTGGCCTGCGTTGAATCCATGCGGGCCAAGCCCTGCGCGTGTGACAGATTGCCCTTGGGCGGGAAAGTTCCTACACCGCTATGATAAAGTCCGCCCCTGCGCCATGGTTTTAGTCACACAGACGTGTTTAACACGCCCGGCTATCATCTGCCGCGCAGGTCCCGTCCTGCGATTTTTGCTGAGCAGCCTGCCCGTTTGCTGTTCGGCGCAAGATCACTGAATGCAATGCCCACAACAACTAGAGAGTCCCCTATGACTGACGCTTCACCTTCCCTGTTGCACCGGCTCAAACGCACCGGCCTGGTGACCCAGATTGTGATCGGATTGATTGCCGGGATTCTGCTGGCCTGGCTCGCGCCCTCAGCTGCACTCTCGGTGGCTTTTATTGGCAAGCTGTTTGTCAGTGCATTGAAAGCCGTCGCACCGATTCTGGTGTTCGTACTGGTCATGGCCTCGATTGCCAACCATAAGCACGGGCAGGAAACCCACATCCGCCCCATCCTGGTCCTCTACCTGTTCGGCACCTTTGCCGCCGCCGTTGTGGCTGTTGTTGCAAGCATGCTCTTTCCTTCGAACCTGGTGCTTTCCACGCAAGACATTGCCGTGTCGGCCCCCGGTGGTATCGGTGAAGTGTTGCAAAGCCTGCTGCTGAGCGTGGTCGACAACCCGGTGAACGCTCTGATGAACGCCAATTTCATTGGCATTCTGGCGTGGGCTATCGGTATGGGCATTGCGATTCGCCATGCCGGAGAGACCACACGCACCGTGCTCAATGACTTGTCGAACGGCGTGACCTTGATCGTGCGCGTCGTAATCCGCTTTGCACCTCTGGGTATTTTCGGGCTGGTGGCTTCGACCCTCGCCTCTTCGGGTTTCAACGCACTGCTGGGCTACTTGCACCTGCTCGCCGTACTGATCGGCTGCATGCTGTTTGTGGCGTTAGTGGTCAACCCGCTGATCGTATTCTGGAAGCTGCGTCGCAATCCGTTCCCGCTGGTCTTTATGTGCTTGCGTGAAAGTGGCATCACCGCGTTTTTCACTCGCAGCTCCGCCGCCAACATCCCGGTGAACATGGCATTGAGTGAACGTTTAGGGCTGCATGAAGACACCTACTCTGTGTCGATCCCGCTGGGCGCCACCATCAACATGGCAGGTGCGGCGATTACCATTACCGTGCTGAGCCTGGCAGCGGTGCACACGCTGGGTATTGAAGTTGATGTGCCGACAGCCATCTTGCTCAGTGTGGTGGCGGCTGTTTGCGCCTGTGGCGCATCGGGCGTGGCGGGTGGTTCGTTACTGCTGATCCCGCTGGCGTGCAGCCTGTTTGGTATCCCGAGCGAGATTGCGATGCAAGTCGTGGCGGTAGGTTTCATCATCGGCATTCTGCAGGATTCGGCAGAAACCGCGCTCAACTCCTCCACCGACGTGTTGTTTACAGCGGCAGCCTGCATGGCTGAAGACAAAGCCGTACAACGCTAAACCTCCCGATATTCAAGCGCAGCCCAGGGCTGCGCTTGAATGCCGACCATGCGCTACTCAGCGCAACGCCCTCTCACACTCAGAACGCACCCATGTAATCGCGCTTGCCGACTTCAACGCCATTGTGGCGAAGGATCGCGTAAGTGGTGGTCACGTGGAAGAAGAACTGGGGCAGACCATAGGTCAACAAGTAAGCCTGACCCGTGAAGCGCTTTTCTTTGGGCGTGCCCTGACGGGTGATGATTTCAATCCCTTCCTTGCCATCAATCTGCTCGGGCTTGATGGTGTCTACAAAGGCCAGCACTTTGCTGATCAATGCTTGCAGCTCTGCAAAAGTTGTTTCGGTGTCGTCGTATTTTGGCAGTTCGATTTGCGCCAGACGTGCCGAAACACCCTTGGCGAAATCGACCGCAATTTGCACCTGACGCACCAGTGCGAACATGTCCGGGGCCAGACGTGCTTGCAGCAACACACTCGGGTCGATGTTCTTGGCCGTCGCGTGCGCCTCAGCTTTGCTCAGCACACCGCTCATGGCGTTAAGCATTTGTTTGAACACGGGAATGGAAGCGTCATACAGAGAGATAGTCATGTAAGTCTCGACAGTCTGTGGGCGGGAATTAATGTGCGGCGAATTATAGCCCTGAAGCCGCGCGCAAGCGGCTTGTCTTTTAGCCAGCATTGGTTCTAGGCTAGCCGCCTTCCAACGCACAAGGAAAGCGTGATGAGCACAGAACACGATACCGACGTCGAACCCCGGCTCAATAGCACGGAAATTCGCATCCTCGGCTCCTTGATCGAGAAACAGGCCACCCACCCCGATACCTACCCGCTGACCCTCAACGCACTGGTGCTGGCCTGCAATCAAAAAACCAGCCGCGAACCGGTGATGAATCTAAGTCAGGGCCAAGTCGGACAAAGTTTGCGCGCCCTTGAAGGTCGAGGCTTCACTCGTTTGGTGATGGGCAGCCGTGCAGACCGCTGGGAGCACCGGGTGGATAAGGTACTGGAGCTTGTGCCCGCCCAGATGGTGTTGATCGGGCTGCTCTTTCTGCGCGGCCCGCAAACCCTGAATGAGCTGCTGACCCGCAGCGCACGCTTGCACGACTTTGAAGACACTGAGCAAGTACAGCACCCCTTGGAACGATTGATTGCGCGCGATCTGGCCCTGCTGCTACCTCGCCAGAATGGTCAGCGTGAAGACCGCTACATGCACGCGCTAGGCGATCCGGCTGACATCGAAACGATCATGGCCGCTCGCCAGCAGCCGGCCGAGCGCGGCGCAAGCGCTGGCATCTCGCTGGAGCGTTTCGAAGCGCTGGAGGCTCGGATCACCGCGCTCGAAGCTCGCCTGGCCGAACTTGAGTAAACAGTTGGCCGGATGAGCTGGCTCATCCGGCCACCCCCTCAACGGCGCGCGAACTCGACAGCCGCCTGAAATTGCTCAGGGGTCGGGCGCACGCCGGTGTACAGCACAAATTGCTCTACGGCCTGAATCGCAATGACCTCAAGCCCGGTAATTACCTGCTTACCTTGAGCGCGACCACGAACGATCAAAGGGGTTTCAGAAGGAATCGCCACCACATCGAAGATGATTGACGCCTGATCGATCGCCCCGGCCTCGAACGCCAATTGATCGGCCTCTGCCCCGCCACTCATACCCACTGGCGTGACATTGATCAACATCTGCGGGCGCTGTGCACCCAGCTCAGGTTGCCATTGATAGCCACAGTTGGCGGCCAATGCCGTGCCACTCGCTTCATTTCGCGCCACGATCAAACCATTGCGATAGCCCCCGTCCCGCAGCGCCGAGGCAACTGCTTTGGCCATGCCGCCACTGCCACGCAAGGCAAACGTGGTGTCTTTCGCCACTTGATGGGTTTCAAGCAACTGCGCAATGGCGATGTAGTCGGTGTTGTACGCTTTGAGGTGACCGTCGGTATTGACGATGGTGTTGATCGAATCAATGGCCTTGGCCGACATATCCAGCTCGTCGACCAAAGCAATGCAAGCTTCCTTGAAGGGCATGGACACACCGCAACCACGAATACCCAACGCCCGAATACCGGTGATTGCGCCTGCCAGATCCTGGCTGCTGAACGCCTTGTAGTAGTAGTTGAGATCCAGTTGGCCATACAGATGGTTATGAAAACGCAACCCGAAATTCCCCGGCCGGCCCGACAGCGATATGCACAGTCGAGTGTCTTTGTTCGGATTCATTTGCATGCTCATCTCCAGGCAGAACGCTTTCAGATAAACGGCCAGAGCCGTTTCGAGTGTTTTGGTTAATCATGGACGGGCAGATCACGCTGAAACGTGTCAGCTGGCGCAGACCTTACACAACATTTACCGATGCGCGCCGCCGTTTTTTCAAGAAATGCGGTCTGAGTGTTATCCCCGCACTCATTTTGTGGCCTGGTACAGGCCAAATTGCCGGGGCTGGAATTCGAGGATTCGTCATGTTGCGCAGTATCTCAAAAGTCGCTTTGCTGATTGGCGCATTGGCTGTCGCCGGCCAAGCCTCTGCCCACGGTGGCTGGGGCCCTGGCCCGGCCCTGTTTGGTGCAGTGGTGGGCGGTGCGATCATCGGCTCGGTCATTTCGAGCCACGATCAACGCCCGGTCTACGTGCAACAACCAGTCTATGCTCAGCCCCAGCCGGTATATGTACAGGCGCCACCGGTGTATTACCAGCCACAACCGGTGTATGTGCCACCCCCCCAACCCGTTTATTACCAGGGTTACTATGGCCGGCCACAACCGGTGTATTACGGCCCACCACGCGGTTACTTCGGCCCGCCGCGCTGGTAACGGCAGCTGGTCTGGATAGATGATGTGAATGTCGCAGGTAAGACACAAAATGTAACTTATCTGCGGCATGATTAATGCCGTGCGTACCCGCTGGCTTGCCACTGATGGCTGAACCACCTGCTTACACACCTTAATACCTATAAAAACAAGGAAGGCTCCATGCCAACACAGAACCCTCACCACACCGCTGGCTTGTGCACCTCCAGCAAGGTTTACAACGCACTCACCGAACTCAAACAACTCGAAGGGCATCGCTCTGCCAAGCTGGTCTCACTGCTGGCGCAGCATTTGGTCAACAAAGGGTTGATCAGCGATCACGAAGTCATGCACATGCTGGACCTGGTGGTGGATTAACCTGCCACACGCACTACCCTCATCACTGTCGATGGCGACTATCAAGCGCAATGATTTTTTGTACCGCGGCGCACGCCTTAAGGTGCTCTCATTGATTGATGGAGGTGTGTATGTCCAAGATTCATGTCATGTCCGTGGTGGGCAGTGCAGTACCCGCCCCGCTTCGCGCCGATGGGCTGTTAGCGTGCTGGTACGTAGTGATCGACGGAGTGCCTGTCAGCGGCCCGTTTACGTCTCGCGCCGCCGCCCAGGTCAAAGCCAGCTGCGAAACAGATAAAACAGCGCCACACTGCACACGACACTGAGCAACACGTTGCGGCGCCAGAGCATCAGGCCAATGGCACACAACCCGGCCAGCAGGTATGGGTTGTCGGGGCTTAGATCCAGCGTCTGTTCCTTGACGAAAATAATCGGCCCGCAAATTGCGGTCAGCATGCCCGGCACCGCAAAGCCCAAAAATTCCTTGACCCCGCGGTTCAAACGGATCGGCAAGCGCGGCTCTAGAAACAGATAACGGTTGAAAAAAAGAATCAACGCCATCCCGACAATAATGACCCACATCATTCGAAAAACACTCCCGCCCGTTTGCTCAAATACCCTGCGGCCATCCCGGCCAACCCCGCCAGCACAATGGCCGACTCCCACTGCCAGTAACTGAACAGCACCACGCTGAGCAGTGAAACCGCCACACACATGATGGTCGGCACATTGCGCACCACAGGCGTGATCAAGGCGATAAAAGTCGCGGCAATTGAAAACTCCAGCCCAAGCTGATCCAGCCCCGGAATACTCTTGCCCAGCACCACGCCGAGCAGCGTGAACAGGTTCCAGCCGATGTACATGCACAAGCCCACGCCCAGTGCGTACCAGCGGTTAAACGTCTGGCGGTCATGGCTGCTCACCAACGCAAAAAATTCATCCGTCAGTAAAAAACCCAGACCAAACCGCCACTTGGCAGGCAAAGGCGAAACCACAGGGCGCAGGTGCATGGCATACAACAGATGCTGTGAAGTCAGGAGCAAGGTCGTTAACAGGATAGACAGCGCACTGGCGCCACCCTTGATCATGCCAATTGCCACCAACTGAGCCGCACCGGCAAACACCAGCACCGACAAACCCTGGCTTTGAGCGGGGGTCAATTGCGCATCAATGGCCGTCGACCCGGCCAGAAGCCCCCAGGGCGCACACGCCAGCGTCAAGGGAAGACAAGCAATCACGCCACGCATGAACGCGACGCGGGGAATCGAATCAGGCATTTAAAACTTCCGGGCAGTGGGCAGCGTCAAAGCGTCGCAACAAACGCGGGCAAAGTCTTGAACAATCTTGCTCAGCGGGCCTTCAAACCCTTGAAATACCGCACTGGCGCGGCTTGGCTCGTTTGACGAAAGACCAATCCTGGTCTTAAGTCAGCCCGAATCAATATCTGTTAACTCCCATCCACAGCTTCCACGAGGAACCATCATGAAAGACCTGAAATCCGCCAAGGAAACCAGAAAGGCCGATCTGCGGACACCTTCGGCGCTGAGCGATGAAGCCTGCATCAACATTGCAGGCGAAGTGAATGCGCTGCTGGCTGATACGTTCGCCATTTACATGAAGACCAAAAACTTTCACTGGCACATGTCCGGCCCGCACTTTCGCGACTTCCATCTGCTGCTGGACGAGCAATCCGATCAAATTTTCGCCACCACAGACGCCATCGCCGAACGCGTGCGCAAGCTGGGGCGCACCACCATCCGCTCTATAGGTCACATCAAAAAGCTGCAACGCCTGCTGGATAACGATGCCGATTTCGTGACCCCGGAAGACATGCTGGCCGAACTGCGCGAAGACAACATTCAACTGGCGGCCTACATGCGCGAAACCCACGACATGTGTTCCGAGCTGGGCGACGTGGCCACCACCAGCCTGCTGGAAAACTGGATTGATGAAGCTGAGCGCCGCGTCTGGTTCCTGTTTGAATCGTCGCGTACCAAATAAACCAAAACGGCGGATTGATCGTGATCAATCCGCCGTTTTAGATGAATTTTGTTTCACCCAGCCAGTGAATGTCAGGCGGTATATTGCCCCTGCTCATTCAATGAACCCTTCGCCCGCACCCTCCCCCGCGGGCTTTTTTTTGCCCGTCAAATACCTTGTTTGAACACCAGCGCTTTCAAGCCGCATTCGGCGTCTGCGTCCGGGAACTCCGGGGGATTGTCAAGGCGCTGCTCAAAACGCAAACCCGGCGCATGCTCGGTCACGCCTTCGATCAAAAAGTCTGACCCCAGCGAAGGATCATTCATGCACGCCAAAACCAGACCGTTTTCACTCAACAGTTCCGGCAGGCGTCGTACTACCCGCTGGTAATCCTTGGTCAACAGAAAGCTGCCTTTCTGAAAGGACGGCGGGTCGATGATGACAAGATCATAGGGACCGGTACTTTTTACCTTGCCCCATGACTTGAACAGCTCGTGCCCCAGAAACGTCACCTTACTCATGTCATGGCCATTGAGACGATGGTTGTCGCGGCCACGGCTCAAGGCCGCGCGGGACATGTCGAGGTTAACCACATGCTGTGCACCACCGGCAATCGCAGCCACCGAGAACCCGCAGGTGTAGGCAAACAGATTCAACACCCGCTTGCCTTCGGCCTGCGCTTTGACCCAATCACGGCCATAACGCATGTCGAGAAACAGCCCATTGTTCTGCTTGCGCCCCAGGTCCACCCGATAGCGCAACCCGCCTTCGGTCAGCGTGCATTCATCAATGGCCTCACCCACCAGCCATTCACTGTCGCTTTGCAACGTGTAGCGATGCTGCACGACCAATGTGTGCGCACCACACGCTTGCCACACCGGGGTATGCGCAAGGTCCAGCAGCAGCGCTTTCAGCGCAACCAGTGATGGCGCTTCAGGCTCTTTGAACAGCGAAACCAGCACCACGCCTTGCAGCCAGTCCACCGTTAGCTGCTCCAATCCCGGCCAGCAACGACCGCGCCCGTGAAACAGACGTCGGGTTTCGTCGGGCACGTTTTCAAGCGCAGACAGAAGATGCAGATGGAGGGTGGACAGCGCTTGAGGGGTCATCGTGTGAGCCGGTCATTTCAAAGGGCGGGCATTTTACACAATTGCCACGCGATACGATGGCTTGGCGCAGACGATGAAGTGTCTGTTCAGCGTGCGCTCAGCGTTGTACTGCTACCCTCTTGGCAGGCAGGCGATCTTGCTGACTGCCAGTGCACATCAGGCAAACACGAAACGTATGATTTACGCGAAAAAGGTGCTCTAAAGGCCCGTTTATTCACGCATTTGCGCGATTATTGATACATACTCTCTAAGTGTAACGTGATGTGTATAACAGCACTGACAGCCAGGCACTTCCTAACCCTTATTGAGTCAATCTGCGTGAAAATTCATCTTTCGATTCTTGGCCTATTTTTAGTTCTTACAGGCACCGCTGCTTGCTCAGTCGCCGCAGCGAATGAGAGCACCTCAGCCCCGCGCGACACATCACAACTGCACATCGCTTCAGGCAGCGCGATGTTGGTTGATCTGCAAACCAACAAGATCATCTACGCCAGCAACCCCGACGTGGTGGTGCCGATTGCTTCGGTCTCCAAGCTGATGACCGCTATGGTGGTGCTCGATGCCAAACTGCCAATGGATGAGTACATCGCGGTCAACATCAATGACACGCCGGAAATGAAAGGCGTGTTTTCACGGGTCAAGCTTGGCAGTGAGCTGACCCGCCACGACATGATGCTGATTACATTGATGTCCTCTGAAAACCGTGCCGCTGCCACCCTCGCGCACCATTACCCTGGCGGCTACGTGGCGTTTATTGCCGCCATGAACGCCAAGGCCAAAAGCCTGGGCATGATGCACACCCATTACGTTGAGCCGACCGGCCTGTCGATTCACAACGTGTCCACCGCCCGCGACCTGAGCAAGCTACTGGCCGCCGCGCGTAAATACCCGATGCTGAGCCAGTTGAGCACCACCAAAGAAAAAACCGTGGCGTTCAGAAAACCGAATTACACCCTGGGTTTTCACAACACCGATCACCTGGTGAACAAGGACAAGTGGAACATCAAAATCACCAAGACCGGGTTCACCAATCAGGCCGGGCACTGCCTGGTGCTGGTGACTGAAATGGGCAACCGGCCGGTATCGCTGGTGATTCTGGATGCGTTCGGCAAATACACGCATTTTGCCGACGCCAGCCGTATCCGCAACTGGATAGAAACCGGCAAAAGCGGCAGCGTGCCGGATGTAGCCCTGCGCTACAAAGCGGACAAAAACCTTAAAGCACGTCCAACCGCCCAGCCTCACAACCCAAAGTAAAACCCGTTACCCAGGCCCGCAATGCCGGGCCTGGATCAACGTCGCTTAATTGCTTGCTGACGGGTATGCAGGGCGCATTCGTTGTCGAGCAACAGGCTTGCGAGCGCGCCGAACTGTTCAGGGTCATATTCAACCTGCCCGGTGCAAAGACGCTTCTCACAGCCCCATAGAGGGCGCGCATTTGACGCTTGTGCGCTCTCGTGCAAGCGCGCCAGGTAAAAGTGCAGGCACTTGCCTCGGGGAGAGGTCGAAGACAAATGCCTGCGTACTGCTCATCAGCTTTTTGCGTCCGGCTTTTTGGGTTTTTTGATGGTTTCGAGGGTGGTCTCCCGCGGTCGACGCTTGGCCTCTTCCAAAGGAATGAATAGCCCGGTGACTGCATCGCGCGCGCGTTTGTTCTTCATCTACTTCACCTGCGGGTTGTGCCAAACACCGTATGTGTTCGGCCAGTGCTCTACAGGCTAGTTGAACAAAAAACGCTTTATCGCCCACAGAAACAAACGCTTGCAGATCTGTGCGCGCGGCTCCCCCCCTAAAACAAAGAACCCCGCCTGAGGAGACGGGGTTCATGGCTAGCACCTGCTGTGGATCAGTGTTGCAGCGCTGGCTGCTCCCCATTGATAGGGATGCGTTTGGCTTTCGCTTCTTCAGGCACCACCCGTTGCAGATCAATACTTAGCAGGCCATTGCTCAAGTTGGCGCCTTTGATCTCGATATGGTCGTCGAGACGGAAGGACAATTTGAATGCCCGTTGCGCAATACCCTGATGCAAATAGGTCAAGCCTTCATCATTGCTGGTTTCACGTTTGCTACCGCTGACGCTGAGCACACCTTTTTCAACTTGCAGGTCCAGGTCATCTTGTTGGAAGCCTGCCGCAGCGACGACGATGCGGTAGCTGTCTTCGCCACGTTTTTCTACGTTGTAAGGTGGGTAGCCGCCACTGGTGTCATTACGCAGCGCTGTTTCGAACAAATCACTAAAACGGTCAAAGCCGACAGAATTACGGAACAGTGGCGCCAGAGAAAATGCAGTGCTCATAATTTATGCCTCCTGATTTCAGCGAGTTTTTTATTCGCGACCCGGTTTCGGCATCGCGTACCCACTAAATAAGGACCGGCAAAATCATTTCAAGGGGCTTTTTCAAATTTTTTTTGGGCCGATCAAATCGCGCCCTCAGGCGGGTTATTCACCAGATACCGCACCTTTTCACAGTCGGTTTCGCGGCGCATGGCGTTGAACAGCACCATCGCCTCAGGGTAATTACGCGTCAACATGGCCAGCCATTGCTTGAGCCGGCCCGGCGCTGAACGCGGGGTCAACTGGGCCTGCGCCTGCGCCCAGAAATCGCGAATCATGGGCTGCAAATCGGCCCAGGTCATTTCTACGATCTCTTCGCCCGCACGGGCGGCGGCGATCTGGCGTGCCAGGTCGGGGCGCGAGACCAGGCCGCGCCCCAGCATGATGTCTTCAGCACCGCTGATTTCCCGGCAACGCCGCCAGTCATCGACCGACCAAATATCACCATTGGCAAAGACCGGCACGTTGACGGCCTCTTGCACTTGCGCGATGTACTCCCAATGCGCAGGTGGTTTATAGCCGTCCATCTTGGTTCGGGCGTGCACCACGATCTGACTCGCACCGCCCTCAGCCAGCGCGATGGCGCATTCATTGGCGCTGTCGGGAGTATCGAAACCCAGACGCATTTTGGCCGTGACCGGGATATGCGCGGGCACGGTGCGCCGCACCTGCAACAAGATCGCGTGCAGCAACTCAGGCTCTTTGAGCAGTACGGCGCCGCCGCGTGACTTGTTCACCGTCTTGGCCGGGCAACCGAAATTCAGGTCGATGACCTCAGAACCCAGCTGGCAAGCCAGTGCCGCGTTATCCGCCAGGCATGCCGGGTCCGAACCCAGCAACTGCACACGCAGCGGCACCCCGGCACGGGTTTTGGCGCCGTGCTGGAGTTCAGGGGCAAACTTGTGGAAGTAGGCTTCTGGTAGCAGGCGCTCAGTAACCCGAATAAATTCGGTCACGCACCAATCAATACCGCCGGTGCGGGTCAGGACATCACGCAGGATGTTGTCGACCAACCCCTCCATCGGCGCCAAAGCAATTTGCATGGGTGACTCTCATAAAAAACGTGCCGCAGTTTACGGTGTTCCGTGGGGAATCGGTATCAAGCCGTGAGCCTTTGTCATCCGCTAACGACCGCCGGGCCATAGCCTTCCAGGAACTCAGGCGGCAAGCGCTTGGCTTTGCCACTGGACAGCTCGATACACACAAAGGTGGTGTGCGCGCGCAGCAAGGTCTTGCCATCGCAGGGCCTTACCAGTTGGAAGCGGCGGGTCATGCGCAGGCGCTGGTCACAGTCAACAATCCAGGTGGCCAGCTGTAATTCGTCGCCTTCATAGGCGCTGGCCAGATAGTCGATTTCATGCCGGGCCACCGCCATGGCACGGTCCAGGCGCCGGTATTCGGTCAGGTCCAGGCCCAGGCGCTGTGAGTGGCGCCAGGCGCACCGCTCAAGCCACACGACATAGGCTGCGTTGTTGGCATGCCCAAACCCGTCAATGTCTTCAGCCTGCACCTGTAGGTCAATGATGAATGGCGTTGCCAAATCCCACGTCATGCCCAGCTCCACGCTCCAATAAAGGGCGCAGTGTAACGCAGGGTTAGAAGGAGGTGCAGCGACAGGCTTAAAACGCAGACAAACAAAAGGGCCATTCAATAATTGAATGACCCTTAAAAATCCCGCAGAGCGGGTAATCGTGGCGTCCCCTAGGGGACTCGAACCCCTGTTACCGCCGTGAAAGGGCGGTGTCCTAGGCCACTAGACGAAGGGGACACAAACCCTTCTAACAGTGATCAAGCTTAAGCTTGATCGATTCAACGCCAGTGTGGCCCGACGTTGAACTGTAAATTGGTGGAGCTAAACGGGATCGAACCGTTGACCTCCTGCATGCCATGCAGGCGCTCTCCCAGCTGAGCTATAGCCCCGATTTATCGCCTGGCGGCGGAGCAACACCGAAGTGCTGCTTCTGTAAAACTGGCGTCCCCTAGGGGACTCGAACCCCTGTTACCGCCGTGAAAGGGCGGTGTCCTAGGCCACTAGACGAAGGGGACACAAACCTTCTAACTGATCAGCGCTGAGTGCTGATCGATTCAATGCCGGTGTGGCCAGGCATTGAACTGTAAATTTGGTGGAGCTAAACGGGATCGAACCGTTGACCTCCTGCATGCCATGCAGGCGCTCTCCCAGCTGAGCTATAGCCCCAAACAGTCAGTGTTGCTTGTTGCTGTGTGGACGGGGCGCATATTAAGACTGGATCGGGAGGCTGTCAAACTTATTTTCAAAGTTTTTTAAAAAAAATGGTCGAGAGAACAACCACTTACCCTTCCCGGCCCGTAAATACAGGCTAAACCTTCAGTACAACCGCATAGCAACTACCGCCAGACGCCGCCTTCGGCAGCTGCTACACGCCTTACATTCTGATCAACCGATTGCGTTGAACAGTTTTTCCCACTCTTTGTTTTCTTTCTTCGACACGCCGCCCAGCAAGTCCAGCGCCTGACGCAGACGGAAACGGGTCAGGTCCGGCCCCAGAATTTCCATTGCATCGAGCACCGACACCGAGCTGGCTTGGCCGGTGATCGAAGCAAACATCAGCGGCATCGCATCGCGCAGCTTCAACTCAAGGGACTCGACCACTGTTTGAATGCAGCCGGTGATCGCCTCTTTTTCCCACTGACGCAGGCTTTCAAGCTTCCACAGAATCAGTTGCATCAGCTGACGCACTTGATCGCCGGACAACTTCTTGTGCTCAAACAGCTTGGCATCCAGCTGCAAGCCGCCCGAGAAGAAGAACCCGGCCAACGGCGCTATCTGGCTGAAGGTTTCAACCCGGCCCTGAACCAGCGGCGCGATTTTCATCATGTACTCAGGGTTCAACGCCCATTGCTGCACACGGCTGGCGAATTCTTCGAGTGGCAGGTCGCGCAGCCACTGGCCATTGAGCCAGGACAGCTTCTCAACGTCAAAGATCGGCCCGCCCAGCGACACACGGGACAGGTCAAAGTTGTCGACCATCTCTTGCAGCGAGAACTTCTCGCGCTCATCCGGCATCGACCAGCCCATGCGGCCCAAGTAGTTGAGCATCGCTTCAGGCATGAAACCCATGCGTTCGTAAAAGGTCACCGACGTCGGGTTTTTACGCTTGGACAGCTTGCTCTTGTCCGGGTTACGCAGCAGCGGCATGTAGCACAGCTGCGGCTGCTCCCAACCAAAGTATTCGTACAGCAGAATCAGTTTCGGCGCTGACGGCAGCCATTCTTCGCCACGCAGTACGTGGGTGATGCCCATCAAGTGGTCATCGACCACGTTGGCCAGGAAGTACGTCGGCAAGCCGTCGGTCTTCATCAACACTTGCATGTCCATGCGATCCCACGGGATCTCGACGTCGCCACGCAGCAGGTCCGGCACCACGCACACACCTTCGCTCGGTACTTTCATGCGGATCACGTGCGGTTCGCCAGCGGCCAGGCGCTGCGCCACTTCTTCTTTGGACAGCAACAGCGCGCGGCCGTCGTAGCGCGGGGTTTCACCCTTGGCCATTTGCTCGGCGCGCATCTGGTCGAGTTCTTCGGCCGTGCAGAAGCACGGGAAGGCGTGGCCCATGTCGACCAGTTGCTGGGTGTACTGCTTGTAAATGTCGCTGCGTTCGCTTTGACGATACGGACCGTGCGGGCCACCGACATCCGGGCCTTCGCTCCAGGTGATGCCCAACCAGCGCAAGGCATCGTAGATCTGCTGCTCAGACTCACGGGTCGAACGCAGTTGGTCAGTGTCTTCGATCCGCAGGATGAACTCGCCGCCATGCTGCTTGGCGAAGCAGTAGTTGAACAAAGCGATGTAGGCGGTGCCTACGTGAGGGTCGCCGGTAGGCGATGGCGCGATGCGCGTGCGAACGGTGGTCATGGGCGGTCTCGAAGTGGAGATGAAACAAAGGGGCGAATGGTAACAGGCCGACCCCGCTTGGCTCCAGCACAGGACTGACCGGTGGGCCAGATCCCCACCTAAACCCGTGCAAAAGCCGGAAATAGAGCCGGTGTATCAACCTGATCAGCGGCAAAAAAACCGACACAGGTGTAACCTCGCTCCACTCTCATGCCGGTGCGCCTGGCCAAACCCGCACCCCCTGGATACCCGGAGCCAGCGTTTGAAATTCAGCCTGCCGAAAATCGCCACAGCGCCGTTCTGCCCACCTGAAGTCAGTGGCAGCGTACCGGTGGACGCCCGCGCACCCTTCTGGAAACGCGCCCTGCGTTTTGCTGGCCCCGGCTTGCTGATCAGCATCGGTTACATGGACCCCGGCAACTGGGCCACCGCCATCGAAGCCGGTTCGCGTTATGGCTATAACCTGTTGTTCGTGGTGTTGCTGGCCAGCCTCGCGGGCATGGCCGTGCAATGCCTGTGTTCGCGCCTGGGCATCACCACCGGGCGTGATCTGGCGCAACTGTGCCGGGCACGCTACAGCAAGCGCTCAGCCCGCGTGCAGTGGCTGTTGGCTGAAGTCTCGATTATTGCCACGGATCTTGCCGAGGTACTGGGCTGTGCGCTGGCCTTCCACTTGCTGCTGGGTTGTTCGCTGACTTTCGGCATCGCCCTGACCGCCTTCGACACCTTGTTGATCCTCGCCTTGCAGGGCAAAGGCTTCCGCCGCCTCGAAGCCATCATGCTGGTGCTGGTGTTGACCATTGGCGCGTGTTTCTTCGTCGAACTGGTGCTGATCAAACCGTACTGGCCTGACGTGTTTGAAGGGTTCAAACCGTCCTTGTCTGCCATCAGCGAAGCGGCGCCGCTGTACCTGGCCATCGGCATCCTCGGCGCGACGGTGATGCCCCACAACCTGTACCTGCACAGCTCAGTGGTGCAAACCCGGCTAGTGGGCAAAGACTACGCCAGCAAACTCGACGCCGTGCGCCTGGCGCGCATTGATACCATCGGCTCCCTGGCCTTGGCGTTGCTGGTGAACGCCGCGATTCTGATCCTCGCCGCAGCGGCCTTTCATACCACGGGCCACACCGAGGTGGTAGAGATCCAGGACGCCTACCGCCTGCTCGACCCCTTGGTGGGCGGCGCGATGGCCAGCGTGTTGTTTGGCGTGGCGCTGCTGGCCTCCGGGCAAAGCTCGACATTCACCGGCACCATCGCGGGCCAGGTGATCATGGAAGGCTACCTGGACCTGCGCATCCCGTGCTGGCAACGGCGCTTGATTACCCGTGGCCTGGCCTTGATTCCAGCGTTTGTCGGGGTGTGGTTGATGGGCGACAACGCCGTCGGCAAATTATTGATCCTCAGCCAGGTGGTGCTGAGTTTGCAGTTGCCATTTGCGCTGTACCCGCTGATCCGCATGACCAACGACGAGACGTTGATGGGGCCTTTTGCCAACCGCTTGCCGACCCGGTTGCTGGCCTGGTTTCTGTTTGCCGTTATCAGCGCGGCCAACATTTGGCTGATTGCACAGATCACTTTTGGCGACTGACCCCTCACCTTGCCGCAGGCTGCGCGCCTTTGACCTTGAGCGCGCGCAGCCTGCGGTAGCGGCTACGAATCAATTCAAGTTTTTGTCCAGCCACTGCGCCACGCGCTGATGAATCCCTGCCACCTCCTCCAGCAAGCCGCTCATGCGCATGAAATCGTGGGTCATGCCCGACTCTTGCCACAGCGCCACCTCATTGCCCGCCCGCTGGAGCTTTTGGGCATAAGCCAGCCCTTCGTCATACAGCGGGTCGTAACCGGCCAGATAGACCAGTGTCGGCGCCAGGCCGCTAACATCTTGCGCCAGCAGCGGCGAAATCCGCCAATCCTGCACGTCATCTGCCGTGCGCGTGTAGTGCTGGTAAAACCAGTCCATCGTGGCGGCCTCAAGCAGATAACCTTGCGCGTAGCGCGTATGCGAATCACGCTTGCAACTGCCATCGGTGACGGGGTACAGCAGCACCTGCGCACGCGGCACAATGGCCACTTCTTGTGGGTCGCGAACCGCCAGAATCGACAACACGGTGCTCAAGGTGCCACCCGCGCTGTCACCGGTAAACGCCACACGCGTGGCGTCCAACCCGTGCCGCGCGCCCTCGCGCAGCAACCAGTTCACGGCGTCGCACGCGTCATGCACCGCCGTGGGGAATTTCCACTCGGGCGCCAACCGATAATCCACAGCCAGCACGGCGAAATGCCCGGCATCCGCCAGACGGCGGCACAAAGCATCATGGCTATCCAGGCTGCCGATCACATACCCCCCGCCATGAAAATACACCACCACCGGCAGCGGCCCCTCTGGCAACTGCGGGCAGCGATACAGCCGTGCGGGCAGGCTGAAACCGTCTCGGGCACTGATGCGCAGGTCATAGCAGTCGATGTCCGCTAGCGGCACATCAAACACCCCCGAACTCATTTCGAACTCCACCCGCGCATCGGCCGGTGTCATGTCATGCATCGCCTTGCTTTTGCCGGTCATGCGGCTGTATTCGGCCAATTCCAAAAACGCTTCCAGCTCAGGTACTACCGACATGCGTGTTTCCTTATCAATAAACAGGCTTCTTGGGGTGCGCGGGCGGTGCGCTTTTTAGGATTTAAAGATCGCCGCCTGCGACAGCTTCTACGCAATAAAAGTGCTCACGCCCGCTCAGGCTGCCCCGCCAGCAAGTGCTCCAGTCGGGTCAGTAACGCGGCCTGGCGCAGCAGTTCGTAGTGTCCACCCGCCAAAACTGCATGACTGGCCCCGGCACCGATTTGTGTCGCATGCTCGCGGCGCTCCTCGTCACGTCCCGCCACCCACCAGTGGTGCGCCTGAACCCGGGTTGCAGGCAACGCTGCCTGCGCCAGCGCCAATTGCTTGAGGCGCGCACCCACTGCAAAGATGTGGCTCAGCTCCGCCGCCCCGAGCAGCCCATGCTCACCCAGCCCGCTGCGCGGTTCGGCCATCGCGGCACCAATCACCCGCTCGGCACTTGGCCCTTGCTCCTCCAGCAACACGTTCGCCTCGGTCTCGGACACACCCAGCACAAAGCGCAAAAAGTCCTGCAAGTCTTCACGCCCGTCACTGGCCTCAGCCGTTCCCGCCACGTAGGTGTCGACCAAACCGGCAAACGCCACCTGCTGACCTTGCGCTTCAAGCGCTTGCGCCACCAGCAAGGCCAATGCCCCGCCCAACGACCAGCCAAGCAGGTGATACGGACCATTGGCCTGCTGCTGACGAATACGTTCGGCATAAGCGAGTGCCATGCTGTGTAACGATGCGTCCTGCCACTGGGGGTCGAGCAACATGCGGCACTGCACTCCATAGACGCTGCGGCGCCCGTCCAATTTACGGGCCAATGGCTCGTAGTCGAACACGGTGCCGAAACCTGCGTGCAAGCAGAACAGCGGCGGTACGTCCTTGACCCGGCTGTTGAGCGCCAGCAACGGGTCCGGCGCCTGATCCGCAACCACGGGTTCAAACCCGCTGAGTTCGGCAATACACGGTTTTTGCATCAAGTCGCGCAGTTTCAAACTCAAACCCAGCTCAGGCTGATTGCGCACCCGCGAAATCACTTTGAGCACTTGCAGCGAATCGCCACCCAGCTCGAAGAAGTTGTCGTCGATACCTACCGACTCCAGCCCCAGGACCTCTTGCCAGATCAACGCCAGCGCCTGTTCCAGCGCATTACGCGGCGCGCGGTAGGTGCCCTGGGTCAGTTGCGGTTCGGGCAATGCGCGCCGGTCCAGTTTGCCGTTGGCCGACAGCGGGAAACACGCCAACTGCACAATGTACGTCGGCACCATGTAATCCGGCAGTTGCGCTTGCAGTTGCTCCTTGAGTTCACGCTCCAGAGTGGCGCGGGCGCCAGCCACCACGTAGCCCACCAATTGTTTGCCACTCGCGCCTTCGATCACCTTGACGGCCGCGTCTTGCACACCGTCGCACTGACGCAGGCGCGCTTCGATTTCACCCAATTCAATACGGAACCCGCGAATTTTTACCTGCTGGTCCAGACGCCCCAGATAGTCGATCAGGCCGCACTCGCGCTGGCGTACCAAGTCGCCGGTGCGGTACATGCGCCCGCCTGTGGCCTCGAACGGGTCCGGCACAAAGCGTTCGGCGCTCAACCCCGGCTGACGGTGATAACCCCGCGCCAGACATTCGCCACCCAAGTACAGTTCACCGCTGACACCCACCGGCAACGGGTTCATGTCTGCGTCCAGCACATACACCCCGCGGCCGGCCACACTGCGCCCAATCGGCGCATACGCCGCCTCACAGCGCTCGCTCACCTCGGCCCGCCACAGCAGCGGCGTGACCACGGTTTCGGTCGGGCCATAGCCGTTGACCAGTCGTTGTGGACGCAGCGCCTGTTTGACCCGTTCAAAACTGGCGTGCGGCACCGCATCACCGCCAAAGCAGTAGGTGTGAACGGGCGGTGGATTGCCCTGCGTCAACGCCACATCGGCCAGCTGTTGCAGGTACGCCGGCGGGAAGCACGCCACGCTCACGTTGTAGGCATGCAGCACGGCTAAGGTCTGCTCCGCAGTCCACAGCTGATCGTCGCGAATCACCAGGCTGCCACCCGCCAGCAACACACTGAGCCAACGCTCTTGCGCACCGTCAAAGGAGAAGGACATAAAGTGCAATTCGCGGCTGCGGGGGGTCAGTTCATACAGGTCGATGATGCCCTGACAGTGCCGTGCGATGGGTTGCCGCGCCACGGCCACGCCCTTGGGCTGGCCAGTGGAGCCCGAGGTGTAAATCAGGTACGCCAGGTGCCCGCCCAACGATTCAACCGCGCGCGGCAACAACGGCTGATCACTCAGTTGATCAAGCAGCAACCGCGGGGTGGCAGCCGTGAACGCCACGCGTTCGTCCACATCGCTGTGGCACAGCAACAGGCTGGCGGCAGAGTCAGCCAGCATGAACGCCAGCCGCTCGGCCGGGTAGTCGAGGTCCAGCGGCAAATACGCAGCACCAGCCTTGAGCACCGCCACAAACGCCACAATCGTCTGTTCTGAACGCGGCAACGCCACGGCCACCAACGATTCCGGGCCAATGCCCCGCGCTTGCAGCTGTGCGGCCAAGGCGTCTGCCTGACGATCCAGTGCGGCATAGGTCAACTCACGACCGTCGCAGATCAAGGCCACCGCCTGAGGCTGACGCAGCACCTGAGCCATAAAGCCCTGCACCACGTCTTGCGTCGGCACCGGGGGCTGTGGCGTTTCAATCCGCGCCTGTGGCAGCCCAATGTTGCCGATCAGGCACTGCGCATCCAGCGGCAATTGCGCCAGCAAACCTTCGAACTGCGCGCGAATGTGTTCCACCTCAGGCGCGCTGAAGCGTTCGCGCAAGTACAGGTATTCCACCTCCAGGCCCTGATCGGTGGCGCTGACCATCAAGTCCATCGGGAAGTTGGTCACCCCGCCGCTGCCGACTTCGGCAAATTTCAGCTCGCCGTCGTGCTCACCGCGCAGGGCACGGTCCACCGGGTGGTTTTCAAACACGATAATGCTGTCGAACAGCCCTTGGCCGCCCTGCCCGGCCCAACGCTGAATATCCGCCAGAGGGGTGTGCTCAAAGTCACGGATCGACAGGTTGTAAGCCTGTAATTGACGCAACCAGTCACCCAGCGCTTGCTGCGGGTCAAGGGTCTGGATCACCGGCAACGTGTTGATGAACAGGCCCAGCATGTCTTGCGCACCCGCCAACCCGGTCGGGCGCCCCGCCACCGTGGCACCAAACGCCACGCTGCGTTGCCCGGTGTGGCGTTGCAACAACAGCAACCAGGCAGCTTGCACCACGGTGTTGAGCGTCACCCGCTGTTGGCTGGCAAAGGCATGCAAGCGGCGTGTCGCGTCGCTGTCCAGATAGGTGTAGAGCACGCCGTGCCCGCGGCCGTCGGTGTTGGCCGCATTCGCCAGAATGGTCGGCGCTTGCAATGCAGCAAGCTGCTCGCGCCAGAAGCCTTCGGCCACGCTGACGTCCTGCTGCGCCAGCCACTGGATGTAATCGGCATAACGCCCACTCAGCTGTGGCAGGCTCTGACGGGCGTACAGGCGCAGCATTTCGCCGAGCAAACGTGACGCGCTCCAGCCATCGAGCAACAAGTGATGGTAGGTCCAGATCATCTGGTGCCGGTGCTCGCCCAGGCGCACCAGCGTAAAGCGCATCAACGGTGGGCAGCTCAGATCAAACCCGCGCGCCTGATCCTGCGCCGCCAAGGCCTGCAAAGCCGCGTCTGGTTCGCCATGCTCACGCCAGCCCAGTTCGACAATGGGCACGCGCGCCTGCTGATACACCGCTTGCAGCGGGTCAGCCAGACCGTCGCGCCAAAGGAAAGCGGCGCGCAGCACCTCGTGACGCTCAAGCAGGGCCTCCCACGCCGCGCAAAAGCGTTCGACCTGCAACCCTTCGACCGCCACGCTGAGCTGGTTGACGTACAGGTTCAGCTCCGGCGATTCGATGCAGTGGAACAACATGCCCTGCTGCATCGGCGACAGCGGGTAAAGGTCGTCCAGTGAGTTGCGATCAACCTGCACGGCTGCGCTCACTTGAGCAAAGGGCACGCTGTGGAGTACCTGCGCGACCTGCGGTGCGGCATCCACCGCCAGCCGCGCCAACGCACGAATGGTTTGGGCCTCGAACAGTTGTTTGGGAGTGAACGCCAGACCTTGCGCGCCCGCCCGGCTCACGGCCTGCAAAGAGATGATCGAATCGCCGCCCAACTCGAAAAAGTTTTCGGTGACGCCAATCGCCTCCAGCCCCAGCAACTCTTGCCAGATGTCCGCCAGCAGTGACTCTGCCGGTGTGCCCGGCAGAACCCGATCCAGCGCCTCACGGCTGGCGTGGGGCGCAGGCAGCGCCTGACGGTCAAGCTTGCCGTTGGGGGTCAATGGCAGCGCCGCCAGACACATCATGTGCGCGGGCATCATGTGCGCCGGCAAACGGCTGCGCAGGTGCGCATTCAACGCCTCGCGCAACGCACCCTCATCGGCCAGCGGGTCGCGCGCCACCACATAACCGACCAATTGGCGGCTGACCGGGCCTTCACGGTCCACCACAAAGGCTTCGCGTACGCCCTCGTGTTCCAGCAGGCAGGCTTCGATTTCCCCCAGTTCAATGCGGAAACCGCGGATCTTCACTTGCTGGTCAATACGCCCCAGGTACTCGACCACGCCATCTTCGCGCAGTCGCGCCAGGTCGCCGCTGCGATACAGGCGTGCACCGGCCACGAACGGGTCAGGTACAAAGCGCTCGGCGGTCAGATCAGGACGCTGATGATAGCCGCGAGCAATGCCCTCGCCGCCCAGGTACAGCTCACCCGCCACACCTACCGGCAACGGTTGCAGATGACTGTCGAGCACATACGCACTGCGTTGCCCCACCGGGCGGCCGATCGGCAGGAATGCCGAATCAAATTGCGTGCCCGGATACGCGCACCAGATCAGCGGCGTGATGACGGTTTCGGTCGGGCCATAACCGTTGATGATGCGTGGCGGCTGCAACACCCGCTGCACTTCATCGAACGCGTGCTTGGGCATGCCCTCACCGCCCACGGTGTAGGAACGAATCGGCAACCGGCGCCCCGCTTCGCCGATGTAATCGGCCATTTGCAGCAGGTAGCTGGGGGTGAAACAGGCGATGGTAATGCCGTGGCGCTCGATCTCTTCGCAGGTGCGCTGAGCGCTCCAGACTTCATCGTCACGCGGCATCAGCGCCGAGCCGAACACCAGCGGCGTCAGCCAGCGCTCATGGGCACCGTCAAAACTGATAGAGGCAAATTGCAACTCGCGGTCCTGCGGGGTCATGCCGTACAGCTCGCCAATCGATTGGCAGTGCATGGCCAGCGGGCCGTGGGCCACACTGACGCCTTTGGGGCGACCGGTCGAACCCGAGGTGTAAATCAAGTAAGCGAGGTTGTGCGCGCAGGTCAGGTTAGGCAGGTTGGTGCCCGGCAAATGCGCGACGGTTTCGCGATCCAGTTCCAGGACCGGCAGGCCGTCGATCCGGGGCAACTGATTGCCCAGCCATGACTGGCTCAACAACAGGGCAATGCCGCTGTCCTGCATCAAATAACTCAAGCGCTCGGCCGGGTACGCCGGGTCGAGCGGCACATAGGCACCCCCCGCCTTGAGGATCGCCAGCAAGCCAATGATCATCTGTGGCGAACGCTCCACTGCCAGACCCACCCGCACTTCAGGGCCAACCCCCAACTCGCGCAAGCGATGGGCCAAGCGATTGGCGCGCTGATTGAGGTCGGCATAGCTGAAGGTGGTGTCGGCAAAGATCAGCGCGGGCGCCTCGGGACGCATCGCCGCCTGCGTTTCAATCAACTGATGCACGCAATGCTCGGTCAGCGGCTGCGGCGCCGGGTTCCAGTCATGCAGCAGCTGTTGGCGCTCGGCGGCACTCAGTAACGGCAGGTCACCGAGACGGGCTTGCGGCGCCGCTACCATAGCCTCCAGCAGACACGCCAGATGCTGGCTCATGCGCGCCACGGCTGTGGGGCTGAAGTGGCTGAGCAAATAGCTCCAGGTCAGGCTCAATTGCCCTTCGCTGACCGCCGCCAGTGTCAGCGGGTAGTTGGTGCGTTCATGGTTGTCGGGCAACGAGAAGCTCAGGCCATCCGGCGCGCCCTGTTGCAGGGCCTGGGCAATGGGGAAGTTTTCGAACACCAGCAGGCTGTCAAACAACGGTTCGCCTGCGCGACCGGCCCAGCGCTGTACGTCGCTCAATGCGGTGAATTCATGCTCGCGCAACTCAAGGTTGTGCGCCTGCAAACGCCCTAACCACTGCGCCACGCTTTCAGCGGCCTGTGGCTGGCTGATCACCGCCAAGGTATTGATAAACAGACCCAACTGCTGCTCGGCACCCGGCAAGTCCACCGGTCGCCCCGCCACCGTGGCGCCAAACGCCACCGTCTGTTGACCGCTGTAGCGCTGCAACAATACCGCCCACGCGCCTTGCACCAAGGTGTTGAGGGTGATGCTGTGCTGACGGGCAAACGCGGCAAAGGCCGCACTGCTCGGCGCGTCGAACACCTGCCGATGGTCGGCGTATGCATCGGCGGGAGCCGTGGTGGAGTGCGCCACGCTCTGGGCGAGCAGGGTCGGACTTTGCAAAGCGAGCAGTTGCTCGCGCCAAAAGGCTTCGTCCGCCACCGCGTCCTGCCCCTGCAACCAGCCAATGTAATCGGCAAAACGGCCTTGATGGTTCGCCACCTCGACCCCGGCATAACGCTGCAACACCTCGCCCAGCAGCAGGGCATTGCTCCAGCCATCGAGCAACACGTGGTGATGGGTGTAAATCAGTTGCTGACGCTGCTCGTCGAGGCGCACCAACGCCAGACGCAACAACGGCGGCTGGGCCGGATCGAACTGCAAGCGTTCGCTGCGGGCCAGCAATTGCAGCTCCGCGTCCTGATCGTCACGGCCGCGCCAGTCGAGCACGGTGAGCGGCAGCTCCAGTGTGCGTTGCACCACTTGCACCGGTTCTGCGGCGCCCTGCGGCCAGTGGAACCCGCTGCGCAAAATCGGGTGCGCATCCAGTGTCGCTTGCCACGCCTGCCCCAATCGCGCCGCGTCCAGCCCTTTGGCTTCGACGCTGAGCTGGTTGACGTAAGCCCCGGCCTGCGGTTCGTAGAGGCTGTGAAACAACAACCCGCTCTGCATTGGCGACAACGGGTACAGGTCTTCGATCTGCCGCGCAGCCACCGGCAGTTCATCCAGTTGGCTTTGGCTCAGTGGCGCCAGCGGGAAGTCTGCCGGGGTCACACCGCCGTGTTGCGGGTTGACGCAGTGCGCCACCAGCGCCCGCAGGTTGGTTTCGATGGCCGCCGCCAATGCTTGAATATCAGCCTTGTCGAAGCACTCCTGACTGAAGCTCAGGTCCAGTTTCAGTTCACCGCCAAACACCTGACCGTCCACTGACAACCAGTTGGCCAGCGGCGAGTCCAGGCTCTGCGCCGCACCGCTGCTGTGGCGGGCGGGCACAAATAACGCATCGTCACTGAAGCTCTGGTCGAACTGGCCCAGATAGTTGAACGTGACCCTGGCGGTCGGCAACGCCGCAAGGCGGGCTTGCACCTCGGTCGGGCCGTGGTAGCGCAACACACCAAAGCCCAGCCCTTTGCCGGGGATGTCACGCAGTTGCTGCTTGATGGCCTTGATCGAGGTCGCCAGATCGGCGGCCGGGGTCAACTTGACCGGGAACAGGCTGGTGAACCAGCCCACCGTGCGGGTCAGGTCAAGCGTGTCGAACAGGTCTTCTCGGCCGTGGCCTTCGAGTTGAATCAACGCTGTCGAATCACCGGTCCAGTCGCACAACGCGCGGGCCAATGCGGTCAGCAACAGGTCATTGACTTGAGTGCGATACGCCGCGGGCGCCTGTTGCAACAGTTGACGGGTGTGTTCGCGGTTCAACCCCAGGCTGACCACCTGACGATGACGCAGGGCCTGGCTGCCCCCGGGGCGGGCCTTGGGCAACTGCGCGCTGACACCCTGCAACTGGGCCTGCCACCACGCCGATTCAGACAGCAGAGCGTCGCTGTTGGCGTAGGCACTGAGGCGGCTGGCCCAGTCTTGCAGGGCACTGGTTTTTTCCGCCAGCGCCTGCCCGGCGTACGCCGCTTGCAGGTCTTCAAGCAAGACACGCCACGACACGCCATCGACCACCAAGTGATGAATCACCAACAGCAAGCGTTGGCCTGCGTCCTCGTGGTCGATCAACACCGCGCGCAGCAGCGGGCCGTCATGCAGCGACAAGCTGCGCTGGGCTTCGTCACACAAGGCTTGCAGTGCCTCATCGCTTTGCACCTGTGCGGTCCACAGCAAATCGGTGGCGGCCGCGCTGTCGAGCGGCACATAACGCGCCGTCCATTGCCCCTCGATTTCACGAAACTGCAAGCGCAGCGCATCGTGTTGGGCCAGCACCTGCTGCACAGCGGTTTGCAGGCGTAACAAGTCCAGCGGTTCGCGCACATCAAGCAACACCGACTGGTTCCAGTGCTGCGGCTGCACCCGCTGGTGTTCAAAGAACCAGTGCTGCACCGGGGTCAGGGCTTGCACGCCGAGCACCGGGCCTTGGGCAATGTGCGGCGCGGCCTGCTGGCTCACCACAGCAGCCAGCGCGTGCAAGGTCGGCTGTTGAAACAGATCCCGTGGTTTCAACCCCAAACCTGCACGGCGGGCGCGGCTGACCACTTGAATCGAGATGATCGAATCACCGCCCAGCTCAAAGAAATTGTCGTGTCGACCGATCTGCTCGACGCCCAGCACTTCTTGCCAGATCGCCGCCAATTGGCGTTCGTGCTCGCTGCGGGGTGCTTCAAACACGCGCTGGCTGACACTGACGTGCGGCGCTGGCAGCAACTTGCGTTCCAGTTTGCCGTTAGGGCTGAGCGGCATGCGCTCGATCAGCATCAGGTGCGTGGGCACCATGTAGTCCGGCAGGTTCTGCAACAGGTGCGCCTTGAGCGCTTCGCGCCACGGCGCTTGCGCCTCTGGGCGACTGAGCACCGCGGCATCGTCGGGCACCAGATACGCCACCAACTGGTTATCCAGCGCCAGTACCACGGCGTCCTGCACCTGCGGGTGTTCTTGCAGGCGCGCTTCGATTTCGCCCAGCTCGATGCGCAACCCGCGAATTTTCACCTGATGGTCGATGCGCCCGCAGTATTCAATGGCGCCATCGGCGCGGTAGCGGGCCAGATCGCCGGTGCGATATAGGCGCTCACCGGTGCCAAACGGGTCGACCACAAAGCGCTCGGCGGTCAACCCCGGACGTGCGTGATAACCCCGGGCCAAACCGCTGCCCGCCAGGTACAACTCGCCAATCGCGCCGTTCGGCAACGCCAGCAGTTCAGGGCTGAGGATGTACGTACGCAGGTTGGCAATCGGGCGCCCGATGGGCACGCTGTCGCGGCCCTCTTCTACGCACGTCCAGTGGGTGACGTCGATGGCCGCTTCGGTCGGGCCGTACAGGTTGTATAACGACGCTTGCGGCAAGCTGCGCAACGTCTGGCGCTGCAACTCGACCGCCAGCGCCTCGCCACTGCACACGATGCGTTGTAACGAGGTGCACTGCGCGGCTTCCTCGGCGCCGATAAAGGCCTGAAGCATCGAGGGCACGAAGTGCAGCGTGGTGATCGCCTGCTCGACGATCAACGCCGCCAGCTGTTGCGGGTCGCGGTGCGCACCCGGTGCCGCCACCACCAGGGTGGCGCCGTGCATCAGCGGCCAGAAAAACTCCCACACCGACACGTCAAAACTGAAAGGGGTTTTTTGCAGCACCCGATCGGTCGCGCTCAGCCCATAGGCCTGTTGCATCCACGCCAGACGGTTGTACAACGCGCCATGACTGTTGCCCGCACCTTTAGGACGGCCCGTGGAACCCGAGGTGTAAATCACGTATGCCAGGTTCTGCGCGCTGGCCAGGTTAGGCACATCCTCGTTGGCATACTCGGCCAGCCAGTCGGCGCTGGCTTGCAGGCAGAGCACGGGCAAGCCTTCAGGCAACGGCAAGTCAGCCTGCACATGAGCCTGGGTCAGCAACAGGCTGATACCGCTGTCTTCAAACAGGTAGGCCAGACGCTCGGCCGGGTATTCGGGGTCCAACGGCACATAAGCGCCACCGGCCTTGAGAATCGCCAACAGCCCGATGACCAATTCCAGCGAGCGTTCGCACGCCACGCCCACGCGAACTTCCGGGCCGACACCCTGTTCGCGCAAGCAGCGGGCCAGACGGTTGGCCCGCTGATTCAACTCGGCATAACTCAGGCGTTGCCCGGCAAACACCAGCGCGCAGGCCTGGGGCGTTGTCGCCGCTTGCGCCTCGATGTGCAGGTGCACGCATTCCGGGCCCGGATAGGGATGTGCGGTGGCATTGAGCTGGTAAAGCGTGGCTTGAACCTCGGAGGCCGACAGCATCGGCAATGCGCCAATTGCGCAGTCCGGGTCGGCCACAATGGCCGCCAGCAGGTTGCGCCAATGCGCCGCCATCTGCTCGATGCGCGCGGCGTCAAACAGGTCGGTGGCGTAGGTCAGGCTGGCCATCAGGCGCTCGCCTTCCTCATGGGTGTCCAGTTGCAGGTCAAACTGGGTGGTGCGCCCTTGCCACTGCACACTGTCGATCTGCAAACCGGCCAACATTGCACTCAGCGCGCCGGGACGGCTTTGCTGGTGATTGAACATGACCTGGAACAACGGGCTGTGACTCAGGCTGCGCTCGCCTTGCAGCGCCTGTACCAGCCGCTCGAAGGGCAGGTCCTGATAGCCTTGCGCGTCCAGCGCACGGTCGCGGGTTTGTTCCAGCAGGCGGGTAAACGGCAGGTGCCCGTCAAGCTCGGCGCGCAGCACTTGCGTGTTCACGAAAAAGCCGATCAGGCCACGGCTCTCAGCCCGATTGCGGTTGGCTACAGGGACGCCGATACGCAGATCCTGCTGACCGCTGTAGCGGTGCAACAAGGTCTGAAAACTGGCCAGCAACAGCATGAACGGAGTCACGCCGCGCTGTCGGGCCAGCGCCATCAGGTTTTTGGCCAGTACCGGCTCAAGGGTGAAGTCCAGCCGCGCACCCTGCTGCGTGGGTTGCGCAGGGCGCGGGCGATCACCCGGCAGTTCCAGCACCGGCTGCTCGTCACCCAGTTGCCCGCGCCACCAGTCCAGTTGGCGCTCCAGCTCACCGGCTTCCATCCAGCGCCGCTGCCACCGTGCGTAGTCGGCGTATTGAATGGGCAGCTCGGGCAGCGTCAGGGTTTTACCGTGCACATGGGCCGCATACAGCTGCGAGAATTCGTCGACCAACACCCCCATCGACCAACCATCGGCCACGATGTGGTGCAGGGTCAGCACCAGCACGTGGTCGTCGGTGTCCAGTTGCAGCAGGCTGACCCGCAGCAGCGGGCCGCTTTGCAGGTCGAACGGCTGGGCGATGTCGTGTTCAAGCAAAGCCAATGCACGCGGCATGCGCTCGGCCGTGGCCAGATCACGCAGGTCATGGCGCGTCAACTGCATGCCTGTAGGCGCGGGCGGGCTACTGCATTGAACCTGGCCATCGTGCTCGACAAAAACGCTGCGCAAACTGTGATGGCGCCTGAGCAACGCGTCGAAGCTGTGTTGCAAGGCGTCGACATTCAAACCGCCCCGCAGGCGCAGGGCCGCCGGTATGTGGTACGCGGCGCCTTCAGGGTCTAACTGCCAAAGGAACCATTGGCGTTGCTGCGCATACGACAGTTCGCACAGACCATCGGCAGGGGCCGTGGCCGGGATCGGCAACTGGCCGAAGCTGACGCCCTGCGCCTGCATTTTTTGCAGGAACTCACGGCGCTGTTCAGGCGCCAGGCTGGCAAAACGGTTGGCAATGCGCCACGCGGTCGAGTTTTCCATCAGTTGATCTCCATCTCGTCGAGCAGCGATTCGAGCGCGCTCAGACGACCATCGTTATCCGCAGGCGTTTGTGCCTGTGCCAGCGCGGCATAGGCTTGCAGGTCGGCGGCCTCGAACAGCGCGCGCAGCGCCAGCTCGATGCCCAATTCAAGTTCAACCCGGGCGCTGGCCTGGGCCGCGAGCAACGAGTGCCCGCCCAATTCAAAGAAGTTGTCGTGGCGCCCGACGCGCTCCACGTTCAGCACACTGGCCCAGATTGCCGCGAGCTGTTGCTCCAGTTCGCCGACCGGCGCGTTGTAGGGACGCTGCCAGTCTTCGACGTCGGGCGGTGGCAAGGCCTTGCGATCGAGCTTGCCGTTGCCGGTCAATGGCAGGGCGTCAAGCAGCAGCCAATGGGTTGGCACCATGTAGTCCGGCAAGTCGACCTTGAGCGCTTCACGCAAATGTTCACGCCACGCCAGTGGGTCGGAGGGCGCTTGATCGGCCACCACATAGGCACACAACTGTGGCCCGTGAGGGCCTGAATGCACGGTCAGTACCGCTTGCGCCACGCCAATCTGCTGTTTGAGGCAGGCTTCGATCTCACCCAGCTCGATACGGAAACCGCGGATTTTCACCTGCTGGTCGATACGGCCCAGATAGTCGATATTGCCGTCCGCCCGCTGGCGTGCCAGGTCGCCGCTGCGATACAGGCGTTCGCCCGGCGCAAACGGGCTAGGTACAAAACGCTCCGCTGTCAGCCCCGTGCGGCCGTGATAACCCCGCGCCAACCCCGCCCCGGCGATATACAGCTCGCCCGCGCAGCCCGCTGCAACCGGCTGCAACTGGCTGTCGAGCAAATACCAGCTCAGGTCGCTGAGCGGGCGGCCAATCGGGCTTTGCACCTTGGCGTCCAGGTCCGCCGGGCTCAGCGCACGGAACGTCACGTGAACCGTGGTTTCGGTGATGCCGTACATGTTCACCAGCGTGGTGCTTTGATCACCGAAGCGCTCGTACCACGGGCACAGGCTCGACACGTCCAGCGCCTCACCACCGAAGATCACCCACCGCAGTGCCAGTGGTTGTGTGCTCTGGCAGGCAATGGGCAGTAATTGACGGAACGCCGTCGGCGTCTGGTTGAGCACCGTGACGCCTTCGTCACACAACAATTGATGGAACGCCTGCGGCTCGCGGCTGATGAAATACGGCACGATCACCAGGCGCCCGCCAGTGCACAGGGCACCAAACAGTTCCCAGACCGAGAAGTCGAACGCGTAGGAATGGAACAGCGTCCACACGTCCTGCGCGCCGAAGCCAAACACCGGCTGCGTGGCACTCAGCAAGCGGGTGACGTTGGCATGGCTGAGCAGCGCGCCCTTGGGTCGCCCGGTGGAGCCGGAGGTGTAGATCACGTACGCCAGAGTGTCCGGCAGGGTCTGGTTGGCCAGGTTGTCAGCACTGAACGCGTCCAGCGCCAGATGCTCCAGGCACAGCGTCTGCACCCCAACGCGGGGCGGCAGGTGCTCCAGCAGGTGCTCCTGGGTCAGCAGCAAGGCAATGCCGCTGTCTTCGATCATGAAGCTCAAGCGTTCGGCCGGGTATTGCGGGTCCAGCGGCACATAGGCACCCCCGGCCTTGAGAATCGCCAACACGCCGACCACCAGCGGTATCGCCCGCTCGGTGGCAATGCCCACGCGCACTTCCGGGCCAACGCCCAGCTCGCGCAGTTTGCGCGCCAGCCGATTGGACCGGGCGTTAAGGTCGGCATAGCTGAGCCCCTCGTCACCCCACCGCAGCGCCACGGCGTGCGGCTGCGCGGCGGCTTGCGCTTCGAACAGCTGGTGCAAGGCCGCAGCCACCGGCTGGCGCTGAACGTTCGGGTTCCATTGCTCAATCAGCGCTTGCTGTTCGCACGGCTCCAGCAGCTCAAGTGCGGCAATCCGCTGTTGCGGCTCACGCACCACGGCGCGCAGCAGGTTGAGCCAGTGCCCGCCCAGCTGCGTCATGGTGGCGGCGTCATACACGTCGCTGGCGTAGGTCAGGCTGGCGTGTAACTGCTCGCCCTGCTCTTCGGTGTCCAGCGCCAGATCGAACTGGGCCGTGTGTGACTGCCAGTCCATGCGCTCAACCGTCAGCCCCGACAGGCTGCGCTCGACACTTTCGCCGAGCTGCCGCTGATGGTTGAACAGCACTTGAAACAACGGGCTGTGGCTCAGGCTGCGTTCCGGTTGCAGCGCTTCGACCAGTTGCTCGAACGGCAGCTCCTGATGCGCTTGTGCCCACAGGGCGGCTTTTTTGACCTGTTGCAGCAGGCTGGCGAAGGTCTGCTGGCCGTCGATCTCGGCGCGCAGCACCTGGGTGTTGATAAAGAAGCCGATCAAGCCTTCGGTTTCGAGACGGCTACGCCCCGCGTTTGGCACCCCGACGTTGATCGTCGACTGGCCGCTGTAGCGATGCAGCACGGTCTGGTAACTGGCCAGCAGCAGCATGAACAGGGTCACGCTCTGTTGCTGGGCCAACTGGCGCAGACCGGCGGCCAATTCAGGTTCAATCAACAGTTCAAGGCGCGCGCCGCGTTCGCTGCGAATAGCCGGACGGGTCAATTCGCTGGGCAGCTCAAGCGGCGCAGGGTGCGTGCCCAGGTGGGCTTTCCAGGCGCTCAGTTGGCGCTCGCCCTCACCCGCCTGCAACCAGTCGCGTTGCCAGGCGGCGTAATCGCCATAGTTAATGTTCAACGTTGGCAGCTGCGGGGCTTGACCCTGAACATGGGCCAGGTACAAGGCGCTGAACTCATCCACCATGACCTGCATCGACCAGCCATCGGCGGCGATGTGGTGCACGGTCAGCACCAGCACATGCTCCTCGGCTGCGACGTTGAGCAATAGCACCCGCAGCAACGGACCATTGCGCAGGTCGAACGGTTGACGCATTTCGTGGGCCACCAGCGCTTCAATTTCAGCGGCGCCAGGTGCTGACAATGCCAGCTCGCGCACTGCCAGTGGCAGGCTGGCGTGCAGCACGCCGCGCGCCTGTTCACCGTCCTGGGTGAACGTGGTGCGCAAGGTGGCGTGACGCGCTTGCAGGTCGCTGAAGCTGCGCAGCAGGGCTTCGCGGTTCAACACACCCTTGAGGCGCAAGGCTGCCGGGATGTTGTAGGCGGCGCTGTCAGGGTCCAGCTGCCAGAGAATCCACTGCCGTTGCTGGGCAAACGACAACACGCCCGCCTGCCCTGCTGGCAGTGCACGCAGCAGCGGTTGGCTGACGCTCTGCGGTTGCGCCGCGCAGCGGGCAGCGAAGTCACTGAGTACGCTGCATTCAAACAAACTGCTGAGGGGCAGTTCGATGTTCAATTGCTGACGCACGCGCGACACCACCTGCGCCACCAGCAGCGAATGCCCGCCCAGTTCAAAGAAGTTATCGTCCCGGCCCACGGCGTCCAGTTTGAGCACGTCTTGCCAGATCGAGGCCATGTGCGTCTCGATCCCGGCCTGGGGTGCCACCACTTCACGCTGCCAGTCGGCGGCTTGCGCCTGCGGCAGTGCCTTGCGGTCGACCTTGCCATTGGCATTGAGCGGCAACTGATCGAGGCGCAGCCACTGCAACGGCACCATGTATTCCGGCAGTTGCGCCTTGAGTCCGGCTTTGAGGTGTTCACGCAGGGTGTTCCAGTGCGGCGCGTCATCGTCGGCCACGACAAAGGCCACCAATGCCTTGCCGATCGGGCCTTCCTGCACCACCACGGCGGCTTCGCGCACGCCATTGAGGTCACGCAGGCGCGATTCGATTTCACCCAGTTCAATGCGGAAACCGCGCACTTTGACTTGCTGGTCGATGCGGCCCACGTACTCTAACTGGCCATCCGCACGGCGCCGCGCCACGTCACCGGTGCGGTACAGACGCTCACCCGGCTGCTGCGCGTAAGGGTTAGGCAAAAACACACTGGCGCTGCGCAACGGGTCGCCAAAATAGCCGCGCCCCACGCCCGTGCCCGCGACGTACAACTCACCCACCACCCCGGTCGGTACCGGTTGCAAACCGCCGTCGAGCACGTACAAACGGTTGTTGTCAGTGGCCAGGCCAATCGGCAGGTAGGCACCCTCGGCTGACGCTGCGTCCACCCGGAACAGCGCCACGTCATCCGAGCATTCAGCCGGGCCGTAGGCGTTGACCAGCCCGATGCGCGGGTAACGTTGCAACCAGCGGCGCGCCAGTTCAGGCGGCATGGCTTCGCCGGTCGGCAGCATCCAGCGCAACTGCTCCAGGCTGCCTTGTGGTTCGTCGAGCAGGCTGTGGATCAGCGACGGTACGCTTTCCAGCACGCTGATACCCCGCGCCGCCACGTGCGCCAGCAGCGCGGCCGGGTCGTGGGCGATGGCGTTGGGCACGATGTCGACCTGCGCACCCAACAGCGGCGCGGCGAGAAATTGCCAGACTGAAATATCGAAACTCTGGGACGCGGTCTGTGCAATCACGTCGGCGCT
The DNA here is from genome assembly GCF_049896545.1 of Pseudomonas sp. TWR3-1-1. Taxonomy (NCBI): domain Bacteria; kingdom Pseudomonadati; phylum Pseudomonadota; class Gammaproteobacteria; order Pseudomonadales; family Pseudomonadaceae; genus Pseudomonas; species Pseudomonas sp. TWR3-1-1. Next base: position 297,764 of record NZ_JAFCUO010000005.1, read on the forward strand.
GCCCAGATCCAGATACGGTTTTTTGCTCAACTGGTTATTCAGCATGCCCGCCTGCTCCACCATCACCCCTTTGGGCGTGCCGGTGGAACCCGAGGTGAAGATCACGTAAGCAAGGTTGTTGGGCGCGGTGTAGATGCCCGGCTGTGCGCTGGACAAACGCGCGCCTTGCACCTCTTCCCATACCAGTAATTGCGGGCGTTGCGCCGGGGTTAACTGCGCCAATATCTGATGCGCCTGTTCGCGGCAGGCGGCACTGGCCACCAGCAGCGGTACTTGCCCCAAGTGCAGCAAGTCGAGCAAGCGCCGCGCAGGCAGTTGCGGGTCGAGCGGCAAGTAAGCGGCGCCTGCCTTGAAGCTGCCAAGCATCATGCCCAGCAGCTCAAGGCTGCGCTCTGCCAGCAGCGCCACCGGCTGATCAACGCGCACACCGGCCCCAATCAGGGCATGACCGAGGCGGTTGGCGCGGGTGTCCAGATCGCGATAGGTCCAGCGCTGATCCAGGCAGGTCGCAACCACCTGTTGCGGGTGCGCCGCACATTGCGCTTCAAACAGGCGCACATAGCCGTGCGCCAACGGGTAATCCCGCGCGGTTTGATTGCCGGCCTGTAACACGTGCTCGCGTTCACCGGCGTCCACCACCGGCAAATCGGCAAACAGCCCATCGGCATGTTCGCCAATGGCCAGCAGCAACCGCTTGAAGTCAGCCAGCAAGCGCTCGGCGGTGGCGTCGTCGAAGAAGCGCTTGTCGTATGACAGGTGCAGGCCCAACGCATCGCCGGGGTACACCACCACGGTCATCGGGTAGTTGGTGTGGGTACGGGCGCTGTCGGACTTGGCGCTGATTTGCTCCGCGCCGCTGACCACGGCACTCTCGACCGGGGCATTTTCATAGACAAACAGGCTGTCGAAAATCGACTGGCCTTTGTCCAGCGCGCTGCACGCCTGAATCTGCAACAACGGCAAATGTTCATGCTCACGCAACGCCAGGTTGTGCTCGAACAAGCCTTGCAGCCACTCACGCACGCTGACCTGCTGGCCCGCACGCGGCAGACGCATGCGCAGCGGGATGCTGTTGATGAACAGGCCCACGGTGTCCTGCATTTCGGGGCGGTTGATCGGTCGCCCCGCCACGGTCACGCCGAACAGCACTTCATCCAGCCCGCTGTAGCGCTGCAACACCAGTGCCCAGGCAGCTTGGGTCAAGGTGTTGACGGTCAATTGATAACGTTGCGCCAGCTCACGCAAGGCACGCCCTTGACAGGCCTCGAGGTCGGCATACACGTCGCCGATCTGCGAGAAGCCGCCCTGACGGCGCAAAGCCCGATCGAACGGCAGCGGTGTGGGTTGTTCGAACCCGGCCAATTCCTGCGTCCATGCTTCAAGGGCTTCGCGCTCGCCCTGCTCTTGCAGCCATTGAATAAAATCGCGGTATCGCGCCGCAGGCGGCAGGCTGCGCTGGCCGCTGTAAAGCGCGAAGAAATCTTGCAGCAGCAGCGAACGGCACCAGGCGTCAATCAGGATGTGGTGGTTGCTGAGGATGAACCAGTAATGACCGGCGCTGCGGCGAATCAGACGCAGGTTGAAGGGCGGCGTGTTGAGCAGGTCGAATCCATCGGCGCGGTCCTGGGCCAACACCGCTTGCAGCGCGCTTTCGTGCTCGGATTCGGGGCGCCCGGTCCAGTCGTGGACTTGAACCTTGGGCGCGGCATCGCGGTGAATGATTTGCAGCATCTGCCCGTCATCGTCCAGGCTGAAGGAGGCGCGCAAGGCATCGTGACGCTGGGCCACGGCGTGCCAGGCCGCCGTAAAGCGCGGCAGGTCGATTTCACTGTCAATGATGTAGCGGTCTTGCATGAAGTAGATGCCCGAACCCGGCTCAAGCAAGGTGTGCACCAGCAAACCCTGTTGCATCGGCGACAACGGGTAGATGTCTTCAATGGCGCTGGCAGGCACTTTGAGGCTGTCCAGCTGCTGCTGGGTGAGACGCGCCAGCGGGAAGTCGGAGGGGGTCATGCCGCCCGTTTCGTGGGTCACGCAATGCTCGATCAGCGCACACAGCTCCTGCTGGTAGTCCTCAACCAGTGCTTCAAGGGTGTGCGCGTCGAACATCTCGCGGCTGTAGGTCCATTGCAGGTTCAACTCGCCGCCGTACACCTGCCCCTCGATGCTCAGCCAGTTGGCCAACGGTGCGTCTTGGTCTTGAGCCTGGCCCGCGCTTTCGGCAGCAGGGACAAACAGGGCCTGGTCATCAAACTGGCGGTCGAACTGCCCCAAGTAGTTGAACGTGATACGCGGGGTAGGCAGCGCCGCCAGTTGCGCCCCCGGCTCCTCGCCTGCCAGATAACGCAACAGGCCGTAACCGACGCCTTTGTCCGGCACGCTGCGCAGTTGCTCCTTGATGGCTTTGATCGACTCGCCCAGCCCGGCCGCGGGGGTGAGTTGCACCGGGAACAGGCTGGTGAACCAGCCCACCGTGCGCGACAGGTCCACGTCAGCAAACAGCTCTTCGCGGCCATGACCTTCGAGCTGAATCAGGCTGCTGGCGTGACCGCTCCAGCGGCAGATCACCCGTGCCAATGCCGTCAGTAACAGGTCGTTGACCTGAGTGCGGTACGTGGCCGGGGCCACTTGCAGCAATTGACGGGTGCGTTCAGCGTCCAGGGTCAGCTCGACCTTTTGTGCGTGTCGCGTGTGCAGCCCCGCCTCGAGGTGATCGCGGGGCAGTTCGTGGGGCGCAGCCGCCAACTGGGCTTGCCACCACGCCAGCTCCGGTAGTCGCGCATGCGCCTCCTCGGCAAGCCGCGCGGTCCAGGCCTGATAGGCGCTGGTCTTGGGCTGCGGCGCGTGGGACGGCTGGGCATAAAACTGCTGCAAGTCTTCAAGCAATACACGCCATGAAACACCGTCTACCGCCAAGTGGTGGATCACCAGCAGCAGGCGCTGCGTGTGGTCGGGCATGTCAACCAGCAGCGCACGCAACAATGGTCCCTGTTGCAGATCGAGGCTGCGCTGGGCGTGCTCGCACAAGGCGTTGAGTTCATCGGTGCCAGCCGCCGCTTTGTGCCACAGCAGGCTGTCGGCTGACAGGTCGGCATAGGCTTGCTGCCAACGGCCATCGTGCTGCTTGAAACGCAGGCGCAGAGCATCGTGATGGCTCAACAGTTGGCGCAACGCCTGTTCCAGCGGCGCCGCGTCTAGCGGTTGGCGCGGCTGCAACAGCAACGCCTGGTTCCAGTGATGAGGGGCGGGCATCGGCTGCTCGAAAAACCATTGCTGCACCGGCGCCAACGCCACGGCACCGTGGGCGATGCCTTGGTCAATGGTGGTGTGCGTGCTCAGTTCGGCGACCCGCGCCAGGCTGCGAATGGTCTGGTGCTGGAACAGGTCACGCGGACTGAAGGCGATACCGGCCTGACGCGCGCGGCTGACCACTTGAATCGAGATGATCGAATCGCCGCCAAGTGCGAAAAAGTTGTCGTCAACGCCAAGGGGCGAGACACCCAGCACCGTCTGCCAAATGTCGGCCAGCCGCTGCTCCAGTTCAGTGGCGGGCGCGGTGTAATCCTGCTGCGCAGACGATAGGTCGGGGCGCGGCAGAGCGCGGCGTTCCAGTTTGCCATTGGGCGAGAGTGGCAGGTGCTCCAGGCTGATCCAGTGGCCGGGCACCATGTATTCGGGCAATCCGCGCAGCAGATGCGCCGCCAGCGCGGCCTGCCAGTCCCCTGCCGTGGCCGGGTCTTGGAGCACCACGTAAGCCACCAACTGCTTGCCATCGAGCACCAGCGCCACGGCTTCGCGCACCGCCGCGTGCTCAGCCAGACGCGCTTCGATTTCGCCCATTTCGATCCGCAGGCCGCGCAGCTTGACCTGATGGTCGAGGCGGCCCAGGTACTCAATCACCCCGTCCACCCGCTGGCGCACAAGGTCGCCGGTGCGGTACAGGCGTTCGCCCTGATTGAACGGGCATGGCACAAAACGCTCAGCGGTCAGGCCCGGGCGGAGATGGTAATTGCGTGCCAGACCGGCACCGCCCAAGTACAGCTCACCCGCCACCCCCAGTGCCACGGGGGACAGGTCGGCATCCAGCACCAGCGTGCGCAGGTTGGCGATGGGCAGGCCAATCGGCACACTGGTGGCGCCTTCATCGACACAGGTCCAGTGGGTCACGTCGATGGCGGCTTCGGTCGGGCCGTACAGGTTGTACAGCTCGGCGCCTGGCAGCTTGGCGAACACCTGTTGTTGCGCGTCGACCGCCAGCGCCTCACCGCTGCACACGATGCGGCGCAGGCTGGTGCAATGCTCAACCCCGGTCTCGTGGATAAACGCTTGCAGCATCGAGGGCACGAAATGCACGGTGCTGACCTGATGCTGGCGCAGGGTCTCAATCAGGCGCAGCGGCTCGCGATGCTCACCCGGTTGCGCCACTACCAGCCGCGCGCCGGTGAGCAGCGGCCAAAAGAATTCCCACACCGACACATCAAAACTGAACGGGGTTTTTTGCAGCACCGTGTCGTGCTCGTTCAAACCGTAGGCTTGTTGCATCCAGCACAGGCGGTTAACCAGTGCAGCATGCGTGTTGCCCGCGCCCTTGGGGCGACCGGTAGAACCTGAGGTGTAAATCACGTAGGCCAGGTGCCGGGCATCCTGCGCCAGGTTCAGGTTGCTGTCGTCATCGTCTTGCAGCGTCTCGCCAGCCTGATCGAGGGCGATGACCTGAATACCCGCCACCGGCAAGCGGGTCAGCAGCGCTTGCTGCGTCAGCAACAACCCGATGCCGCTGTCCTCAATCATGTAAGTCAGGCGCTCCTGCGGGTACTCCGGGTCCAACGGCACATACGCACCGCCGGCCTTGAGGATGGCCAGCAGGCCGACCACCATCTCGACCGAACGCTCAAGTGCAATGCCGACCAGCACATCCGGCCCCACCCCCTGTTCGCGCAAGCGGCGCGCCAACTGGTTGGCCCGCGCATTGAGTTGCGCATAGGTGAGGGACTGATTGCCAAACACCAGGGCGGTGGCCTGCGGTGTGCGCAGCACTTGCGCTTCAATCAGCGTGTGCAGGCACACATGGACGGGGTACACGGCGCCCGTGTTGTTCCAGTCGCGTACCTGGGTGTGCAGCTCGCTGGCATCCAGCATCGCCAGCTCGCCAATCCGACAGTCGGCGTTGTCGACCAGGGCCCGCAGCAGATTGCCCCAGTGCCGCGCCATACGGCTGACGGTCGAGGCGTCGAACAGATCGTTGGCATAGGTCAGCGCAGCATTGAGGCGCCCGCCTTTTTCCCAGGTATCGAGGCTCAGGTCGAACTGCGTGGTGCGCCCTTCCCACTCGATCAAGCCCAGCGCCAACCCCGAGGCCGTGCTGACTGTTTCTATGTCGGCCACCTGCGGCTGGTGGTTGTACATCACTTGAAACAGCGGGTTATGGCTCAGGTTGCGCTCCAGCTTGAAGGCTTCAACCAACTGCTCGAACGGCAACTCCTGGTGCGCCTGTGCGCCGAGCGCGGTTTCCTTCACGGCGGCCAGCAAATCAGTCACGCGGGTTTGCGCATTCAGCTCGCTGCGCAGCACCTGCGTGTTCACAAAAAAGCCGATCAGCCCTTCGACTTCGCGGCGGTTGCGGTTGGCAATGGGCACGCCAACCCGCACGTCGGTCTGGCCGCTGTAGCGATGCAGCAAGATGTTGAACGCCGCCAGCAGCAACATGAACAAGGTGACATTGTGCCGTTGTGCCAGTGCACGCAGTTGCTCGACCAGCGCCGGATCGACCGCAAACTCATGGCGCGTGCCGCGATAGCTGGGCATGGCCGGGCGCGGGTAATCGGTGGGCAATGCAATGACCGGGTGCTCGTCCCCGAGCTTGGCCTGCCAGTATTCGAGCTGGCGCGCCTGCTCCCCGGCTTCCAGCCAGCGGCGCTGCCACAATGCATAGTCACTGTATTGAATGGGCAGGTCGGCGAGCTGAGGCTGCTGGCCGCGCTCGAAGGCGTCGTAGCCCTGAATGAACTCGTCAATCAGCACGTTCATGGACCAGCCATCAGACACGATGTGATGCAGGGTCAGCAGCAGGACGTGCTCGTCATCGGCCAGCTTGATCAGCTTGATGCGCAACAGCGGGCCACGGGCCAGATCGAAGGGCAACAGTGATTGACGCTGCGCTTCGCTGGCGATCGCCTGTTCACGCTCAAGGGCGGGCAACAAGGTGAAATCCATGTGTTCTACCACCAGCGGCTGGCTCAGGGCCGCCTGCTCAAGGCTGTCATCTGCCTTTTGGTGAAACACCGTGCGCAGGGTTTGGTGACGCTGCACCACATGGGCGAAGGCCTGCTCCAGGGCCACGATATTCAGGGCACCGGTGAGGCGCACAGCACCCGGCAGGTTATAGGCACCGCTGTGCGGATCAAGCTGCCACAAAAACCACATGCGCCGCTGCGCATAAGACAGTGCATGGCGGTCATCCTGCGCCACGTCTGCCGGAATCGGGAACTGCGAAAAGTCGATCCCTTCTGCGCGCAAGCCGTCGAGAAATAACCGGCGCTTTTCCAGCGGTAACTCGATGAACCGGCGGGCAAGTTTGAGGGACTTCTCAGCATTCATCTGGCTTCTTCCGTACGTATTGGCTATCGAGCGTTGGCTCGGCTATCACTACGGAACGGATGAACAGCGCGGAAAATTAACGCGCTGAGCCCGTGCACCAGCGGTCTTAAATTGAAGCGCCCCGGCAACGTTATAGAGAACGACTCCTGTTTAACATGGTGCTGTTTATGTCTGTCGCCGCCACGCTGGTGCAAACCCTGCGCAAACGCCTGAGCAAACCCAGCGGTTATGAACTGTTCGATATCCAGCTCAAGCAACGCATTGCCTTGAGCCCCTCACTGCTGCGCTGTGTGTTCAGCGGCAAAGACGTAGCGCTGATGCGCACGCTTGCGCCAGACCAGCGGGTCAAACTGTTCTTTCCGGCTGCCGATGGCAGCGCGCCCGATCTGCCCAAAACCGGCGACTGGCAGGCCGCGCGTCGCGCCATGAGCGCCAACCAAACACCGCCCATGCGCACTTACACCCTGCGCTACCTGCGCCCCGAAGCAAACGAGCTGGACATCGACTTTGTGCTGCACGGCGAAACAGGGCCTGCCTCGCGTTGGGCCGCACACAGTGTGCCGGGCGACGGGCTACAAATCGTCGCGCCCAATGCCGCGTACCGCAGCGACCCCGGCGGCTACGAATGGCAACCGCCTGAAGGCGTGCGTCAGGTGCTGCTGATTGGCGACGAAACCGCCTTGCCTGCCATCGCCGGTATTCTCGAACAACTCACCGAGCACCCGGATGCACCGCACGTACAGGCCTTTATTGAAGTGCCTGAAGAGTCAGATTGCCTGGCGCTGCTGTGCGGTTTGAACGCCAAGGTGCACTGGTTGCCCCGTGCCAGCCTGGGCAAGCAACATGGCGAAGGCATGACCCTGGCCGCCCGCGAACTGGCGCGTTTGCCGCCGGTGCGCGGCAATTTGGACAGCACATCGCCCATTGAAGAACTGGACCTGAACACACAACGCCCGTGGGAACGGGCCAGTGCCAAACGGGGCGATTTTTATGCGTGGGTCGCGGGGGAATCGGCTGCGGTCATGGCCATTCGCAGGTTCTTGATCAACGAACAAGGGCTACAGCGCCAGCAACTGACGCTCATGGGCTATTGGAAATTGGGGCGGTCGCTGGAGTAAGGCGAACCGTTGCGTGCATGTGATTGTTCAAACCACTTTGCCAGGGTTCAAAACAGCCTTGTTATGCGGCGCAGGCAAAGGGCACTTACCCTGCGCGGCCTGCTGTTTCAACGATTTAAAGACAGCCTGCACCTCAGGTTGATTCAACGCGCCAGGGTCATACACCGACGTATTTGATCGAACAAAGACCAGTTCATTGCACGGCATGAAGTAAATGATGATCGACTTGTCTGCCACTTTCTCAGCACTGGCCAGAAGGGTTTCTTTTATTTTTATTGTATTTCTATAGTTGACCCCATTAGGCGCTTGATACACCGGCCCTACTTTGTGAAAGCTCATGGCTTTGCCCGAATTGCGCGGATCAGCCGCAAACAATTGCGCCGGATTAATCGTCCCCGCGACGGGTTCAACACCGCTCTTGGGGTCGGGTGCTGCTACAGCTTTTGCAATAAGGGCTCTCTCTAATCTGAAGGGCGCATTTTCAATAAAATCCGTATTGCCGGTCGGCGCCGAATAAGGAGGCCAAGCCATGTAATCGAAGTCGCTGGCACCGGTTAAATTTATGCTGTAAAGCGGTGCCGAATAGCCCACCGGAGGGGGCATGTACACCACCACCGGCTTACTTTTTTGATAGGCATCGTAAGGGTATAAAACAATATCTACTCCCAGATCCACTGGCATGGAGACTATTGCCATCAGTGGCACTAAACCCAAGGAAACCACCCAAAATAAAGGCTCGCTAACTATTTTTATATCTTCGTTAACACCATCAAACGTGCCTGTTCGATGACCTAATATCGTCCCACACCCTGACAGCAGCGTAAGACACACACCCAAGACAACTGCCGGTAATATTTTTGTGCGTGCGGCGTCCATTGCGACCTCTTAGTCCATTTTTTCAGGCGGCACTTGTAACCCATCACGCGCCATAAAGCTATTAACGTGGCTCACGGCAAGCTTCATCTCAGGTCTTGGAATATGCCCCTGAAGCCTGCCCATTTAACGCCACGCAGCGAGGTAAAACAGCCCTGTTTGAACCTGGACTAAAACCCGTTCATATAAGCGCGATAGATCAGCATCGCACCGCTGGCCAATATGATCACATTCACTGCCCGTATGAAGGTTTCACGCGACACTCTGAGCGTAATGTGGTTGCCCGCCCAAAGCCCCACGATCAAGGCCGGTAATAAATAGAGCGCCATCACCCACAATGAAAGGTCGGTATAGGTGCCCGCCAGCGTTAACATCGTCAGCCGTACCAAGGTACTGATCCCGATCAAGGTACTTTGTGTGGCACCGGCTTTTTCTTTGGTCTGGAGACGGCCATTTAAATAAATGGCGTACAAAAATCCGCCACTGCCAAACAACGCGCCCACTAATCCGCCACTGCCCCCCAAGGGCATTGCCCATGCAGTCGCTAATACCGTCTTTGGTCGCGGCGTGAATAACGCATAGACGGCATACAACGTGACAAAACAGCCCATCATCAACAGCAGTGCATCCGCCTGAGTGCTCAGCAGTATTACGATGCCCGCCACACTGCCGAGCGCCATAAAGGGCACTAACCTGAACAACTCTGCATGCACCACATTTTTATATGAGCGCGCCAATCGGCCAAAAGCCGCCACACAGTCCAATAACACCAACAAGGGAATGACTTGCGACAGTGGCATGTAATGAAGCAGCACAGGTCCGGCCACCAGCGCCGTTCCAAACCCCGCAATACCAAAAATGACATACGCCACACTGACCGTCGCAAAGATGATTAAAAACTGTGCCTGCGCATACGGGGCATGAAGAATAAAATCGAGCATTGCCAGAACTTCCCAGGTATTTGAGACAGCCTACCCAACCCTGAAAAGCTCGACTAATATCAAAAAAACAAGCCACCTATCTCATTTCGGCATAGCGCTTATGATTTCGATGAAACAGTTACGCTATTTTGTAGCCATCGCAGAAAACGGCAGTTTCATGGCAGCGGCACAAACGCTGTTTATTGCTCAATCGGCACTCAGCCGGCAAATCCAGGCATTAGAAAAACACTTGGGCATTCTGTTATTTGAGCGCACCGCGCGCCAACCGGAGCTGACCCACGCCGGTTTAGCCTTCTTACCCAGAGCCAAAGCTATTTTGATTGACGTTGAAAGTGCCAGCCGCCTGGCCACCTCAACGGGTCTGGGGCAAAGCGGCACAATCCGCTTGGGCCACGCCAGCACCGTGCCACTGATCGGCAGGTTAAAAGAGGTGATGGGGCTGTACCTGGAAGCATCCCCTGATGTCTGCATTGAAGTGTCAGAAGAATCCTCAGAAACACAACTATTGAACCTGGTGGAGGGCCGTACCGATGTGGGCTTGCTCCGACTCCCGGTGCTGCATCAATTGAATGACATCAAGCTTGTCCCGCTCTTTACCGAGAAGGTGGTGGTGGCCGTGAGCCCCAGTCACCCGTTGGCCTCGCGGCAGCGCATGACACTGGTCGAATTGCAGGACGAACACTTTGTAACGATCACCCACGCCAAACGTGGCGGGCTGAGTTCCCTTTCTTACGATCTGTGCGCGCGCGCCGGGTTTTCGCCAAAATCAGCGCAGGTTTATTCACTCAAAAGTACGCAGTCGATGCTGATTCAGGCCGGATTCGGGATCGCATTGTTGCCTGCCTCCACAGTGCGGGCGTGTTCATTGCACGGGATTGAGTTGGCTGATGACGGCTGTGAGAGCACTGTCGCGCTGGCGTATCGCGAACGCGGCCCATCTTTGGTGACGGCCTTCGTCAAACACTTCCAGCATGTCTGTGCTGAACATCAAGTGCGCGTCCACGGCTAATTTTCCATTCCCTCACTCGTTATCAGTGATGGCCCCTTCATTCTCTGGCCAGCAAAGGCCGCCGGGCGCTGATGTTTCTGCGCCCCAGACGCCCGTAGAAACAATTCTTTACATCTCAAGGTTAGGGTTTTGCCTTTCTCATCCGTCCTACATGGATAAGCAATCGCTTCTCAATGGCGATTAACACCCGCTCAACCGCGAGTTTGCCGTTTCCCATGTCCAAAAAGTCCCGCTCCAAGCTTTGGTTTCTGGTTCACAGTTGGCTCACCCTGCCGATCTGGTTCTTTGTGCTGATTGTGTGCGTCACCGGCACCCTGGCGGTGGTCAGCCAGGAGATTGTGTGGCTCGCCACCCCTGAAGCCCGCGCCAGCCAACCCTCGGACGACGCACCGCTGCTCACCTATGAGCAAGTGCTCAACGCCATTCACCAGGCAGAACCCAAGCTTGCCGTGCAGTCGATCAGCCGACCGGACGAATCGCATTTCGCACTGGTGGCCGATGTGGTGTACCCGGACGGGCGCTCACCGTCGCTCTATATCAACCCGTACACCGGGGCGATTCAGGGCGAGAGCCCAGCTTTCGACTTCAAGGCCTTTACCCGCGCCCTGCACGGTTGGTGGCTGGTGCCGTTCACCAACGGCTACAGCTGGGGCTGGTATTTGGTGTCCTTCCTCGGCTTGCCGCTGCTGGCCTCGTTGGTCACGGGGCTGGTGGTGTACAAAAAATTCTGGAAAGGCTTCTTCAAGCCCAACCTGCGCTTCAAGCACGGCGCACGGATTTTCTGGGGCGACTTCCATCGCCTGTGCGGCATCTGGTCCATCTGGTTTATCGCGGTGATCTCCATCAGCGGCCTGTGGTTCCTGATCCAGGCGTTCATGTTCGATAACCAGATTTCCATTTCCACGGAAGGTAACCCGCCAGTGGTGGCGCGTCAGGATGTCCCGATCATGCCAGACGGCAAACCGGCCCCGCAGATCAGCCTGGACAAGGCCGTGGCCATTGCTGCCGAGAAAATCCCGGGGCTTGAAGCCAGCTTCATCAGTTTGCCCAGCAATGCCTTCGGCCACATCGAAGTCGGCGGGCCGGGCTGGTATCCCCTGCTGTTCCAGACCGCCGACATCAACCCGTATAACGGCCTGATCGAAGGCTCACGGATGATCGCCGACCGCTCCGGCCTGGAGCTGGTCACAGAGTCCATGCGCCCTTTGCACACCGGTGACTTCGGCGGGCTGTGGGTCAAGCTGATCTGGTTCTTCTTCGGCCTGATCCTGAGCATGATGGTGTTGAGCGGGCTATTGATCTGGACCAAACGCACCGCGCTGGCCACCGCCAATGCGCTCAAGCGCAGCAATAAGCCCGCACGTTCAGTACCCGCGCAAGCGGCCACCGCCCGCACTGACGCCACCTCGGAGGCCAACGCATGAGCAAGGCAGCGGCTGCACAGCCGACTTCCAGCAGCCTGAGCCGGTTTTGGCATAAATGGCGCTTTCACATCAACATCCTGCTGTTGCTGGTGCCATTGGGCTTCATGCCCAAATACTTTGCCGATGCGTCGCTGTTTCGCGGCGACAGCGGCTTGGGCGAGCGCGAAGTCGGCACCGTTGAGATCGGCCCCTGGAGCCTGCAACTGGCCGAACTGCGCGATGAAGCCCCGCGCCCGGATGGCCCGGCAGGCTACATGAAAAGCTTTAACGCGGCCTTGTGCGACGCCTGCATCGAACCGGTCAAGGCCGTTTACCTGCGTGTTGGCAAGCCGCGCAGCTTGCGCACCGCCGGGGTGATTTTCTTCGGTACGCCTTATCGCCTGGGAGCCACCGTGCCGATCCCGCTGCGCACCCAAGAGGATGCCGACCTGTGGATCACCCTGGAAGGCTGGGACGGTTCGGTGCATCAGGCATCCATTCCCCTGAAGCAAGCCTCACCGGCCACGGTGGCCTGGCTCAAACAACGAGGAGGCAAGTAATGAGCGCACGTTTGTCCAACCGCCGAACACGACGGCTGATGACCGCAGGTTTGGTGGCATTGCTGGGGGTCAGCCATCAGGCGTTGGCCCACAACCCCATGTGCGAATGCAAAGAAATCGAAGGTGCGCAAATACGCTGCACGGGCGGGTTCTCGGATGGCAGCGGTGCGCCGGGCGTCACCCTGGACGTCATCGGCTACGACGAGACCATTCTGGTACCCGGCAAGCTGGGGGCCGATTCGACCCTCACCTTCAAAAAGCCCGATGCTGAGTTTTATGTGCTGTTCGACGCAGGTCCCGGCCACATCGTCGAAATTGACCAAGCCGACATCGAGGCCCCATGAACACTCACGTCGTGCGCCCGGCCGGAGCCGGGCATGAAACCCTGTATGTGCTGCTGTTATGCCTGTTGATCCTGACGGTCGCAGGTTCGGTGGTGGCCTGGCGTCACGAAACGCAAGCCGTCACCTCGGTGGCGTCCCATCAACTGGATGCACGACGCGATCTGAGCGCCGCCGAACAAGGGATCTATGCCGACCTGCGGGTCACCCTCGACGAAATCCAGCTGTTAGGCGAAGACTCAAACGCCCTGCCCGAACCCACCGAACTGGCCGCTGAAGGTTTTGCACCGTTTGCCATCGATGCCAGCTCAGTCAGTCGCGGCGGCCATCAATGGCAGTTGCTCGGCGATGAGGCGTATCTGGGCATCAGCCCGAACCCAAGCGTTGCCGGCTCGTTTTTACTGCGCATTGGCGCGCAGCCTGACGTGTGGCTTAACCGCAACAGCGCTGTCAGCGCCCCCACCGATTTTAGCGATGCAGCCCTGAACCAGAGTGGCTGGCAGCAAGTGATCGCGCAATTCGATGCCGGGGTGACTCGCCAGCATCGGCACTGAACCCACCGCTTGACCTGAGAGAAGACTGCTCGCCATGTCCATTTCATCTGTTCTGCGTCGCCGCACCTTGTTGCTGGCCGGCCTGTTTGCCTTTTGCCTTGCGCCGCAAGCCTTTGCCGACACCCCTGCACCGCTGGCCAAACCGTTGCGCATTGGCATCACCCTGCACCCGTATTACAGCTACGTGAGCAATATCGTTGGCGACAAGGCCGAGGTCGTGCCGTTGATTCCGGCAGGCTTTAACCCCCATGCCTACGAACCGCGTGCCGAGGACATCAAACGCATCGGCACGCTGGACGTGATCGTGCTCAACGGCGTTGGCCATGACGACTTCGCCGACCGCATGATCGAAGCCAGTGAACGCCCCGACATCCCGGTGATCGAGGCCAATCAAAACGTCCCGTTGCTGGCAGCCACCGGCAATGCGGCTCGCGGTGCTGGCAAGGTGGTCAACCCGCACACCTTTCTGTCGATCAGCGCCTCGATTGCTCAGGTCAACAACATTGCCCGCGAGCTGGGCAAGCTTGACCCGGCCAACGCCAAAACCTACACCGCCAATGCGCGCGCCTATGGCAAACGCCTGCGCCAGATGCGCGCCGCAGCGCTGGCGAAACTGACCGAAGCACCCAATGCCGACCTGCGCGTGGCCACCGTACACGCGGCTTACGACTATCTGCTGCGCGAATTCGGCCTGGAGGTCACCGCTGTGGTCGAGCCTGCACACGGCATCGAACCAAGCCCCAGCCAACTGAAAAAAACCATCGACCAATTGCGCGCGCTGGATGTGAAAGTGATTTTCTCGGAGATGGACTTCCCGTCCACCTATGTCGACACCATTCAGCGTGAGTCCGGGGTCAAGCTGTACCCGCTGTCGCACATTTCGTATGGCGACTACAGCGCCGATAAATACGAAAAAGAAATGACCGGCAACCTCAATACCGTGGTCAAGGCGATACAGGAGGCAGGCGCATGAGCGCAGCTGAGCCTTTGGGCACCGTCACTGCAGGCCCGGGCGTGGAGTTTGATCAGGTCTCGCTGACTCTGGGGCGCACCCTGATTCTGGATCATGTCAGCTTCAACATTCGCCCCGGCAGTGTGCACGCACTGGTCGGACCCAACGGCGGCGGCAAAAGCTCACTGATCAAGACCCTGCTCGGGCAAATGCCCCATCAGGGCCGTCTGTGCCTGAACTGGCCTGCCGAACCTGGCCTGATCGGCTACGTGCCACAAGCACTGGAATTCGACCGCGGCTTGCCCATGACCGTCGACGATTTCATGGCCGCCATGTGTCAGCGCCTGCCTGCATTCATGGGGCTGTCACGCAAGGTGGCGCCAGCGATTGGTGACGCGCTGGAGCGGGTGGGCATGCAAGACAAACGCAAACGGCGCATGGGCGCTCTGTCCGGTGGCGAGCGCCAGCGCGTATTGCTCGCGCAAGGGCTGATTCCCTCCCCGCAGTTGCTGGTACTGGATGAACCGATGTCTGCGCTGGACGAAGCCGGTGCTCAAGTCTTTGAGCGCCTGCTCGCCGACTGGCGGCAGAGCGGTGTCACCGTGGTGTGGATCGAGCATGACTTGGCAGCGGTAAAACGTTTGGCAGAGCGCGTAACCGGCCTCAATCGCCGCGTGCTGTTTGACGGGCCTCCCGAGCACACCCTCAGCCCCGATCGCTTGCTGAGCCTGTTCTCAACCCATCCCACCGCTCAGGGGAGTGCTCACTCATGAGTTACGAAGCATTTCGCCTGATGGTGCAGGGCTGGGCCACAGCGGGTTACCTGCCCGAAGTTCTGGCCTATGGTTTTGTCGTCAACGCCTTGCTCGCCGGGCTGCTGATCGGCCCCGTGCTCGGCGGCCTGGGCACGTTGGTGGTCGTAAAGCGCTTCGCGTTCTTTTCCGAAGCGGTCGGGCACGCGGCGCTGACCGGCGTGGCCATTGGTATCTTGCTCGGCGAACCCTACACCGGCCCGTATGGCAGCCTGTTCGGCTATTGCTTGCTGTTCGGCATTTCCCTGAATTACCTGCGTAATCGCACCGGGTTAGCCCCGGACACCTTGATCGGCGTATTCCTGTCCGTCTCGTTGGCACTGGGCGCCAGCCTGCTGCTGATTCTGGCGGGCAAGATCAACGTGCATATCCTCGAAAACGTACTGTTTGGCTCCGTTCTGACCGTCAACGGCAACGATCTGCTGGTATTGGCCATTGTCGGCGCGTTGGTGCTGGGGCTGAGCCTGCCGTTGTACAACCGCATCATGCTCGCCAGCTTCAACCCGCAACTGGCCGCCGTGCGCGGGGTCGCCGTGAAGTCGCTGGACTACCTGTTCGTGATTCTGGTGACGCTCATCACCGTGGCCGCCGTGAAAGTCATCGGTGCGATTCTGGTCGGCGCTTTGCTGGTCATACCCGCAGCGGCTGCGCGCTTGCTCAGCCAGTCGCTCAGAGGCTTCTTCTGGATCTCGGTCCTGATCGCCACTGTCAGCACGCTCTGCGGCATCCTGCTACCGATTGTGTTCGACCTGCCGATCCCCTCCGGCGCTGCGATCATTCTGGTGGCCGGTATCGCCTTCGCCCTCGCTGCCATTGCGCGCGGGGTGGTCCCCAGCCTGAAAGGGAATATTGGATAAATGCACACTTTGCGCACCCTCACCCTCGCGCTGGCCCTCACCGGCCTGTTCAGCTCACCGCTTCAGGCCGCCGATGCGCCCTCACCACCGGTGCGCATTCTGGCCAGCCTGCCCATCACCTATGGCTTGGGCCAATTGTTGCTCAACGACAGCGGCGTGAGCCTGGAACGCGCCGCTGCCGCCAACTTGCCCGGCAGTCGACAGAGCGCCTACTTCAGCGGTCGCGGCGCCCCTGCCCTGCACAAACTGGCTGAACACGCCGACGCGGTGATCGGGCTGCGCTCAGTGTGGAGCGATGACCCGCTCTACCCAATGGCACGGCGCAGCAACATCCGCATCGTCGAAGTCGATGCAGCACGCCCGGTCGACGGCAGCTTGCCGGGCATCGCCTTGCAACCGGGCACCCCGCACGACGGTCTCAACAGTCAACCGTGGCTGGCGAGCAACAACATGGGGCGTATGGCCGACGTTATCGCGGCCGACCTGGTGCGCCTGGCGCCCGCCGCCAAACCGCAGATCGAAGCCAACCTGGCATCCCTCAAGCAACGCCTGCTCAAACTCAACGCCGACAGCGAAGCGCAACTGGCCAAGGCCGATAACCTGAGCGTGGTGAGCTTGTCCGATCGACTGGACTACCTGCTGGGCGGCTTGAATCTGGAGCGCGTGGACGTCGAGCACAGCCCTGACCAGACGTGGACACCCGAAACCCTCAACGCCCTGACCCAAACCCTGAAAGACAATGACGTTGCATTGGTGCTGGACCATCGCGCACCGTCCGACGCATTAAAAACAGCGGTGACGCAAGGTGGCAGTGAACTGCTGGTGATCAGCACGGACGGGGCTGACCCGGTCGCCGAATTGCAAAGCAATATCGAGGCGATTGTTAAGGGTTTGACCAAGCGCTAGAGATTTTCCACATCGCTGCAAAACTCGGTTGCGGCCTTGTATACAAGGCCGCAACCGGAGCCGCTCATGCCATAAATGGATAAACGGACACCGCGTAAAAGCAGCGCCGATGCACCAAACGGTTGCGAAATGACGCGCAGTTAAATACTGTATGCGCATACAGCTAACCAAGGATCGCATCATGGCTAAAAAAGCAGCGAAAGCGCCAACCCCTCCGACCCCCTACGAACTTTTCGGACTTCGCATTCAAAAAGAAATCAGTTCTCCCAAGGCACAAAAAGCCAAAATGGCTGTCCTTTTGCGTCAGGAAGGTGACAACCCGGAGTGGTGGGAACGCCTGATAGAAGAAATCTCCGAAAACGATAACGTCACCATTGCCCACCGCGATTGTGGTGGGTTCAACGTTTTCTGGACCGTGCCCGAGGAAGACTGAGTTAATGAGGGTTCGTTTACTGGCACTTGCCAGCCTCTTCACTGCTTTAAGCGTACAGGCGGCTGCGCCGCAAACCTTTAGCGAAGCAAAAAAGGTTGCCTGGAAGCTCTACGCGCCACAGTCCACCGAGTTTTACTGTGGCTGTAAATACACCGGCAACCGCGTCAACTTGCAAGCATGTGGTTACGTGCCGCGAAAAAATGCCAATCGCGCGGCACGCATCGAATGGGAACATATCGTGCCGGCGTGGCAAATTGGTCATCAACGTCAATGCTGGCAAAAAGGTGGACGCAAAAACTGCACCCGTAACGACCCGGTGTACAAGGTGGCTGAGGCCGACTTGCACAACCTGGTGCCAAGCATTGGCGAGGTCAACGGCGACCGTAACAATTTCAGCTTTGGCTGGCTCCCGGCACAACCCGCCCAGTACGGTTCGTGTTTGACCCAGGTCGACTTCAAAGCCAAAAAGGTCATGCCACGCCCCTCCATCCGCGGGATGATTGCACGCACCTACTTTTATATGAGCAAGCGCTACAATTTACGCCTGTCCAAACAAGACCTTCAGCTGTACCAGGCTTGGGATAAAACCTACCCGGTGCAGGCGTGGGAACGTCAACGCAACCAGGCGGTTGCCTGTGTCATGGGCCGCGGAAATGAATTTGTCGGCCCCGTTAATCTCAAGGCCTGCGGCTGAATTAAAAGTCGGCTTTACTAAGCCTTGGGTCCTGCACCCAATGCAGGATTCAAGGTGTCCACACATGAGTGGATCGGTTGTGGCGCCTTGGCGTTTTACCCTCATCAAAGAGGTCCATTTATTGCCCAAGTGCCATTACTGAGCTATTACTCTGCACATGATTAGACAAGCTCGTTCCAACAAGAAGCAACGCGTGGTTGATGAACTCGTTCACCGGATAGAAAGCGGGCTATTAGCCGATGGTTTACCCCTCCCTGAAGAAGACCAACTGGCTCAAGAGCTGGGCGTCAGTCGCAGCACGTTGCGTCATGCCTTGACTGAACTGGAACGCCGGCGTTACATCGCGATGCAAACGGGCGGCGGCTCTGTTGTCACCTATGACGGCATGACTCTGGACCAAAACAACGGCTGGACTCAGGCACTGGCCGACACCGGTGCGCGTATCCACACTGAGTTGCTGCGATTTGAAGCCATCGAACGGCCTGAATTGCTCCATCAGTTTGGCGTGAGCCATTTCATTGCGCTCGACCGTCGGCGGCGACGGGCTGATGGCACCGCCGTTTCGCTGGAGCGCTCGCTGATGCCTGCCACCCACGGTCTTGAAAGTTTGCCGCGTGTGGGACTGATCGATAATTCGTTGACCATTACCCTCGCCGCCTACGGCTTCGTGGGTGAGCGTGGCGATCAATGGATCGGGGCCGAACCTTTGAGTGAGGAAGAAGCGCTGCTGCTGGGCCGTGCGCCCGGCACTGTTTTCCTCAAAGCCTTGCGCACCACCTACGACCGGCAGGGGCGTTTTATGGAGCAGGTCGAAAGCTGGCTTGATCCCCTGCATTTTCGGATGCACCAATCGTTTGGAACGCCAACATGAGTCAACTGGATCGCGCCCTGGGGGCCTTTTACGGGCTGGCATTGGGGGACGCTTTGGGTATGCCCACCCAATCGTTTAGCCGAGCCCAGATCCTCGAACGTTTCGGCGCCATCACCGACCTGCAAGACGCGCCCGCCGATCAACCCATTGCGCCCAACATGCCCAAGGGATCCATCACCGACGACACCGAGCAAGCCATTCTGGTCGCACAGTTGCTGGTCGAAGGGGATGCCCGCATAGATCCCGCACAACTGGCGCGACGGTTGATCGACTGGGAAGCCCGCATGCAAGCCAAAGGCTCACAAGACCTGTTGGGCCCTTCAACCAAGCACGCACTCAGCCTGATCCTGGCCGGCCACAGCGTTGCAGAGGCGGGACGCTTCGGCACCACCAACGGCGCGGCCATGCGCATCACCCCGGTGGGGATCGCCTGCGATATCGCCCGCCCCGATCACTTCCTCAACGCAGTCGTTCAAGCCTGCCAAGTGACCCACAACACCAGTCTGGGCATCGCCAGCGCAGCCGCCGTGGCAGCCGTTGTATCAAGCGGCATCAATGGCAAAACACTGGAACACGCGCTCAATGCTGGCACTGAAATGGCCTTTAGAGCCGAGCATCATGGGCATTGGGTGGCAGGTGCTCGCATCGGGCCGCGTATACGTTGGGCGCGCGAAGCCAGCACGCGGTGCAATAACGATAACCTGGGCGACTTGCTGTATGACGTGATTGGCACCTCTGTCGCCTCGCAAGAGTCTGTAGTCGCCGCTTTTGCGCTGGCGCAACGTGTGGCCAGTGGCGCCATGAACAGTTTCGACGCGCTGTGCATGGCCGCCAGCATTGGTGGTGATACCGACACCATTGGCGCCGTACTCGGGGCCATGCTCGGCGCGTGCGAAGGGCTGGATCACTGGCCTGCGCCGCTGATAGGCCACGTAAAAGAGGTCAATCAGTTGCAACTTGAACCCTTGGTCAAGGCGCTACTGAACCTGCGCAACGCCTAAACTCCCCCGCAATGGAATGCACACAGGCTTGAACACTGAAGCCTGCGCGACACGCTGCTTACAACCATAAAAACAGCCTCAGGAGCTGCACCCCATGAGTCACCTTCGCGTCGGGCACAGTGCCGGACAACTGGAAACCCGCGGCATCGAGCCAGTCCCCGAAAACGAATGCAACGGCAACCCGCTGCAACTGTTCTGGGTATGGTTTGCCGCCAACATCAGCATCCTCGGCCTGCCACTGGGCGCCACACTGGTCGCCTTTCACCAACTGGCTATCTGGCAAGTCATCCTCGTTGCCTTGATTGGCGCTGCCGGCTCGTTCGCCGTGGTCGGGGTGATCTCGATTGCTGGCCGCCGTGGGCGTGCGCCCAGCCTGACTCTGTCGAGGGCTATTTTCGGCGTGCGGGGCAACATCGGTCCCACTCTGGTCTCGCTGATTTCACGGGTCGGCTGGGAAACCGTCAACACCACGACGGCAGCCTTTGTATTACTGGCACTGAACAGCATCGTGTTTGGTACCCCGACCGAAGCTAAAAGCGCCCCCCTGCTAACGCTGACCTTCATCGGTATTTTTGCCCTGCTCACGCTGGCAGTGTCGGGCTTGGGCCATGCCACCTTGCTGCTAATCCAGAAGTGGGCCACTTATGTGTTCGGCGCGCTCAACCTGCTGGTGGGTGGATTCCTGTGCGCGACCATCGATTGGCATGCCGTGTTTAGCGCCAGCCCTGCTCCCATGAGCGCAGTGGTTATAGGAATTGGCATCATGGCGGCAGGGACCGGGATCGGCTGGGCCAACGCGGGCGCCGACATGTCGCGCTACCAAAAGCACACCGTCAGCGCAACGCAACTGGTGGCGTCTGCTGCGTGGGG
This sequence comes from Pseudomonas sp. TWR3-1-1, assembly GCF_049896545.1. Taxonomy (NCBI): domain Bacteria; kingdom Pseudomonadati; phylum Pseudomonadota; class Gammaproteobacteria; order Pseudomonadales; family Pseudomonadaceae; genus Pseudomonas; species Pseudomonas sp. TWR3-1-1. Next base: position 318,556 of record NZ_JAFCUO010000005.1, read on the forward strand.
TGCGGGTATACCGCTGGTGCTGTTGATCACGCTCGGCGGCTTACTGTCAGTAGGCAATCAGACATTAGCCTCCGCCACCGACCCCGTTGCCGCGATCCGCAACATGCTCCCGGCATGGATGGCCGTGCCTTATCTGCTCAGCGCGTTTGGCGGCTTGTTGCTGTCCAATCACCTGTCGGTCTATTCCGCTGGCCTGACCACGTTGACCCTCGGGGTAAAGATCAAACGGGTGCAGGCAGTCGTGGTTGATATCGTCGCTATTTTTTGTGGCTCGATTTACTTCATGCTCTACGCCGACAGCTTTTACGGGCCGTTCATTACCTTTATTTCCCTGACGGCAATTCCGATTACTGCGTGGGTAGCCATCTTTGTCGTGGACTTGATCCATCGTCATTACTACAGCGCCAAAGACTTACTGGACGTCAGTGCGAGCAGCGCCTACTGGTACAGCGGCGGCATCGAATGGCGCGCCCTGAGTGCCTGGGCCGTGGCACTGGTGCTGGGGTTTTGTTTTACCCGCGTGGGCAGCAACGACACGGACTGGTTCGTCGGCCCATTGGCGAACTCCTGGCTGGGCCATAACGGACTGGGCTGGGTCGTCACCTTGGTGGTGGCGGGCGGCTTGTACGCCGTGATGGGTGGCGCCAAAGACCGGCGACAGGCTGCAGAGCGATTTACCAATGTCTAGATTGCTGCACACCGGCCAAATCATCATCGACCTGGTAATGGCACTCGACACCCTGCCGGTCAGCGGGGGCGATGCCTTGGCAAAAAGTGCCCGTTTTGAGGCAGGCGGCGGCTTTAATGTGATGGCAGCGGCGCAGCGCAACGGCCTGTCCACCTGGTATCTGGGCCGACATGGCCAAGGCCCGTTCGGCGACCTGGCGCGTCAGGCGATGCTCGCAGAAGGCATTACCCCCACCCTGGCGCCAGCTGCGGACCAAGACACCGGGCTGTGCGTGGCACTGACTGAGGCCAGCGCTGAGCGCACGTTCATTTCCTATATTGGCGCGGAAGGTGTGTTGACATCCGATGATCTGGCGCGGGTTCGGGTTGAGCCACACGACGCGGTGTATGTCAGCGGTTACAGCCTGCTGCACAGCGCCAAGGCCAAGCCGTTACTGCACTGGTTACTGGGATTGGCGCACAGCGTGCACGTCAGCTTTGACCCTGGACCTTTGCTTGGGGACATCCCCGCCGAGCTGATGCACGCGTTGCTACCGCGCCTCAACCTGTGGACCAGCAACCGCCTTGAGGCGCAGATCCTGACGGGCACTCAAACCCTTGCCCAGGCGTTACTCGCACTGCAAGGGCGCTTGGCGCGTGACTGCTTGAAGGTGATCCGCGATGGCGCGCAAGGCTGCTGGATCAGCGACCCGCACGGCCAACACGCCCTTGCCGGGTTCAGCGTGCAGGCCGTCGACAGCAATGGTGCTGGCGACGCTCACACGGGGGTATTGATCGCCGCATTGATGGCCGGTCAATCACCGGTTGATGCTGCACGTCGAGCCAACGCTGGCGCCGCCATTGCGGTCACACGCAGAGGCCCGGCGACTGCGCCACACGACCATGAAATCGACGCTTTCATGGCCCGACATGCGGATTTCAATCTTTAAAAATAGATTTAGCACAAGAGCACTCAGTCAAATTCCTACAAGCAACCCGACCAAAGACTGTAAGCAAAAGTGTATAAAAATCTTCATAAAAGCTGGAAAATGCCCAAAGGGCTGTTTTAACCTTACCCATTGGCTTACCTCCTGCGACACCTGTGCCCGGTAAATCTTCAAGATTTCGGGCCAATTGCGTGCACGCGGGACGGCGTTTTCTCTCGACTTGTGACGATACTTTTGAAACTCATCATTATTGCTGTTTACGTTTTGTCCATCGCGTATGTCCACCTGCGGGGCAAGGTTCGGCATAAGCTGGGCCGTCAATTAAGCGACCACTCCACCTTTCTGGCGCCCATCAACTGCTTCCTGTATCTGTTCTCCAAAGTGCCCAGCCAGCCGTACTTAAAACCGGCGGACTTTCCCGAACTGAACGTGTTGCAAGCACATTGGCAAGAGATTCGCGAGGAAGCGCGCCAACTGATGCACGCGGGCGAGATCAAGCGCTCCGAAACCCCCAACGACGTCGGCTTCAACTCGTTTTTCAAAACTGGCTGGAAGCGTTTCTACCTCAAATGGTATGGCGACAATCACCCTTCTGCCGTCGAGTTATGCCCCCGCACCATCGAACTGCTCAACGGCATCGGCTCCATCAAGGCTGCGATGTTTGCCGAGCTGCCTGCGGGTTCAAAGCTGGTGCGCCACCGCGACCCGTATGCGGGTTCCTTGCGCTACCACTTGGGTCTGGATACGCCCAACGATCCGGGCTGCTACATCAATGTGGACGGCCAGAACTATTACTGGCGTGATGGCGAAGGGGTGATGTTCGACGAAACGTTCATCCATTACGCCGAGAACAAAACCGACAAAAACCGCATCATTTTGTTCTGCGACATTGAACGCCCGATGCAGTACCGCTGGGCGGCAGCATTTAACCAATGGTTCAGCCGCACGGTGATGGCATCCGCCAGCTCACCGAATGACGCGAACGACAAAATCGGCGGGCTTAATCGTGCCTTTACCAAGCTGTACAAAATTCGTTTACGCGGCAAAGAACTGAAAAAACGCAATCGCACGCGTTACTACCTGGAAAAATGGGCCATTTTCGCCGGTTTGCTGGCTTTATTCCTGTTGATCTGATGCAGGCACAGCAGTTGAGTCACCGTGCAGGAGCTGCCGCAGGCTGCGATCTAATGCTTCAGATCACCAGCGGCGGCAACGTCCCCAGCAACGACACGGCAGCCACACCCGCCAGCCCAAGCAACCCTTCCACCAGCACGCTGCGGCGCAAGACCCTGGTATGACCCGCACGGCTCATCAACAGGTTGAACAGCGCCAGCCCCAGCATCGCCACCACCACCAGCACCTTGATCAACAGGATCAAGGCGAAACCGTTAAACAACGGCGTCGGCCAAAACTGCCCCGTGAGCACACGGGTATTGACCAGGCCTGTGAACACGATCGCAGCCACCAGCACACCACCCATTTGGCTAAAGCGCCACAGCAGCCGCTGCACATTCACCTCGCCGGGGTGTTTGAGGACCAGCCATAACACCAGCAAACCGCCCAACCAAGCGCCCACGCCCGTCAGGTGTATCGCTTGATTGAGCATGAGCAATTGCCCCTGCCAACCGTCGAGCATGGCGCCATGCCCAACCGGGGCCAGGGTGATGAGCAACAAAAAACCGAGCAGGCAACGAATCCGCAACTGAACGCGAGCGTACATAGCCGTGACTAACAGGCCACTGAACAGTAAATGCGCGGCCCACACCTGACCGAAAAAGGTGCTGCCCAGTACCAGCCACAACGTCGAAGGTTGCACGGTGTCTGACCAACTGCCTGCCATTGCTTGCGTGGTCAGCAATAACCAACAGACTGCGCTGGCCAGCGCCACACAGGCCAGTACGCGGCAGACCGTGAGCAACGCCTGATCAACCGCCCTGCTCACCGCACGGCCTGGCAGCAGACACCGAAAGGCACTGGCGCCAAACATCAGCAGCACCGCGGCAAAATGCACAAAACGGCACACCACCATCGGGTCAGGCATCAACTCACTGACTCACGGTGAAACGGTACTGCCCCTCGCTTTTGTGCGTATCAACCGACACGGCATGCCACTTCACTTGATAGTCACCGGGTGCTAACGGCGCGGCCGGGGTCACGATCAATACTTTTTTGTCCGTGGGTTCGGTCTTGACGCTGCTCACGGGAACAGGTGCTGCATCGCGACTGATCACAACCTTGGTAAACGCCTGCTCGACCCCTTCGGTGAATTGCAGGCGCAGCTGCGCAGGGCTGGCAACGGTGCTGTCCGCCGCGGGCGTCGACTGTTCGAGATGAGCATGGGCAAACGCAGTCCCCGCGCTGGCCATCAGCGCCAGCAGGGCCGTGGCATTGAAAAGTTTTTTCAGCAGAGTGACCGGCATGACAATGTCCTTGAATTGGAAATACGCGGTCATAATACGCGCCTAAGCTCGATTGAGGAGCTGCGCTGCCCACACTGATCGCCTGATCATAATCCACAGGTTTTTACCCATGCCCATTCGTCTCAGCTTTGTATGCCACGCCCGCACGCAGGCCCAGCGCCTGGGACGCTTTGCGCTGGATGAACCGGCAGAAGCCAAAAGCCTGGAAAAAGCCACGCAAATGGCCGCTGTTTTGAAGAAGCCCGTGCGTATTCTGTGCGCGCCGGAAACCCGTGCGTTGCAAACAGCACACGCGTTGGGCGGCGAGATTGAAATCGTACCCGCACTGGAGGATTACGATTTCGGCGATTGGAAAGGCCAGAGCCTTGCAGACCTGCAAGAGAGCATCCCGCACGTGCTGGCTGACTGGCTCAGCAACCCCAATGCTGCGCCGCACAATGGCGAATCGGTTCAGGATTTGTGCCTGCGCGTGGGCAACTGGCTCGACACGTTTGGCGAAGACGGCCATTTCGCCGTGGTCACTCACCCGTTCGTGATACGCGCCGCCCTCCTGCATGCCTTGGCCGCCAGCACCGCGTCCTTCAACCTGATCGACATTGAGCCGCTGGCCATCGTCGACCTGCGTTTTAACGGGCGCTGGCGACTGCGGTTCTGATCCGCCCTACTCCTCCAGCACCAACCCGCCCGCCGGTAAGGGCAGTGCCGTTTTATAGCGCACTTGCTTAAGGGCGAAGCTGGAGCGGATGTTGGCCACGCCCGGCACTTTAGTCAGAAAGTCCATCATGAAGCGCTCCAGCGCCTGAATGCTCGGCACCAATACCCGGATCAGATAGTCGGGGTCGCCCGCCATCAAATAGCACTCCATCACTTCGGGCCGGTCCGAGATCGCCGCCTCGAAATGCTGGAGCGCTTCCTCGACCTGTTTTTCCAGGCTCACGTGGATAAACACATTGACGTGCAAGCCCAGCATGTCGGCGTCAAGCAAGGTGACTTGTTCGCGAATCAAGCCACGTTCTTCCATCGCCTTGACCCGGTTAAAGCACGGGGTGGGCGACAAGTTGACCGAGCGCGCAAGGTCCGCATTGGTGATGCGCGCGTTCTCCTGAAGGCGATTGAGAATCCCGATATCCGTTCGATCTAGCTTACGCATGAGACAAAACCACCTGTTTTTTATGTTTATGCAGAATTCTTATCCTTAATCACTACAAAGCACAACGAACTACAGATAAATAATCTTCACTGTCCGGAATATGATTGTTGTAGGACAAGATCTGCGGGATTCCCGCAAAGTTCTTGCATGCATTACCTAGCTCCCGCGCCCTAATAATCACGACAAGATCGAGCGTAGAGAAAGCCATGAATCAAGACTATGCACCACTGCGCCTGCACGTTCCCGAACCCTCTGGCCGTCCAGGCTGCAAAACCGACTTCAGCTACCTTCGCCTGACCGACGCCGGTCTGGTGCGCAAGCCCCCTATCGACGTAGAACCGGCTGACACCGCTGACCTGGCCAAAGGCTTGATCCGCGTGCTTGACGATCAGGGCCAAGCCCTTGGGCCGTGGGCCGAAGGCGTGAGCAGCGAGGTGCTGCGGGCCGGGATGCGCGCCATGCTCAAAACGCGAATATTCGACACGCGCATGGTGGTCGCCCAGCGGCAGAAAAAAATGTCGTTCTATATGCAAAGCCTTGGCGAAGAAGCCATCGGTAGCGCGCAGGCCCTGGCCTTGAACATCGACGACATGTGCTTCCCCACCTACCGCCAGCAAAGCATCTTGATGGCCCGCGACGTGCCGCTGGTGGACCTGATCTGCCAGCTGCTGTCCAACGAACGCGACCCGCTCAAGGGCCGCCAGTTGCCCATCATGTATTCGGTGCGCGATTACGGTTTTTTCAGTATTTCCGGCAACCTGGCCACGCAATTCATGCAGGCCGTGGGCTGGGGCATGGCGTCGGCAATCAAGGGCGATACCAAAATTGCTTCGGCCTGGATCGGTGACGGCGCCACCGCCGAGTCCGACTTTCACACCGCCCTCACGTTCGCCCACGTTTACCGTGCCCCGGTCATCCTCAACGTGGTGAACAACCAATGGGCGATCTCGACCTTTCAGGCCATTGCCGGTGGCGAGTCCACTACCTTTGCCGGACGTGGCGTGGGCTGTGGCATTGCGTCATTGCGCGTGGACGGCAACGACTTCATCGCCGTCTATGCGGCATCGGTGTGGGCCGCAGAGCGCGCACGCCGCAATCTGGGCCCGACGCTGATCGAATGGGTTACCTATCGCGCTGGCCCGCACTCCACCTCTGACGATCCTTCCAAGTACCGGCCAGCCGATGACTGGAGCCACTTCCCGCTGGGTGATCCGATTGTTCGCCTCAAACAGCACCTGATTGCCACAGGCAACTGGTCTGAGGAGGAGCACCTCGCCGTCAGCGCAGAACTGGAAGCCGAAATCATCGGCGCACAAAAAGAAGCCGAGCGTTTCGGCACGTTGGCGGGCGGGCAAATGCCCAGCGCGGCGACCATCTTTGAGGACGTGTACAAAGACATGCCCGAGCACCTGCGCCGCCAACGTCAGCAATTGGGGTTATAACCAGATGAACGACAACAATAAAATTCAGATGGAGAACGCCGTGAGCACCAGCACCATGACGATGATCCAGGCCCTGCGCTCGGCGATGGATGTGATGCTTGAGCGCGACGACAACGTGGTGGTGTTTGGCCAGGACGTGGGCTACTTCGGCGGCGTATTTCGTTGCACCGAAGGCCTGCAAGCCAAATACGGCAGCTCACGGGTGTTCGATGCGCCGATCTCCGAAAGCGGCATTGTCGGCGCAGCGGTCGGCATGGGGGCCTATGGTTTGCGCCCGGTGGCCGAGATCCAGTTTGCCGACTACTTCTACCCCGCCTCTGACCAGATCGTGTCTGAAGCCGCCCGCCTGCGTTACCGCTCGGCCGGTGAGTTCATTGCCCCGATGACCCTGCGCATGCCCTGCGGCGGCGGCATCTACGGCGGTCAGACCCACAGCCAAAGCCCCGAAGCGATGTTCACCCAGGTGTGCGGCCTGCGCACCGTAATGCCGTCCAACCCTTATGACGCCAAGGGCCTGTTGATCGCCTCTATCGAAAACGATGACCCGGTGATCTTTCTCGAACCCAAACGCCTCTACAACGGCCCGTTCGATGGCCACCACGAACGCCCGGTCACGCCGTGGTCCAAACACGCCGCCAGCCTGGTACCCGACGGCTACTACACGGTGCCACTGGACTGCGCCGCGATTGTGCGCCCCGGCACTGAAGTCACCATCCTGACCTACGGCACCACGGTGTATGTGGCGCAAGTGGCCGCCGAAGAAACCGGCATTGACGCTGAAGTCATCGACCTGCGCAGCCTGTGGCCGCTGGACCTGGACGCCATCGTCAGCTCCGTGAAAAAGACCCGCCGTTGCGTCGTCGTGCACGAAGCCACCCGCACCTGCGGCTTTGGCGCCGAGCTGATCGCACTGGTTCAAGAGCACTGCTTCCACTACCTGGAAGCGCCAATCGAACGTGTGACGGGTTGGGACACACCCTACCCGCACGCACAAGAGTGGGCCTATTTCCCCGGCCCGGCGCGAGTGGGTGCGGCTTTGCAACGGGTTATGGAGGTCTGAATGGGTACGCACGTTATCAAGATGCCGGACATTGGCGAAGGCATTGCGCAAGTTGAATTGGTGGAATGGTTTGTCAAAGTCGGGGACATGGTCAGCGAAGACCAGGTGGTTGCCGATGTCATGACCGACAAGGCCACGGTAGACATCCCCTCCCCTGTGGCAGGCAAGGTACTGGCGCTGGGCGGCCAGCCCGGCGAAGTGATGGCCGTGGGCAGCGAGTTGATCCGCATCGAAGTCGAAGGCGCGGGCAACCTGCGTGAACCCGCGCACCCGGCGGCTGAACCGGCCCCGGCTGGCGCACCGAAAGCGGCGCCACAAGCCCGCGTGGAAGTTGCCAGTGTGGCCGCTGCGGCCGCCAAAGCCGCGCCAGCCTGCGCCCCGGTTGCTCGCCCGGCGCCGGTGGCACGCGAAGCCAACGAACGCCCGCTCGCCTCGCCTGCGGTGCGTAAACGCGCTTGGGATGCAGGCATTGAGCTGCGTTTTGTGATCGGCAGCGGCCCCGCAGGTCGGGTCTTGCACGATGACCTTGAGGCGTATTTGGCGCAGGACGCCAGCCCCGGCCAGACACCGGCCAGCGGTTACGCCAAGCGCAATGATGAACAGCAGATCCCGGTTATCGGCCTGCGGCGTAAAATTGCCCAACGCATGCAAGACGCCAAGCGCCGCGCCGCGCATTTCAGTTACGTCGAGGAAGTCGACGTCACGGCCCTTGAAGAACTGCGCGCCCAGCTCAATCAGAAATGGGGTGACACGCGCGGCAAACTGACCCTGCTGCCGTTTCTGGCCCGCGCCATTGTCGTGGCGCTGCGCGACTTCCCGCAGATCAACGTGCGCTACGACGACGAAGCGCAGCTCATCACCCGTTTTGGCGCGGTACATTTGGGCGTCGCGGCGCAGAGCGACAACGGTTTGATGGTGCCCGTGGTACGCCACGCCGAAAGCCTGACGCTGTGGGGCGCCGCGGATGAAATCACGCGTCTGGCCAGCGCCGTGCGCACCGGCAAAGCGAGCCGCGAAGAACTGTCGGGTTCGACCATCACCCTGACCAGCCTCGGTGCGTTGGGCGGTATTGTCAGCACCCCGGTGGTCAACTTGCCTGAAGTGGCAATCATTGGCGTTAACCGTATCGTCGAGCGCCCGGTGGTGGTTAAAGGCCAGATCGTGATACGCAAAATGATGAACCTCTCCAGCTCCTTCGACCATCGCGTAGTCGACGGCATGGACGCGGCGCAATTTATTCAGGCCATGCGTGGCTTGCTCGAACAACCTGCCACCTTGTTTGTGGAGTGACCATGCTGCCAACTCAACACACCACGCTGCTGATTATCGGCGGCGGCCCCGGCGGCTATGTAGCGGCGATTCGCGCTGGCCAGTTGGGCATCCCGACGGTGCTGATCGAAGGCCAGTCGCTGGGCGGCACCTGCCTGAATGTCGGGTGCATTCCGTCCAAGGCGCTGATTCACGTCGCCGAACAATTCCACACCACTCAGCGCTACAGCGGCAACAGTTCGCCACTGGGCATTAAAACCGCTGCGCCAAGCCTGGACATCGCGCAGAGCGTGCAGTGGAAAAACGGCATCGTTGACCGCCTGACCACGGGGGTCGGCGCCTTGCTGAAAAAGCATGGGGTCAAGGTCATTCATGGCTGGGCCACTATTCTGGATGGCAAAGCGGTCGAGGTGGACGGCCAGCGCATTGAGTGCGAGCACTTGTTGCTGGCCACCGGTTCAACCTCTATCGAGCTGGCGATGCTGCCCATTGGCGGCGCGATCATTTCGTCCACCGAGGCCCTGAACCCTGACGCGATCCCCAAACGCTTGACCGTGGTGGGTGCGGGCTACATCGGCCTGGAACTGGGCATTGCTTATCGCAAGTTGGGCGCCGAAGTCACTGTGGTGGAAGCGCGTGAGCGCATCCTGCCCACTTATGACATGGAGCTGACGCAACCTGTCGCTGAGTCCCTCAAGGCGCTGGGCATCACCGTGTACCTGGAACACAGCGTCGAAGGCTTCCAGGCCAGCACGCGTACCTTGTCGATGCGCAATCGCCAGGGCGAAAGCCAGACACTGGAAACCGATCAAGTGCTGGTGGCCGTCGGGCGCCGTCCGCGGACCCGGGGTTTTAACCTTGAAACGTTGGCGTTGACCATGAACGGTGCGGCCATTGGCGTCGACAGTCGCTGCCAGACCAGCATGCGCAACGTATGGGCGATTGGTGATGTGACCGGGGAGCCGATGCTGGCTCACCGTGCGATGGCGCAAGGCGAAATGGTCGCTGAAATCATCGCGGGCAAACACCGCGAATTCAGCCCTGTGGCGATTGCAGCGGTGTGCTTTACCGACCCTGAAATCGTGGTAGTGGGCAAAACCCCGACCGAGGCCCAAGCCGCCGGGCTGGATTGTTTGAGCGCCAGCTTTCCGTTTGCCGCCAATGGCCGGGCCATGTCGCTGGAATCCAAAACCGGCTTCGTGCGGGTTGTCGCGCGGCGTGACAATCACCTGATTGTGGGCTGGCAAGCCGTGGGGATTGGGGTCTCGGAATTGTCGACGGCGTTTGGCCAGTCGCTGGAAATGGGGGCCTGCCTGGAAGACATCGCGGGCACCATTCACGCGCACCCCACCTTGGGCGAGGCGGTGCAAGAAGCAGCCTTGCGGGCGCTGGGGCATGCGTTGCACGTGTAAACGCCACACACTCGCAGACTGCGCGCTTTTAAAGGTTGAACAACGCGCAGCCTGCGGGGTTTGTCAGCCTTTGAAGAGGCTCCACAAAAACGCCAGCAGGCCGCCCAGCGTGGCAAGCCCGGCCAACCAGCCAATGGCCGACAAACCATGCCACACCGGCCCTGCCGCCGCGATTTGCGGGCCAAAGGCGATTAATAGCGCGCTGATCAGCAGCGCCAGCGAGAGCCGCGTAGAAGCCAGACGTAACGAACGCTCCAGCTTTTCAATGCCTGGCATGTCGACCTTCAGATCCAGCACGCCGTGCTTGAGGCGATGCACCAGCAACCGGGTCAGTTTAGGCAAGTCGCCCAACACCCCGCGCCCAAGCTCCAACCCTTCAATGCCAAAGCGTTTGGCGACCTTCCAGCTCACTTGCTCGCGCAGCATTTTCTCGACCGCAGGCTTGGCCGCCGCTACCAGGTCCAGTTCAGGGTCGAGCCGGGTCAATACGCCGTCAGCGGTGATCAAGGCTTTGAACAACACCAAAAGATCGGGGGGCAACATGAGGCGATGTTCACGCATCAAGTCGAGAAAGTCCGTGATCAGCGCGCTCATTTTCAACGCCCGCCCGGTGTGGCGCGCCATGTACTCACGCGCAGCGCGTTCAATGTGAGTCAGGTCCTGCACCCGCTCACCGCTCCAGTCGATCAACACCCCAATCAGCGCCTCGGTGCTGCCCTCGGTCAGGGCGCGCATAAAGGTCATGACCTCAAAACGTCGACGCTCATCGAGGCGCCCAACCATGCCCAAATCGATGAAACCCACACGGTTATCGCTCATCGCCCGTAAATTGCCGGGGTGCGGGTCGCCATGAAACAGGCCATCTTCGAGCAGCATCTTGATAAACGCGCGCGCACCGCGTTGCGCCAGCAGCCCTGGATCAAGCCCCTGGGCTATCAACGCTTCGCGCTCCAGCGGCGTGAAGCTGGGCAAGAACTGCTGCACCAACAATCGCTGGCTGCTGTAGGCCCAGTAGATACGCGGGATGACGATATTCGGGTCACCCGCAAAGTTATGCGCCAGGCTCTCGCCATGCTGGCCTTCCTGAGTGAAGTCCAGTTCCTCCAGCATCGCCCGCGCCAATTGGCGCACCAGCTGCCGAGGCTGGTAGACGGCCAGCGCTTCATTTTGCTCAATCAACTGGGCGACGCTTTCCAGCAATTGCAGATCGGCCGTCATCGTGGCGCGCAGCCCCGGCCGCTGCACTTTGACCACCACCTGATCGCCGTTCAACAAACGCGCGCGGTACACCTGCGCCATCGAAGCGGCCGCCAGCGGCTGGGTGTCAAATTCGGCAAATACGCGGTCAAGGTCGCAGCCCAAATCGTCCAGCACCTGGGCCTGCAATTCGGCCCAGGGCAAGGTCGCAGCGTTGCTGTGCAACGCTTGCAGCTCTGATACCCACTCGGGCGGCAGGATGTCGCTGCGACTGGCCAAAATCTGCCCGCACTTGATAAACGTTGGCCCCAACGCTTCGAGCGCCATGCGCAGCCGTTGCGCCGTGCTGGCGGGCAGCCCGTCACCCGGCTCGGCCGCGGCGGCGGCGTCATTGAGCAAGCGCCCCAGCCCCAAACGCAGCAGCACGTCCTGCGCGCCAAAGCGCACCAGCGTGGCCACGATCTGATGAATACGGCGGTGATGCTTCAAGGCGGTCCAGGTGGGTTCAAGCATGGGCACACGTCCTTGGGTCAGGGATTGAAAGAGCCGGGGCGGCGCTTTCTCCGACCGCGCAGGGCGCAAAACATTCGCATGATTAAAGTCCGCACTGGGCTCAATGCCAAGCCTGCGCAAGCAAACGCTGTGCGTGATGGCCCAAGACCAGTAGAATCGCGCTCTTTTTTCCAGGGCGCTCGCCATGACCTCTCCCAAAACGCCGCTTGAAGCCGAGTCCCAGAACAGCGATCTGGTCTTTGGTCTTGAAGACCGCCCCAAGCCGTGGATCGGCTTTCTGGCGGCCCTGCAACACCTGCTCGCTATCATCGTGCCCATCGTCACCCCCGGCCTGCTGATCTGTCAGGCGCTGGGCGTGTCGAGCCGTGACACCAACCTGATTGTCTCGATGTCGCTGGTGATTTCCGGCATCGCGACGTTCGTACAGTGCAAGCGGTTCGGCCCGTTTGGTGCCGGATTGCTGATCGTGCAAGGCACCAGTTTCAACTTTGTCGGCCCGCTGATTGCGGGTGGCGCGCTGATGGTTCAGCAAGGCACGCCGGTTGAAAGCGTGATGGCGGCGATTTTTGGTGTGGTGATTGCCGGCTCGTTCGTCGAGATGGGGATCTCGCGCGTACTGCCTTTTGTGAAACGCATGATCACCCCGCTGGTTACCGGCATCGTGGTGCTGATGATTGGCCTGACCCTGATTAAAGTCGGCCTGATCAGCATGGGCGGCGGCTTCACAGCGATGGGCAACGGCACTTTCGCCAATGGCGAAAACTTGATGCTGTCGGGCGTGGTGCTGGCGATTATCGTCATCCTCAACCGCATCCCGCTGGTGTGGATGCGCAGTTGCGCCATTGTCATTGCGCTGGCGGTCGGCTACGCACTGGCAGGCTATCTGGGCCGACTGGACTTCACCGGCATGCACCAGGCCGAACTGTTTCAGGTCCCGGTGCCGCTGCATTTTGGTTTGGGCTTCTCGTGGGCCTTGTTCATTCCGATGCTGGTGATTTACCTCGTCACCTCGCTTGAGGCGATTGGCGATGTGACGGCGACCAGTAAAGTGTCGCGCCAGCCCGTGGAAGGCCCGGTGTGGATGCAGCGGATCAAGGGCGGCGTGTTGGTCAACGGTGCCAACTCGCTATTGGCCGGTATTTTCAATACCTTCCCCAGCTCGATCTTTGCGCAAAACAACGGGGTGATTCAGCTGACCGGTATTGCCAGTCGCCACATTGGGGTGTGGATTGCTGCCATGTTGATTTTGCTGGGGCTGTTGCCCAGCGTGGCCGGGGCCATTCAGGCGGTGCCTGAACCCGTGCTTGGCGGTGCGGCAATGGTGATGTTTGGCGCGGTGGCCGCCTCAGGCATCAACATTCTGGCCAGCACCACGCTGGACCGACGCGCGTTGCTGATTATTGCGGTCTCGCTGGCCCTGGGCCTTGGCGTGTCGCAAGTGCCCGAGTTCCTGGCGCACATGCCGGCGGCATTGCGCAACGTGCTTGAATCGGGCGTGGCCACAGGCGGTATCTGCGCGTTGTTGCTGAACTGGTTTTTGCCTGAAGCCGAGAAAAAAACCGGCGCGTGAGCCAAGACCCGCGGCAGGATCTGTCAGCCAGAGCCTGCCGCGGCCTGTCACCGTTGATACTGAGCTGCGTGCCCATCGTCACATCAAGCTTTTCCCTGGTTGCGACTTGGATTACTCTTTCAGCCTCTCTGAATGCCTCGGACAGGCTACGACATGAGTACCTACGGTAAACGCCTGCAAGAAGAACGCTTACGCCTGGGCCTGACACAAAAGCAGCTGGCGCTGGCCGGTGGGGTGGGTCGCCACGCTCAGAGTTTTTATGAGCGCGACCTGCGCCTGCCCAGGGCACATTATCTGGCGGCGATCACCCTGGTCGGGATTGACGTGCTGTACATCCTGACCAACCGCCACACCGAGCACTTGGCACCAGCGCCCACCTTAGCCTGCGGGAACGGACAGCTCAGCGAAAACTGACCGTCACCCCGCATGCGCCCAACGCCGATGCAGCCCTCGGGCAAATGCATCCAGCGCAAATCCTAATACCCCGATCAATACCACCATGGCCATCAGTTCCGAATAGGCCAGGCGGTCGCGGGTGTCGAGGATGAAATAGCCCAATCCGGCACTGACACCGAGCATTTCGCACGGCACCAGCACGATCCACAAAATGCCGATTGAAAGCCGCACTCCGGTCAACACGTGGCCCACCACACCGGGCAGGATGACCCGACGTAAGGTTTCCCAGCGCGTGGCGCTCAAGCTGCGGCTCAGTTGCAGCCAGCGCGGATCAAGCGCACGCACACCGGCAACGGTGTTGAGCACAATCGGCCACACTGCCGCGAAGGTCAGCAAGAAGTAGATCGGCTGATCGCCCACGCCCATCAACATCACCACCACCGGCATCCATGACAACGGCGAAATCATGCGCAAAAACTGAAAAGCAGGTGTGGTGGCGGCTTCCAGGTTGCGTGAGCCACCAATCAACAGCCCCAATGGCACACCCATCAGCAATGCCATCAGCAGACTGATGACAATCCGTTTCAGACTCACCCATACGTTTTCGTACAGCTGCGCGCTGCCCAGCAGCTCAAACAGACTGGCAAAGGTGGCTTGCGGTGAAAAACGCGCGGCCAAGGCTTGCCCACTGCCCAGCACCTCGACGCCCAGCCACCAGGCCAATAACAGGCTCAGCAGCCCTGCACTGCCGAGCCACCACTGACGTTTACGTGAGGGAATCAACGCCTTCAAAAGCCAAACTCCTCGGTGCGCTCAAAGCTGTCTGGCAAACCAAACGCCTTCAGGCCGCCCACTGCGCCGATGCTGTTTTTGACGAAGCGATCGTCCACCAGATCAGCGGCCACGTGCTTGGGATCGAGCGCTGCCAAAAATTGATTGTCGCCCTGGATCAAGGTGCTCTTGAGGCGCGTGACCAGTTCTTCGGTGTAGCTGGGGAACGGATAAGGCTGGAAATCAATGCGCTGCTCATTCCAGCTCACCTGCTGGATGGCGCCATCGGCCTCATAGCCTGCGCGCTCGCTGATTGCAGGTGCCAGCACGCGCTGCAACACACTGCTGCTGTGCGGGGTGTAGCGGTTATTGCCGTCCTTGGCCAGCAACTGGGCGGCCTCAGCGCGGTTCTCACGCGTCCACAGTTGCGCCTTGACGATCGCATTGACCACTTTTTGCGACCACTCGGGGCGATTATTCAAATCGTGCTCGTGCATGAACACCACGCAGCATGCGTGGTTGCGCCACAGGTCGCCGGTAAAACGCTGCACACGGCCCACCTTCAAGTCCTCGGCCAAGGCATTGAACGGTTCGGCCACGATATAACCGGCTATCCGTTGGGTCGCCAGTGCGGGCGGCATGTCGGAGGGCGGCATCACCACCAGGTTCACTTCATTGGCCGCTAAGGGGCTGCCCACCGCACGCGTGACCGGTTGCAAACCGTTGTCACGAAACAGCTGCTGCACCACAACGTTGTGAATCGAATACCAAAACGGGATGGCGATGGATTGCCCGCCCAATTGCTTGACGTCGTTAATGTGCGGCGCCACGGTCAGACCCGAGCCACCGACGTGGTTCCAGGCCACCACTTTGGCCGGCACTTTGCTGCCATAGCGTGCCCATACCGTCATCGGCGACAGCAAATGGATCACGTTGACTTGCCCTGAGATGAACGCTTCGATCACCTGCGCCCAGCTGCGCAGCAGCACCGGGCGCTCGGCCTTGATCCCTTGCTCCTCGAACAGCCCGTTGTTGTGGGCCACCAGCAACGGCGTGGCGTCGGTAATCGGCAGGTAGCCAATGCGCACCGGGGCATCGGGCTCTGCCGCGGCACGCGCTTGCAAGCTGGCGAGCAGCGGCAATGCACCGGCAGCCGTCAGCATGGCGCTGAGTTTTAAAATGTCACGCCGTGTGTGAGTGAAGTCGTCCAGGCACATGTGCAAGCTCCAGCGAATCGGGCAAAGGTTCAGTAACAGGGTCAGGGGTGCGGCTCGCCCGCCGAAGGGTTTTAAGGATCTCAATGCGCAACGCGCCCAGCTCATCAATCCGGTCTGCGCGCGGCTGCGCCAAATCGATGCGCCACTCACCCACCGTGTGCGCCGGGCTGTGTCCCAGTAGCAGTATCCGGTCGCTGAGCAACAAGGCTTCATCAATATCGTGCGTGATCAGCAAGGCCGCGGTGTTGTGCCGCGCAATCACGCTCAACAACAATTGCTGCATGTCGGAGCGGGTGATCTCGTCTAGCGCGCCAAACGGTTCGTCGAGTAACAGCACTTGCGGTTGACGCGCCAGACAGCGCGCCAATGCAACACGCTGCGCCATGCCGCCCGACAATTGCGCCGGGTAGTGGCCCGTCGCGTGTTGCAGCCCCACTTCAGCAATCGCCTGTTCGACCCGCGCCTTACGTTCATCCGCCGCCACTTTTGGCTGACGCGCGAAATCCAGACCGAACGCGACATTGTTTTGGAGGTTCAACCACGGCAATAAACTGGGGTCCTGGAAGGCCACGGCTACGCGCGGGTGCGGCGAAGTGACAGTCTCTCCCAGCAGGCTGACACTGCCCGAGTGCGGGGTTTGCAAACCCGCCAATACCCGCAACAGACTGGACTTGCCCACCCCGCTCGGCCCCAGTACCGACACCACTTCACCCGGCACCAGTTGCACATCAAACCCTTCGAGCACCGATTGCCAGCCGTGCTCGCCGGCATAGCCCACGGTGATGTTGCGCGCCTCAAGCAGCAGCGAACTCATTGCGCACTGACCTGAGCCTGGCGTAACAGCTCGGCGCGTAACTGCACCAGGCTTGGGGTCACAATCGGGACGAAGGCCGACTCGCGCCAGCGCCGCGCAAACGCGCTGCCGTGGGCACATAAATAGGCTTTGCCACCGCTGGCTTGCAGCTCCAATTGCACCGCGCTGGCCGTGGCTTCTGCCAACGCAATGCGGATGTTGAACAAGGCGGCAGGATCGGCCAGAAAACGCCCGTCCAGCAGCCCTGCTTTCAGCGCCTGCACCTGCGCCTCTAATTGTGCTTGCTGCTCGTGCAGCAACCCGAGCAACGCAGAACGCGGGCCTTGCAGGTGAGACTCGGCTTCTTGCAACGAACGCCTGGCCAAACCAATCGACAAGCCGCACTGCAACCCTAAAAACGCCGGGCGTACAGCCGGTAAAAACTGCTTGGCGTTGTCGTGCAACAACCACTGTTCATTGACCTGCACATCCTTGAAATCGAGCGCCGCAGTGTTGCTCGACTGCAACCCCATCAGTTCCAGATCATCCGAACGCTGCAAACCGGGCAATGCATCAGCAATCGCCAGCACAAACGGCGCACCGCCCTCTTCACGCTCAATGGCGGCGGCCACCACAAACCCGCTTTTGCGTAAATTGGTGACCCAGTGCAAACGACCATTGAGCGCCCAGCCATTGGCCTCGGCGCGGGCCCGCACTTGCAAAGACTCGATCCCCGAAAGGAATTTCATCGCATTGGACAGCCCGGTGGCCCCAGCCAATTGGCCACTCAGCAATGGGGGCAACAGGCGCTCACGCAAGCCGCTGTTCGGGCTGTGCAGCAAGTATTCGATAAAGGCACGCTGGCCCCAAAACACGAACGCCGAGGCCAGCGAATGACTGGCCACATTGGCCATGACCTCCAGCGCGTCAGCCAGGTTGCCACCCGTACCGCCCAGTTGCGTATTGATCCCGACCCGTAACACATTGGCCGATGCCAACTGCGACAGAACGTGTTGCGGATCACTGTGCCCGAGGTCGAGCGCCTCAGCTTCGGCATCCAGCCAATGACTCAATACAGGGTCAAGCATGTCGATTTCTCCTTTAAATCGGGACCGTCGGTTTACGCCGGTTGGGTCCAGCTATAGCGCGCCAGTTCAGGGTTCAACGGGGTGCGGGCGAACACGTTGGCAAAGTTGCACAAGGTCGCCAGGCTAACGCCCAGAATCACCTCCAGCGCCTGCCCCTCGGTGAACCCGGCAGCTTTGAAGGCGGTGTAGGTGTCGTCGCTGACATCGCCGCGCTTGGCAATCACTTCGCGGGTGAACGCGGCCAGCGCTTCCAGGCGCTCAATCGGCAGCTCAGTTTGCCCACGCAGCGCCGTCACCACTTCGTCGGGCAGTTTGGCCTTGTTCTGCGCCACAGCGGTATGACCTGCGACACAAAAATCGCAACCATGGCGGGTCGCCGCAATCAACTGCACCACTTCCCTTTCTTGCAGGGTTAGCTCAGCCTTGCCATTGATTCCCGAAACCGTGACATAAGTCTCCAGTGCCGCTGGCGCATTGGCTAGAATGCCCAGCAGGTTGGGGATGAACCCGGAGTTTTTCTGAGCGGTTTGCAAAAATGGCTTGGCGGCTTCAGGGGCAGTTTCAAGGGTATGAAGCGTTACACGGGACATGAAGTGACTCCTGCAAAGGGTGTCTGATCAGTCTGTTGGTTATAAAAATTTGATTCCATATTCTAAAGTAGCGATTACTTGCTTCTGAGTGTTTCCATTAGATGAATTCGTCCAGTCCACTGATCGATTGGTTATTAGAGAGCCTTGAGCTGGATGCCAGCCTGTTCCATGTTGGCCGCTACTGCGGCGGTTGGCACAGCAGCACACAGGGCTTGGCCCGCGCCAGTTTTCATGTGGTGGTGCAAGGGCATTGCTGGCTGCACATTGAGGGTCATGAGCAAGGCATCAGGCTCGATACCGGCGATGCGTTATTTTTGCTGCAAGACTTGAATTACCGGCTGTCCAGTGCGCCCGAAAGCGCGCTTGCCGGCCAGTTGCCCCGTCAAACAATGCAGGCCCTCGAGCCACTGGCCGAAGATGGCACAGGACTGGTGTGCGGCTTTTTTCATTTTCAGCCGGGCCTGTCCGCCCTGATCATCGAGGCCATGCCCGGTTGGCTGATCCTGCGAGCATGTGATACGGGCGCCAGCGCAGCACGCAGCGTCTTTGAGTTGATCTTGCAAGAATGCCAACGCACTCCGGCGCCTTCCGATGCCCTGCTGGAGCGTTTAAGCCATTTGCTGTTTCTGTATGTGCTGCGTCAGCAAGTGGGCAATAACCCGAACCTCGGCGGCCTTGTGGCATTGGCGCGGCAACCGGCGCTTTCGGGCTTGCTGCAACAATTGATTGAGCACCCCGAGCAGCCGTGGACACTGGAGAGCATGGCGGCCTGTACCGGATTATCACGCTCGGCGTTTTTCAAGCGATTTAGCGAACATGCCGGACAATCCCCCGGCCATGTGTTGCTGGCGCTGCGCATGCGTCATGCCTGCCAGTTATTGCAAACCGGGCACACCGTTGAACACGTGTGTGCCGCCGTGGGGTATCAATCGATTGCTGCCTTCACCCGGGCGTTCAACAAAGCCATTGGCGTGCAACCGGGCGCCTACCGCAAGCAGCATGAACACCGCTGAACACCGCTGAACACCGCTGAACACAGGAGAATCACGTGACAGAACCCGGCCCCCTACATCAAAAAGCCCTTGATCGGTTCCTTGCTGAACACCCGGATCTTAAACAACAACTTGACACGCTTAACCCGCTAGAAGCCCGCGCTGTGGGTCAAACGATGCAGGAGTACCGCCAGGAGCGGCTGAATGAGGCCTTTGAAGCCGAGGCCGAGCGTTTAGGCTTTTTTGCCTGGGAGCTGACATTGAAACTCACCAGCGAAAGCGATCACGCCTTTCAAGCCCAGCGTCTGGAGGTGCACCGCGAAGTCGCACAAATGGCAGGCATGCCATGGGCTGAATATTGTGAATTACATGGGTTGGTCGCACCGTAACGGTAGCCTTTGACGCGTCACACGAGGCTGCGCACCCAAAAATAGCCTGGGTGCTCACGTGTCGAGCGATGGCGTCCAGATACTTGAACACACCTTCGCAAGCAACACCTTGTTGTGACTGAACACAATCAGCCCCAGTTCACGGCGCTTGACCTCTTCGAGCAGGACCTGCCACACCTGCGCCTGAACATGCGCATCCAACTGCGCTGTCACCTCATCGGCAATCAAGTAACGGGTGCGCGGGTCCAGTGCCCTGAGCAGCGCGATACGGGCCAACTCGCCACCCGACAGCTCATTCGGGCGGCGTGTCAGCCAGACTGGACTGATCGCCAAACGATCAAGCCACGCCGCATTGGGAGACCAGGCATCGCGCAGGCTATCGCCCGTGGTGCGGTAAGGATTGAAGGTCAGCTCCGGGTGCTGAGGCACTAGTTGAATCGGGCAATAGCCCTTTTTCAACAGCGGTTTGGCGCCCACTGTCACCCGGCCAGAGGTTGCGTTTTGCCATTGCGCCAGAACACGGCCCAAGGTGGTTTTGCCATAGCCACTGGGAGCAGAAATACCTTTACGTTCGCCTGCGCTGACCTGAAACGACACCGAGTCCCACAATCGTAGGCCGTTTTGCACAATGGTTAATTGCTGCACCTCAAGCATAAGGCTGGCGCTCATGTGCCGGTACGCGGCCAGCAATGAACTGTTGCTCGGGCAAAGCTGCCCACAGTGACTGTAACCACGGGCTACCGCCATGCTCGCGCAAGTCTTGTGCGCTTAATGTTTCATGCAGCTCGCCTTGGTGCAGCACCGCTATTTTGTCGGCAAAACGGGCCGCCAGTGCCAGATCGTGAGTCACCCATAAAATCCCGCGACCCTGTTGGCAAAAGCTTTTGAGGTGGGCCAACAATTGACAGGCGTGTTCGTCATCCAGCCAAGCCGTGATCTCATCTGCCAAGAGATAGCGTGCGTGGGTAAGCGCAGCGCAGCTGGCCAAGACCCGCTTGGCCATTCCGCCTGAGAGCCTGCGCGGGTACTCGTTAACCAGTTCGGGTGGCAAGTTGTATTGCTGAAGTTGTTGCGAAACCTCTTCCAGGCTTAACGCGGTCCCACTCAACAACGCTGCACGTTGCAACTGCGGGCCCACCTTTATCAGCGGGTTCAAGGCACTGACGCCCTGCGGCACATAGCACAGCATTTTACCGCGCTGATGAACTTTACCGGCCTCACCCAGCACGTCCCCATCCAGCCATGTGTTACCACGACAACGCATGTTTTCTGGCAACAAGCCCAGCGCACTTTGCAGTAGCAAACTTTTGCCTTCGCCGCTGGAACCAACCAGCGCCACCAGTTCACCGGGGTGAATCTCAAGCGAGATATTGCTTAACAACGGATGCCAGGTTTTGTGGCCTAGCCAGTGGTACTGCGCAATATCGATTGCCAATTGGTCGAATCTGAGCATCAGGAGATCCTTATCCATAATTGCTGCAAGGCCCGTGCGAACTGATCGAATACCAACACCAATCCCACCAGAATCAAACCCGGAAATAATGCCAACCACCAGGCTCCACTGCTCAGGTAACGCAACGCATCCGCCAGTAATAGCCCCAACGACGGATCATGGGGTGCCAGACCGAAGCCTAAAAAGCTCAGCGCAGCCGAGTGCAAAACGGCGTGGGGGAACATCAACAAGGTGCCGATGATCCATTGCGGCAGCAGTAACGGTAGCAAATGATGGCGCCAGCAATAAAAACGGCTGTTGCCCAAGCGGTACGACAGCATCACAAAGTCAGTCTCCCGGATACGCAAGATTTCGCCCCGCAGGATCAACGCCAGCCGTGGCCAATGCGTCAATGCAACCGCCAGAATCACCCCCTGCTTACCGCCACCCAGTGTGAAACAGATCAGCACCAGCAAGAGCAGGTGCGGCAATGCCAGCAGGCTGTCGATGACACCACGAACGATGAAATCCAGGGTTTTATTAACGGCGCACAGGCTGGCCGCCAGCATCGCCAACGCACCACTGCTAAAGGCGGCGATCAGACCGATTTGCAAACTGGTGGTCATGCCCTGAAAGCAGCGCAACCAAAGGTCGCGCCCCAAGCTGTCAGTGCCAAACCAGAACGCGCTTGAGGGCGCCTGGCGCCGTGCGAGCAAGTCGACGCTCACGTCGACGCCCGACACTGAAACGCCATAGGCAATCAGACATAACAACAGCAGCAAAGACGCGCTCAGGCGTAATAAAGCGCGATTTGGATTGTAGGTCATGAGGGGCGCACCACCCCGCGGTTGAGGCGCAGTAACAGCGCATTCGCAATGCTGTTGCCGATAAATACCAGCACCGTGCACAGCATGACGATACCCATTAACAATGGGATGTCCCCACGCAAACCAGCATCCACTGTGGCCTGCCCCAGGCCTGGATAAGCAAAGATTTTTTCAGCCAGCAACGAGCCGCCAAGCAACTCCCCCACCGATGCAAACTGCAAGCACACCGCTGGCGTAAGGGCATGGCGTAACACATGAAAGTTGATCAACGGCCATCCTTTATCGCCTTGAGCATGTGCAAAACGAATGAATTCGCTGTTCATCACCTCGGCAACCCGTGAGCGGGTATGCAGCGCGATATTGCCCACACCCAGCAACCCCAGCGCCAGCATCGGTAACACCAGGTGTCGGAGCTTGTCGCCCCACGTCGCTGTTTGTGCATCGCTGCCTGGGGTCCACGCACAACAGATGGGGGCCCAATTAAGCGTCACCGCAAACAACGACAGCAACAACAGGCCAATCCAGAATGTCGGTAAGGACACCAATACGTAAGACACCGTAGAAAGCAATCGATCCGGCCAGCGATTCAAATAGCGCCCGGCTGTCATTCCCATCGCAAGACCCACACACCCGCAGAACACCCAGGCCGAAAATAGCAACATGAACGATGTCGCAAAACGCTCGCCGATGACATGAGAGACCGGGGCGTTGTACAACATCGAGTAGCCAAAATCCCCCTGCAAAATCTGCACAAACCAGTGCACAAAACGCTCCCATAACGGCAAATCGAGACCCCAGCGTGCAGCGATCAGCGGGTATTGATCAGGCGGGACATGCAACAAGTCGCTGCCAATATAAGCTCGAATCGGATCAACCGGCGAAAAGCTGAGCAGAGTAAACGTACCCGCAGCCGTCACCAGCAACAGACCTGCCAAACGCATAATTGCGCCAAGCAAGGCTACAGCCACAGAGACCGCCGGCGTGCTGGCAGGAAAACCTGGCGGTCGGGTCCGCCCGGCCTTGGCTCGCAGAGTACTCAAGAACATGTTGCGGCCTCGCAAATCAAAGGATCATTTCCCAAATGGCAGAGTGCACCTCTGTCCCCACAGAGCGTATTTGCTCACAAGCCTTTTGGGCTTGCCCCGGTAATGGAACTGATTGGGATACGTGTCCCACACAAACGTGTAATGGACACCTTATCGAGTCAGGACGGCATCAATCAGTAATCGGACCCTGTGAACGACTATGAAAATTCACGAAACCCAAGTGCCTGTAACCACACCGCTCACTGCGCCAGAGCCAGTAAAAGCGAAGTCCCCCCTGTCGGAGAACCTCACGTCAGCCATTAAGGCAGAAGTGCAGTCTCATTTCCCCGCAGCCCTACATCCTCAAGAACGTGCCTCTCTGGCAGATACGCTCAAGCAAGCGTTTAGCGACCACATTCACGCTTTGCTCCCCCAGGCGCTGCACATGGATAGCGATACTAAAGACCAAGCTCGGGGTGCCGGCTGGATGGTCGCTGGCGCAATGATGCAGGGTGCTGGCAAAAAGATCGGTTCTGCGGGGGGGTTGGGGCCCAAAGTGATTGGCGCTGGTATCGGCATAGCAGGCAAGGCCTCCGAAGAATATGGCAGGAATAAGTTCGAAAGTGCTGGCAATAAAGACACCAGCACTCAAGGACACAATGCCTACGCCGGGTTCTACAGAGGCTTTGGCGATCCATCCGCTAAAAAGTGAAACAGCGATTTTAGCTCTAAGAGCCTCTCCTCGCGCTCACGCGATTGACTTCGGATGAGCGCGCTTTGTGTAGATCCCGACGCAGGCATTGTTTTAAAGCGAGTCAACAAAGAACATCACTTACAGGTCCACCGCCAACTATCAAGACTGTTGAGCAGCGACCAGGAGCCGTGAATTTCTGGGGCGCCTTTGCCTAAATCAATGCATTGATCAGCCAAATAAGTGTGTTGCACATTGAGTAACCACGCCCAGGCCGCATCGCCTTTAATTCCTACGCCCGTTTTACCGTCCCACTCCACTTGTTGCCAAAACGGTACTGCCTGCTCCCAGGTCGGCGCATTCAGTGCCTGCTGCAAATGTTGATCCACAACCGGGTTTTTGTAGTAACCGGGGTTGTAGAACTCAACGCCCGCCGCTGCGCTGCTGTAGTGATGGTAAAGCTCCATGGGGTCGAGGCTGCCCCAGCCAAAAAGCGTTGGATTGGCGTGCATGTTTCGTTCGACGGTCTCCCAACTGCCTGACTTCAAATCCATGTCTATGCCGATGGGCTTGAGCATTGAGCGCACCGCCTGGGCCAGATCACGCCGTGTCGCATCACCACTGGCGTACCACAGGGTGATTTTTGCAGGGAGACCCTTTTTTTCGCGAGTCCCGCTGGCCGTTTCGACCCAGCCTGCATCGTTCAGGATCTGTTTGGCCTTGGCACTGTCACCATCTATGAAGGCCGCCTCGGGGTTGTTCCACGGCAGCCCTTGCACACCTGTGTAAGCGGCAATCGCATGACCTTCAAGAATTTGATCGGCCAGTAATTGACGATTGATTGCATAGTTGATGGCTTTACGTATCGCGACATCAGCGGTCACATCATTGCCGACCGGATCGCCGTGGGCATCCTTTTCGCCAGATGCCATCGTCGGCAGCACAATGCCGCGATTTTCAACGCTGGGCCGCACCCAGAGCTTCATACCCTGCGCAGGCGTGACCGCCAAAGAAGGGGCAATTCGTACAATGCCCAATTGCTGGCTTTGCGCTGCTGCGAATGCACTGTCTTCGTCAAGAAAGACAAATACCAGCGTGTCAAAGTCGTTTTTCTGCCCGGCGTAATACGGATTGGTTTCCACAACAAGCTGTTGCCCCGGCTGGTAATGGGTCAACCGGTACGGTCCTGCCCCTATTGGCTTTTGCGCATAGGTTTTAGCGTCGTACTTGTCGGCAGACACAATACCCAGTGAACCGAGCACATTGACGAACGTGCTTTGCGGGGCCTTGAGATGAATACGCACAGTGAGAGGGTCAATGACTTGTGCATCAAGGAAATTGCCCATGTCCACCTTGCCCCCGCTCGCGGCGGCATTGTTGTAGGTATACGCGACGTCCTTGGCTGTCAGGGCTGAGCCGTCGGAAAACTTCAAGTCAGGTTTGAGCGTAAGGGTCCATGTTTTGCCATCCGCACTGGCTTGATAATCGCTAAGCAGAAAGCGGCTCCAGGACAGGTCTTCGTTCTGCTTGAGCAAGGGACTGTGCAACAGCAAATAGCTGCCGTGGCTCCAACCGAGCATGGGATCGAACCCCTCAGTGGGTTCATCACCAATTGCCAGCTTCAGGGTCCGACCTTGCGATGAATACACCGGCGTCGCCAACACACTCAGCAAGGTCGCAGCTACCAGGGTTTTGCATAGGCAGGCGATCTTGGGCATTCGTCCTCCAAAAAGAAGTAGCATCGGCGCGATAATAAAGTAACGACCATACACATTTGCGGATGCCCATCAGTAATAGCAGCGCAGGTTCAAAAATCCAGTTATGCATCTGATTTTTTTAGTATTTATTACCTATAACGACTGACTTAACGTCAAGGAAACCACCTGATTATGCTCATCGCTCAAGGCCAGCGGCTCGCGCTGACAACCCTTACTCACGAGATGCAGATAACGCTGACCATCAATATTAAAAGCTCGTTAACACTCGATTGCGTGTGTTTTGGCCTCGATGCACAAGGCAGGCTGTCTGACGACCGCTATATGGTTTTTTTCAATCAACCCGCATCCCCCTGCCACAGCTTGTCGCTCTCTAACGGAAACGAATTCAGCATCGACCTCGCTCGCGTGCCCCCGACGATTGAACGACTGGTGTTCAGCGCCTCGGTTGATGGAAACGGCAGCTTGCGTGATATCCAGTCAAGCAACTTCACTGTGATGCATGCGGATCAGGAGCTTGCCACTTGCCCTTTCAACGGCGCAACTTTCGCCGAAGAGAAAGCCATCATGGTGGTAGATATTTATCGCAAGAATGGCGAGTGGCGCCTGGCAGCAAATCTGCAAGGTTTCAACGCTGGACTGGCAGCATTAGTGAACCACTTTGGGGCAACGGTCAGCGAAACGCCTGCTTCAGAGCCTGCGAAAATCTCCCTGGAGAAAAAAATCGCGACGGCCGCCCCGCAATTGATCAGCTTGGCCAAAAAAGCCCAAGTCAGTCTGAAAAAAGCCAATCTTGACAGCGTTAAAGCTCGCGTAGGGCTGGTGCTCGATGCATCAGGCTCAATGCACGGCCAATATGCCAAGGGCCGCGTACAAGAAGTGATTAATCGCCTGCTGCCGCTGGCCGTGCATTTCGACGACGACGGGGCCTTGGATTGCTGGGCATTCGGTGCCAAAACCTGCCAATTGTCACCCGTCACACTGAGCAACTATCAACACTTTGTTGAACAGGATAACGAGGGCTGGCGCGACTGGAATGTGGGCCGGCGCATCAATGACGAACCCAAAGCCATGCGCCAGGTGATCGACTATTACCAACAAAGCGCAGACCGTACACCGGTCTACGTCCTGTTCATTAGCGATGGCGGCGTCAGTGAAAACCGCGCCATTACCCAACTGATGATCGAAGCCGCCAAACTGCCGATTTTCTGGCAGTTCGTGGGCTTGGGTGGTCGCGGATACGGGGTGCTGGAAAAACTTGATGATATGCCGGGGCGGGTAGTCGACAACTGTAGTTTTTTTGCGCTGGACGACCTCAGTGACATCAGCGAAGAACAACTGTACGACCAGTTGATGGAAGAGTTCCCGGACTGGCTGAAGGCCGCAACATCAGCAGGCATCTTGGGCTGACCTTACACGCTCAGAGGCTTGTCAGAGCCGCTGAGCGACCTTGTGCTA
Source organism: Pseudomonas sp. TWR3-1-1 (assembly GCF_049896545.1). Taxonomy (NCBI): domain Bacteria; kingdom Pseudomonadati; phylum Pseudomonadota; class Gammaproteobacteria; order Pseudomonadales; family Pseudomonadaceae; genus Pseudomonas; species Pseudomonas sp. TWR3-1-1. The sequence continues at coordinate 345,586 of NZ_JAFCUO010000005.1, forward strand.
TACCCATATGGAAGATTTCCCGGCGACAAACAGACTTCACTGACAGAGGTTCGCATGTTCAAAGCACTAGCTGGTCACATGAAAGACAGAGACGTCCACACGATCAATGCCTTGCCATCGAACAACATCGAACTGTTCGACTGCTATACCGGCTTGGTGATGGGACTCCTTTACCGAAACTTTCCCCTGCCCGTAAAAATTGATTCTTCAGCCTTCATCGACTACAAATCCCCGCATGACATTAATCAGGAGACTCGCGAAAAAGAGGAACGTCTTTTCCTTGCCACGATTAAATGGCTGGCCGACGTGGGGTACATCCATTTTGACGGCATGTCAGACCTTTCATTTTTCGAGGTCATCCTGACCAACAATGGATTAAACATTTTGCGTGCCAAACCTGAAGGCGCGCAAACGTCACCCTCCATTGGCGAGAACCTGTCGCTATGCCTTAAAAATGACGACAGCGCGGACCTCCGCCAAATGGTAGGAGAAGCGCTAAGCCTAGGGAGCCGCCTGCTCAGTCCGATGATCCGCTCGGGGATTTGAGCCAAGTGCAATGATCAGCATGCCATTGCAAAACTTCTGTACCGGCCCGTTCTGAAAGCGTTGTCGGTTCACGCAGTGGCATACCCTCATATTGTGTGTATGCCGAATCACACAGCTTGGGTGATAGACGAATCAGCCGGGTTTGCGGTTCGATAGCGATCAGGTACAGATCAAACAAAGTATGCAAATCAGCACGAAGCAGTAGCCCATTGGTAACTGCGTGAGTGTGTAGACCTTTGTATGGGTGGATATGTGCAGCCTCCAGGACCTGAATCTGCTGGCAGTCAGTGATGGCGCAGCGATAGTCGTATGTAGCCAATATTTTTTTACGAAATGCTGGCTGCCCACGGCGTCGGATAATACTGGTCACCACTCGAGCACGAGCGTCTTCAACATCAAGAGGGCTGAACGCCCTATCCTGCTCAGCATCCGTTTCAGCTTTATCAAGCTCATGGTCGACGAGGTTTGATTCAGCACGTAACCCGATCATTTCAACCAGTCTCGGTTTGATGACCGAGCCTATGTTCTTTTGTGGCTTAAGTCCTTGAACCCAATTGAACCCGCTTTCTTGGTAGATCGAAGAAATATTTTGCATCCGGCGCTCAAAAGCACCTTCCTCACGCCCAAAACGCAGAGCTAACTCCCGATAAACATGGGCCTTAACGAACTTTTTCTGAGCGTTCTGTTTTTCAAGCATTACACGATATGCGTCAACAGACGCTTTAAGCTCTTCATCACTCCAACCTTGCGACATTACCTCATCCCTACAAATTCATGTGCTAGCGACAAAGTAGGGGAATTTACATTATTAGGTAGGACTTGTGAGGGGATAGAAGGTGGATCTGAATACAAAGCTGATCGAGTGAAATGCGACCCCATTCACTCGAAAATGCCTACAGGACTACACATCTTGTAATTTTTCATCATAAAGGGCGTGCATCCAATCCTCCTCACCGGATGCAAATGTGATTCACAGGGGCATTGGTACGGATTGTAGGCCCGTGCAGAAAAACACACGCACCCGTCAGTTGTTCGCAACGCGTTGTGCCGGAGCCACACAGGCAGATTTACATGTCATGGCCATGGGAACACAGCGGGATTGAAAAAGTGAATGGCTCAGTAACCGACTGTTATCGGTATCCATCCACGCCCGTTATATTCCATATTGATGATTACGTATAAGCACCCCCCTATAACGAGCCACAAACAAGTTAATTGTCAGACAAAATAACAATTTATATATCCGCTCGTCAGGCCAAGCGTTCAGAAAATCCAAAAAACTTGCCCTAAAATTTAAATGTGCTTTTCTAGTGAAGCGGAATCGACCCATCGTCTTCAAAGGATGAAGTGATGAATACTACAAATAAAGTTTCAACCCCTATTCTGTCAAAAAAAGAACAAACCCAAATAAACGACATTACTCAAAAAATCACACAGCACAGTAATGATCTACGCGCACGATATAAGCTATTGGGCTATCAGAACGTGATAGGTGCCAGTGTCATGGCATTTTCTGTGGCGGGCATGGTAACCACGGGTACGTTGTATGTGAAAGGCCTGATACCTGGATGGCTGTGCATTCTCATAAATGCTTTATTGACGTCACTCATACATGAATTGGAGCATGATTTAATCCATCGTTTATATTTCAGAAAACAACCCTTTGCACATAACCTGATGATGCTGCTTTGCTGGATCACCCGTCCAGGGATGCCAAGCCCTTGGCTAAGACGAGAACTGCACTTTCACCATCATAAAGAATCGGGCACCGATACTGATGTTGAAGCATGGATTACCACCAGCGGTAGCCCGTGGGGCGCCAAGCGCTTTTTAAAACTTGTCGATGGATTCATTTTTGGCATTGTGAATGCTTTGTGTGCGCCCACCTGGCGAGAAAAAATCAGATTAACTATCAAAGTGCTTCGCTTAAATGCACCCATGGGCCTTTTATACTGGGGCTGCTGGTATGTGTTCCTGGGGTATCACTTCTACACATGGGCGTGCTCTATTATGGGCGTTGCGTATCAGCCTTCCTCTACCACCGCCCTGCTGATGAGCGTGATAAATGGCGCCGTGGTTATCATCATCGCGCCCAACATAATACGCCAGTTCTGCCTGTTCTTTATTAGCTCCAACATACATTATTATGGCGATGTGATGCCCCGTAATGCTTTACAGCAAACGCAGGTCATGAATCATTGGTGGCTGTGGCCATTCCAGTTGTTTTGCTTTAACTTCGGAAGCACGCATTGCATTCATCATTTCGTGGTTAAAGACCCCTTCTACCTTCGCCAAATGACAGCAGCATTTGCTCACAAGGTATTAGCCGAAGCGGGTGTTCGCTTTAATGACTTTGGCACCTATAAACGCGCCAACCGTTACACGCAAACTCAGACAGACACGTAACCCACATTAATACTTTGCATCCGCTGCACTTGCACAATCCAGCGACCGTGCACGCGCGTTAATACGCCTTCAACATAACCTTTGGCACAATCGCAATCACGACATCGTACACGCACGTTCAATAACAGTCACTTTAACCGCATAGGGCCTTAAGCATGGAAGCAAAAGGGATATGGGCGAAAGAATTCGAAAGCGTCAAGTGTGCTTTTGAGTCTATCTTTAATGATCCACAGGAGCGAGGGGGAGGACTCTGCGTTAAGATCGGCGATGAAACTGTCATCGATGTATGGGCTGGCTCATCGGACCTTGAGGGCAATAAACCTTGGCTGGAAGATACATTGGTCAACACCTTTTGCGTTGTCAAACCGTTCGCAGCAGTGGCTGCATTAATGCTGGTTGAGCAAGGAAAGTTAGAACTAGACATCCCAGTGGCTCATTACTGGCCGGAGTTCGCACAGGGCGGCAAGGGTCAGATTACCTTGCGCCATGTAATGAGCCATACCTCCGGGATTCCGGCGTTGAGACTGCCGGACCACAATCCTGCGATGTATGACTGGGAGCATATGGTTAATGTCTTGGCTGCTGAGCCCTTGTGGTGGAAACCAGGCACAGAGCTAGGGTATGGCACCACAACCTATGGCTGGATCATTGGGGAACTGATTCGGCGAACTGACGGACGCGACCCTTGCACTTTTATCCGTGATGAAATAACACATCCCCATGGGTTAGAAGTTCATCTGGGCGTAGAGGAACACAATTATTGTCGCATCGCCCATTTTGACGCGGCTAAAGGACGAATCGGCGATCCTTACTCCAAGCAATTACGAGACCTGGTTGTGACCCACTCAGAAGATATTTCAACCCTGGCATTTACCAACCCAGGCATGTCGCCCAAGCGCTCATCTGACCCCAGGTGGTGGGCCTTCCAACAGCCCGGTGCATGTTCACACAGCACGGCAGGTGGTTTAGCCGGCTTTTACAGCACATTACTGGCTGGGCGTTTGATCAGTAGAGAGATGCTAAATGAGTTCACCAAAGAGCACAGCAACGGCATGGATCGCATTTGGAAGCGGCCAATGCGTTATGGCCTGGGTTGCATGATGGAGCAAAAAGCCGATCCGGATGCCTCGCACTGCATGGGGCCTAACACCTTTGGTCATATAGGCCTAGGCGGTCCAATTGCCTTCGCCGACGCTGAACGTGAGATCAGCTTCAGCTTTGTGACAACCACCTCAGGTGCTCACACAATGATTGATCCACGCGCTCAGCAACTTGCGGCGCTTGCCTACGCGGCAATCTGAAAAATGCAGATCAACTTGCCAGACACAAGTGGCAAGTTGATCTATGTATTATCCCGATCGCCACACCAACCCTTTTCAATTTCAGCGTGGTCTTCAACTGCACGGAAAACTTGCATCGAGGACACTTCAGACAATAAAGCACCACCGAAGAAAAAAGCAACCCCACTATAAATATGAACACTAATAAGGCCACCTTATTACTATCCGCTTACCACTTAAGAGTGGCAGAAGTAGCATTTAACTCTGTTTAGCCTGAGTCATTTCCTTTTTTAAAAAATCGTCTATGCACATACAGCAAAGGGCCTGCTGGAAACTATGAATACCATTACTTGGGAAGTGGCGCTTGGTTGCAGACCCAGTAATACGTGGGCTTTTTTTGGTTCTACCACTGAAACCAAGCCATCCAGGCTTGGAAACATGATGCATCTGACGATGAAAAACCAGCTACAGGCGCTCAAATTCTATGAACCTCACGCAGTACAACCTGATCTTACTCTATGAATAATAATCACCACTGAAGCAGGCTCCCTCGCAATGAGTCCAGTGATTATCGATGCAAACCAATTAGTACCAGCAAGGATGCAGAAGAGTTGAATTTCATCCGAGTAAACTCCATAAAATATATTTTCCCAGCAAAAGCAAACACGACCCCTACCCTCACCGCTGCTTTGAAACGGCGCGTTGCAGAGGTGGTGGGCGCAGATATTCGATAATTGACTTCCGAGAAAACATACTGTTAACCTGCAGCCAAGCTTGGGTGCCTTGATATTAATACCTGTCAGCCTGGAAGCGTTTCGACTGGAGCAGAAAAGTTGGTTGATTTAAAAAAACAGCTCAATAAGCCAGCCTCAGATACAAAAAAGATATTCCATTTATTATTTTAATTTTTTTATCCCTGCCTTCTATACATATCAAACAATCGTATTTAATGATGACGTCATTGACGGCATTTACCTAACAGGCATCGGAATAACATTGGGACTGATCACCCCTTTTCTATATTTTAGGGCTTGCAAAATATCTTATAGTCACAACAAACATAATCCTACTGACAAGCCCAATCAACACCGGCCTCAGAAAATACACGAAGCCCCTTACATCTATATTGCTTCTGTTTTTGTCGGCATCATCTCAGCAAGTGCGGTTAATAATTGTTTCTCGATATCCGAGCGAACTGAGCAGTTCAGGGTCGTAGAGCTTGGCAATAAACGCGCAGACAGAGCGAGCTATCCATATGCGATGTTGAAAAGTGGAGATAAAAAAGTTCTCTATCGCCTATCCAACAAAGATCAGCTCGAGGAGCAACAATTTGTTGAAATAAGAATAAAAAAAGGAATTCTTGGTTTTTGGCATCCTTAAAACAGTGTCAACCGGTTGAGTTGCGCAAGAGGGGATAACTGGAACTTACTTAGCAGCAACAGCAGGCAGTCGTTGATCAACGCATCGATAACAACACCGTCTACGACGATGCGAAAGGTCGGGATGATAGGTAAATTTCGGATAATAAAAAGTCCACATCGTGGCAGACTAACTAACAACGCGTAAAAATTGAGGGATGTTCAAAAAGACTTTACTTAAGCAAGCCCGACTGTCTAAGAATAAATAAAACAACCAGCCCAGCAATCAACAAAAATGATGCCATCTTTAGCAACACCAACTTCTTTCTTAAACACACAGGGAAATTATTTAAATCTTCCGCACTCGCTTCACCACGCTTCAGGTAGTACTCAGGAAAAGTGAAGAGCCCTGCAATCCAGCCAATCAGCATGAGCTTACCCCAAGGCCCACCGTACTTTAGCGGCGAGCGAGCTTTCACAATCGAACAATTCTTTAAATGCTCCAACATAAAATCCATCTTTGTATAAGCCATATAAAGAGAAATGCCTATACAAAAAAATCCCCCACCGAAGATGGCTAAGCCGAACACCATAAACACCTGATCAGCAAGACTTACTGTCATTTGAGATTCTCCTAGATGACGTCTCCATCTTCTCCACTTACATAGCCAACCACGAACGCACCTACTCCAACTATAACGACTGCGCAGCCTAACTCCATTGATCTACCAAAGGCAATACTCAACCCCACGCACATAGAAGCGACAGCAAGACTTGCCGATGCCATACCGGCCAGCGCACCACCTATCAGCCCTCCTGATAATACACCTGCGTCCTTGAGTTTGATTTTTCGACAAGTCTCGGCATCACCTGCCCTACACGCATCCTTAACCACCATGCACGAGGCTCCTCCACCGATGATCGTTCCAGCCATTCTTCCAGTTTTTACATATTTTGCAGACTTGGTTACCTTTCAAGATGCGTTGCATACCCCGTAATCTGGTCTGCGCCCCCTGCCGCCGTTTAGCGATGAAGCAGGCTACGACTGAAATACCCAGTGCACGTCTCAAGTTCAGTGCCTCTGATCCCGGTGCTGGAAGGTGATATTTGGGGCCAACACGTTATCTACGAGCTTTTTTGTAGTGCACTTACTTGATTTTTAGGATGACTTTACCTTTTGATCTGCCCTGCTCGACGTACTGCAACGCCTCGGCAGTTGATTCAAAAGGGAAGGAGCGATCGATGACCGGTTTGATGACGCCCGCCTCGATAAGCAAAGTGATTTTTTGCAGTTGTGCTCCGTCGGCACGCATAAACAAAAATGCATAGTTCACCCCATGCTTACGGGCTTTTCTACGAATACCGCTGCTCAGCAGGCGCATGACTTGCCGCAGCATCCAGGACAAGCCTTTCATTTGGGCAAATTCTGCTGTCGGTGGTCCAGAGAGTGAAATGATCTGTCCGCCGGGCTTGAGAACCTCGACTGATTTCATCAGTACTTTGTTGTTCTGGCTGTTCAATACCACGTCGAAATCGTGCAATTCGGTTTCAAAATCTTGCTTCTTGTAGTCGATGACCACATCCGCACCTAGCGCCTTCACCCATTCGACATTCGCGGTGCTGGTCGTCGTTGCAACAAAGGCGCCTAAGTGTTTGGCGAGTTGTATGGCAAACGTGCCGACACCACCGGATCCGGCATGAATCAATACCCTCTGACCTTTTTTCACCTGTGCGATCTCAACAAGTGCCTGCCAGGCCGTCAACACGGCCAAGGGGACAGATGCCGCTTCAGCCATGTCCAGGTTCGAGGGTTTCAGTGCCAGCGCACTTTCGTTCACGGCGATCAGTTCGGCAAACGTCCCGATCCGATCCTCGGGAGGACGTGCATAGACTTCGTCTCCCGGCTTGAATCGTTTAACTGCCGAGCCCGTGCGAACGACCACACCGGCGAGGTCATTACCCAATACCAATGGAAATGTATAGGGCAGGATCATCTTGAATTCCCCGGCTCTGATCTTCGAGTCCAGCGGGTTCACGCTGCTTGCATGCACCTGGATCAGTACGTCATGCACACCGACCGCAGGGTCGGGCACTTCGCCAATCCTTGCGTTGTGCTTGCCGTAACGCTCGATAAAAAATGCCTTCATGTTACAGCCGCTCTTGTCAGTGGAATGAGAATGGCCCACGGCCCGATCAATGTTGAGCCAATGAGAGGTTCAGGCAGTCAGGTATCGAGGAACGCCACTGCCTTGGCTACGAAATCGGTATGGTTTTGAAAAATGCTGCCGTGCCCCGCGTCTTGATAAATGACCAGTTGTGCGTCGGGGATACGCTTTGCCAGCTCATGCGAGTTGACGGTGGGCACCATGATGTCGTTGTCCCCGTTAGCGATAAGCGTCGGCATCCGCAGGCGACCAAGTTCTTGGGGCGCCTGCTTGCCCCACGCCGTAATGGCCTTCAATTGCCGTAGAAGCGCGCGGGGTGTCGGGCCTTTGTCCCGATCTTTGCGGCGCTCTTTCAATCGTTGCAAATACTCTGACGCAGCGCGTTGTCCGTTGGACGTGGCGGTAAAGAACAGGTAGTACTTGGGGTCTCGTACCCTCAGCAGCCCCTTGATCATTAACGGCCAGGTCACCGAACCAACGTTGTCGATGCCTGTCCCGCCAGCCGGGCCGGTACCGGTGAGGATCAGCCTGCGCACGCGTTCGGGGGCTTTCAGGGCGATATCTTGAGCGACAAAGCCTCCGAGCGAAAAACCGAGCAGGTCAACCTTATCCAAACCCAACGCACGAATGAAGCCAATGCCATCATCAGCCATCTCACCGACGGTCAATGGCGCGGAGCCACCCGAGCTACCGATACCGCGGTATTGGGCGGTGATGACACGCCGTTTTTTTGCGAGTCCGTCAATAATCCCAGGGTCAAAGTTATCCAGTACAGCCCCCCAATGGTTGAATATGACCAGCGGGACCTGGGTTCTGGGTCCCAAATCACGATAGGCCAGAGGTATGCCGCCCACCATAACCCACTGGTTCGGCGCGTTGATAAATGACCACTGGGAACCTGTTTGATTGCTGCTAGCCAATAGAGTCATAAGTATTCCGTCCGATTGCGGGGCGAGACCGACCTGCTCGGCAGGATTCAGATTTCAGTCAAATAGCGCTGCGCCACCGCGGACTGCCTGATCTGCGACAAAAGGCCCTGACGTGCGGTTTGCAGGGCATCCCAGCGCTCGCCTTCTTGCAACGGAGGAATGGTTACTGGTTCGCGGCGGTCGAAGCCGACCAAGGCGGCATCCACCAGGTCATCTACTTCCATGATTTCGCTCAAGGTGTTGATGTCAATACCGGCGCGGTCCCAAATTTCTGTGCGGGTGGCTGCGGGCAATACGGCTTGCACATAAACACCTTGAGGCCAAAGCTCCAGGCTCAAGCCTTGGGAAAGGAACAACACAAACGCCTTGGTAGCGCCATAGACCGACATCCCAAACTCTGGCGCCAATCCCACTACCGAACCGATATTGATGATAGCGCCGTCACCTGCTTTGGCCAGGCGGGGTGCGATGGCGCTGGCCAGTCGCACTAGAGCAGTGGTGTTGAGCGCCACCAGTTGCGCAACGCTGTCGGTGCTTTGCTCGATGAAGGTGCCTGACTGCGCGGCACCAGCATTGTTGATGAGGATGCCGATGCGCTCGTCATCCCGAAGACGTGCTTCGACAGCGTGCAGATCACTCAGTTGAGTCAGGTCGGCCAGAACCACCTCAATGGTGACACCATGTTCGTCACGCAACCTTGCAGCGAGAGCTTCCAGACGCGAGTGATCGCGGGCGACCAACACCAGGTCATGCCCGCGCTGGGCGAAACGTTGGGCATAAACCGCGCCAATGCCGGTGGAGGCGCCAGTGATAAGAACAGTAGGACGAGTACTCATGATGTCAGCTCTTTTTTGGAAACATGAAGGGGAATGAAGGGCTGATCAACCAGCACCTAGTTCGCGGCAGTACTGGATTCGCCAAGCGTCGGATAGTCGATGTATCCCGCCGCAGCGCCGCCGTAGAGCGTGGAAGGATCAAAGGCGGCCAGTGGCGCACCGGTCTTGAGCCGCTCAACCAGATCAGGGTTGCCAATAAAAGGACGGCCAAAGGCGATCAGGTCGGCCTTGTCATCCGCAAGACGTTCAGTGGCCAGGTCCAAGTCATAGCCATTGTTGGCGATGTAGGTATTTTTGAAGCGCTGACGCAAGGCCTCGAAATCAAAGGGAGCCACGTCGCGAGGTCCACCGGTCGCGCCTTCGACGACGTGCAGGTAAACGATGTTCAGAGCATTGAGTTGATCGACGATGTAATCGAACTGAGCCTGCGGATCACTGCTCGATACTCCATTGGCTGGTGAGACGGGCGAAAGGCGAATGCCAGTGCGATCAGCGCCAATCTCAGCTACTACGGCGGCCGTCACTTCCAGCAACAGACGCGCACGATTTGCGATTGAGCCGCCGTACGCATCAGTGCGCAGGTTGGAGCCGTCCTTAATAAACTGATCCAGCAAATAGCCGTTAGCACCGTGGATTTCTACACCATCGAAGCCTGCCGCCATGGCATTAGCCGCCGCTTGCCGAAAATCGTTGACGATGTCCGGCAATTCCTGAGTTGCCAATGCTCGCGGCTCGGAAACGTCCACGAAACGATTGTTGACGAACACCTTGGTCGCGGGACGAAGCGCAGAAGGAGCTACCGGCGCGGCGCCGTGCTGTTGCAGATCGACATGGGAAACACGGCCCACATGCCACAGCTGCAGGAAGATTCTCCCGCCCTTGGAGTGCACCGCATCAGTCACCTTGCGCCACCCCTCTATCTGAGCAGGTGTGTAAATGCCTGGCGTGTCTTGATAGCCCTGTCCCTGCTGAGATATCTGTGAAGCTTCGGAAATCAGCAAGCCCGCGCTGGCTCGCTGGCTGTAATAGGCAGCAGCAAACTCACTCGCCACACAGCCTTTTGCGGCGCGATTGCGCGTCAGCGGAGCGAGAACCACGCGGTTTGACAATTTCAGCGTGCCAAGCGTGTAAGGGGAAAACAAAATAGGGTCGCTCATCAATGTTTATTCCGTGCCGGCCGGTGAGTTTATGTTGCCGGCATTTATGATGATGATCGAAATCTAAGCTGTCAACGAATTTGATTATGACCGACATCTATGTATCATACGGCCATGAATTTCATGCGGTAACGAGGTATCGAACATGCGAGTGACCAAGGCCCAGGCCCTAGAAAATCGTGAACACATCGTTAAAACGGCCTCAGCCATCTTTCGAGAGCGTGGTTTTGATGGTGTCGGCGTTGCCGACTTGATGGCCGCTGCCGGTTTCACCCACGGTGGTTTCTACAAAAATTTCGGCTCGAAGGCCGACTTAATGGCTGAGGCCTCGGCCAATAGCCTTGCGCAATCGCTCATAAGTGCTGAAGCACTGAGCATCAAGGATTTCATCGATGTGTATGTATCCAGGGCTCATCGCGACGCCCGGGCCACGGGTTGTACCCTGGCTGCGTTGTGCGGCGACGCTGCGCGCCAGTCCGGCGATTTGAAGTCAGCATTCGCGGAGGGCATTGAGAGTACGCTGCAAAGTCTCAGCGAAAAAAGCCCGAACGGCCCGGATGCTCCCGCTGGTGAGGCCAGGGAGCAGATGATCGATCTGCTGGCGCGAGCGCTCGGTGCAATCGTGTTATCGCGCGCCTGTCCTGACGACTCTGCGCTGGCGGATGAAATTTTGGCGGTGTGTCACGCGAAGATGACCGCATCACTGTCTATTCAATCGTAGGTTCAATTCGTCTCGGGAATTGATGACTCCCAGCAAAACAGTGCTGACGTGCTTCATTTCGTCTTTGATCGAAACGAATGAGTCACTGCTTTTGGCTGGTTAGCGAGCGTTGCTCCGGTTAGCCATCCTTGTCCTTTCCCACGTGGAGGACATGTCATGAACATCATTGGTAACCACCCAAAGATGCCATCGATGAATGGTAGAAGTCGGCCATAAGCAGACGAACACTGTCCGGCTGCTCAATCCTTAGACATGCCCCTCCAACCGGGCCACAGCAGGCGTATGGAAACTGCCTGTCCAACCACGCCCAGTGATGTGGGAATACTCGTTTAATGTGTCTTGGCTCAGCGCCCTGAAGGGATCATCTTCAACCAATAAAGTGTCGCCTGTTTCTACGCCATCTACGATTTCTTCATGGCTTAATTGTCGGCCATACGTTTGGATATCAAACAGGCTCAGCGTGGGGAAAGGCGTACATAAAGCGTCTTCGACTTCGAATTTGGCAAAGAAAAGGGCTTCGATCTCACTGTAACGAACCCCAAGTACTTCTCGGTCGTCAGAATAAATCAGGCGCATGTACAGGTCGTATTTTCCTTAAGCACCAGGGCCATATAGCAGCGACTAGTTCAGGTCAAACCATTGAAGTGCGCGGACTGTATCGACCCGTTCAGCCAAGGGTCAATAAGAGCTTTCTTATAAGGATGAAGAGCCCATCTCTTTTGGATCTAGCTACCTGAGCAGCTAACGCCTCGCTGGACGCTGGCGTGGCAGGGATGTGAAACGTCGAAGCAGATGCTAGCCCAACAATACAACACCCTTTTCCCAAACCCCAGAAACGACAAAGCCCGTCTATGACGGGCTCTGTCGGTGTAGCAATATGGCGGAGGCGATGGGATTCGAACTCATGGACCTGTTACAGTCGACGGTTTTCAAGACCGATATGAAGGCTGCGGCGGGCCAAGGGCTGGAGCCTTCCTTCCTTTCCGAAACCTGCCACTTTCAGCGCCTCTACAGACCGCATTCTACAAGGGTTCAGATATTTGTATCGGAACTGATTTTTACCCTCCCCCGGCGTCCTGCCGACCAAATTCATCCCATCTGTTTCACAAAATCATCTGAGTGTTGTGGGCACACCTGCCCTAAATGGCGGCAATCGGCCAAAAGCAGACATTCATAAATGATCACGTCCTTCGCGAATTTTATAAAAAAATCCATGCAATACTTCACGATCAATCATTCATTGAAAGCGCTAGATGGCTGGATTTCACTCGGCGGAGTTGTTGCCCCGGCCAGTACATAGCACCAATAACCCACGTCGTGCCATTCTCCGAGTTTGAAACCAACCTCGGAAAATATGCCGATGGGCTTGAAGCCAACTCGCTCGTGCAAGGCGATACTTTCGGCGTTCAGTAGCGAAATACCGGCATAGGCAGAGCGAAAGCCCTGTCGTGTGAGGATGGGAAGCAATGCGGCATAAAGGCTGCGTCCAACGCCAGTGCGACGATCACTTTGAGCGATATACACTGTAACGTCGACTGCCCAGCGATAGGCAGCACGAGCACGATGCTGGCTCGCACAGGCTTAGCCGATCACTCGACCTTCTCGAGTAGCCACCAAAAAAGGGTACGTTTTCAGGGTGGTTAATATGCGTTGCCGCATATCTTCGACCGTAGGCGTAACCTCTTCGAAAGAGATGGAAGTGTTTTCGACGATTGGCGCGTAAATGGCCTGAATTTCTTCTGCGTAATCCGTATGGGCAACTCTTAACTCAATAGACATGCCACCCTCTCAAATTGAACGCTGATTAACACGCGCCATCAGATGCTCAGAGCTTTCTTTGCGCTCGGAGTAGCGGTCGACCAAATGCGCCTGTTGATCGCGTAGCAGCACGGTGAACTTCACCAGCTCCTCCATCACATCCACCACACGATCGTAGAACGGCGACGCTTTCATCCGCCCAGCGTCGTCGAATTCCATATAGGCCTTCGGCACAGAAGATTGATTGGGGATGGTGAACATGCGCATCCAGCGGCCCAACACGCGCAACTGGTTGACCACGTTGAACGATTGCGAACCGCCGCAGACCTGCATCACCGCCAGGGTCTTGCCTTGGGTCGGGCGCACGGCGCCGAGTTCCAGTGGGATCCAGTCGATCTGCGCCTTAAACACGGCGGACATCGCACCATGCCGCTCTGGTGAACACCAGACTTGACCTTCCGACCACAGCACTAGGTCACGAAATTCTTGCACCTTGGGATGGTCGACCGGAGCGTCGTCGGGCAGGGGCAGTCCGGACGGGTTGAAGATTCGCGTTTCGGCGCCGAAGTGTTCGAGCAGGCGCGCGGCTTCTTCTACCAGCAGACGGCTGAACGAGCGTTCGCGGGTCGAGCCGTAAAGCAGCAGGATGCGCGGTTTGTGCTCGCCCGGTTTCGCAGGTTTACCGTCATCGAACAAGGTCAGGTCGAGGTTGGGTAGATGGGCGGACATGGGTTCTCCTTAAAGTGTGCCGATTCGGTCGAGTGCGGTTTTCAATTCATCGCGGCTGAGGGTTGCAAAGGGCAGATCGAGGAAGGCCAGGCAGCGTAGTCCGATGCGTGCCAATGTCGCTCGGAAAGCTGCGTCAATCGTCTCGTCGTCACCATCTACATCGGATGGATCTTCCAGTCCCCAGTGGGATTTCAGCGCCGGGCCGAAATACACCGGGCAAGTCTCGCCAGCGGCTTTGTCGCACACTGTGATGACGATGTCCGGCGGGTTACTTTCGAAGGCATCGTTGCCTTTGCTGTGCAAACCATCAATGGCGATGCCGGCCTGTTGCAGCGTCGACAGACTGCGCGGCAACACCTGACCTTTGGGAAAACTGCCGGCACTCACCGCTTCGAATCCCGCTGGCGCCAGATGATTGAACATGGCTTCAGAGAGGATGCTGCGGCAACTGTTGGCCGTGCACATGAACAGAACTCGCATGGATTGCTCCTAACGCTTTTGGCGGGCATCAAAGGCTCAGGCGCAGTGCCAGTGCCGAAAGAGTGATCAACAGAACAGGAAGGGTCAGCAGAATGCCGACCTTGAAGTAGTAGCCCCAGGTGACGCGCAGACCTTTGCGTTCCAGCACATGCAGCCAGAGCAACGTGGCGAGGCTACCGATGGGAGTGATTTTCGGGCCGAGGTCGCAGCCAATGATGTTGGCGTAGATCATCGCTTCGCGAACGAGCCCTTGGGCGTCGCTCGCCTGGATCGACAGTGCACCGATCAGCACGCTGGGCATGTTGTTCATCACCGATGACAACAGCGCGGACAGCAGGCCCGTGCCAAGGGTGGCGCTCCATAAACCTTGCTCGGCCAAGCGGTCGAGGACGACGGCCAGTAGGTCAGTCAACCCGGCGTTCTTCAAGCCATACACCACCAGGTACATGCCCAGCGAGAACACCACAATCTGCCACGGCGCATCACGGATAACCCTTCGGGTAGCGATCTTGTGGCCCTTGGCAGCGACCCCAAAAAGGATCGCCGCACACACTGCCGCGACGGCACTGACAGGAATCCCCAGTGGGTCCAGTGCGAACAGTCCGACCAGCAATATCAGCAGTGTCCAGCCGCCGACCACGAAGGTGGCGTGGTCGCGAATCGCTGCTTTGGGTTCCTGAAGCGCCTCAACCGGGTAGCGCAGCGGTACATCGCGCCGGAAGTACACAAACAGTACCAGTAAGGTCGCCGCGACACTCACCAGACTCACCGGCACCATCACCGATGCGTATTCGGCAAAGCCCAAGCCGAAGTAGTCGGCGGACACGATGTTGACCAGATTGGACACCACCAGCGGCAGGCTGGCCGTGTCGGCAATGAACCCTGCTGCCATCACGAATGCCAACGTCGCCGCCGGTGAAAAGCGCAGCGCCAGCAACATCGACATCACAATGGGCGTAAGGATCAGCGCCGCACCGTCGTTAGCGAATACCGCCGCCACCGCCGCGCCAAGCAACACGCAGAACGCGAACAATCGATAACCACTGCCCTTTGCCCATCGTGCAACGTGGAGTGCCGCCCATTCAAAGAAGCCGGCTTCATCCAGCAGAAGGCTGATGATGATCACCGCGATAAACGTGGCGGTGGCGTTCCAGACGATGGCCCACACTGTGGGAATGTCCTGCAGCGAAACGGCACCGACAGCAAGGGCGATCACGGCACCGAACGTGGCGCTCCAACCGACGCCCAATCCTTTGGGTTGCCAGATGACCAGTGCGAGGGTGAAGACGAAAACAGCGAAAGCCAGCAACATTTCAAAACTCTCTAATCCGGATTCAGCAGCAGGCAGCTTCGCTCACCGGGCGTCCGTCCATGTTCTGCAGACGGGTGACGTTATCCTTGATCCAGTCAGCATTGGCCAGGGACGTCACTTGCAGGATTTCGCGTACCCACGTTGGCAGATCCGGGTTGAGACGGTAATAGACCCACTGGCCCTGACGGCGATCGAGCAGCAAATCATTGCTGCGCAGTTGCGCGAGGTGGCGGCTGATTTTCGGCTGATTGTCGTCAAGCGCACACATCAGTTCGCAGACGCAGAGTTCACCTTGATTGGCGATGAGCAGCATGGCGCGGACGCGGGTTTCGTCAGCGAGGCTCTTAAAGACTTCGGGAGGAGTGATCATGGGCCGCTCTGCATATATGAAAAATCGAATATACGCATATCCACATATATCTAGCAAGTAACTTCATGTCGACTGTCTGCTTTTGGCCGAAAGCAGGCTACTCAGGCTATAATAACCCAACCCTCCGTCACAAGGCTCCAGCTACGGATTCAAGAGGCTGCTTGCGGAAGCAACCCAAAAAATCGCGGAAGCTATCGTCAAATCGCAGGCATAAAAAACCCCCGTAGACGGTGATCTACGGGGTTTTCTGTATGGAGGCCGAGGCCGGAATCGAACCGGCGTGGGCGGATTTGCAATCCGTGTCTTGATTCCTTTAGAACCGTGGCCTGCATGGCATTTGGTGTCCCATTACTCGGAAATATCTTACGCCTTGTAAGCCTCATTCCGCCTAGACTCGGCCTTAGGTTCTGGACCCAAAAAACCATCAATTTAACAGCACTCCGCTGGGTGAATAAGCTCCAGGGTAATACCCCCTAAACGTTTCGGAGGCGCGTAATAGTATCTGTAAGCGCTTGTGCATTTGTGTCCAGCGTTTCCATGGCAACGAGTGCGTTATCTGCAACACGCTGTATGCCATTGTCAGAAAGCCATTTCGTGACCTCCTCTACCGCCGCCGCTAGCGCATGCTGATTGTGCAGTAACAATGTCAGAGCATCTGCCATGGCAATATTGGATTCGGAGTGAGAAGGCATGACTATCGTCCTGAAAGTTGGATTTGTAGAAGACTAGTTCATCCTCAACTTTCTTGGCTTGCTAGGGATGTTTTGAGTCCAGTCCACGATCTGAAATGTAACGGCATGCCCCTACCCGCCTAGCACCCCATGCTCGATCTAACAAAACCTTATATCATTGTAATATATGAATAAATTTCTTAGTCAAGGATCAAAAAAATCAATGGTTTCTCGTGCATTAGCAAACGATAAGCTGTGGCATTCAGGGTAGGTTTTGGTATACCGCCACCCGAACCTAGGCCTCCCAACACTAAGGATTAGCATTGCCAGGTGATCGTCAGCATTCGGCCGATTCTGTTGAAAAAGTCGGTTTTTCAGCTGACCTGAACTCAGGCACGACCATCGGCTAAGAACCGACTCACCACATTGAGTGGTTTCTCGGCCCTTCGTTGACCGTTGCTGCTCAGTTAGTGGGTTTATTTGAGGTTTTTTGCTGAGTGCAGGCGCACCTATCCCGTGACAGGTGGCCCTTGAGATGTAAATTTAGCCAGCCGTCGCAGGTTCTGTACCGCAGCGGCCAGCGTGAATTCATCAGTCGCGCCACTCATGCCACGTAGTCTCAGGCGATCCAGTTTCAGGATGCGCTTGAGGTGGGCAAACAACATTTCGACCTTCTTACGTTCGTGGCGAGAGCGCACGTACGCAGGTGTCGTTGCGATTCGCCGGGCCACATCGCGCGCGGCTTCATGGATGCTGCGGGCGATCTTGCGGAACGCAGTGTGCGGGCAGCACTTGGCTTTCATCGGACAGGCAACGCAGTCGGTCTGCCGGGATCGGAAGATGATGGTGTTGGCTTTGGTGACGTGCGAACGCTCGTTTTTGAAGGCTCGCCATTCGCTGCGTAATACGTTGCCGGCCGGACAGCGGTATTCCTCGGCCTCTTCATTCCAGTGGAAATCGTTACTCGAAAAGCTGTCGTTCTTGCGCTCTGTTTTGTCCCACACCGGCACATGCGGCTCGATATTTTTTTCCTCTACCATCCAGGCCAGCATCGACGCGGTACCGTAAGCGGTGTCGCCAATGAAGCGTTCTGGCTTGATGTCGAACTCCGCTTCGACCCGGTCGATCATCGTCTTGGTGCTCTCGACTTCGGCCGTGCGATGAGCGGGTGTGGGTTCCACATCCATGATCACGCCGTGCTCGGTATCGATCAGATAATTCGTGGAGTAAGCGTAGAACGCTGGGCCACCTGGAGCTGCGGTCCAGCGGGCTTGAGGATCAGTCAGCGATAGGCGCTTCGGTAGCGTTTCGGCCAGAGCTTCTTCATCGAGTGCCTCAAGATACTCACGCACGGCGCGGGTGCTCAGGGCCGGATCGCTCCAGTTGACCTGTTCATCACCCGGTACACCGCGCTGCCGGCTGGCATCCGCTTTGATGATGCTGGCGTCCACGGCAAAGCCTTCACCTTTGACCAAGCCTGCGTCCATGCAACGACGCAGCACTTCATTGAACAGCCAGCGAAAGAGATCGCTGTCCCGAAATCGGCCGTGTCGTTTTTTGGAAAAGGTCGAGTGATTGGGGACTTCATCTTCAAGACTTAACCGGCAGAACCAGCGATACGCCAGGTTCAAATGGGTCTCTTCGCACAGCCGCCGCTCGGAGCGAATACCGTAGCAATAGCCCACGATCAGCATGCGGATCATAAGCTCAGGGTCAATCGAAGGACGCCCAATTGGGCTGTAAAAATCGGCGAGGTGATGGCGCAGGTCGCTCAGATCGAGACACCGATCAATGCTGCGCAGAAGGTGATTGGCTGGAATGTGATCTTCAAGGTTGAACGAGTAGAACAGCCGATCCTGCCCACTCGATAACTGTCCCATCATGCTGCGTGCTTCCCTGCTGGCCAATGCAGATATTTTGCCGCAGGCCAGATAGGGGAGCTACTTTTTCAACAGAATCGGCCCAAAGCGGTCACTCCGCACCCACACTTCCGCTTTGCGCTAACTCTCTAGCCAGCGTCCATAAAGTTTGGGGAGTTGTTCGCGAACCCAATTAACAAAAACCTCGACCTGCGGCGCCAGATGCGCGCGGCTGGGGTACAGGACCGACACGGGCCTTGGATGCGGACGATAGGCTTGAAGCACCTCAACCAATGTTCCGTTGGTTAAAAAACGGTCCAGAGTAATACCAGGGGCCTGAAGTATGCCGAAGCCCGCGACGCCGCACTCGACATAGGCGTTGGACTCGTTGACTGTGATGCCCAGGCGGCAGATGTGAGATTGCTCGCGAGCCCCTTCCATAAATTGCCAAGCCAGCGGGCGCTGATTTTGCCCAGAGAGAAAGGTCACGCCGCGGTGCGCCCTTAGATCCTCTAATGTTTTGGGCTCGCCGTGTTCCTTCAAGTATTGGGGCGCTGCGCAGGTGATCATAGTGGCCATACCGATGCGACGGGCTACTAGACTAGAGCTTGGTAACTCGCCGATTCTCAGCGCACAGTCCACACCTTCTGCGACCAGATCGACGGTTCTATCGGTGACCCCCAAGGCCAACTCGATTGCAGGATAGAGGATGGAAAACTCTCGCAAGCTTTCGATCAGCCCCGGCTGCGAAAACGCGGTGGGTATATCGACCCGTAATCTACCACGCAGGGTTGAGCCTGGAGACGAGAACATCGCCGTGGCACCCGCAACTTCGTCAAGAATCGCTTTAACACGCTCGTAGAATTGCTCTCCTTCCGAGGTGAGCCTCACCGTACGGGTGGTGCGCTGAAACAGCCGCACCCCAAGCGAAGTTTCCAACTCCTGTATCGCGCGAGTTACTTGCGGACGGCCGATCTGCATGGCATCCGCCGCGCGGGTGAAACTGCCAAGTTCCGCCAATCGGGTAAAGACTTGCATAGACTGGAGCAGTTCCATTACGTTTTCTCACTCAGAATTTAGTTGCCTTTTTATAGCAAGCTCGCAGCCTGATTGTTGCCTGATAAAATAACAATCCTTTGCCGGCCTGGGTATTTATTGAGCGGTCTGACTTGGGAAGAATGTCGCCAGTAGGTCCCCCTAACTGGAGATAGACAGATGAAAGCATGGCTTTTGAACGATTTTGGTCTCGATAATCTGGCGCTCGGCGAAACAGCTAAGCCCGTCCCCAAGGCCGGCGAGTTGTTGGTAAAAATTGGCGCGGTTTCCTTGAATTTCCGCGACAAGGCCATCGTCGATGGCTTCTACGAACCTCACCTGGTACCCAAGCCACTGATCCCGGTCAGCGATGCATCGGGCACTGTAGTCGCCTTGGGCGAAGGCGTAAGCCGATTCAAAGTGGGCGACCGCGTCAACTCGCACCTCTACTCGCGCTGGATTGATGGTGAGCCAAGGCTGGACGAACCTACCTACTGCTTTGGCATGCCGCTGCCAGGTGGCTTGGCTGAGTACATGATAATTCACGAAGAAAGCGCTGTTCGTGCGCCCGACAACATGTCCGACGAGGAGGCTTCGACACTACCGATT